>CAZFHI010000005.1:0-98249 GCA_964518875.1 uncultured Oscillospiraceae bacterium
ACTCGATCGCTTTTTTCTCAGCTTTCAGTCTCACATCTATTGTAAAGCTACAAAAAAATATTTAGATAAATAAAAAAGCGCTTCCGGCGCGCCGCCTCCCGCATTTCCATCTTTAAAAGCTTAATTAGGCGCGTTTTAAGCGTTAATAATATACGTTGTCGCGCGGCGGGCGTTTTGATATATGCTTTTTACGTTGGTTTAAAAAAGCGAAAAAAACGAAAAAATTTTCTTCTTACGCCGTCCGCAAAGCGAACGCGGCGAGATTCGCATATTACCGTGTTACTTTTAGATAACAATAAAACATGAGGCGAAAAAACAAAAAGATTTCTTCGCTTAAGCCGCCCGCAAAGAGAACGCGGCGAGCTATTGCCGCGTTAATTTCAGATAACAATAAAACAGGGGAAAATTATTTCCCCTGTTGTTAATAATAAGTTTAAAATTCGCGCTCAGGCAAATTAAGCTTTTATATAAGCGGTTCGCCTGTCATTTCATCCGGCTTTGCCACGCCCATGGATTTAAGCATAGTTGGCGCTATGTCGCACAGGCGCCCGTTTGAGCGGACGGATCTTCCCGTGAACTGCTCTCCGCAGGCTATGAACGGTACGGGGTTAGTGGTGTGGGCGGTGAACGGGCTGCCGTCTGAATCAAACATTTTTTCGGCGTTGCCGTGGTCCGCCGTAACGAACACCGTGCCGCCAAGGCTTAATATCTCTTTTACAAGTATGCCTACGTCCTTGTCCACTTCCTTAACGGCTTCAACAGCGGCGCTTAAAACGCCGGTATGCCCCACCATGTCGCAGTTGGCGAAGTTTAAAATCATAACGTCGTACCTGCCGGAGCGTATGCGCTTAAGCGCTTCTTCCGTTACTTCAGGGGCGCTCATCTGCGGTTTCTTGTCAAACGTGGGCACCTTTTTGTCTGAAGGTATAAGCACGCGCTCTTCGCCCGCGTTTGGTTCCTCGACTCCGCCGTTAAAGAAGAACGTAACATGCGCGTACTTTTGCGTTTCCGCTAT
Source organism: uncultured Oscillospiraceae bacterium (assembly GCA_964518875.1). Lineage (GTDB taxonomy): Bacteria > Bacillota > Clostridia > Christensenellales > Aristaeellaceae > DTU024. The sequence goes on from CAZFHI010000005.1 coordinate 1,016, forward strand.
GCGAAGCTGCGTTTTCCCCAGCGAAGAAATATACTCGCCCAGCGTGTTTTTAAGGCTTTCCGGCGGGTTAACTATTTTAAGGTTTTTAAGCGTATCGTCGTACTGGGTCATGGTTACAAACTGCGTTTTAACGTAAGGGCGAACAAAGCCTTTAAATTCCGGCTCTGTGAAAGCGCGCGTTATCTGCCTTGCCCTGTCCGGCCTGAAGTTGTAAAACACTACGCTGTCGCCGTCCTGCACGATATGCGTTTTGCCTTCAAACGGTATAACGGCGGGGACTATGAATTCGTCATAAACTTTCTTTTCATAGCTTTTAAGCACCGCTTCTTCAGCGCTTTGCGCTACTTCGCCCTGGCCTAAGGCTATGGCGTCGTAGCCAAGCTTTACGCGGTCCCATATATTGTCCCTGTCCATGCCCCAGTAGCGGCCCTGGACGCTCGCTATGCGGCCAACGCTTATTGTGTTTATAAATTCCTCAAGCTGGCGCACGTATTTTATGCCGCTGTCTGGCGGCACGTCGCGCCCGTCCATAAAGCAGTGTATAAGCACGTTTGTAAGCCCGCGCATCTTCGCCATTCTTATAAGGGCAAAAAGATGGTTTATGTGGCTGTGCACGCCTCCGTCGGACAAAAGACCCATAATGTGAAGCGTTTTGCCTTTTTTCTTCGCTTCGTCCATCGCCTGCACAAGCGCTTCCTTTTCAAAAAAAGCGCCCGTTTCTATGTCCTTTGTAATGCGCGTAAGCTCCTGGTACACTACGCGTCCTGCGCCCATGTTAAGGTGGCCGACCTCGCTGTTGCCCATCTGCCCGTCCGGAAGCCCTACGTCCATGCCGGACGCGCCTATAAGCTTCCAGGGGTACCGCGCCATAAGGGCGTCCAGGTTAGGCGTTCCCGCTATCTTTACGGCGTTGCCGTTTTTATCCGGATTATAACCCAGACCGTCCATTATGATAAGCGCGGTCAGCTTTTTATTTTCCATAGTTTACGACCTTTGCAAAGTCTTCCGCCTTAAGCGACGCGCCTCCTATAAGGCCGCCGTCTATTTCTTCCTGCGCCATAAGGCCTTCAACGTTCTTTGGCTTCATGCTGCCGCCGTACTGTATGCGCATTTTTTCAGCGGCTGCGCTTCCGAACTTTCTTTCAACAGCTTTTCTTATAATGCCTACGCCTTCGTTGGCCTGCTCGTTTGAAGCGGTAAGCCCCGTTCCTATCGCCCAGATGGGTTCGTAGGCTATAACAACTTTCGCCGCTTCATCAGCCGTAAAGCCTTCAAGAGCTATGCTCGTCTGGTACTCGAGCAGCGCCTTCGTGTAGCCCTTTTCGCGCTGCTCCTTGCTTTCGCCAACGCAGATTATGGGCGTAAGGCCCGCCTTAAAGGCGGCAAGCGCGCGCATGTTCACCGTTTCGTCCGTTTCGTTAAAGTAACGGCGGCGCTCTGAATGCCCCACTATTACGTAGTCAACTCCGGCGTCCTTGAGCATATCCGCGCTCAGCTCTCCCGTAAACGCGCCGCTTTTTTCAAAGTGCACGTTTTGAGCGCCTACTTTTATGTTGCTGCCCTTCGCCGCTTCCACCGCGTTTGAAATGCAGACGGCGGGTACGCATATCACAACGTCGCACTCGGCGTTCTTTACAAGGGGTATAAGTTCCTTTACAAACCCCGTCGTTTCAGACGGCGTTTTGTTCATCTTCCAGTTGCCAGCGATAATTGGTTTACGCATATTTCCTCCTATTTGTCCGTCAATGCCGCGACGCCCGGCAGTACCTTGCCTTCAAGGAATTCGAGCGACGCGCCGCCGCCAGTTGAAATATGGCTCATCTTGTCCTTTAAGCCAAAGCCCTCTACCGCAGCGGCGCTGTCGCCGCCGCCTACTATGGTAACGCCCGGGCATTCCGCCATGGCTTCGGCGACCGCCTTTGTGCCGCCTGAAAATGCCGGCATTTCAAACACGCCCATGGGCCCGTTCCACACGACGGTCTTTGCTTTTTTGATCTCCGCGGAAAACGTTTCGCGCGTTTCCCGTCCTATGTCAAGCCCCTGCCAGTCGTCCGGTATTTCTCCCGCCGGCGCGTTTTTGGTGTTGGCGTTATTGTCAAACTTGTCCGCTATTATAACGTCCTTGGGCAGCAGAAGCTTTACGTTCTTTTTCTTTGCTTTTTCTATTAATGAAAGTGCGAGCTCCATCTTGTCTTCTTCCAGAAGGGACTTGCCTATGGAGCCGCCCTGCGCCTTAATAAAGGTGTAGGCCATGCCGCCGCCTATTAAAAGCACGTCAACCTTGTTTAACAGGTTTTCTATAACTCCTATCTTGTCCGAAACCTTCGCGCCGCCGAGTATGGCTACGAACGGGCGCTCCGGGTTTTCAACGGCGTCCCCGAGGAACTTTATTTCTTTTTCAATAAGGAAGCCCGACACGCTTGTATCAACAAAGTGCGTAACGCCCTCTGTTGAAGCGTGCGCGCGGTGCGCCGTGCCGAAAGCGTCGTTTACGAATATATCCGCGAACGACGCTAATTTCTTTGCGAATTCAGGGTCGTTCTTTTCCTCGCCCTTTTCAAAGCGCAGGTTTTCAAGCAGGCAGGCTTCGCCTTCCTTAAGGGAATCCACGCATTTTTGAGCGTCTTCGCCTACGACGTCCTTTGCCATTTTAACTTCCTGGTTGAGCAGCTTCGAAAGCTCCTTCGCGACGGGCGCGAGAGAAAACTTTGGAATAACCTGTCCCTTTGGGCGGCCAAGATGGCTTACAAGTATAAGCTTTGCCCCTCTTTCAAGCAGGTATTTTATTGTTGGCAGCGCGCCTAATATGCGGCTATTGTCTGTAATATTGAATTTTTCATCCATTGGAACGTTAAAATCCGCACGCATAAGCACGCGCTTACCCTGCGGGTTGATGTCCCTGACTGTTTTTTTGCTCATAATACATAACTCCTTTTTTTATTAGCAAAGGCTTAGCCTTAAGCTTTCGAAAGTATTTTTTCCATGGTACGCGCGGCCCCCGCGTCTGTTATAAGCACGTCGGGCCTGTGGCGGCGCACGGCGCCTATTATGGCTTCCGCCTTGGAGCAGCCCCCAGCCACGCTTATTATCTTTCCGCCGCTCTTTGGAACAGAAACGTGCGACCCGACGGAAGGGCTCTGGTAAACTGTGTGGCCGTCAATATTAAAGAAATGTCCCGCGGATTCGCCCACAGCGCCAAGCGAAATCAAAGTTTCTATCTGCGAGTTTAAAAAGCCTCTGCGCGCGGCCATTTTATCCGCCCTGCCTATGCCGAGCAAAAGTACGTCCGCCATGGAAATAAGCTCCACCACTTCCTTTACGGAAGGAAGCTTTTCAAGCTCCTTAAGCGCGGACATGTCTATTTCATCCGGCAGGTGCATAAGACGGCACTGGCTCTTAAGGCTTTTCGCCATAACGCCCGCCACGGAATCTGCCTGCGTTGAAAGCTGGCTCCCTATGCCGCCTCTCGCTGGCACTACGGTAATGCCGGGCCACGCTGGCTCCATGTTTTTTGCAAGCTGCGCCATAGTGGTGCCGCCCGCTATCGCTATTATCATGTCGGGCCTTAAATATGTCTGCACTATGTTCGCGGCTATGCGGCACATGTTCGACATGGCTTCAGGGCCGTTGTCCGAATCGCCCGAGGCGATTACGACGCGCTTAACGCCTAGCATTTTGGACAAACGGGATTCAGACGTTATGGTCTGTTCCGTAACGCTGTATATTTCGCGTATTGCCGGCAGAATGGCGCGCGCAAGCTTTGTGGTCTTCATGCCGGAAGAACCGGTGGACAAAAGCCCGAGCTTTATCATAGCGTCCGCGCTGGACCTTACCTTGCGCTCCGGCATGCTTAAAAGCTTGGAAAGGTTGCGGCGGCCGACGGGCTCGTTCCCGTTCACCGTCAATATGATGTTTGCCCGCCTGAGTATTTCTTCCGTCTGCTCAGGCGCGATTTTTTTTATAATACCAGCGGTATCTTCGTGCATCGCCGCCCTCCTAACAATTCCATTATAATATTTGAGTTAGTTTTAATCAAGATAAAACCATGTTTTACGGCTCCGTAGCGGGTAATAATTTACCAACAGGGACATACATCGCCCGCTCGGTACGGATTATACATAAAATCAAATTAAATTGCAAATATATATAAGCGAAAATTTAACGGCGCGCCGAACGCCTAAATTATCAAATTAAAATAAATTTTAAAAGCTTATGCGCTTTAAACGCAAAGCAAAAAGAAAAACGCGCGGCGCCGCGGCACAAGTTTAACTTATAATGTTTTAAAAAATTCTGATACGGCTTTTTCCGCTTAAAGCGCGCGGCGGCGAAAAAACTCTACCGCATACAAAGTGATATTAAGGAAGGTTATTTTGGCAAAGCCTCTGTCTTAACCTGAAGCATCGATACGCTATGGCCGCGTAGCTTGCGCGGCAACGCATTTTTCTCTTTTTTTCCATTGAGCTTTTCTTGTTTTCTTTTGGCTTTTCTTGTTCCATTAAACTTTTCTTTTCCCCTTGAACTTTTCTTATCCCTTAAGCTTTTTTATCCCATTAAGCCTTTCGTGTCTTTTAAGTTTTTATTCTTTCTTGAACTTTTCTTACTCTCCTTGTGCTTTTACTTGCTCCCTTGAGCTTTTTATCACATTGATCCTGAGCGAACAATCGAAAACGCCGCTTTTCCCGCGCTTAGCGCCATATCCGCGCTTTTCATGCCGCTTTCAGGGGGGTCGGACGGAAAAAAACGCGTTTAGGATTAACTTTGCGTTTTTGCTTGACAGCGCCGGAATATTTTCCTATTCTCTTTGCGTAATACGAACATACGTTCTTATTTTGGAGGTGAAAAATGGACGTTAAATTGTTTTTGCAGCTTTACGGCATAGACAAGCGGAGTGCGGCGCGCAGCCTGCACCTTAGCAAAAGCAACTTTAACCGCAGGCTGCGAACGAAGAGCTTTACAAAAAGCGAAATTGAAAAGCTGTTCGGCTTTCTTAATCAGGGCGTTATTTAGCGTAAGCTAATAAAAATTCAGAGAAAAGGAGAATCAATTTATGACAGCGGAAGAATATTTATCCAAGGACAGGGAAATACAAAGGCAGGCGGAGCAGCTGCGCGTATTGGTGGAATACCTGCACAAGAACAAAAACAAGGCGTACGCGCCCTTTTTGCAGCGCTACCAGAAGACGGCGCGGCTTAAATTAGTGTGGGAGGAGCGCGCGAACAGGATTATAGACACTCTTGAAGACCCCAACGAACGCCTGGCTCTTACCCTGTGCTACATACAGTGCATGCCGAAGGAGGACATAGGGCAGGTTATGGGCTACTGCCACAGGCAGGTGCACAGAATTATAAAGCGCGGCCTTGCTAACGCGGAAGAAAAGCTGAGCGCGTAAAACAAAGCGAGGGCGTCAGGCGTTTAAGTATTTTTAGTTAATAGCTCTAAAAAAAAGTTAAAACGCCTGCGTTGCGCTTCAATTCTTATAAACTTTCTTAAACAGATATATTAGAAAAAAATTTATAAAAAATAAGAGGATTTTAATAGTTTTTTGTTTAAAAGTATGTTATTATCGAAAGCGAAGTAATCAAACATTTAAGGAGGTATTTCTTATGAAGAAATTACTCGCGCTTCTTTTAATTGGCGCAATGGCGCTCTCTCTCGCCGGCTTTGCCGCGGCTGAAGGCAAAACAATAGTCTACTGGTCCATGTGGGAAAGCACCGAGCCGCAGGGCCAGGTAATACAGAAGGCGGTTGACGCTTACATGGCGGAAAGCGGCAACACGGTAGACCTGCAGTTCAAGGGCCGCACCGGCATACGCGAAGGCCTGCAGCCGGCGCTTGACGCGGGAAAAGAAATAGACATGTGGGAAGAAGACATAGACCGTGTAAATACCCTTTGGGGCAAATACATTTTAGATCTTGAAGATCTTGCCAAGGAAGCAAACTATGAAGAAACGGCCATGGCGAGCCTTGTTGGCGCCTGCAGAGATTTAGGCGGCGGCACGCTTAAAACCATACCTTACCAGCCGTTCGTATTCAACGTTTTCTACAACAAAGACATATTTGAAGAAGCCGGCGTAAAGGAAGAGCCCAAAACCTGGGCGGAATTTCTTGACGCCTGCGAAAAGATAAAGGCCGCGGGATATATACCTCTCACAAGCGACGACGCGTACATACTCTGCAATTTCGGCTACCACCTCGCGCGCTACATAGGCGCTGAAGGCGTAAGCAAAGTAGTTAAGGAAGGCCTTTGGGCGGAAGAGCCGGCGGTGCTTAAAACGGCGCAGGCCTATGAAGACCTGGCCAAAAAAGGCTATTTATCGCCTACCATAATGTCCGCCGTGTTCCCGAGCAACCAGAACGGCGAACTCGCTTTAGGCTTAGCCGCAATGTACGCAAACGGCTCATGGCTCCCCAACGAAGTTAAACAGATGACTGGCCCGGACTTCAAGTGGGGCTGCTTCGCATACCCTGAAGTTGAAGGCGGCGCAAACGGCACGGAAGCCGGGAACTTCGGTTCACAAGTGTACGCCATAAACAAAAACAGCAAGGTATCGAAAGAAGCCTTCGACATAATATTAAAAGTTACCAAGGGCGAATACGACAAAATGCTTTCAGAAGAATCCGTCGGCATACCTGCGGACACAAGGAACACTGAATGGCCGGCGCCTCTTGCTGGCGTTAAGCCGGTTCTTGAATCCCTTTCAACCCGCTGGCCATGGGCGGCAGGCTGCGAAGACAACGCGGACATGACGCCTATAATAAAGCTTGAATTCCTTAAGCTCTGCGGCGGCCAGATAACCGCGCAGGAATTCGTGGACAATCTTGAAAGCCAGTCTTCAGGCAATTAACACGCGCATTTTTAACCGGAGGGATATATCCCTCCGGTAGTTTATTTAAGGGGGGACGTCTGCATGCGATACAAGAAAAGCGTTATCGCCGCGTTCATATTGCCGGCCATTTTGTTTTTCTGCCTTATATTTTTATACCCTATAATCCGGACAGCGATAATGAGCTTCTACAACGTTGAGAACCTCACTTCCGGCATGAACGAGTGGATTTTTACGGGTTTTGAAAATTATAAAAAACTCGCCGGCACAAGCTTATTCCGCATATCCATGTGGAACCTGTTCCGCATATGGGCGATAGGCAGCGTTGTGGTAATGCTGCTGGCTCTGCTTTTCGCCGTTATACTGCACAGCAATATAAAAGGCATGAAGTTTTTCAGAGCCGTAATATACATGCCCAATATAATTTCCGCAGTGGCTCTTGCGACCATGTGGCTGCAGTACGTATATAACCCGCGCTTCGGCCTGCTTACAACATTTTTTAACAGTTTGGGCCTTGTAGACGTGGCGAGAACGCAGTGGACCGCTCCCGGCAACAAGTTCTGGGCGATGCTGTTTGCGTACTGCTTCGGCATGGTAGGATACCATATGCTTATTTTTTCCTCCGGCATAGAAAAAATACCGCAGGAATTTTACGAGGCCGCGTCAATAGACGGAGCAAGCAAGCCCGCGCAGTTCAGAAGCATTACATTTCCTCTTTTAAAGGGCGTTATAAAAACAAACATAACCATGTGGTCCATTACAAGCGTATCGTTCTTTACATGGTCGCAGCTGTTTTCCACCGTATTGTCCGATGTTGACACTATAAGCCCTGTCGTATACCTGTACAACCAGGTGTTTTCAGGCGGCAACGTCGTAACAGAGCGCAACGCAGGCGCCGGAGCCGCCGTAGGCATTTTGATGGGCTTATGCGTTGTAATCGTGTTCCTTATCATAAACGCTCTTATACACGACGACGATTTCGAGTTTTAAGGAGGGCTTATGGAAAATAAAAAAATAAGATCGGGCGGCGTAAACAGCCAGGCTAAGCTTATACCGGGCTATATACCGATAGTCATATGGATTATATTCACATTCGTGCTTATAGGGTGGATAGTCGCCGCTTCACTTTCCACAACGCGCGATATATTCATGGGCAAAGCGTTCGACTTTTCAAACGGCCTGCACTTTGAAAACTATTCAAAGGCCTGGTACAGCCAGAACGTTTCAGTGTTCTTTAAGAACTCCCTCGTATATTCGATTATATCCGTTACTTTGCTTATTATAGTATGCGCACCCGCAAGCTACGCGCTTTCAAGGTTCAGGTTCGCATGCAACAAGCTTATACAGAACGGCTTTGTCGCCGCCATGGGCGTGCCTGTGGTTATGATAATACTGCCGCTGTTTTCAAGCGTGTCGCGCATGAACCTTATGAACAGCGATACGAGCATACGCATACTTATGATATTCCTTTATGTAGGCATAAACGTGCCGTATACGACTATATTCCTGCTTACGTTTTTCAGCAATCTTTCAAAAAGCTATGAGGAAGCCGCTTCCATAGACGGTTCCGGCCCCATACGCACGTTCTGGAAGATAATGCTGCCCTTAGCGCAGCCAGGCATTGTAACCGTCAGCATATTCAACTTTATAAATATCTGGAACGAGTACTTCGTATCCCTCATATTCGCCAACTCAAACTCCACGCGTCCCGTGGCCGTGGGACTTTATTCCATGATTAACTCCATGAAGTACACGGGCGACTGGGCGGGCATGTTCGCGTCCGTTATAATAGTTTTCCTGCCGACGTTTATACTTTACCTTTTCCTGAGCGAAAAGATAATAGCGGGCGTAACAGGCGGCGGCATAAAGGGCTGACGGCTTTTGCGCCATAGTACAGCGCTTGAAGCAGGCTTGTTTTTATTCTTAACGTTATTTTGCGCAAGCTTCGCGTTTATGCAGCACTTGAAGCATTAAGCTTTTAAAACGAGCGGGCGTTTATTGCCGCCCGCTTTTTTCGCTGTAAAAAACAAAATAAATATGATATAATGCTTTTCAATGAACGGAGGGAGGTCCTAACAGGTCCTATGTTTAACATCGGCGCTGGTGAATTATTGTTAATACTGCTTGTCGCCTTTCTTGTCGTCGGGCCTGAAAACTTTCCCAAAGTGGCGCACGGCATAAAAAAGTTTTTCAGAAACGTAAACAGTTTCATCAAGCAGGCTAAAGAAGAAACGGGCTGGAACGACGCCATGAAAGAAATAAACGAAACCAAGGCGGAAGTAATAAAACAGACGGGCAGCCTTGAAATAAAAAAAGAATTCGACAAGGAAAAGAGAAATATAGAAAAGGAGTTAGATTCTATGAACATAAAAAAAGAAGCGGAAAAAGCAAAAAAGCAGCTTGAAGATTTAAAAGAGCCCGTCAAAAAGGCTGCGGACAGCGTCTCAAAAAAAGCGGAAGACGTTAAAAAGGGCGTTTCAGACACAGCTGAAAACGCTGAAAAAAAGGCCGAAGACGTTAAAAAAGGCGTTTCGGACACGCTCAAAGACGCCGAAAAAAAAGCTAAGGATATTAAAAAAGATATTGCCGAAAAAACCGGCAAATAGCATTTAACAGGAGGAAAAAATGAGACTTGGCATCTGGGAAATTTTATTGATTATAATTCTTGCGCTCGTGCTGTTTGGCGGAAACAAGCTCGCGGGCGTAGGCAAGGCTCTCGGCAAGAGCATAAGAGAATTCAAGGACGAAGTAAAACCCAAGGACGACAAGGCTGACAAAAACGCGTCCGAAGAAAAAGACGACGAAAAAAAAGACATAGAGGGAAAAGCGTAATTTGTCTGAAAAGTTGGATAATAAATCCGAAAAAGATAATAATGGGCGCGGCGGTTCCAACAAGGAAGGCGTAGCGGAAAACCCATCCGGCGCTTCCACCGGCAAGCGGGAGGAACAGATAGATCATGAAAATTCAGACGAAATAAACGCTTCTGAAGATTCATCTTCCGATAACCCCCGGCAAAGCGCTGAAAGCGACCCGAACGAAGAAAGCGCATCTGAAAACCCCGCGGAAAACGCGGACGAAGGTTCCAGCGGCGAAAGTTCCAGCGACAAAGGTTCCGATAACGAAGGCTCCGAAAGCGAAGATTCCAGCGGCGAAGGTTCCGAAGGCGAAAGTTCCAGCAGTGAAGGTTCCGATGACGAAGGTTCTGACAACGAGGACTCCGAAGGCGAAAGTTCTGACAACGAGGACTCCGAAGGCAAAGGTTCCGATGACGAAGATTCGTCCGCCGTTGGCAAGCAGCCCATTATGCAGCACCTGGGCGCGCTTAGAAAGGTGCTTATAAACAGCATAGTCGCTATACTTGTGGCGACAGTTGTAAGCATATCCTTTTTAGGGGACTGGCTTGTGGAAATGTTAAGCCGGCCTATCGTCAAGCGCGGCATACAGATTATTTACACCGCGGTATCCGAAGCCCTTGTTACAAAGCTTAAGGTAAGCCTTATTGCGGGGCTTGTGTTCGCGAGCCCGTACGTGTTTTACCAGCTATGGAGCTTTTTAAGGCCCGCGCTTTACCCCAAGGAACAAAAAAAATTCCGAATAATGTTTTTTGCGATAGTAACTTTATTTCTGCTCGGAATTTTGTTCTGCTACGGCGTCGTGTATTCGCTCGCCCTGGACTTTTTCCTCGTCGCAGGAGAAGGCCTGGCGCAGCCCATGCTTTCAATAGACAAGTACATAGGCTACCTGTTCAGCTTCGCCATACCGTTCGGCTTGGCGTTCCAGGTGCCTGTAATTATATACATAACGACCAGCTTAGGGCTTACAACGACTGAAGGCCTCAAAAAAGCGCGCCGCTACGTGGTACTTGGGATTGCCGTTCTTTCGGCTGTATTAACTCCGCCGGACGTAGTGTCGCAGCTGCTTATGGCGGTGCCTATGCTCGCTCTGTACGAGCTGAGCGTGTTCATATCCACCCGCATAAAACCAAGAGGGATGGAAGAAGCATAAAAGGAGGAAAAAATGCAAAAGGATCTTCGCATAACAGTATGGAATGAATTTCTGCACGAAAACATGTTCAAGGAGATAAGGGAAGTGTACCCTGATGGCATCCACGGCTGTATAGCGGGTTTCTTAAAGGAAGCCGGCTATGAAAACATAAAGACCGCAACCCTTTCAGAGCCCGAAAACGGTTTGACGGACGAAGTGCTTAACAGCACCGACGTTTTGATCTGGTGGGGCCACATGGCGCACGACAAGGTTCAGGACAGCGTTGTTGAAAAGGTGTATAACCGCGTAATGCAGGGCATGGGGCTTATCGCTCTTCATTCATCGCACGCAAGCAAGATAATGCGCAGGCTCTTGGGGACGGATTCCCACCTTCTGCGCTGGCGCGAAGCGGGCGAAAAGGAAATACTTTGGGTTGTGGACCCGTCCCACCCGATAGCCGATGGCGTTAACGATAAAATAATATTGGAGCATGAGGAAATGTACGGCGAGACCTTCATAATACCAAAGCCCGACGACATAGTGTTTCTGAGCTGGTTTGAGGGCGGCGAGGTGTTCCGTTCCGGCGTAACATACACGAGGGGCCGCGGCAAGATATTCTACTTCCGTCCAGGCCACGAGGCCTTCCCCACGTTCTTTAACCCCGACGTACAGCGCGTCATTTTAAACGCCGTAGACTGGGCAAAGCCGCTTAAGAACGCGCCCAAATGCACGTTGGGCGAAATAAAGGAACCTATAAACCCTATAAGCAACCCGACGCATAACGTTATAAAGGGTCTTCACGATAAAAAATAAGGCTTAAGCGCGGCTCGGTTTTTATACGCTTATTCAAAGCGACTTAAAAAATATTTCAGACTGTAAATAAATTAATATTAATAAAAGTTAAGGGGGCAAAGCCCCCTTATTGTATTTAAGCTTAGAGAAGCGCTATACCGCATTACTTGCGCGGCAATGCATTGCTTTTTTTATTCATCAAGCGTAAGCGGCGGATCGAAAATGCACTTGGCAAAGCCGCCCGCCGGCGCTTTGTTAAATCTTTTAAGCTTATATATTGAATTAATTATAGTTCACCTTATACTTAAGTTTAAACAGCGTAATTTTTTGGCAGACTTTTATAAAGCGTCCAGATTGCGATGAATAAACGAGACTCAGCGGCCGAGGATAGAATAACTCGCCATAATAAAGCGTACAGCCTGCGGTGAATAAAAAAGACTCAGCGGCCGCGGATATAATATATACTCGCAATAATAAAGCGTCCGGTCTGCGACGAATAAGCAAGACTCAACAGCCGCGGATAGAATATATACTCGCAATAATAAAGCGTACAGCCTGCGACAAATAAGCAAAACACAGCGGCCGAGGATAGAATAACTCGCAATAATAAAGCGTCCGCCCTGCGGTGAATAAGCAAGACACAACAGCCGCGAAAAGAATATATACTTGCCATAACGTTGCCGTAAGGTTTAACCGCATCAGGCTCTTATTAAATTGAATAAAGCGTATATAAAATAGTTCTCGCTTTGGTTTATATATATTTAAGTCAAATAACTTTGGGGCCGCTTTTGTCCGTTTTTACGCTTTTCCCTTTGAACTTGGATTTGCTCACATAAAACTGATTCTGCAAAACACGCTTTTTTAATTTAGCTACATTTAAGTCAAATAGCTTTTAGAGCCGCTTTTGTTTGTTTTACGCTTTTCCCTTTGAATTTAGATTTGCTCACTTAAAATGATTCTGCAAAACACAATTTTATATTATAAATTTAAAATTTTAAATTACCGAAATTACCGGGCCTGCGCTAAGCGCGGCATATTTTGTGGAATAAATACGCGTGGCGACGGGAACATAAATTTCGATTATCTGGTATATTTTTTGCCATAATTTTATAAAAAATACACTTTTTATAAAAATATTCATTTATTGTGTTTACACTAAGCGTAAGCTGTGCTATACTTACACAACGCAAGCGCCTAAAGGCATTTTGTTTTTCGTTTTTTTATCTCCTTTCGAATAGCCGCAGCTTTATATGCGGCTATTTTTATTTGCCCGCGCTTGATAAAACGCTTTGAAAGGCTGTATAATGGCTTTAAACGGCGGGGATAGCTTGACGCATTTTACGCTGACGCGCCGCCGCAGTATGTTAAACGCTATGGAGAACGGCATGGAAGAAAAAGAGCGTCTTTGGGTAAAGCTTATAAGGAAAAACAAAATAGTTAAAGACATGGTTGTCCCTATTGAAAGCGGGGACTGGTTCTACGCGCTTTCAAAAGCCTGCCACGCATTTGACTTATCCGTTCCCGTTTTGCTCAACAGCCATATGAAAGACTGGAACGAGTTCCACCTCGCGCGATTTCTTCCCGACGATTTTGTAGACAGCTTTAATTTTGACAGAATGGAAGCGGAGGGCATATCTGATAGTTCCCGCCCTATGTCAAGGGATCCTAAAAACGCGTAAAAAGCGCCGCATATAGCGCGCCGCGTTTATTAATCTTAATAAAAAATATATTGCCTGCGATGTTTAGCGCTTGAAAAGGCTTTATTGAGCGCGTGAAAAGACTTTTTATAAGCTACGTATATATATTTTAAAAAACTATAACGGTATTTCCAATTCCGACCGCGCTTACAAAGCGGCGGGTTTAAGCATAAAAATATTCGCATCGCCTGCGATGTTTAGCGCGTGAAAAGGCTTTTTATACGCTACGTATATATATTTTAAAAAACTATAACGGTATTTCCAATTCCGACCGCGCTTACAAAGCGGCGTGTTTAAGCATAAAAATATTCGCTTAACTTAAAATATTAACGCGTAAATTATTTACGCGTAATATTGTAATTTTTAATTTGAGCGCTTAAACGCGGTTTTAAGCGCCCATCCCTTGTTTTTCAAGCTGCAAGAGCTTTATTTTTATATCCATGCCGCCTGAAAATCCCGTAAGGCCGCCGTCTGATCCTATCAGCCTGTGGCAGGGTATGAAAACAGGTATTGGGTTTTTGCCCGCCGCCTGTCCCACGGCGCGCGCCGACATTCTGCCGTTTCTTTTTTCAGCTATTTTTTTAGCAATTTCACCGTAGGACGCCGTTTTGCCGTAGGGTATCTTTAAAAGCTCTTCGAATACCTCCTTTTGAAAGTCTGTTCCTCGGGGCTTTAAAGCGAGTTTATTCCCGGGTATCCTGCATAAAAAATAGTCTGACAGCCATAAAAAAGCTTCGCTCAGCGCATGCGGCACGTTTAAATACTGCGCTTCGCTCTTTTTAACATTTTCAACCCTTGAAGGCAGATTAAGAATATAAATCGTCTTGTCCCGCCCCGCTTTATTTAAATCATAACTATATTCCGCGTTTGAAAGCTTGTCCCGCATAAAATTAAGCTCTGTTATAAATTCCCCGTCGCTTACGACTTCAAGCGCGCCGACGGGGCTTTCCGGTAAAATCAAAGAGTATTTCACAGCGCCCTCCCGCATTCTTTAAATATCCGCGCCTACATAATAACATTTTAATTTTGTTAATCCAAGCCGGCTTATTTTGAACGGTTTTTGATTTTTAATTGGAATAAGCGTAAACGCGCGCGCTCATTCGCATTATATGTTCACGAGTATATAGATGTATAAAAAGGCATTGTTTTTAAGCCCAAATTGTACATTCTTTGGCTTTACGCCTTGATTGGGATTAAAAAAGATTGTATAATATTGCCCGTTTACTGAAAGGGAGTGAAGTGTTTGGAAAACATCATAGGGTCTTTTTTTAATATGGATAAATTGGTGCCTGAAAAACACAGGAAGGGTTCTCTTCCAGACGGCAGAAAGGCCTTTAAGGAAGTAGTAAACTTAGCTATACCATCTATAATAGAAATGGTCATGATGAGCCTTATAGGCAGCGTCGACACTATAATGGTTGGACAGCTTGGAGCAACGGCGCTTGCCGCGGTAGCGCTTCCAATGCAGCCCCGCATGATAATGCTAAGCGTCTTTTTCGCGCTTAACTTAGGCATTACCGCCATAGTCGCCCGCCGCAAGGGCGAGGAGCGAAAGGACGACGCCAACCTTACGCTGCGAAACGCCATTGTAATAGTTTTTATATTATCCCTCGTTATTATGATGCTCGGCATAATGTTCGCGGACCCGCTTATGAAGCTCGCGGGCGGCAACACTGATACGCCTGAAGACGCCGAGGTTCTTACGCAGGCCGCCATCTACTTTGATTATATTACTTACAGCCTGCCTATAAGCGCTGTGAGCATGTGTATAAACGCCGCTTTGCGCGGTGTCGGCAACACCAAGATAACGATGCAGGTTAACGTTGTAAGCAACGTAGTAAACGTAATCTTTAACTACTTGCTTATAGGCGGCAACCTGGGCTTCCCGCGCCTTGGCGTAGCGGGCGCAGCAATAGCTTCCTCCATAGGCATTCTGGCGGGCGCTATAATATCCTTTGTAGTGGTTATGAAAAGCGGCAATACCTACCTGCATATTTCCCGCGGCGATTCCTGGCGCCTTGATATGCCCACTGTAAAAAGCATATTTAAGATAGGCGGCAACGCCATGCTCGAGCAGCTTTCCCTGCGCTTCGGCTTTTTCCTGTACTCAAGAATACTTTACTCTTTAGGCGTAGTGCTTTTCGCCGCGCACAACATAGCCATGCAGTTTTTAAACATAACTTTCAGCTTTGCAAACGGCACCGCCGTCGCCGGCACTTCCCTTACAGGGCAGAGCCTTGGAGCGAAGCGGTCCGACCTTGCCATGATGTACGGCAAGCTTTCCGTAAGGCTGGCCCTTATAATTTCCGCGATAGTAGGCGTTATTATAGTGGCGTTCAGGTACCCGTTTGCCAATATGTTTATAGAAGCGAACGCGGACCACGCCGACATAGTAATACAAAACGCAGCGGAAGCGCTTATAGTCGTCGCAGTTATGCAGCCGTTCCAGATGTACAGCGTCGTTATAGCTGGCTGCTTAAGAGGCGCCGGCGACAACCTGTACGTGGCGGCCGCCATGGCTCTTTGCGTAAGCGTTATACGCCCCATAATGGCGTATCTTTCTGTGTTCGTGTTTAATTTCGGCCTCGCCCTTACCTGGATTATGGGCT
The DNA here is from genome assembly GCA_964518875.1 of uncultured Oscillospiraceae bacterium. Taxonomy (GTDB): domain Bacteria; phylum Bacillota; class Clostridia; order Christensenellales; family Aristaeellaceae; genus DTU024. The sequence continues at coordinate 16,923 of CAZFHI010000005.1, forward strand.
TGAGCGAAATAATTATGCGAACCGTTTTATTCTCCCACCGCTTCCATTCCGGCAAATGGATGAGCATAAAGATATAATTAACGGCGTTAAGCTAAGCTTATCAAGCCCGGTTTACGCCGGGTTTTTTTATTGCGTGCGGCTAATTGTTTCATAATATTTACGCATATGTTGCGTTTTCCATAAAAGATGCTTATAATCAGTATGCCTGAAAGGCACAGGAGGAATTATGAGCGAAGATCCACGCAGCTTGGTATACAGAGTTTTAAACAACGTGCGCAAAGTAATAGTAGGCAAGGACGAAGCCATACAGCTTGCGCTTATAGCCCTGCTATGCAGGGGACACGTGCTTATAGAGGACGTGCCCGGCGTTGGCAAGACGACGCTTGCAGGCGCGCTTGCAAAGTCCCTGGACTGCTCGTTTTCAAGAATACAGTTTACGCCGGACGTTATGCCGTCCGACATAACGGGCTTTACCATGCCTAATATTAAGACAGGAGAAATGGAGTACAAGCCCGGCGCCGTTATAACGCAGATACTTTTAGCGGACGAAATAAACCGCACAAGCCCTAAAACGCAGTCGAGCCTTATGGAAGTTATGGAAGAAGGGCAGGTTACGGTTGACGGCACAACCTACAAGCTGCCGCAGCCTTTTATGGTTCTGGCTACGCAAAACCCCATAGACTTTGTGGGCACTTACCCCCTGCCTGAAGCGCAGATGGACAGGTTCTTCCTGCGCATATCCATAGGCTATCCGAGCATAGAGGAAGAAGTTGACGTGCTTGGAAGATATACGTCCCAGGTTTCCCCCATGGCTAACTTAACGCCCGTATGTTCAGCGCAGGAAGTAATAAACATGCAGAACCAGGTGGGATCCGTGTATTCAAGCGTTGAGGTGCGCGGATACGTAGCGTCTTTAGCCGCGGCGAGCCGCCGCCACAAAAGCCTGGCCCTTGGCGTTTCGCCGCGCGGCGCGATAGCTCTTTTAAGGGCCGCGCAGGCTTTAGCCGTTCTTAACGGACGGGACTATGTTCTTCCTGACGACGTGCGCGCCATGGCTCCCGCCGTGCTGTGCCACCGCTTTATATTAAGCCCCGAAGCCAAAATGAAAGGCATATCAAACGGCCAGATACTTTCGGATATACTGTCCACCGTCGCGGTGCCGCAAGGCAAGGCATGACGCTAAGGTTAAAAGCCGCCGCGGGCATTTTTATTTTTACGCTGTACTGCGCGTTAAGCCTTGGGGATACAATATATTATCTTCTGAGCATAACGGTGGGGCTTATGCTGCTTTACGCCTTATTAAGCGTTCTGCTTGTGTTTTTTACGCTTGAATTCAGCCAGCAGCTGGATTCCAAGCGCGGGGAGCGCGGCGGCAGGGCGAAGCTTTTTTTTAACATAAAACACTCGTGCTTTCTGCCTTTTTCTGATTTAAATTTAAAAATAGCGATGCCTGAGGGCGACGCCGAAACGCGCGTAAGCGTAAGGCCTTTTAAGCTTTACAGCATGCAGTTTGAATCCGGGCTTAAGCACGTTGGCGTGTTCAGCTTTGGCGTAAAAGAAGTAGTTATAAGCGACATATTCGCTTTTTTTGAAATAAAAAAACAATTCTCCCGGGATCTTCCTGAAATTATAAGCATGCCGCGCGATTTTGCGCTGGACCCGCTTGTTTTTCCTGACGGCGACGACGGGAAGACCATTAAAAACGATTCAGGAGAAGACATAAGCGCCCCTGAAGACACGAGGAGCTACCGCGCGGGAGACCCTTTAAAGCGCATACACTGGAAGCTTTCCGTAAGAGCGGGAGAGCCCATAGTGCGCAGGTTCGAGGTGCCTTCCCCGCCAGATACGCTTATACTTGCGGACCTTAACAGCCCCGTTTTTCAAGGCGGGCGCAAGGAAGAAAAACTGCGCCTTCAGGACACCGTGTGCGAAACCGCTCTTTCAGCCGCCGTAATGCAGCTTAAGGAAAACCGCCCTGTGCGCGTGCCGCTTTATGGAAGCGGCTTAGGCGAATACCGCCAGGACAACATAAGCGCTGTCGAAACGCTTAAAGAAGAGCTGGCGCTTGAGCTTTCCAGAGACAGCGTGCCCTTTGAAGAGCTTATATCAATAGAGCTTAACAGGATGCAGCGGACGGGCGCCTGCGTGCTTGTAACTTGGCGCCTAAGCGCCAAGATAGTAGATTTAGCCTACGACATAACAAAGACGGGAGCGAAAGTTCGCTTTTATTTTGTGTCCTTCGACCCTGAAACTCCTGAAAACATACCATATATTACAAAGCTTCAGCACCATTTTGTGGAGGTGTGCTATGTTACGCCGGCATGACGCCGCGCGCGCCGCGGCGTCTTTTTCGCTCAGCGCGCTTACGGCATATTCCCTTTTAACAGCGCTTCTTAACATAACGCAGATGCTGCCGCTGCGCTTTTTCGGCCTGCTTGAAGCCGCCGTTTTCACGCTTATATTTTTCGCGACGGCGCGCGTTGCCGCTCCATTCCGCCCTCTAATAAGGATAGCGCTTACCTTAGCGGCGCTTTTTGCGTTCGCGAACGGGAAAAACCTTATAAGCGCGGTATCCGCCCTCGCAAGCGGATTCCCGCCTTTTGAAACGGCGCTGCTGTATTCTGACAGCGCGTTAGCTGTGCTGAGCTTTCTGTCCGCGCTGTTTGGAGCGCTTTTGGCTGCGGGAGAGCCCGCGTTCAGCATGCCGCTTTTTATAACGTCCATAATGCTCCTGTGGTATTCCGGCGCCGGGGGAGATCTTAAGTACTATATACCATCGGCGCTCGTGCTTCCTTTTATGTTCATAGTGAACAAGCCTGTAAATGAAACCCCTGAAAAAAGCGCTGACAAAGGCAAGATTATAAAGGCGGTAGCGGTCGCCGCGGCAATAGCGCTTTTAGCGTCCGCCATGGCCCCTGATTTTCCTAAAACGCAGCCCGAACTTAAGCAAAGCGCCGACGATCTTCGCGACTTTATAAACGACTATTTTTTCTTTACAGATTCAAGAACCGCATTTTCTCTTAAGGCTGAAGGCTGGCAGAACATGCCGGACGACGGCCTTGGCGGCGTGCCGAACCCGCCAAACGCGCCTGTGCTTGAAGTTAACGCTGAAGGCAAGGTGTGGCTGCGCGGCGCTATAAAAGACCACTACAACGGCAGAGCCTGGTACGACACTATATCGGACAGGCGCTACGGCGTGCATTCCGGCCGCTTCGAGGCGTTAAGGCGCGAGCTTTTTAACTGGAACCTTCCTGATAAAGCGCGGCGCTTTGATCAAAAGGAAGTGCAGGTAAACGTGCTGAGGGAATCCCCGTCCACCCTCTTTGTGCCGCAGAGGGTAAGGAAGCTTGACGTCGGAGCCAGAATGGTGCCTTATTTTAACAAGGCGTCGGAGCTTTTTATAACGAGGAACTTAGCTCCAGGCAACAGCTTTTCTGTAAGCTACGAGGACTATTCCGCAGGCGAAGAAGTAAAAAAGCTTGCGCGCGACCTGTCAAATAAAACAGACCCGAACTACGCTGTTATGAAAGAGCAGTACACGCAGCTGCCCGACCATTTGACGCCCGACGGCATAGTCGCGCGCCTCGCTTCCCTTATGGCGGGCAACGCCGCAAGCCCTTACGACGTAGCGGAAAACATAATGAACTCGCTAAAAAACAATTACCATTACACGCTGAACGTTCAGGAAACGCCGCAGGATACTGACTTTGTTGCCCACTTTTTGTTTGACAGCATGGAAGGCTACTGCACGTATTTCGCTTCGGCGATGGTGGTGCTTGCGAGAAGCCAGGGGCTTCCAGCGCGCTACATAGAGGGCTTTCTCGTAAAAGAACATACGGATAACCCCGTCACGCTTACAAGCCGGGACGCGCACGCATGGGCTGAAATATACATACCAAACATAGGCTGGGTTGTATTTGACGCGACGGCTGATGAAAACAGCGACAGCTCGCCCATTAACAAGGACGCGCTTAACGAGCTTATGTTTAACCCGAACCCGCCAAGCCCGAGCCCTGAACCAAGCTATGAACCGAGCCCGAGCCCCGAGCCAAGCTCTGAACCGAGCCCGAGCCCCGAGCCAAGCTCTGAACCAAGCCCTGAACCGAGCCCCAGCCCGTCTGCTTCTTTTACCCCGACGCCAAGCCCCGATTTAAGCGGCGGCGCTCCTTATGAAAATGGCAAAAGACCTTTAAGCTGGCTAATAATTTTAATTATAATAATACTGCTTTTATCTTTAAGGATTTACTTTACAAGCCCAACTGTAAGAGCGAAAAGGACAAAAGACTCGGGCTCTAAAATATTCATATTGTTTAACGGCTTCCTTGACGTAATGCAGGAAAGCGGCAGGCCCAAGCTTAAAACAGAAACGCTCATAGAGTACGCCGAAAGGCAGAACGACTCTGATTTAATTAGATTAAGCGTTAAACTTAGTGCCATAGCCTACGGCGGCAGGGAACCGACGCCGCAGACGCTGCGCGAATGCGAAAGGCTTTATGAAAGCGCGTTTAGTAACGCTAAGCCGATGGTTAAAGCGAAAGTAGCGGCAAAGCGCGTACCTATAAAAAAGGAAGAGCTTGATAAAATCAAAAATACAATAAAAGACTTTTTATTAAGTATAAAAAAATAATAATTTGTTTTGGAAAAAATTTATGAATAATAATGCGTAGCTTAATAAGATTTAAACAGGCTTAAAGCATGCATAAGCCGCTTTTAAAGCGGGCGCTATGTGCATAGATTATAAAACCGCCCGGCGTACAGCCGGGCGGTTTGCGCGCGCATATCTATTCAAATTTAAAGCGGCATAAGCATTAACAAATGCTTTTCAGCAAAGCGTTCATACCGGCGTCGCTATGCGGAATGAACGATGTACAAAATATCTGTTCACGTCAGACAATTTAAGTATTACGCTTCCTTTGCTGACTCAGCCTTGGTTTTTTTGAATTCTTCCTGTATGGCTTCAAGCTTTTCAGGCTCTAATATAAGCTCCGTCGCGCAGGCGGCTATAATTTTTGCGGCCGTCGCTATGGCGCTATGCCCGCGCTCCGTCTTGCCGTCTGCCAAAAACTTCTCGGAATGGGAAGAGGTACCGTCGTCAACAAAGGAGATGCGCAGGCAGGTTCCTGGTATAAGGTAGGTTACGGCTCCAAAGTCTGTGGAGCCCGTTTTTTCCCTTGCGCCTTTTATGTTGGGCGCATTATAATATTCCGCGTTTTTCATGATGATATCGTTAAGCATATAGGAAGGTATCTTGCCGTCGCGACGCATAAGTATGCCGTCGTCCCAGTCATATGAGGTTTCCGTCATAAGAGCCGCGCCCTCAGCTATGTTTTTCACGCGCCTTACGACTTCCTTAAGGTATTCCGTATTATACGAGCGCAGGCTTATCTTCCCCTCCGCCGTTTCAGGGACTATATTTTCAGGGCCTCCCGCGTTAAGCACCGTGTAGTGCATGCGCGTGTCCTCTTTTACGTGCTCGCGCAGGAACTCTATGCCGTTAAACGTTAAAAGCAGAGCGTCAAGAGCGCTGCGCCCGGCGTCCGGCTTCAGCGCGGCGTGAGCGCTTTTCCCGTGAAAGCGCAGCTTTATTCCCTGCATGGCCATTGATTTAACGTCAACCTGCGTGGCGGGCCCTCCGTGCATCATTATGGCCGCGTCTATATCCTTCATATAGCCTTCGTTAAGCATTATTATCTTGCCCGCTCCGCCTTCTTCCGCTGGCGTTCCGTAAACTATAAGGCTGTACGGCGCGTCATTTTTAACGGCTTCAATAACAGCCTGCGCCGCCCCAAGCATGGCGGGGCCCTGCATGTGGTGGGCGCACGCGTGCCCCATGGGCAGCGCGTCGTACTCGCAAAGAAGGCCTATTTCAGGGCCTCCCTCGCCCTTTTTATATTCCGCGCGGAACGCCGTTTTAAGCGAGCCCAGGCCAAGCTCCACTTTAAAGCCCTTTTCCTTAAAGGCCTGAGAAAGCAGCTTTGAAGCGTACGTTTCGTTAAAGGAAGTTTCTGGGTTATCGAATATGGAATCCGCCATACTGAAAAGCATTGCCTTTTCGCGCTCTACCGCGTTATCTATTATATTTCTATATTCCATTTTTTCTCCTTACTGAAAGTTTATAAGCTGCGCGCCCATCATAAGAAGGCTTCCTACTATAATCCAGATTATAAACAGCTTCCACATAAACTTCATCCAGCGGTCATATGGAATATCCGTAGCGCCAAGCGTTCCCATGAGGGCGGTTGATGTTGGCAGAATATAGTTGCAGAACCCGTCGCCAAAGTTAAACGCGAGTATGGCCGTCTGCCTTGAAAGGTTTACCGTATCCGCAAGAGGGGCGAATATAGGCATTATGGCCGCCGCCTGCCCGCTGCCTGACGTTATTGCTATATTTACAACTATGTTTGTAAGGAACATGACAGGCCCGCGCAGTATCCACGGCACTCTGCCTATAACGCCGCTTAACGAATGTATGCAGGTGTCTATTATAGTGCCTTCTTCAAGTACTATTGAAATGGTTCTGGCAAGGCCTATTATAATTACCGCGCCGACCATCTTCCTCGCGCCTTCCACGAAGGTTTTGGCAAGCTCCGAAGGCTTCATGCCGGATATAAAGCCCGCCGCAATCGCAAGCCACATAAACATGCCCGCCGTCTGCGAAAGGCCCCATTTAAGGTTTACGCCGCCGTAAACTATTATGCCAAGCACTACAAACAAAGCCGCCAGCACGCCCCATTTGCGCGGATTCATGCTTTCCTCGCTGTGCTTTATGTCATCTGAAGATATTATGCGCTGCCTGTCAAGCTCATACATAGGAGAAAGCTGAGGAGCGGTCTGTATTTTTGAAGCGTAGCGCACTAAATAAATATTAGTTACCACATAGAATACGGCAAAGCACGCCGCCCTGTAACCCAGGCCTGAATAAGGCGCAAGGCCTGATATTTTCTGCGCGACTATGGTGGTGTTTACATTAAGCGTGCCTGTTGAAAAGCCGACGGCTCCGCCTAACAGTATTAACGACGCGCCTACAATAGAGTCATAGCCAAGCCCCAGAGCTATCATAACCATAACAGGCGCAAAGCCTATAAAGGTATTTACGCCCTGCGTTGTGCATATCAAGCCGAATACAAGCGTTAGAGCAGGTATGAAAATCTTCGCCTTGTTCTGCGTCTTTTTCGCTATGAGGCCTATAAGGGACTGAAGCGCTCCGCTTTTTGTTATAACATAAAACGCTCCCCCGGAAAAAAGAATTACGCAAATTAAATCCGCCACCTTTACAAAGCCTTTTACGGAAAGCATAGGCAGCTCTAACGGATTTACCGGGGTATTTTCGACATAATGGAAAGACTCCGGGTCTATAAGATTCTTGCCCGTTACGTCGTCCTTGTGGCGCTCGTATTTTCCGGCAGGTATTACCCACGTAAGCGCGGTAAATACCAGAATAATTATTGCAAGTATTACTAAGGTATGCGGTACTTTTCTCTTTTTTGACTTTTCACTCATTGCAGTTTTCTCCTTATGTATGTATTTTTTTACATTATAAAGAAAAATCCTGCATCTTGTCAACTTTTAGTTTTATTCCGCTTTATATTGGAATTTTAGCATAAATAGCATTAAAACAAGCGCCGCGCTAAATTATAAATATAAATTATATAACGTAAGCAAAACCAAGGCTTACAAAAGACGCGTGAAAAGCGCTTATACGCTTTTGTTTTACCGCTTATTTTACTAAGCTTACGCCGTTAATTCTAAGCGCCACAAAGCGCGCGCCGCCGTCGTTGCATATATCCACAATACCGGAAGCCTCTATTTCGTCTCCGGGCTCAGGAAAAGCGGGGCTTGATCCTTTAGTCGGCAAAAGCTCCATCGCCATTTCGCAGCACGCGTTTTCATCATAAATTATCAGGAAGTGATAAGTTTCGCCGTTTTCTGTATGGTAAGGCTTGTATGAACCTTTCAGCTTTAAAAACTTTCCCGCGTAGTTTTCCGCGTTTGAAAGCACGTCGTACACAAAACCGTAAACCATGGTTTTGCTTAAAGAGCTAAAATCGTAGTCTGAAAATTCCGGCTCATCAAACACAGGAAAATCGCTGAAGTGCTCAAGAGAAGGCTTAACGGCGCTAGGCGGACCTTTATAAAAACCATCTGAAATAGAATTATAAGGGTCAAACTTAGAACAAGAAAAGTTTTCATTCTGCGTTTTATTGTTTTTTGGGGGGTTTTGCGTTTGCGCTGAAGCGCGCGGGCCTTCTTTTTGCAATTGTCCATTTTTTGAAATGTTTACAGCCCGCGTTTCAAAAGGAAACAAAGCTTTATTTTGAAAATCGTTTTTATTTGAGCAGGCGCTCAAGCCAAGGGCGCATGCTATAAATATAAAGACGAATATCTTTTTCATATTGTTTCCTTATTGCTTCGCCTTAACAAAGGCGCCCGCCGCGCTCATAATTACAAAGCCTACAAGGTCTGAAGCGACTATCGTCGCGCCTACTGGCGTTCCAAAGAGTATGGAAAATATTACGCCTGACGCAGAGCAAATTACGCTTAACACGGCTGAAGCTACGACTACCTTTTTAAAGCTCGCGAACACGCGCATGGCGCTTACGGCGGGAAAAACTAAAAGGGCGGATATGAGCAGCGAGCCCACAAGCTTCATCGCGAGCGAAATTACGCAGGCTATTACGACCGCCATAAGCGTGTTGTACAAATTTACGCTTACGCCGCGGGAAGCGGTGAACTCTTCGTCAAACGTGGCGCTGAATATTATATTGTAAAATAATATGAACGCCAGCACCACAAGCGTTGAAAGTATTATGCTTACATATACTTCGCTTTGGCTTAAGGTTAAAATGGAGGTGGAGCCAAACAGCGTGGTGCATACGTCTCCCGACACGTTGCCGCTGTTTTTTGGGAACCTGTTGAACAGTATGTAGCCTATGGACAAAGAGCTTACTGAAAGCATGGCTATAAGGGCGTCTCCCTGAAGCTGCCTGCGCTCCCTTTTCATAAGCGCTATTGAAACGGCTATTGTTACCGGGAGAACGAGCGCCAGATTGTCGCTTAAATCAAGCACGGTAGCTATGGCCATGGCCCCAAACGCCACGTGGCTCAGCCCGTCCCCTATAAACGAAAGCCTTTTTAATACCAGCACCACCCCTAAAAGCGACGCGCTCAGGCTTACCAACACGCCTACTATAAGCGCGTAGCGCACGAAAGGGAACGTAAAGTAATACCTGAGCGTTTCCATTACGCCGCTCAAGCTGTTTAAATCGCTCATAATTCATTCCTCTTAAGCTTTAAGAATTCTTTTTTATAATTATTTACGTCGTCAAAAAACGCGGGCGTTTCAGATATATGCAGTATTTTGTTCGCATACTGCAGCGCAGCCTTAACGTCATGCGTAATCATCAATATGGTTATGTCGTTTTTGTTAAGAGAGTATATAAGCTTATACATGTCCTCCATTATGGACGGGTCAAGGCCTGACGCAGGTTCGTCAAGGAGCAGCATGTCGTCCGCGGAGCAGAGCGCACGAGCCAGCAGCGCTCTTTGCTGCTGGCCACCGGACAAGCTGCGGTAGCTTTTGCGCTTCAATTTGTCTATGCCTAAAAGGCGCATGTTCCGCTCCGCTTTTTCCTTTTGAGCTTTTGTTATAAAAAGCCCTTTTTTAACGGCGCCGCTGTACACAACTTCCTGCACCGTAGCTGGAAAATTCCTTTGGTTCGCGCTCTGCTGCGGAAGATAGCCTATATTGAAGCGCTTAAGCCCGTCGCTCAGCAAAATTTCTCCGCTTACAGGCGGCAAAAGATTCAATATGGTTTTCATAAGCGTGGTTTTGCCCGAACCGTTTTCCCCCAGAACGCAAAGGTAGTCCCCTTTTTTTATTTCCGCGTTTATGTTGGATACGACGGCGCGCCCAAAATATCCGACGGAAAGATTACGCAGTGTGAGCACTATAATTCCGCCTTTCTAATTCAACGCCCGCTTAAGCGTTTCGAGGTTTTGCTCCATTATGGATATATAGCTCGCGCCGTTTTCCATATCCCGCCTGTTTATAGTCTGCATGGAGTTAAGCGTAAGTATTTTTGCGTCCTGATTATTTGCGGCGCCTGTTACGGCTTTCGCTATGTTTTGCGTTGAGCCGTCCAGCGCTATTACGCAAGGGAGCTTGAGCTCGTTTAATTTTTTCGCTAAAAAAGCCACTGTTTCAAAACTCGCTTCGCTTTCAGCAGAGCAGCCTTCGAAGGCCGCGAAATACTGAATGTTGTAGTCGTCCGTCATGTAGCGGAAAGGAAAGCGGTCCGCGAAAATAAGCGCGCTTGATTTTGCGTTTTCCACCGCTTCGCCGTATGACCTGTCAAGCTTATCAAGCTTTAACACGTAGCTACGTAAATTGCTCTTATAAATTTTTTCGTTTTCAGGATCAAGCTTTATAATATTTTCAGCTATTATTTTGCATATATTTTCAGCGTTTTTAATGGAAAGCCATATGTGCTCGTCCTCGTGATCGTGTTCGAAGTCCCGGTCGTGTCCGCACTCGCTTTCTTTGTTGTGTTCGCACGGCTGCATACCCTCTACCGTTTCAGCCGTTTTAACTGAACCGCCAAGGCTTTCCAACAGGTTTACGGCGGTTCCCCGCGAGTGTTTCAAAGTTTCCGCCGCATCGTCCGCCCATTTTTCGCTGTTGCCTCCGTTGTATATGAAAAGATCGGCTGAAAACAGCTTTGCAAAGTCCTCCGCCGTCGGCTGGAAGCTGTGAAGGTCCATGCCGGATTCCTGCAGAAGCTCCACGCTGAAGTTTTTTGCTTCGTCGCCCAGTATGTTCATTGTGAAATCGTAATATGGAAAACTTGAGCAGACTATGCTCTTCTTCGCGTCTGCATGCGCAAAATTAAACGCTAAAAGCGCGGAAAGAAATACAGTAATTATTTTTTTAATCATAATGCCTCCGTTTTGTTTTATGCTGTTTATTAAATTAAGCGATATATGATTTAATTAAGCATTACGTCTTTTAAAAATACGGGAGTCAAACGCGCCCTGCAAAGGGATTCGTTAAATTCAGCGCGCGCGGCGCGGCTTTTTAAGCAAAGCGCGAAAAGCGGGGCATACGCGGCAAAAAAAGCCGAAAGCGCTTTTAATATAAAAACGCACGCGTGGCATTGCTCCCGCGTATATGAATGGAAAACGGCGTGCGACGCGAAAGCTATAAAAAACGCGAGCATTACAGCGCACAAAAAAAGCGCCTTTTTACTTTTCTTCGTCATTTCTGCAGTCTCCGCACAGTCCCCATATAGTTGTATTTTCTTTATCTATTACAAAGCCCGAGCTTTTTACGGACATCTGTATATTCAGGCTTTCTTCTTCCCCAAGGTGTATAAGGCGGTGGCACTTTTCGCACTGCAGATGCAAATGGCCCGCGCAGCTTACAGGCCTGTCGTTAAGAGAATAAACAAAGCGCCTTGATACGCGGGAGCGCGTTACTACCCCGCGCTTATAGAATTCGTCAAGCAATCTGTACACTGTGCTTTTAGACGCCTTAACGCCGCTGCTTTGCATTGCTTTTATTATCTGAGCGGCGCTTAGGAAACTGCCGCCCGCGCTTTTAAGCGTATTAACGAGCGCCGCTTTCTGCGCCGTGTTGTAAGCCATGCTTCCGCCTCCTTGAAATTGGGAATTATTCCCAAATGTGGACTATAACAGCTTGCGCTTTATTTTGCAAGCGCGAATTTAAGCCGCATTAAATTTTCATGTGCGTTTAAAATCTCTGGTATATTTAATTTGCCGGACGCAAGCGTGCGTTTTTTGCTTAATTAAATAGTTTTTACGCTCGCTTCTCCTGAAAAAACGCGCAGAACGCCTTTATCCGTTTCAACTATAAGCGCGCCCGTATCGTCCACGTCGCGCGCCAGGCCTGAAATTTCTTCGCCTTTATACGTAAACTTTACGCTTTTATTCAGCGTTTCAAGAAGGCTGCGGTAAGTATCCATATGCTCAGGCATACGATCTATGTTTTTTAAAATGCCCGAGCATATTTTAGCGCAAAGCTCTTCCTTGCGCTGCTTGTCTTCAGGTATATTAAGAGAAGCCGCGTTTATTTGCTCCGGGAAGCTGTTTTCCCCAATGTTTATGCCTATGCCGGCGACGCTTTTTTTTATTTGCGGGATTCCTTCGCACAGTATGCCGCACACCTTTTTATTGTTAAATAGCAAATCGTTTACCCACTTTATAGAGCAGCTTATATTATACATGCTCTTAATGCTTTTAGCCGTTTCGACAGCGCACAGCGTTGTAATTTCGCCCGCTCTTTCTGGAGGGAAATCAAGTATAAGGCTGAAGTACAGCCCTCCATACGGAGAATAGAATCTTCTTCCCATGCGTCCCCGCCCTTTTTTCTGTATATCGGCGGCGACTATCGTGCCGTGTTCCGCGCCGTTTTTTGCAAGCTCCATAGCAAAATCGTTAGTGCTGTCCGTTTCGTTAAACAAATACGCCTTATATGAGTAATATCTATGTAAAATTGCATAATTCATTTTGTCCTCCGTTGACAAAGGAAAGCGCATCCCATATCATTTCCTTGCCGCATTTTAATTATGCAGCCATTGTATCACAAAAGGAGGCTTTTTTTGAAAACACTGCTCATCACAGGCGGAAGCGGCGGAATAGGCGCGCAGATCGTAAGGGAGTTTGCAAATAAAGGCTGGCGCGTAGCGTTCAGCTACAATAGCCACAAGAAAGAAGCCCTTGATATTTCAAACGAAACGGGAGCCGTAGCGATAAAGGCTGATTTGCTTTCTGAAAGCGAAACGGCGAAATTTATAAAAGAAGCTTCTTCCCAGTTAGGCCACGCGGATTCCATTATATTAAACGCGGGCACTGCTTACAGGGGACTGCTTTCTGAAATGCCGCTTGAAAAATTTGACGAGCTTTTCAGGCTGCACCTGTCGGCCCCTACTCAAATACTTAAATATTTTCTGCCCTCCATGAGAAACCTGGACGGCGGCAGCGTTGTTTTTATATCCTCCATATGGGCTAAGCGCGCTTCCGCCATGGAAGCCGCGTATTCTGCCGTAAAGGCCGGGCAGCTCAGGCTGTGCGAGGCGCTCTCAAAGGAAGAAGGCAGCCGTGGCATACGCTTTAACGCCATATGCCCGGGACCCGTTGAAACCAATATGATGGCGGGCTTTTCTGAAGAAGAAATGCAAAACATAAAATATTCTTGCGCGCTTAGCCGCCTGCCCACAGCGCAGAACATAGCGCGGCTTGCCTATTTCCTATGCTCCGACAGCTCGGACGGCATAACGGGGCAGGCAATAACGCTGGACTGCGGCTTTACGCTTTAGTTGTTGCCGCGGTGCAAACGTATTTGTAACATTTGCTTAAATTTTACATAATTTTCTTGACTTAGTTAAAATTTTTACTATAATTATAAATTGAGATTTTTTTGCGAGGTACGTTTAATGAAGAAAGTTTTGGTTCTGCTTATTGTGCTGATGCTCCCTGCCGCGGCGTTAGCATCCTCTTCAGACGGCATGCAGGTGCTGCTTCTCGGCACCGACGATATAGAAAAAGACGTTTCGCAGGCGTCTCAGATGAGCCGCGCAGACGCTATATACGTAGCCAATATAAGCCGGGAAAACGGCGTAAGGCTTTTAGGCATAGAAAGGGATCTTCGCGTAAGCTTTCCCGATCGGCCGGACAACAAGCTTGCAACAGCCACCTTTTTTGGCGGCCCCGAGCTTTGCCTTAACACCATAAACGATATGTACGGCATTAACCTTTCGCTTTACGCGCAAATAGATAAGCCTACCCTCATATCCGTCGTGGACGTTGTGGGCGGCATAAGCGTAAGCATACCTGAAGAACAGATTGACTCCGTTAAAAAGGGCATGCGAGAAGCTTATAGCTATCTTCCAAGGCCGCAGGAAGACGGCACGTACAAGCTTAACGGCAAGCAGGCGGAACGCTTTTTAAGCTTTCGCGATGATAAAATGGAAGATAAAATACTTTCAAACGCCCAGCGCAACGAGCGGCAGCAGCTTTTTATAAAGGGCGCCATCGATATGCTTAAAAACATGAGCTTTGACGAAGCCCTGGACCTAGCTGAAAAAGTAGTCCCCATGGTAAACACAAACGTAACCATGGCGCAGATAGTTTCCATGATACGCACACTTCAAAGCGACGAAATGAACTTCGCATACAAGCGCTCCCCCATAACCGATTACGAGCTTTCCCGCGTAAGCGTGCACCAGGTCGTGGAGTTTAAAAATATGGAGCAGGAAAGGAAAGAGGTAAATGCATTCTTATACGAATAAGACCGGGAAAATTAAATTCAAGCTTTTTTTAGTTTCTTTATGTATATTGACTCTTTTTGTAAACAGCGTATTTGCGAGGACTTCAAACTTTACTCACCCTGAAATAGGCGAGTACATGACGGTAAGGATAAACGACGGCAGCGCCAACTTCGAAATATACGGTTTCACTTATTACGACGTGCCTAAATACGGCTACAGCCACAGGGGCTTAAAGGTAAACAACATAGACCTTATAAACGAAAGCAACGCGGATTATGAAACGGCTGTTAACAAGATCTTTGAAAGCCTTGACGGCCGCTATGAGCGTTTCCCCGTGCCTGAGAAGTTCGCGCTTGGCGGCATGCTGGAGCCTTACACGGACCGCATTTTAGCCTTAAGCGAAGCGGAACGCGCCGACGCACTTAAAGCTTTAGCGGGCTTTAACGGAAAAGAAGGATATGACGCGCTTTTGAATTACGAAGGCTTTACTGAAGAAGACATAGCTTTGCTTAAGGAAAAGCACATAGACTTTACCGCGCGCATAAGAAACAACATATATCCTTACAGAGTGCTGCAGCTTTATTTTGAAGAAGAAGGCGACTACGAATACTACAACGAGCGCTACGCGTTCGTAAAAACAAAGATGCGCGACTGGGTGCTTATACGCGTGGCGAGAGAATACAACGTGCCGTATTCGCAGCGCACTCCGTATATACACGGAATGAGTGGCTCCGACCCCAAAGACCTTGAAGCGCCTAACGCGGAAGCTTCCCAGGGTCTCAGCTTTGACACGGACTTTAAAACCGCTCTTGAAAAAACAAACGGCGCGCCAAATAAAAAAGGCACGTCCATTACGGTTAAGGATTCGCAAATCTACCGCATACCTGCAGACGTTACCTACTATTTCAGCGACGACAACCTCTACAAAATCACCTATAAGTTTTCAGACAGAGCCGCTTTCTTTTCAGCGTTCGTATCACTGTATGTGCGCTACTACGACCCGCTTATCATCACCCTTAACGGCGAAACATCATGGTTTCTTGAAGACATGATAATAAGCCTCAATTGGGACTCAAAGCAGCCCACGCTTAACTTTGAGCAATATCTAAGTAAAAATCAGGAGGAATTATGAAAAAGCTTATCACAGTTCTGCTTTCCGCGTGCCTTATTGTATTAGGCGCGTCTGCGCAGACGCTGCCTGTAAGCATGCAGGCGAGAAGCGTTCTTAAGCCCGCGAACGCGGTAAACCCCGTTATAGAAGGCGTAAGCGGCACTACTGGTCTTCCAATAGACCCTGACCGTCCCTACTGCCCTATAATAACAACCATAGACAATAACCAGTACGCTCTGCCGCACTGGGGAATAAAAGACGCCGACATAATGTACGAAATGCCCGTGCAGGGCTCTGGCTGGACGCGCCTTTTAGCGCTGTTTTCAGATAAATACCCTGAAGAAGCTGGCCCCGTGCGCTCAGCAAGAACCATGCACTTAAACCTTAACGAAGAATGGGGCGGCGCTTTCTGCCATTACGGCAGCCAGGAAAGAGAAGGCAGCAGCGTTAAAACATTGTCAAAAGAACTTGGCTTAAAGCAAAAAGGGCTCGACTTTGAAGGCATAGGCAAATACGAAGACACATACTTCGCGCGCGTAAAATACCACGCAAGACCGCACAACGTGTCTTTATTCGTTAACAAGCTCTACACGGAAAAGATTGCTCCCTTAGGCTACACATATTCGCCGCGTCCTTTCCTGTTTACGGATGAAAAGCCGCAATCAGGCTTAGATGCAGCAAGCTTTACCTTAAACCACAAGGGCAACCGCGACACCGAAGCCACGTACGCCTATGACGCGGCCAAAAACAGCTATACCAGGACCACAACGGCCAAGGGCCCTTACATAGACCATAAAGGCGACGACAGCCCAATAGAATACGCTAACATAATAGTGCAGCGCACAGAGCTTACGTTTAACGGCTCGACAATGGCGCCGCTGCTTCCAAACGTCGTAGGCCAGGGCGCCGCGGACATATTCATGGGCGGCAAATACATAGCCGGCTCATGGAGCAGGGATTCGCTTAAGAGCAGAACCATATTCTATGATGAAAACGGCGACGAGCTGTTAATGCAGCGCGGCAAAAGCTGGATATGCATAACAGACGACAAAAGCACCATAACTCTCAATTAAAAACGCTTTTAAGATAGCCGCGTTTTATTAGCCGCAAAAAAGTCCGGGGAATTTTCCCGGACTTTTTTGATAAGCTTTTCATTTGTATTATTGAAACAAAAGAATATCGCGGCGAAGCGTCGAATAATGCCGTTGAGTAATTTTGCATGCTTTTTAAAACGGCTTTATATTAAAATAAATTTTTTCGGCAATTAACCCCCGAAAGTAAAAATTTAAGCAGGTCCGCGCGACTTATCCCAAGCAGCTTGGCTGAAGCTTTTTGCTTGTCTTAGCGCTTTTAGAAAGTCTTTTACTTTTTATAACGCGTGGTTATAAGCGCAGGCGTTCTTTAAGGCGTTTTTTTATGATTAGACGGCTTATACTCATTATGCGTTTATTTTAATATACGTAATACAGTATTTTAACAAGCTCCACTATCCCGCGTCAGCATGTCTTTTAAGTAAAGCGCTAATTCTTGTCTGCTGCGCCGCAGTTTTGCCCGCGGGGATTATTGTTAACGGCGTCGCTTTCCTCGCTCTTTCTTTCAAGCGCCCGCTTTACGTTTTTTGGGAAAGGCACGCCAAGCACCGCGGCGTTTTCAATAATGCTCAGCATTTCGTTAACACAGTAAAAGCCTATTACAGCGGAGCGCGAAAGCCCGTTAAGGCTGAGCATTTCATCAAGCGCGCCTGCCGCTATTACCATTATAACCATCATAAGCTTGCGGCTTACTCCAAGGTACATCTGCCTTGAAGCGAACAGCCCGCTTTTTGTCGAAGCGCTTTTCCCTAAGAACGCGCACAAAAGACCCGTAACAAGGTCGAGCGCCATAAGAAGAAACATCGCTTTAACAGGGCCGTCCCAGCCGCCTAATAGCCCCGCGAGCCATACGGCCGCGGCGCTTATTATCTGTCCCGCTTTTTTCATGTGTTTTTTTCCTCCAGCTTAATCAATCTGTTTTCTATATCGTTAAGCCTTAAAAAAACCGGCTTAACGTCGCATAACAGCGCTTTATACGCGCTTATGGAGGGCGTTTCAGTTAACGCCATGCCGCGGCTTTTCTGGTACCTCTGCATGGCCTTTCTGGTTTCGTTTCCGAATTTACCGTCCGCTCCGAAGCGCGGAAGGTCGAAGCCCGCCTTAATAAGCATTTCCTGCATTTTTTTAATGTCTATTTGATTATCGTTCGCTTTTTCAAGCCCGCAAGGCACGGCGTAATGCGTCCAGGGGTAGCTTTCAAATCTTGTTTTTATAACGCCTGAGCCGTGCCCTCTTGCGTCGACAACAAAGCCGTTCCCTAAGGATACCCCGACGTGCTTCATGGGGCTTCCGCCGCTTCTGAACACAACGCACAGCGTTGATTCGGCTTTTTTATCAACTGGTCCTTTGTACGCCCAGCTTCCCCTTAGCCACTGGCTTGAAGCGCCGCTTGGAAGGTTTATGTCAGCCTTTTGGAAGGCCCTTCTTACAAGCTGCGCGCAGTCAAACGACAGCTTGTTAAAGTACCTGCAGTCAGCGCAGCCGCTTTTATAGCCGCTCAGAACCTGGCAGCTTTTCGTAATGGCTGAAGCGTATTCAGGGTACTGCATCATGCGCGCTTTCCTGTACTCCTTTGTGCACGGCTTGCCCGTAGCCCCGTACACATACGCCGCGCCAACGTTATTTATGCAAAAGTCTATTACAGCCTGGGCCTTTATCATGCTATTTCCTCCCACACTATTAAAACGTTCCTGTATTTATCCCCGTGCACGAAAACCCTCGCGCTTTTTATTTTAGCGCTCATCTGTTTTTGTCCGCCGGATTCAGGGCTGTTAATTTCAATGGACGCGGCGCCGTCTATCGCGCTCAAAGCGTCTTTAACTTCCTGAGCGTCCATAAGGCACCATTCGGCGCTTATCTGGTATTTCATCTCTGGCGGATCGCCCGAAACCCTGCCGTCTAATTTACAATATATAGGGATTTCATCTCTATGCCGTTTATTTTCAAAATATACTTCCTCCCGCATTGTGTCTGTAAGCGTTTCACGCTCCGTCAATATGCTCCGGCGTATTTTTAAAAGCAGCGCCAGAACCTGCTCTGCGTTTTTATTCATATTTTTCTCCTCACGGTTCAGGCGGATAGTTCTTAGACGTTCCCAAAGATACGGCAAGGTAGTAGCCCACCCGCCAAGCGAACTCCCTGTTGAGCCTGCGCCGCATTACGGCTTTTTCGCGAAACGCCGCCGTCTGCGCGGCGTCATACAAGGCTGAAATTACTGCTTCCTCGCTGAATTCCGCTTTAATTTTATTAAACTTCTGCTTTATATTTTCATTTTTCCTCGCTCCTCCTTTTACGGCTAAAAAGAGCAGCTCGTCCAGATCCGTAAACCTGTCTATATTCAATATTATATCGCTTCTTTTAAAACAAAGACGCGGCATATGCTTCATTTGTTTTCCTCCCATATGTCAAGTATTATCTGGCTTGAGCCTTCCTTTTGCATAAGCTCCCTTAAAAGCCCTGCGTACGGCTTTTCGTCTATGCTTAAGCTTACCTTTCCATTAAGCAAACATTCAGGTACGGGCTTCAGCATGGTGATTTTAAGCTTGTTTATGTCAAAATCCGCCGTTCTGTACTCCCCGTCGGCGTGCAGAACAGGCGAAGAAGCTTTTTTAAGCTGCATATCAGAAACGCAGGAAAGCGTTTCGCCGTTAACTTTGACCGCCGTAAAGCTTCCTATTTTATACTTAAGATAAAGCAGAAACGTTCCGCTGTCCCGCTCGCGCTCGCATTTTCTGTCGTAAGCGTAAAACCCGTATCCGGAAAGCCTGTCGTCGCATTCGTCTGAAAAAGCGTCGTTTTCTTCAGCGGACTTTGATCGAAGCAGTATCCACACTTCTTCCCTTCCGCGCGCCGTTTTAAGCGAAAAGCTTAAGGTAGGAAGGGGGAGGGCGAAAGCCGGCCCCCTGACTACCTGAGCCTTAATGGTTTTAAGAGCGTCGTAAAGCTCGGATTCAGTCAATTCATCGCCTCCGTTTCTATCTCCATGTGCGTAAAGTAGCGTCTCGCTTCCGTAACCCTGTATACGCGCTCGTCCCCGTCTATCTTGATCTTGTCGCCCTGTATGCAGTCCAGAAAACCTTCAGGTATAAGCATCTGCCGCTCTATGGGCTTTAAGGTGTCGGGGTCGCGCCAGCGCCTCTGGTCTATCGGGTGGACGGTAGCGTAAAAAAACGTGTAAAGCTCGCTGCTTTCAGTTATGGCGCCTGTATCGCTTCTTGTGTAGACGACCTTAAAAAGTCTCGCTAATTTTCTATGCCGATAGCTCCTTCTCACAGGCCTACCCTCCCCACGCGCCACGCCTTAATTTCTGTAAGCAAATCATCTGGCAGGCCCTCAATACTAACTGAAAGGCTGCCTTCCTTTCTTTGCGTTTCGCCTTCAAGGCCTAAGCGGTTAAAGCGTATAACGGCAAGCCGCACAAGCGCGCCGCGCATTCCAATAGGCAGCACCGTTCTGTTCGTTAAAGCAAGCAGGGTTTCGTTAGCCCCCTCTAAAAGGGAAACAGCGAGGGAATCGCTTATCTGTTCCCCTGCGAGCGATTCCCTGAACTGTGTAAGCAAATCCGTCATGCCTTGTTAAGCGCTATAACAGCGTTCTTTACGGGCCTGCTCTTGCTGTCGAGAAGCAGCATGTGTATGTAGGCGCTGCTGCCGGCGGAAATGGGCGTGTCTTCTCCCAAGTACGGCTTTGCTGCGGTAATGGCGGTTCCAAACGTTCCCTTTGGCTTGTCGTCCGAGCTTAAAATATAGTGCCATTTAAGGCTGGATGACGGCGTCAAATTTTCAGGAACGAAAACGTAGGTTTCCCCCGCGTTTTCTCCTGGAACGCTTGAAAAGCCCTTGCCGCTTACGTCCTGAATATTTGTAAACTCTGTAACGGAAGCCACCCTTGCAGTATCGTACAAATAGCACGCGCAGTGCTTTGAGGCGTAAAGCGTCGAGCGCATGTAGTCAGGCTCCCTGTCTATTTCAAGCGTTGTGCCCTTTTTGTTCACTATGCGAAGCGCTCCCGGCTTTATAATAAAGTGCTGCTTTTCATGCGTTTCTTCGTTTTCCCTTATCCTGTTGGATATTATTATCTGGCAGCCCCATATTTCCCCGACTACGCCCGAGCATATCATCCTCTGTCCAAGGTCGCTCGCGCGTATGTAAGAAGGGTCTTTACGCAAGCTTGCAAAGCCAGCGGCGTCTGTAAAAAGCAGCTTTTTGCCTTCAAGCTCCTCGCCGAAAAGCGAAAGCGCGTCCGCCACCGCGTCGCTTGTAAGGCTTTCAGCGGCAAGCTTTCTGCGCATGGGTATATTATCCAGCAGGGAATAAAGCTCCTCGTCCACCGCGTGATCTATGGAATAAGCCAGCTGCCTTGCAGCTTCCCCCACGGGGTCGCCAAAGCCTGAAAGCCTCGCTTCATCCGTAATGCACACGGCCTTGGCGTATTTTTTAACCCTGGCCTGCACAGTGTCTGCTGAAAGCAGTCCCGTAGTTACCTTGCCGTTTTCATCCACCTGCTCGGCCTTGCCAATGTAGCGGAAGCACGGGAACTTAAGCGTGTCTCCCGGCACGCCTTCAAGGGAATTGTCTGTTTCAGTTACGGGCAGAAGGCTTATCCTTCCGCCTAAAAACTGCTCTATTATGTCGCTTACGACTTCCGGTATTATTAAATCCTTGCTCTGCGTTATCATATAACCTCCTGAAAATTGTTTCTTATGTACGCCGCCGCCCTCTGCTTGTAGCTTGTTGGGCTTATTTCGGCTTCCCCCGTAACAGGGGCGTCAAGCGCGTTTCTTTTAAGCAGCTTTTCAAGCAGCGCTATGCTTTTTTCCATGTTTTCTTCCGTTTCCAATCTTACAAGATCTATCGCTTCAAAAGGTATGCTGCTTTTTTTAAGCTTTTCAAGCGCCTTGCTTTTTAACTCGCTCTTAAAAAATTCCCGCTCGCGCCTTATTAAATCCTTAAGCCTTTTTTCGTAGTCCTGTTCTTTAGCGTTTAAATTTTCTTTTAATTTTTCAACGCTTTCAAAATCCTGTTTTCCGCCGATTAATTCGTTTTCCTGCTCCTTGCAATCGCTTTCCTGCGGCAAAGCATTCTCTTCCATAAAACCTCCTTTTGCTTAATCCTTATTCCTTTTTAAAAATGGAATAAGCGTTTAAAATAAGCCTGCGCCATATTATAGACGAACATATGTTCCCTCCTTCCGAAAGCACATTACCACAAAACTTCTGGACATGGTGGGACAACTTATTGTGCCCCCAGATTGTTTCAGGTATAATGCTTTAAGAAAATCAGGAGGCGGCGTATGGAAAACATAGTAAATTTAGCGAATTCCGTGCTTAAATATTTTGGCGTTCCAATATTGAACGACACTTTTCCCATGGCGGACAATCTGCTCGAAGGATCAAAAAAGCACATGGTCGTAATAGTGCTTGACGGCATGGGAAGCTTTAACATGCTAAGCGCCTTTAAAAACAGCGGTTTTTTTATGAAAAACAAAATCTGCGATTACAGTTCCGTTTTCCCGCCGACGACCGTAGCCGCGACGGCGTCATACGATTCCGGCCTTTACCCTTCCCAGCACGCGCGCCTTGGCTGGACCATGTATTACCCTGAACTTAACCAGAACGTCGAAGTGTATTCAAACAGGAATGAAAAAGGCGTAAGCGCCGCAGAATTTAACGCCGCCGAACGCTACACGCCCTATGTTTCTGTGTGCGAACGCATAAAAAAAACAGGGGCGGAAGCGTTTACGCTAAGCCCCTATGAAAAACCGTTTATAAAAAGCTATGATGAAATTTTAGACAATATTCTTCTTTTGACTAAAAGCGAAACCCCGAGGTACATATACGCCTACTGGCCGGAACCTGACAGCATTATGCATAGAAAAGGCGTGCTTCATAAAGACGTTAAAGACAATATGCTGGAGCTTCAAAAAAAGACGGAAGCCTTCGCGCTCCGCCTTAAAAATACTTTCTGCTTTATAAGCGCGGACCACGGCCATATAGACGCGGACGGCCGCGTTTTAAAAGATTATCCCGACGTTTTTGATAATTTATTGCGTCTGCCAACTATCGAACAGCGCGCGCTTAACCTGTTCGCGAAAAAAGAACGCGAACAGGCTTTAAAGCGAGCCTTTGAAAACCATTTTGGCAACAGCTATACTTTGTTTTCAAGGGAAGAGGCGTTAAAAAACAAGCTGTTCGGCGAAACGCCCTTTAACGAGCGTCTTAAAGAATATTTAGGGGATTTTATAGCCGTCGCGAACACAGGCTTAACGCTTTTTAACTCAGAAAACCAGCTTAAGTGCCTTAAGGGCGTGCACGGCGGCGGCACGAAAGAAGAAAAAACCATACCTCTTATGCTGCTTCAGTAATTCTTGACCTTATGCATAAAATAAGATAGACTATGCATAATAAATAAAAGGGGCGTTTTTGCTTATGCAAAAAGACAGGTTTAAAAAAGCCGGGGACGGCGAAAGCCTTGTTTTTATAGCGCTGCTCGCGGCGCTTATTCTGTTTTTTTCATACAGAATGGGGCTTGTGAACTTTATAAACACGCTTATGAACACAGGCTATGACCTGCTTATAAATACGGTGCTGTACCTTATGGCGGTAGCCGTAATAATAGGCGCGTTTTCTGCGCTTCTGTCTGAATTTGGCGTGGTCGCGATACTTAATAAGATATTATCCCCCGTTATGAAGCCGCTGTATAAAATGCCGGGGGCTTCCATTATGGCGGCGCTGCTTACGTACCTTTCGGACAACCCCGCAGTGCTTACGCTCGCAAAAGATGAAAACTTTATAAAATACTTTAAAAAGAACCAGGTTCCCGCGCTCACAAACTTAGGCACCTCTTTCGGCATGGGGCTTATAATAAGCGTGTTCATGTCGGGGCTTAAGGGACCGAACGGCGAAAGCTATATAAATTCTGTTCTTATAGGCAATTTAGGCGTAATAATAGGCAGCATAGTAAGCGTGCGCCTTATGCTGCATTTTACAAAGGACGGCTATAAAGAATTAGACAGCCCTAAAATTGATCCGGAAAACAAGCTTAACCTTAATTTGCGCAAGGTAAGGAAAGGCGGCGTTGGCAGCCGCTTTATAAACGCGCTTATGGACGGAGGAAAGGCCGGCGTAAGCATGGGCGTCGCCATAATACCAGGGGTAGTTATAATATGCTCTTTCGTAATGCTGCTTAATTCAGGCGAACCGCAGGGCGGATACACTGGAAGCGCGTACGAGGGCGTGGCGCTGCTGCCGTGGCTTGGCCAAAAGCTTAATTTTATTTTAGGCCCTCTTCTGGGCTTTAAGTCTGACGCCGCCATTTCTGTGCCCATAACTGCTTTAGGCTCCGCCGGAGCCGCCATAAGCCTGGTTCCTAAAATGCTGTCCCAGGGCAAGTTCAACGGGGACAATATCGCCGTGTTTACCGCTATGTGCATGTGCTGGAGCGGCTATTTAAGCACGCATATAGCCATGATGGATTCCCTCGGCTGCCCGGAGCTTTCTGGAAAAGCCATACTTTCGCATACCATAGGGGGCTTAGCCGCCGGCATAAGCGCGCACCTTATATACTGCTTGTTAATGTAACGCGTATCGGTGCGTTTTATATTTTATTTAAATTAAACCCATACTCAAACAGGCGCCTTAAGTCCAGCCACATCTGGTTTCTCGTGCGGCAGTCAAGCACCACGGCTAAAAGCCGGCGCCCGTCCTTTTCCGCCATTCCCACATAGCAGTTGCCGGCCGCCCTTGTGAAGCCGGATTTTACGCCCAGAGCGTAAGGATAAAAGTACGGGCTTTCTTTGAGCAGTATGGCGGATCTTGTTTTTATTTCAATTTCGCCGCGTTTTTTGGTAGGCGGCATTTTATAGCTTGTGGCGCTTACGATGTTGAAAAAATCCCTGTTTTTAAGAGCTTCCCGCGTAAGCAGGCAGAGATCCTCGCATGTGGTAAAATGGTTTTCGTCGTGGTAGCCGTGCGGGTTGCTGAAGCGCGTGTTTTTCATGCCTGTTTTTTTAGCGTTATTATTCATGCTGTCTACAAATTTGCTTACGCTTCCGTCGCATATTACGGCTACGGCGTTGGCGGCGTCGTTCCCGGAACGTATCATAAGGCCGAAAAGCAGGTCCTTTAAAAGCATCTTTTCGCCGGGGTAAACGGGCACAAGGCTTGAATCAGACGGAACCCTTGCCGCTTCCTCAGGTATGGTTATTTTTTTGTCGACGTCCGTCTTTTCAAGCGCCGTTAAAAGCGTCATAATTTTAGTGGTGCTCGCGGGGTACATTTTTTTATCGGCGTTTTTTTGAAAAAGCGTTTCGCCTGTGCTTAAATTTATAAGCATGCACGCGCGGGACGCTATAAAGTTAGGGTTTAGGCTTAAGGGCCTCGTTTCGTCAAAAAACTCCGGCGCCTCTATGCCGAAAAGGCTTAAATCCTTCGATTCCAAAAGCTTTTTCGTTTTTAAGTCCCTCTTGCCGCTTACCTTTATATCTGCGCCGCGCTTTTGAACATAGCGCTGGAAAGCCGTCAGCGCTTTTTGTGTGTTTACGCCGAAGTACCCGTCCGGTTTTTCCGAAAGGAAGTTTAAATCGTAAAGCCTTGTCTGGAGCCTTTCTACGCGCAGACCCTTTTCGTTTATGCCGAACGAAATAAAGTCTTCCATCTTGCCGTCGTCATATATAAGCCCTAAGGTCTGTTCGCCCGCTATGCCGTCGACCGCAATATTGAAGCCCGCTTTTTTGGCCGCTCTTTGAAAATCCATAACGCTCCGCCTTGTCGATTTGCCGTATACGCCGTCGGGCTCGCTCTTATAAAAGCCTAAATCCACAAGGCGTTCCTGCAGTTTGCGCGTGCTTTCGCCTTCGCTGCCCGTTTTTAAAAGGTTTTCAGCGTATATATAGGGCGTAATAAGGCATAAACAAAGCAATGCGGAAATAAGTCTTTTAATAATTTCACCACCTCGGATACATATTGTAACCCTATTGTAACATAAATTCGCGGCGCTTTGACCGATTGAATGTAAAATGTGTATAATAACAATAAATTTTGCTTTTTAAGCTTAAATAAGCGTAATTAAAAAAGGAGGATATTATGAAAAACATAGCTTTTATAGGCGTAGGCGTTATGGGGCGCGGCATGGTGGAAAACCTGCTTAAGGCGGGGTACGGCGTAAATATTTACTCAAGAACAAAATCCAAGTGCTTAAGCGTGATTGAAAAGGGCGCCGTATGGAAGGACAGCGTCGCTGAAGCCGTTAAAAACGCAGACGTAGTTATAAGCATGGTGGGCTTCCCTGAAGACGTGCGCAACGTTTACTTTAATAACGGTATAATAGAAAACGCGAAAAAAAACGCGCTTTTAATAGACATGACTACGTCCTCGCCTGAAATCGCCATGGAAATATTTGAAAAAGCGAAGGAAAGAAATTTAAGGGCTATGGACGCGCCCGTTTCAGGCGGCGACACAGGGGCAAAAAACGGCACTCTTACCATAATGGCGGGAGGAAACAAGGAGGACTTTGACGAAGCCTGCGATATATTTTCAAATATGGGCAAAAACATATACTACATGGGCAAGGCGGGCAGCGGGCAGCACTGCAAGATGGCGAACCAGATAGCCATTTCAGGCTGCGTATCTTCGGTAGCGGAAGCCTTGGCGTACGCTTCAAAAGCGGGTCTAAACGCGAATAAAGCCTTAAGCGTAATATCGCAGGGAGCGGCGGGCTCGTGGCAGATGAAGGGCAACGGCCCCAAAATGCTTTCAAACGACATGGCGCCCGGCTTTTACATAAAGCATTTTATTAAGGATATGAAGCTCGCGAGCGAAGAAGCCAAAAAGAGAAACCTCGATCTGCCGGTTTTAAGCCTGGTGCTAAGCATGTATGAAGAGCTTGAAAAACAGGGCTTTGGCGAATCGGGCACGCAGGCTATAATTAAAAAATACGAGTGATATTTTAATCGCCGCTGTAAATTTTAAGTATAAAACAAGGGCCGCCGGAATCCGGCGGCCCTTGAGCGTATTTTTTCAAATGTTAATATCTTTATTTAATCTCGAACGTAACGACCACGGAAGCGCTTACGGATACGTCGCCTGTTATAAGAGCGCCTGAATCCTTAGCTTCTCCAGCCGACACCATTTCCATATTGTTGAATACGCCGTACTGCGCGGGGCCGTATGAAGTCTGGTTTATTTCCATAACGTCGCCAAGCTCGCAATTTGCCGCCTTGGCTAAAACCTCCGCGTTCTTTTTAGCCTTTTCAACCGCTGTTTCAAGCGCCTTTTCGTAGGCTTCAGATTCCTTGCTTGAAGAAAAGTTAAGCGCCCACAGCGTGTTCGCGCCGTTCTTTATGGCGGTGTCAAGCACGCCGTTTAAGGAATCTATGTCTTTAAGCACAATGTAAAGCATGTTGCTTATAACGTATTTATCTGCAGATTCTTTGCCGTAATAGCCTGTGTCAGAGTTTACGTCATATGAAGTAGTAAGCATGTCCTTTTCGTCCACGCCGCTTTTTTTAAGCTCTTCAATAAGCTTCGCCATGTCCTGCTTGTTCTTTTGCTGGGCTTTGGCAATGTCCTTGTCCTCTGTTCTTATGCCTATGGTAAAGCTTACTGTGTCCGCCTGAAGCGATACGGTTCCCTGGCCGCTTGCAGTAATCTTTTTGCTTTCAGCAAGGCTTGCGACCGTAAAAAGGCTTACTATAAGCAATACTGCTGTAAAAATACCAAGTTTATTTTTCATGTGAATTTCTCCTTTTTTTGTTTATTGCATTTACTATAATTATAATTGCTATAATTATTACTATCAGCGGGAAATATCCCCCTATGAACACGAGCATGTCGATTAAAAATCTCTTTGCCTCAGACAGCCCGTTTGAAAAGGCGCCGGACATTCGCTCTGAAAAAGAGGCTTCCCTGTCGCCCGCCGTGTCCTTTTTAAGTTCCTCCATAAGGCTTAAATTAACGGTGGAGTAGCTTATATCGCTGTCGAAGCGCTTGATAGTGCTGTTCAGGCTGTCTATCTCGTACTGCGTGTCCGCAATGGCGCTTTCTATCTGTATAAGTTCATCAACGGACTCGGCCTTTTCCATCATCTCGCTTAAGCGCCGCATCTTATCTTCCTGGGTTTTAAGGCGCGCTTCCGCGTCGTAGTAGCTTTCGCTTACGTCCTGCACGCTTTCCGTTTTTGAAACGGTTCGGCCGACAGCGTCAAGCGAAGCGACGAACGCGTCAAGCCCGCTTTCAGGCACCCTCATAGTGATTGAGGCGCTAAGCTTTCCGTCCCCGTTTTCGCCTATGTTAATGTACTCCTGGTAGCCGTCCGACTTAGAAAGGCTTTCCTGCACCTTTTTAAGGTCCTCATAAAAGCTTTTTGTGCTTATGCTTATGTTAAGCGTGCGTATAAGCTTTTGTTGTCTTCGGTTTTCTAGCGCCGCGCTTTCCTGCACGTTTGGAGCGCTTCTCGCCATGAGACTCATGCCGCTTTTTTTTGCCAGCCCGTCGGCGTCGGCGTAAAAAGCCGTTGCGACGCCCTGGCCGCTTGAAGCTTCAGCGTAATTTTCATCAGAGCCGTTTCTTGTAAGAACGGTTCCCGCTATCAAAAACACGAACACCGCGGCGACGCTTAGAAAACGCCTGAAGCCTATATGCCGCCCGCTTTCACGCTCCGCTTGCGTTTTTTTACTTCTTTCAATATTTTCCTCCTTACCGATGCTTTCGCGCCACGACGATGAAAAATCAGCCGGCAGTTCCTCTTCATCGTCTAAATGTCTGGCGTCAACGCGGTATTGATACAGCGCGCGGCAGCTTTCGCATGTTTTAAGATGCTCCATAAGCTGTTGGTTTTCGCGCGCCGCGTCAAAATCCTCTTTAAGGAGGGCTTCAGCATCTTTACAGTTCATTGTTTTTCCCTCCCACATCAATAAGACTGCCGTTGCTCACAAAAAGTTCCCGGTTTTTTAATAAAATTTTTTTAAGCCTGTTTCTCGCCCTGTTTATGCGGCTTTTAAGCGTTCCCAAAGGTATGTCCATAATATCCGCGGCTTCCTGATAGCTTAAGCCCTGCAGATCGCACAGCACTATGGGAGGGCGGAACAGTTCCGGCAGCTCCTTTATGGCTTCCTTAAGAAGCCTTTTTCGTTCGCTTTCTTCTATGCGCAGGTAAAGAGAAGGGCCGTCGTCCTCTATTTCCTCGTTGTTTAAGTCGTCCAGGGATATGGTGTTTCCGCGCTTTTTGATAAAATCCATGCAGCAGTTGTACGCTATGCGGTAAAGCCAAGTGGACGGCTTTGACTGGTAGTTAAAGCTGTCAAAGTATTTAAAGGCGCGCAGCAAGGCTTCCTGCGCGCAGTCCTGCGCGTCCTCCCTGTTGGAAAGTATCCTCAGGCACGTGAAATAAACGCTTCTCTCGTAAGGCGTTATAAACTCTTCAAAGCGCTCTTTCTTGCTTTTTAAAACAGGTCTTTTATCTTGTCCCATAAGCTCTTTTCTTTATCGTCCGGTATTTCCACCCTGGGCTTCGGCTTTTCAGGTATGCCGTCGTTCATTATTACAAACTGAAGCCCGCTTATTTCGCCGTTTCTTTTGTCCGCGAAGGACAACGGCTTTTCTGTGTCGCCAAGCATGTTCTTTATCATGTTTTCAGCAAGCTGCTGCACAGGGGAGTTTGAAAGCGTCCTGCCTACGTACTCTGTGAGCATTTCGCTGTCCATCGCCATTTTAACGCCCGCTATCT
The DNA here is from genome assembly GCA_964518875.1 of uncultured Oscillospiraceae bacterium. Taxonomy (GTDB): domain Bacteria; phylum Bacillota; class Clostridia; order Christensenellales; family Aristaeellaceae; genus DTU024. The sequence continues at coordinate 46,132 of CAZFHI010000005.1, forward strand.
GCAAAGACGGCATGTAGAAGTCCTTCACGGAAGCGCTTACAGAGTATTCCGCTTCCATGCCGGGGAGAACCATATAGGAAAGCGTTATGTTAGTGCCGGCGTAAGCCTTTAGGGCGCCCTCCGCTTCTATGTTAAGCGCGTTTTCGGAAGGGAGCGAAAGGCTTATCTGCAGTACCATGCTGTCCGCGTAACTTTTCATGGCTTCGTTAATATGGATGCCGAGCTTTATTGTCAGCTCGCCTTCGGCGCCGGAAAGCTCTTCAGCGGACACGGGTTTTCCGTTAAGCGCGTACTCTGATTTTATGTCCCATGGTATTTCCGCGCTTTTCATGTTCCCCTGGTACAGGAAACGCCCGGGCTCCATGCTGAACGTTGTTTCTTTTCCTGAAGTTTTAATAGCGTCGGCGCGGCTTAAATTAACCGTTTTTTCATAATCGCCGTAATCTGTTATATTGGCTTTCTCGTCAGATTCAAAAACGTTTACCACGTATACGCCGGATACGCTTCCGGCGCCGTCTAACTTGGCGTACACTATTTCGGTTTTTTGAGGCCCTGCCAGCGCCATAAAGCACGCGGTAACAAGCAGCGCCGCTAAAATAACAGAGGTTTTTAACTTTGACATCATATAAACTCCCCGCCTTCCTTAGTGGTTTTTTTAATAAATGTATCAAGCATCACTAAAAGATGCGGCAGCATAACGAGCGACATAAACGCTGAAAGCAGGGCCCCGCGCCCAAGTATGGCGCCCATCTGGCTTACCACTCCGTTTGTGGACACAAAGCCCAGCAGGTACCCTGCCGATGTAAGTATCAGCGCGGGCGGCAGTATGGAGCCTGTCGTGCTGCTGAGCGTAAAGGCGGCCGCTTCCTTTTTGGGCATGGTTTTTCGCGCGTTTACGTAGTGCCGCGTTAAAAGTATGGCGTAGTCGACGGTCGCGCCAAGCTGCACGCTTGATATTATCTGGTAGCCCATGTAGTTAAGGTTTTCCCCCTGGAAGTACGGAAGGGACAGGTTTATCCAAACCGCGCCTTCTATTACGAGCAGCAGCACCAGGGGCAGCGACAAGCTTTTAAAGTTTATAAGCAGTATTATGCCTATCGCTACAACTCCAACCAGAATAACTTCAAGGCTGTCCTTTACTATCACGTTTCTAATGTCTATGTTTGCTACGTTTTCCCCCGCAAGCAGGAAATCTTTTCCGTAATGCTTTTCAGCTTCAGCGCGTATGTCTTCAACAAGCTTAAAGGCTTCGGGGCCTTCGGTGTTCGTGGCGCCGTTTATTACAATGCGGTCGTACCCTTTCTGCCTGAGCGCGCCAAGGCTTTTAGCAGGCACCATTTGAACCGGCACAGCAAGCCCCGCGGCGTCGGGATAAGATATAACGCTTGTAACATTGTCTACGTTATAAAGGTTTTTGCTTAAAGAATTTACTTTCGCCACGTCCCCTTCGGGTACCATAAGAAGCAGGGACTGGCTTTCTCCAAAAATACGGTTTATCTCGGCCTCCTGCTTTTTTACTTCGGAGCCTGCGGCGTGCATGCCGCCAGAACCGTATATAAAGCTGTTGTTCCGCTGCCCCATAAAGGCGATCGGTATCAAAATTAAAAAAATAACCGCGACGGGCAGAGCGTGTTTTATAACCCATCCGGCGAACCGTTTAAATTTTGGCATGAAAGGCTTGTGCGCCGTTTTGTCCAAAAGCCCCGTGCATGAAATCGCCACCGCCGGAAGAAACACTATTACGGATATGTAGCTTAGCAGCACGCCCTTGGCTAAAACAAAGCCCATGTTTTTGCCAAGCTCAAAATCCATAACGGCAAGCGCCAGGAAACCGAACACCGTGGTCATGGCGCTTGAAGCGACGGATGAAGCGGAGCTTACTATGGCTTCCTTCATGGCGCTCTGGTTGTCGTAGCCCTTGTTTCTGAAAGCAGAAAAGCTGTGCAGCAAAAACACGGCGTAATCTATGGATACCGCAAGCTGAAGCACGGAGGAGCTTGCCCTTGTGATGAACGAAACCTTGCCTAAAAATATGTTCGTGCCCTCGTTAAGCAGTATGGCCGCGCCTATCGCCATTAAAAACAAAACGGGCTCAAAGTAGCTGCCCGTGGCTAATATTAAAATAACCAGTACTATTGGCAGTATAAGCGGCATTATGCTCTCTATTTCCTTTGTGGAAACGGACATTACCTGCGCCTGGTTCGCCGCGTTTCCGCTCGCCATGCTGTTTGGGTAAAGCGCTCTTATGGCGTTTAATCCTTCGGCATAGTGCTCAGGGTCGACGGTAACGGTGTATAACGCCCCGTTTTCAGCATACCATGGCTTAAGCGCGCTTTCTGGAACCGTTTCAAGCGGCGTGCCCTTTACGTCGTACACGTCGTCGAGCCATATAACGCCGTTTATGTAGCTTGCGTTGAGCAGCTGGTTTTTTACGTCTATCGCGTCTTCAAGCGGTATGTCCTTTACGTAAAACTTAAGGTTCGGGTTATCCTCCCCTATTACCGAAAGCGCCTTGGACGTGGGTGAATTTTCCGGCAGATAGGACGCCAGATCGTAGTCCACGTTTACGTTTAGCATAGCAAAAAAGCTTATAATGCAAAGCGCTACGGTTAATATAATTACGAGAATTCTATTTTTAAGCACAAAATCGCTGAACCGCCTCATAATACCTCCTAAGCACAACTGGCATTATAGAGCATATTATAAAAGCGCGCAAGAAACGCGGGCCCAATTGTTACAAATTGTTTAAAATTTGTTTTAAAACCCGTCGGGCGAACTAAGCTCAAGGGACATGGGCAGCCAGCTTGAAAACGCATTGCATTTTTGTTTGAACAAGCCCAGCGGAGAAAACAAAGCTTGTACCGCTTTCTCCTGCGTAAATTCAACGCTCGCTTCTTCGTTTGTCTTATACGCCGCAGCGTTTTCTTTATTTACTTCTATGCAAAACGTTCCCGCCCGCTCTATGCCCAACACGAGGCGCCCGCGCTGCAGCGCCGTTTGCGCGGCTTTAAGCTTCATTCCTGCGTTTAGCACATTTTCCCAATTGTATACGCGCAGCATGTCGCTTGAAAATATGTTATAGCTTTCGCAAACTTGCTCCGCCTTTTCAAAAAGCTCTTTATTCCACGCGGGGCATATTATTTTAGAGTTCCCAAACCTCTCTAAAATAAGCTTAAGGCAGGGAAGCGCGCTTTCATTTTCCACGCACATTTCCTCAGCCGTATTCCTGCTGGAATATATAAAATACCCTTTTACAATACCCTTATGTAAAAACAAAAATCCCTCGTTTTTCCAGCTTGAGGCTTTTTGCTTAAATTCTTCAAAGCTCCTTTTGGCGCACACAAGCTGCTTTCTTAAAAAAATATTATACGCGCTGTCTATATTCTTGTTTGAAGCTTCGCTGAAAGGAACTATTTCGCAGTTTTCGCTGTCTATTTCGTTAAGCGCGTGGCGCGCGCTGTCCTCGTTTAAAGTAAACGCGAAATTCGTTCCGAAGCGCTCAAACCCAAAGTAATTATAGCGGTGGCGCATGCCGCTTAAAAAAACAAGGTCCATGTTTTTTCCTTCCGCTTCTTTGTTTTCAAGCGCCATAAGCCCTTTCATAACGCCGCGTCCCCTTTCGTAGGGGTGCGCGCTCACGCTGCCTATAAACCCCGCGTTAAGGCTTTCATTTCCAACGCGCATCAAAAAAGGCAGCAGGGCTACGGTGCCTTTTATTTTATCGTTTTCAAGCGCCACAAGGTGCAGATCGTAAAAGCCTTTCCTGCCATACACAAAGGGCAGAAGCTTTTTAAAGTCGTGCGGCACGTGAGCGCTGCTGAAAACATAGTTTATAAAATCCAGTATATCCTCTTCCTGCGAAGGAACCGCGTGCAAAAATTCCATAAATCCTCCTTTTTATAAGCATACATATAATACATACAAATAAGCGCAAATTCAATAAAATCAAGTACGCAAAAAATTGTAAAAGTTTTTAACAAAGTTTTACAAAACGGTGTTTTTTGAGTACAATGATAAACGCCTTAAGGAACGCTTTAAAAGCGTTAACGGCAGGAGAAAGAATGCAAAGGAGGCTTTAAGCCTTTGACAAGCGTATTTGACGCGGTGGTGCTTATACCGTCCCTGCACCCGGATGAAAAGCTTTTAACATATGTGCGCGAGCTTTCGGAGCGCGGCTTCCGCGTGCTGGTGGTGGACGACGGTTCGGGCGAAGACAGCCTTTATCAAGACATATTCAAGCAGGCGGCAAACGTAAAAGGCTGCACCGTAACAGGCTATAAGGAAAACCGCGGCAAGGGCCACGCGCTTAAATACGGCATGCAGTATATTTTAGATAACTACAAGGGAGTTCCAGGCGTCGTAACGGCGGATTCCGATGGCCAGCATACGGCCGCGGACGTTAAAAAGGTCGCGGAAAAAATGCTCGAAAACGACAGGGCGCTTGTTTTAGGCTCCCGCAGCTTTAAAAAATCAGGCGTGCCCTTTCGCAGCCGCTTTGGAAATTCCGTTACGTCTTTTTTCTTCGCCCTGCTTTACGGAAGCCGCCTTCCCGACACGCAGACAGGCCTTCGCGGCATAAGGTACGAGCTTATACCAAAAATGCTTAAAGTAAGCGGGGAGCGCTTCGAGTACGAAATGAACGTGCTTACGTTCTGCGCCTTAAACAAGATACCTTTTGAAACCGTTGAAATAGAAACCATATACATAGAAGAAAACCGCAGCAGCCATTTTAACCCCTTGAAGGATTCCGCGCGCATATACAAAAGCCTTTTCGGCACGTTCTTTAAGTACGTTTTTTCAAGCCTGGCAAGCTTCCTTATAGATATAGGCGTGTTCACGCTTCTTGACAGCTTTGTGTTAAAGGCTCTGTTCAAGGATAATCTTGGCGGGCAGGACGCCTATCTGCACACCTACGCCGCCGCCGCAATCGCGAGGATAATATCCGCCATATTTAATTATATGGTAAATAAAAAAATGGTGTTTAAACAGGGCAGAAAACAGGGCTCTGGCCTTTGCTACGCCGCGCTTGCCGCAGCGTCGCTTTTGGCGAGCGGCGGCGTAAACAATCTGCTTTACCGTTTGTCTGCCCAGGCGGTGAACAAATCTTTGATTAAAGCAGTAGTAGATACTGTTTTATACTTTATAAATTACCGCGTACAGAAGGCGTGGGTCTTCCCGTACGAGGAACCGCAAGGAGAATAATATGCGTAAAAACACTAAAATACTGCTTACGGCGCTCGCCGTGGCTATGGCTTTAAGCCTGTCGTTCATAATACCGTCATCTTCAATGCTTGAAGAGGAGCGCTTTCTTCTGGAGGACGAACTTTGGTCAGACGAAGAAGACGCGGAAAATAGCTTTGACTCAGAAAGCGATACGGAGCCTGTTAACAGCTCCGAACCCCTGGACACGATAAAATTAACGGACAAGAGCGGCTCAAACGGCTTTTTAAGTCTTTTAATACCGTCGGCAAGAGCGGAAAGCATATTCGTGCGCGCGCTCCCCATAGACTTTTCACCGGGACGGCCTTTAAACCCCGCGGGTTTTACGGAAACGGGCTATAAGGACCCGAGCATACAGGTTGAGCTTGAGGTAAACGAGGGAAACGGCATAAAATGGTGGGTAGCCTATATAAAGCTCGTTCACGCTAGCCAGTTAAGAACGGCTACCGCGGCCTCCCCGCGCTCAAGCCGCGTGGCGCTTATATCTTCAATGGCGGAAAAAAACAACGCCGTAATAGCCTGCAACGCCAACTATATGGCAAACGACCCCGCCAAAACATCGTTTGAATACCGCATGGGTGAAAAAATACGCAACAAGTTAAACCCTGTTAAGGATACGCTTCTTATAGACCAGAACGGGGATTTCTTTATAATTTCAGGCGACGGCAAGCAGGAGCAGCTCAACAGCTTCCTCGACGCCGACCGCACCATAGTAAACGCGTTTACGTTCGGCCCCGCGCTTGTAAAGGACGACGAGCTTCAGGCAATACCTGAAAAATACAGCTATAACCCTCACAGGCCGGAGCCGCGCCTTGCCCTGGGGCAGATAGGACCGCTTGAATACGTAATAGTCCACGCGGAGGGGCGCTCCGAAAATTCTCCGGGCGCTACCATAGAGCAGCTTGCCGAATACATGTTCAACATAGGCTGCACGCAGGCCTTTAACTTTGACGGGGGCAATTCAGCCACCATAACGTTTAACGGAGGCTATTTCCAGGACAGGAGCATAAACAACGAGCGCGCCCAGAGCGACATGATATATTTCGCTTCGCTGATGGAATAAGGCATTTTAAAAGGAGAAAACCGTGCAGAACGTAGCGTTTGAGCTGTTTAACATAACGATATACAAATACGGCGTTTTCGTGTCTTCAGGCGCCCTGGCGGCGCTTATAGCGGGCTTCTTTTCAGAAAAACGCAAAAAAATCAAGCCCGCTTCGTTCCTTTTGCTTTTTGTTATAGCCGTGCCCTTGTCATTGCTGCTTTCAAGGCTGCTCTACTGCTTTACGGACGCTTCATTTATACCGTTTTTAAAGCTTAAAAACATATTTAACTTCCGCACGGGCGGCATGTCCATGTTCGGCGCGCTGTTCGGCGTGATTGCAGCCGCCGTTATAACTTCTAAAATATTAAAAACAAATTTAAGCGCGCAGCTTGACGCAGCGGCGCCCCCTGTTATGGCGTTTATATTTTTTGAAAGGCTCGGGGAAAAGTATTCAGGCACGGGCATAAGCAGACCGCTTGTAACGGGAGCGCTTGACGACAGCTTTTTAGCCGTCCGCGGCGAATACGACATATACCTTAAAACCTGGCTACTTGAGGCCTTAGTCGCCGCGGCGCTTTTCATTGTGCTTTTCACCATGCTTAAAAAGGACAGGAACGGGTATGTATTTTTAAGCTGGCTCCTGCTTTTTGGGGCCAGCCAGACGCTGCTTGAGTCCCTGCGCTTCGACTACCATATGCGCTTTTCTTTTGTGGGCGCGCAGCAGCTTCTTTCCGCCGTGTTTTTCGGCGTCGGCGTTATTAAATTCGCACTCAAGGCGAAGCCTCTCAACGCGAAGGCAAAAGCCGCGCTTACCGTTTTCCCCGTAAGCATTTTATGCATATTAGGGCTTGAGTTTTTAATAGACCGCTCGGACAATTCAAAATGGCTATTGTATGCTGTATATGTTATAATAATCGCAATAAACTGTTTTCTTGCGATGAGCTTAAAAAAGGAAACCAATTTAAACGGAGAAAATCCTGATGGATAAAGAAAAAATAGAAAAAATAAACGCGCTTTATAAAAAACAGAAGGAACAGGGTTTGAACGAGCAGGAAAAGGAAACCCAGGCGGCTTTAAGGCGCGAATACATAAACGAATTCAAAGAAAACTTAAGGTCCCAGCTTGACAATACATACATAAAGCGCGAGGACGGCAGACTTGAAAAGCTTAAGAAGAAAGGAGAAAGCGATGAGTAAAAAGATAATATCCATTTTAATGATATTGTGCGCGCTTTCAGCTTCCGCGTCCTCGCTGGCTCAGGGCGACGTGCTGTACAACGCGAAAATAACCATGAACTACCCTAACAGCTTTACAAACGTATATACTGCGCCTGATAAAAATTCTTCTGTCTTAGGGAAGCTTAACCCCGGGAACCCTGTGCAGATTGTGGAAGTGCTGCCCGCGTATTTAGGCATAGTATACGGCGGCGGCAAGGGCTACGTTATACGCGCCCGCGTGGACAGCGTTGAAAGGCTGGACTATAAAAACCTTCCGCCTTACGGCGTAAACCAGCTTAAGTTTTACACTACTTTCTCGCAGGACACGCCAATATACGCCGAGCCAAACGCTTCTTCCAAAGTATTAATCACCATGCACCCGGGCTCCATGGTGGGCTTCATAGATATAGTGGACGGCTGGGCCTACCTTATATTTAAGCGCCAGTACGGCTATGTGGATACGCGCTACTTGAATTCATTAAAAACGGTCGCGCCTGAAGTTGAGTTAGGCGACGCGGACACCCCTGTAGCGGTGTTCAATTCCTTTTATAAAATAACGGAAGATGAAATGAACGTTAACCGCATACACAACTTAAAATTAGGCGCCGACCGCATGTCCATAGTTATGCAGCCGGGCCAGCAGCTTGACTTTAACAACGAAGTGGGTCCTTTTTCAATATCAAACGGCTACCTTGAAGCGGGCGCCCTTGTTGACGGCGAATGGGGCACTTCGCCTGGAGGCGGCAGCTGCCAGATATCTTCTACGCTTTATAACGCCGTTTTGCAGCTTACCGGGCTTACGGTGCTTGTAAGAGCCCCGCACGGCGCGAACGGCGCGAGCTATCTGCCCCACGGCATGGACGCTACGAGCGGCAAGCTTAACTTCATATTCAGAAACGATTATTCTTTCCCCATACAGATAAAGACCCACGTTCAGGACGGCTCGCTGTTTGTGGCGATATTCAAGGCGTAATATGAAAAAGACTTCCTTGCTGCTTATAATAGCGCTGCTTTTGTCCATTTACGTTCAAGCTTCCTTCGCTTCGCAGACTGAGCCTATGTACACAGCGCTTCTTCGCTACGACAGCCCTATATACAAAACGGAAGCGCTTGAAGAGCGCGCTGGCTTTTTAGGCGCGGGCAAGCGCGTGTACATATACGGCATAACGCCTTCGCGCCTGCTTATTGGAAGAGACGGAACCGTCCTGGGCTTCATAAAGCGTGATAAGCTCGACGACTTTACGGTTGAAAACCTGCAGCCTTCGCGTTTGCCCAACTACCCGGGCGTGCAGAATACGGCGGTTGTATATGTAAATCAGTTAACGTCCGTACGCGAAAGCCCGGACCCCTCGTCCAAATCCCTTATAGAGCTTGATACCGGCTGCCGCTTAGCGCTTATAGGCTTTGAAGACGGCTGGGGCAAGCTTATATTTAAAAAGCAGTACGGCTATGTGGACAGCAGGGATTTAGGCAATAAAATACCTGTAGATTACCTTTCAAAAGACCCTGGAAAGGAATACCCGATAGCGGCCTATACTTCTTTTTATAATATAGCTGAAAACAAAAATAATTTAAGCCGCATAGAAAACCTTAAAATAAGCTGCGAAAAGCTTGAAAACATAGTGCTTGAACCCGGAAGCCGGTTTGATTTCAACAAGCTTTTAGGGCCGTACAACGCGAGGAGCGGCTACAAGCCCGCGATCGTTTTAACGGACGGCAAGAGCCGCCTTGGCTACGGCGGAGGCACCTGCCAGATATCTTCAACGCTTTATAACGTAACGCTGCAGCTTCCCGGCATTCAGATAGACCACCGCCGCCCGCACGGGCCAAACGGCGCGTCGTACCTGCCGCACGGAGCGGACGCCGCGGTAGGCAATAAAACGCAGAATTTTATATTCACAAACAACTATCCCTTCCCCATACGCATAGACGGCACGGTGCAGGACGGAGCCCTCACCATAGCCATTTACAGGCGCTGATATGGATAAAAGTTTTATACCCGAAGGCTACTTTTCAAGGCTGGACCTGTACGAAACGCAGGAAGCTATAGCGCTTATAAAAGAGCAGTTCGCAACTTTGCTTTGCAAGGCGCTTAATTTAAAGCGCGTGTCCGCCCCTCTCTTTGTGGAAACGGATTCAGGTCTTAACGACGACTTGAGCGGCGTTGAGCGCCCAGTGCGCTTTGACATAAAGCATATGGACAGGAACGCGGAGGTCGTCCATTCGCTCGCCAAGTGGAAGCGCCTTGCGCTTAAAAACTACAATTTTCCTGTGGGCGAAGGGCTGTATACGGATATGAACGCCATACGGCGCGATGAAACGCTCGACAACCTTCATTCAGTTTACGTGGACCAGTGGGACTGGGAAAAGGTAATAACCAGGGACATGCGCACCATGGCTACGTTAAAGGACATAATGCAGCGCATAGTAACGGCCGTATGCATGACGCTTGATATATTAAAGTGGAAATACCCCGCCCTTGACTTAACGCTTGAGCGCGAGGCCGACTTTGTATTAAGCCAGCAGCTTGAAGACATGTATCCGGATTTAAGCCCCAAGGAACGCGAAAACGAATATGTGAAAAACCACAAGACCTGCTGCATTTTGCAGATAGGCAAAAGGCTCAAAAGCGGCAAGGCGCACGACATGCGGGCGCCGGACTACGACGACTGGGAATTAAACGGCGACATATTCTTTTACCATGAAACGCTTAATATACCTATGGAAATAAGCTCCATGGGCATACGCGTGTCGCCAGAAAGCCTTGTAAGCCAGCTAAAGCAGTCCAACTGCGAGCACCGCTTGTCCTTCCCGTTCCACTCCATGCTTGTTCAGGGCAAGCTCCCTTACACTGTGGGCGGCGGCATAGGGCAGAGCAGGCTGTGCATGCTGCTTCTTCAAAAGGCGCACATAGGCGAAGTGCAATCGTCATGCTGGGACGAAAGCACCATAAGCGTGTGCCGAAAGGCTAGCGTTACGCTGCTGTAAAAGCTTTATAATAAATAATCGTGTGAATAATAAACAATTATTAAATCTTAAGGCATTATAAAATTAAGTCAGGATTATATAAATACAGATAAATTAAAGAGACGGTCCGTACGGACCGTCTCTTTAATTGCCATTTGCCTGTATGTTTACCGCGCTCAGCGCGGTGATCTTAAATTCCGCGGAATTACTTTTCGCCGTACACAAAGCTGTGAAAAGAAGCTATTGTGTTTTCCGCGTCAAACGTTACAACGCTCATGCCATTTTTTGTTGAGTAGCTGTAATCGCCTTTTTCAGGCAAACTTAAAAGCCGCATATCGTTAGTATTGGATATTATTTTAGGCGCAAGAGGCAGTATGTCGCTCGCCTTAAGGTTTGTTGACATCTGCTGAAGCGCCATCGAAAGGGATTCCAAAGCGACGTCAAGGCTGTTGTTTTTCATCTTGTTTAAAAGTGAAAACAGGAATCTTCTCTGGCGCTCGCTGCGGCCGAAATTATTATCAAGGCGCCTTATGCGCACGTACTTAAGCGCTTCCCTGCCGTTAAGCGTCTGCCTGCCTTCTTCCTTTTTTACGCCTGTAATTTCCGCTTCCGCGCGCGTTAATTCTATTTCAACGCCGCCTAAGGCGTCGACTACGTTTTCAAAGCCGGAAAAGTTTATGCTCGCGTACTGGCTTACGTTAAGCTTAAGCGCTTCGTTAACCGTTTTTACGGCTAACAGCGGTCCCCCAAAAGCGTTTGCCGCGTTTATGCGGTTGTATATATTGGTGCCCGGTATGGGAACGTACATATCCCGCGCTAATGAAGTAAGCTTAAGCTCCCCGTTCTTTTTGTTTACGCTCAGCACCATAATGGCGTCCGTACGGCCGTAGTTTAATTTTTCGCTGCCCGTATCCGTGCCCAAAAGCAGTATGTTGTTCCAGTCGGGGTCAAGGCCTTCCGTTATGGATAAGTCGTCCTCGGACACCTTTATCCTGAAATCCTTATGCACGGGGAAAAGCTTGCCGTCGTCTTCAAGGCTTTCGTATATTGATTCTATCTGCTCGTCTGAATATGACCTGCTGTACGGAAGCTCTTCAGAAAACGAACAGGCGCAAAGCGCGCACACAAGGCACGCTAAAGCGCTAAAGCACCTGAACTTTGTAAGCAAACGGGATTTTGCTTTAAAAAACATATCCAGAATACGGATACGCTTAGCCGCGTATCTCTCCTCCAAGCTTTTTGCTCAATTCCTTAATTATTTTCGCCATCCTGCCGTCTATTTCACTGGGGCTAAGCGTAGCGTCGTTTTTTCCGAACCACACGCGTATCAGCAGGGATTTTTTGCCTTCCGGCACCTGCCTGCCATGGTATTCTTCAACAAACGCCAGGTCTGAAACTATGGGTCTTAGCGTTTTTTCTATGTCCTTCCACAGTATGTTTTTATCGAGTATAACGGAAAAGTCCTGCTCTACCTGTGGGTACAGCGGCAGAGGCTTGTAGCGGTTGTCCCTTGAAGCAAACGGCTTTAACGCGTCGACATTAAGCTCGAATATCACGCAGTGCGCCTTTTTAATGTCCGCGCATTTAAGCGTTTTGGGGGACAGAAGCCCTGAAGACCCTATAACTTCGCCGTTAAACACTATGTTGAGCCAGGCGTTTTTATCCGCCCACGATGGCTTTGCTATATTATCAAAGCTGTATTTTTCCGCCATGCATACGCGGGGAAGCTGCTCAAGTATGCCCTTTGCGTTAAGCAGAAGGGTTTCCGGGTTTTCGCCCGCGAGCGCGCCGCACAGGTGCACGGGCTGCAGGGGCAGCTTTTCGTCAGGCTCGCTCGGGCTCGTTTCGCCTTTCTTAAACACCTGCGTCATTTCAAACACGGAAAAGCTGTCAAAGTAGCGCAGGTTGTCGCGCACCGCTTCGAGCATGTTAGGCACGAGCGAAGCGCGCAGGCAAGCGTTTTCAGGGGAAGGCGGGCTTGAAATATTAATTAAATCGTTTTTGTCCATGCCCGCGGCCTCTATAAAACTGTCAGAAGCCCAGGGATACGTGAACACTTCCTGCATGTTGCAGCGGAAGGCTAAAAACTCGCATATGGCGCGCTGCAAATTATATTTTGGCTCTTTAACGGCACCGTAAAGCGTAACCTTTGGAGGAATATACTCAAAGTTTTCATAGCCTATCATGCGGGCTATTTCCTCTAATATATCGTCGGGCAAAGAAATATCGCCCGTGGAGCGGAAGCTTGGCGCGTTGACAAGCAGGCTTTCGCCCTTGTCTTCAATAGTAAAGCCAAGCGGCGTAAGGCTCTTTTCTATTTCGCTTATGGAAACGCTTCTGCCTAAACGGGTGTTGAGCCAGTCAACGCTGCAAAGCACCTTTTTATTTACAGTGGGCTTTTTAATGACGTCGCCCATAGCCGTAATGCGGCTGTCCGGGAATATGGATTTTATAAGCTCCTGCGCTACGCCTATGGTTTGGCTTACCCTCTGGGTGTCCAGCCCTTTTTCGTTCCTTAAAGAGGAATCCGTATGTATTCTGTATTTGCTCGCGGTGCGGCGTATGGTCAGAGCGTTAAACGTGGCTGTTTCAAGCAGCATGGAATCCGTGTCTTCAAGTATGGAGTCCTCCCCGCCGCCCATAATACCGGCTAAGGCCATGGGCTTATTGCCGCTGCATATAAGCAGATCGGCGTCGTCAAGGGTGAGCTCCGTCTTATCAAGCAGGGTAAGCTTTTCTTTATCGCGCGCTTCGCGCACCTCTATGCCGGATTCAACGTGCCTTGCGTCAAAGCCGTGCGTAGGCTGCCCTAAAGCGAGCATTAAATAGTTTGTTGCGTCCACAAGCGCGTTTATAGGGCGCAGGCCGCACAGAAAAAGCTTTTTCTGTATGTCGTAAGGCGCCGGAACGTTTTTAACGCCTTCAAACTTAATCCCGGTATATCTTAGGCAGTTTTCGCTTTCTATTGTTACGGGGAAACTTTCAACTGCGTCGGGCTTTTTAAACTCCGGCAGCTTTTTAAGCGGAACGCCGTATATAGCCGAAAGCTCTCTCGCTATGCCGTAATGTCCCCAAAGGTCCGGCCTGTTTGTCATGGACTTGTTGTCTATTTCAAGCACCAGATCGTCAAGCCCCAGAACGTCCGCAAGATTGTCGCCCGGCTTGCAGCTAAAGCCCTTTAAGTCCAGAATTATGCCGTCGTGCTCCGCCGGGAATAATTCGCCAAGCTGCAATTCGTCCGAAGCGCATATCATGCCGTCGCTTTTTACGCCGCGCAGCTTGCTGCTCTTTATTTTAACGGGCTCGCCCTGCCCGTGCCACACAACGCGGCTCCCTGGAAGCGCCACGGCGACGTACTGGTTTTCATAAAGGTTGGTGCCGCCGCACACTATTTGAGCAGGGGCGTTTTGCCCCGTGTCCACCATGCAGACGCGCAGCTTGTCCGCGTTGGGGTGCTTTGAAACGCTTATAATTTTCCCCGCGACTATATTGCTAAAGCCGTCTTTGGGGTTTACGACGCTTTCAACTTCGACCGTGCGCATGGTAAGGTCGTAGGCAAGTTTGGAAGCCGTAATTTCAGGCAAATCAACATATTCTTTTATCCAATTAAGGGAAACTTTCATACTTCCTCCGTATTATTTAAACTGTTTAAGGAAACGCAGGTCCGCGCTGTGGAAAAGCCTTACGTCGTCTACGCCGTAGCGCATCATAACAAGCCTGTCAAGGCCTATGTTCATATAAAAGCCTGAATAAACGGAAGGGTCAAGCCCCGCCGCCTTAAGCACGTTCGGGTGCGGCGTGCCGCCCGGCATAACCTCTATCCAGCCGGCGTTCTTGCACACCTTGCAGCCTTTGCCGCCGCATACGAGGCACTTCATATCTATTTCAAAGCCGGGCTCCACAAACGGGAAAAAGCCAGCGCGCATACGCACGTCGACGGGCCGTCCGAAAACCTTTTCCAAAACGGTGTTAATAAGCAGCTTGCCGGACGAAAAAGGGAAGTCCTTTTCAACTATAAGCGCTTCGTACTGGAAAAAGGCTCTCTCGTGCCTGGCGTCCGTGCTTTCGTTCCTGTAAACTCTTCCGGGGTACACAAAGCGTGCGGGCGCTCCGTGCTTTTTAAGGTAGCGCACGCTGCCGCCCGTAAGATGGGGCCTGAGGCACAGCCTGTCAAAGCCCTTTTTGTTTTCAGTGCCCTTGAGCCAGAAGGTATCCATGCTGTCCCTTGCGGGGTGGTCGGGAGGAAAATTTAAATTGTCAAAAGCGTAGGCTTCGCTTGTTATTTCGTCCTCTGAATATATTTCAAAGCCTAAAGACATAAACGCGTCGTTTAAGTCGTAGCACATCTGCTTTATAGGGTGCAGAGCGCCAGTGGCTGAAACGTTGCCTGGCAGCGTCATATCGAAGGGAGCGTCAAGATTTGACGCGTTTTCAAGTATGTCCGCTTCCTTGCTGTCGAGCGCTTCAAGCATCCGCTGCTTAACCTCGTTTGCGAATCTTCCGGTTTCCCTTTTTTCTTCCGGGCTTAGCTTCGCCAGGCCCTTTAATATACCGGTAAGCGCGCCCTTTTTGCCCGTGTATTTCTGCCTTATGGCAAAAAGCTCTTCGCTGCTTTTGGCGAGGGCTATGTCCTGCTCCGCTTCTTTGAGCATTTGTTTTAATTCTTCCTGCATATTTCCTCCAAAAACCGTGTTTTACAGCGTAAATGATACGCGGCGTAAGCCTTGCTTAAATCTGCCGCGCCGTTGCTGTTTATTGTTGCAGCGCAAGCATTATAGCAAATAAGGCGGAATAGAACAAGGTGAAAGAGAAGGTTTTAAGCCGCGCGCCTCGTATCGCGGCTTATGGTTTTATTGCATGGAAACTTTTTTGATTTTATAATTTTTCATACATATTTTACCTTTTCTTTATGCCGTCTTAACGTATTATATGTTATATTGGTCTGGGCTTTTAAGCCTGCGAACTGGAGTTTATTAAAATGACTAAAGCGAAGAAAATTTTTATAGGCGCCGCCGCCCTGCTTGTTATAGCAATAGTTGCAGGACTGCGTTTGTACGCAAAACGGCAGATTAAAAAAATACCTAAAATGACCGCAAAAGAATGCCTTGACTATACTTTAGAGGGCAAAGAAGGCGCGACCGTAACGGTAGGCGTCATAAAAAACGGCGCGGCGGAATGGCGCGTGTACGGTAAGGACGGCGCGGAAATTAAAAAGGAGCTTTACAGCTATGAAACAGGCTCCGTTACTAAAACCATAACGGCGGGCATAATTGCGGAACTTGTAGATGACGGCAAGTTAAATTTGGACGACACCATAGATAAATATTTAAATCTGCCTTCTAATAAAAAATATCCCTCCTTGCGCGAACTGCTTACCCATACGTCTGGGTATAAAGAGCACTACTTTGAAAGCCCTATGATAGGCAATTTCTTTTCTTCCAAAAACAGTTTCCGCGGCATAACGGATAATATGGCGCTTAACAGAATAGCGAAAGTAAATACTGAAAACGCCGATAAAAGCTGGAGATACTCAAATTTCGGCTTTGCGGCGCTGGGACAGATAATAGAAGCCGTTACTGGTTCAACTTATACGGATAAGGCGAACGCGTTTTTAAATGAACTGGGAATGGCTCGTTCCCACGTTTCAAACGGGAAAAGCGAAAATAAAAACTATTGGGATTGGGAAAAAGAAGACGCGTATCTGCCCGCCGGGGCGATGATATCCAATATAGAGGATATGCTGGTATACGCCAAGCTTCAGCTTAGCAATACGGGCGTATACGCTAAAACGCACGATATTATGGCTAAAGTAAACGCCACAAGCAAAAAATACGAATTGATGGATATAAGGGTTGACGCCATGGGGATGGCATGGATAATAGATACTAAGCACGGCTTTATATGGCATAACGGCGCCACTGGCAGCTATAACTGCTACATAGGCTTTTGCCCCAAAACGCAGACGGCGGCAGTGGTATTGTCAAATCTTCCGCCCGAATACAAAATACCGGCGACCGTTACAGGCATAAAAATACTAAAGGAAATGCAGTAGATTTAAAAAAATATATGGATATAGATTTTGAAGAACTGACGCATGATAATTACAATTTGGCGCGTAATATACAGTATGACGATGTGCGAAACAGCTTTGTAGACGAATTATCGACCGTTATGGAGCTTACCGATTACGGAGTAAAGCATAACTGTTCGGGGCATACTTTTCTTATAAAATTTAAGGGACGGCCTGTAGGAATAATACTGCCTGGCGAAGCGTTTTCCTGGGAAACCGATCCCCCTTATTTAAAGGAGCGGCCTTTCTATCGTTTAACGTGTTTTTTTATTGATAAAAAATACAATGGAACAGGCGTTGGCGGAGCCGCTCTGGAAAAAGCGATTGTTCTTGTTTATAATGATTTTGGCGTCCGCCCTATAGTGCTCGGGTGCCATAAGGACAATAAAAGCGCCGCCGCGTTTTATATGAAGCATGGTTTTTCAAAAACAAACTTTATGGAAGGCAGCGATTGCTACTATACGCGCTTCCCTGACAAACAAATTTAAATTTGCAGTAAAGGAGCGCCGATGAATATAATAATATACGGTTCGCAGTACGGAACGGCAAAAAGATATGCGGAAGAACTATCAAACAGAACGGGAATTGAATTAAAATCATATGAATGTGTTGAAGACGTCAATAAATATGAAAATATCGTCTTTATAGGAGCCTTGTACGCCGGCGGAGTAAAGGGCATGAAAAAAACTTTTAAGCGTATGGCAGATTGTTCGCTTCACAAGATTATTATTGCTACAGTGGGCCTTGCCGACCCTGACGACAGGGAAAACATCAAGGCTATAAAAAAAGGAATTAAGAACCAGCTTCCCGAAGAAGTGTATAATAAAGCTATTGTTTTTAATCTGCGCGGCGGAATCGATTACTCAAGGCTCAATTTCAAGCACAAGATAATGATGAGCATGCTGTATAAAAAAGCTGTCAAAATGCCGGAAGAAAAGAAAACGTCAGAAGTAAAGGCTATGATTGAAACGTACAATAAGCAGGTGGATTTTGTAGACTTTGAAAGCCTGAACCCCATTATACGTGAATTAGCGAATACGGTTTGCTGATTTTATCGCGTCCCTTGCGTCATATTCTTAAAAAGCTGTAAAGCGAGTATTTTATTATACTAGCGTTTAGCTTATACAAACTTAAATTTTTGGAGGAACTTTATGAAAATATTTTTAAAAGCGTTGATTCGAGGAATTATACCCTTCGCTATTACGACAGGCATATCCTTAATAATGCGTTACCAAAAGATGGACGCGTTCCAGGTAAAATCCACTTTTGTAACAGGGCTTATTATAGCTTTTGTTGCGGCATCCTCAGTAATATATGAAATTGACAGCTGGTCAATTAAAAAGCAGTCGCTTATACACTTGTTAATAATGTCTTTAACGGTGCTGCCGTGTTTGTTTTTAAGCGGATGGTTCAAGCTTGATACCGCTTTGGATTATTTAAAAGTATTGGGCATGTTCCTTTTTACAGGCGCTATACTTTGGAGCGTATTATATTTTATATTCGGGAAGCTGTTGTCTAAATAATTAAGCTCTTAAGCAACGCAGGAAAGAAGCTTCATAATGAACTATAAACATATAAATATGCAAACTTACAAAAGGAAAAGCCATTTTGAATATTTCAGCCGTCTGGCTTACCCGTATGTCGGCGTAACGGTAAACGTAAATATTACTGAACTGCTGAAAATCATAAAAGCAAAAAAGCTCCCGTTTTTTTTAACAATATGCTTTTGCGTTTCAGAATCCGCGAACCGCGTGCCGGAATTAAGACAAAGGATAATAAATAACGGAATTATAGAGTATGATTTCTGCCCTACCTCTCATACGGTGGCGCTGGAAGACAGCACTTATTGCTACTGCAGCTTAGACAGCCGCCGCCCTTTTGAGGATTATTTAATCTACGCAAAAAAAGAGCAGGAAAAGGCCAAAAAAAGAAACTCGATAAATGAAGAAAAAGACGACGCGCTGAGCAAAATTTTTATATCTACGCTCCCGTGGATATCCTATACCGCTCTTATTAACCCGGTGCCAATTCCTGCCGACAGCAACCCCAGGATCACGTGGGGAAAATACTTTGCGCAGAATAGTGAAACGCTGCTCCCTGTCTCCGTATTATGCAACCACGCGCTTGTAGACGGGCTGCATATTTCAAAATTTTATGAATATTTAAACGAAGAAATCGCCGCTGTTGCGCGGCAATTTGGGATTTGATGGAAAAAAGAGATTTGCAGACGCCGACAATTAAAACTGAGCGTTTGATTTTAAGAAAATTTACAGAACAGGATTTAGAAGCGCTCTTTTTCATTCTTAAAGATGAAGAAGTCAATAAATTTCTTCCATGGTATCCTGTGAAAAATATAGAAGAGACAAGAACGTTTTATGAGGAACGATATGCTTCAAAATATGTACAGAAACAAGGTTACGCATATGCCATTTGCTTAAAAGAAGATAATTATCCAATAGGTTATATAAAAGTTGATATGGAAGAACATCATGACTTTGGCTATGGTTTGCGTAAGGATTTTTGGCGCATGTGAATTGCTACAGAAGCGGGAAAGGCAGTTGTAGAGCGTGTAAAAAAAGATGGATTGCCTTATATCACAGCCACCCATGACAAAAACAATCCGAGAAGTGGAAATGTAATGAAAAAAATAGGCATGAAATACTGCTATTCATATGAAGAACAATGGCAGCCAAAAGATTTTCCGGTAATTTTTAGAATGTATCAGCTAAATTTTGATGGCAATACGGATTTTATATATAGCAAATATTGGAACGGGTCTGATAATCATTTTATCGAGGACTTATAGGCTAAACTGCAAACTTCCAGTTTACTGATTTTAATAAGCCTTGTTAAATATTATTGCGCCGCAAACGAACGCTTTATTTATGGTATATTAGCCATGGGATTCCGCGCGCAAGAAACCGTCAAACAATTTATAATAAGGGGAAACAATAATATGAAAAACGAGATTAAATTATTTGAAGGAAACCAGATACGCTCCGCGTGGGATAACGAAAAGGAAGAGTGGTATTTCTCAGTCATTGACGTGCTGGGCGTTTTAACCGAGAGCGAAAATCCCAGAAAATATTGGAGCGTTCTTAAAACCAGATTGAAAAAAGAGGGAAATGAGTTGGCTACAATTTGTAGCCAACTGAAATTGAAATCCCCCAAAGACGGTAAAATGTATAAAACCGACGTCGCCGATATGCAGGGAATATTCCGCATAATTCAATCTGTCCCGTCCCCCAAGGCGGAACCTTTCAAGATGTGGTTAGCAGAAGTCGGCAAGGAAAGATTGGATGAGATAGCAGACCCCGAACTCGCAATTGACCGCGCTTTGGAAACTTATTTGCGAAAGGGCTATTCCAGAGAGTGGATAAACCAAAGGCTGCAGGCGATTCAGGTAAGAAAAGAACTTACGGATTCATGGCAGGATCACGGCGTAAAAGAAGACGTGGAATATGCAATATTAACCAATGAAATTTCCAAAGCATGGTCTGGAATGACGACAAGAGAGTATAAGGACTTCAAGGGGCTTAAAAAACAAAACCTCAGGGACAATATGTCAACGACAGAGCTTATTCTAAATATGCTTGCGGAAACGGCAACCAAAGATATAAACGAAGCGTCAAATCCGCATGGCTTAGAAGAAAATAAACACACTGCAAGGCGCGGTGGAAATATTGCAGGTAATGCAAGAAAAGAGATTGAAGAAGCTACGGGAAAGCCTGTTGTAACAAGTAAAAACGCCATTGATTTTGGAAGGCTTATAAACGATGTAACAAAAGAACTGCCCCAAAATAAGAAAGATTCAGAAGATAACAAATAAAAAAGATAAATTCTGATATACTGCTTTTATTATATAAAGATGCAGTTTGTTTAGGCGGGCGGTTTTCAATTTGACAGCAGTATAAAAAGTCTAATATAATTGCAGCGGCAACACAAAAATAATTTTGCGGTAGTAAATATTCGCCGTTAAAATGGGTACGCAGGCGTTGATAAATCAGTTTGAAAATAAATATATCAAAACGTTATAAAACTTTGGAACGAATCTGTTTTAAAAAAGGAAGCGCTATATAAGCCTATTGACGAAAACTATTTTAATAAAAAATTTTTAAGCGACCTTAACTGCGACCCGCGCTTTGCTTTTGTGTGCGAGAAAAACGGCGAAATACCAAAAGGCCCAAGGCCTATCCTTGCGGCTACCTTTGAAAATAAAATGGTGAGCTTTACAGGCCCTGTGGATAAGCAGGAATCAGGCGGGAGCTGGTTTACCGGCATTTGTACCGACCCGGATTTTAAACGCCGCGGCATAGCAACGGCGCTTTTTAACCTGCTTATGCAGGAATTTATACAGATAGGCGCAAGCTTCAGCTCTATATTTACAGGTGAAGACAACAGGGCAAGACGCATATACGAAAGAACGGGCTTTAAGCCCATGCGCAAATGGTCTGTAATGGCAAAAGATATATAAACCGCTTGCGCAGTTAAAAATTAAAGCGGCTTTTAAGCCGCTTTAATTTTACCTGTACTCCTTCATATAGTCCCCGTGGGCTTCTATAAGATCGTCCACCATCTGTTTTATTTTGTCTTTGTTAAGTTCAGACGACGTGTGCGGGTCAAGCATGGCGGCCATGTATATGTCCTCGCGCTTTTTGCTTATTGCCGCCTGTATGGTAAGCAGCTGCACGTTTATGTTAAGGCGGTTCATGGCGGCTAACTGCTCGGGCAGATTGCCTACGTGGCACGGGTGTATGCCGGAGCCGTTCACAAGGCACGGCACTTCAACGCAGGCGTTATAAGGCAAGTTGTCTATGAGCCCTGCGTTAAGCACGTTGCCGCCTATCTGCGCGGCGTTGTCCGTTATAACGGCTTCCATTATGGTGGCCGCGTATTCCTTTGAATGAACGAAGTCTTTTTCTTCCTTATGGTTTAATATGTCTTCTTTTTCTTTTTCCCAGTTTTTTATCTGCTCCACGCAGCGGCGCGGGTATTCGTCAAGCGGTATATTGAACTTATCTATGTATTCAGGAGTGTCCTTTCGTATGTAAAAATTGTTGTACTCGCTGTTGTGCTCGCTGCTTTCCGTGCAGTAATAGCCGAAATCCTTAATATATTCAAAGCGCACCATGTCGTTGTGCTTTTTTGTTTCGTTCATTTTCTGCGCGCGCCTTTTTATTTCCGGGTACAGGTCGTTGCCGTATTTATCCTCTATTTTAAGCAGCCACGCCATGTGGTTTATGCCGGCTATAAGCTCTTTTCTCTGTTCAAGCTTATCCTGCATGCCTAAACTTTCAAGCAGTTTTTTGGAGCACACCTGCACGCTGTGGCAAAGCCCCACTGTTTTAACAGGCGTATAGCGCAGCATGTATCCTGTAAGCATGGCCATGGGGTTTACGTAGTTAAGGAAAAGCGCGTCGTGGCAAACTTCCGCTATGTCGTCCGCGAAATCCTGCATAACGGGTATGGTGCGCAGCGCGCGCATAATGCCGCCTATGCCTAAAGTATCCCCTATAGTCTGGCGAAGGCCGTATTTTTTTGGTATTTCAAAGTCCGTAACGGTGCACGGCTCATAAAAGCCTACCTGTATCGTGTTTATTACAAAGTCCGCGTTTTTTAACGCTTCCTTTCTTTTTTCAACGCCTAAATAGGCGCTTATAGAAGCCCTTTTATCGTTAAAGCGCTCGTTGTAGCTTTCAAGTATTATCTTGCTTTCCGAAAGCCTTTTTCCGTCTATATCGTACAGGGCGAATTCCGCCTCTTTAAGCGCGTCGGTATTCATGCAGTCCATTACTATGTTGCGCACAAATACGGTGCTGCCCGCCCCCATAAAAGTAATCTTCATAACTTCCTCCTTATTTTTCCCCATTCTATACTCCAGCGCGCTAAAATACAACACCGCGCTGGCGCTATTTTTTCTGCCTGTTTTTTATATCCTCTACCATTTTGGAAAAGAATTTTTCATCTATTACGTATTTTTTGCCGTATATTAAATAGCTTAACAGTATTACTACAAGCGGTATTATGAACATGGCCGTTTTAAACACGAAAATATTTGAACTTGAAAGCGCTTTTTCCGCTCCGCCGTTTTCGCCCTTAACGCCTGAAAGTATAAGCGCGAAGCCCATTATGCCGGTAGCTATGGAACCGCCTATCTTGTTTATAAAGCTCTGCAGCGACAGCGTAAGGCTTTCGTTTCTCTGGCCTAACTTCCATTCGCCGTATTCAACGCAGTCCGTTATGAACATGAGCATAAGCAGCTGTATAAGCCCCTGGCCGAAAAACAGCGCCGCGCCTGAAACATAAACGGCGGCTGTGCCTTTAGCGAAAAGAAGCCCCATGTAGCCTGACGCTACGAAGGCAAGCCCCGTCCTGAACACGTTTTTGCGTGAAAATCTTTTTGTAAAGCGCGGCAGAAGCAAAAGAGAAGCGACCTGCATTATGCCGAGTATTACCGCGAAGCCGGAGTAAGCTTCCTTGTCGCGCAGTATGTACTCAAAGTAATGAAGGCCCATGTTCACAGTCGTCATGTACGCTACCTGGAACAACGCCATAGACAGCACTATCCACATAAGCTGGTCGTTTGCGGCTAACGCCTTGAGCATTTCTTTTACGGTGTGCTGGCGGCTGTCGCGCTTTATGTCAGGATCTTCTTTAACCAAAAATATGGTCGCCATCAAAAACAGCGCCATTATAGCGCTTACTATTATAGCCAGCACGAAATACGCCCTGCTGTAAGCGTCCGCGCCGTATTTTGGCTTAAGCGCTTCAGACAAGGCGTTTGTAACGGGCACTATGCCCACCGCTACTGAAAATATGCCCGCGCTCGCGCATATCCTTGCGAAAGAGCCCGCTTTTTCGCGCAGCTTCTGGTCTCTTGTAAGCGTGGGCAGCATTCCCCAGTAAGGTATGTCATGCGCGGAATAGCTTAAGTCCCAGAAAATAAATATAGCGGCGAACAGAACAAGGTACAGGTTTTCGTCAACCCGGTAGTCCGTAAACAGCAGAACTGTCCCGACAGCGCTTGTTAACGCGCCGAAGAACATCCACGGCTTGAACTTGCCGTACCTTGTGCGCGTCCTGTCCACAACTATGCCCATAAGGGGGTCGTTCACAGCGTCAAATATGCGAAGCGCCATAAATATAACGGTTATTTTCGCCGTCGCCGCGACGCTTAAATCTATTACTTCCGTTAAAAAATACATCAGGTACATGCTTACCATGCTGTAAACCATGTCCCTGCCTATCGTTCCTATGCCGTAAAAAAATATCTGACCTCTTGCGTTTTTTTCCATACGCCCTCCGCGTAAGTTTTTTTATTAAGCACACTTTACATTATGAGAGCGCCGCTGTCAATAAACGCGCGGGCTTTATTCGGTTTGAAAACAGCGCGTTAAACGGCTATACTTGCCGTAATGCTTTTTAAGGGGGAACAATGAAAAAAACACTTGCCGTACTGCTTGCGGCGCTTGTGTGCTTAGGCGCCTGCGCGGCAGAAAGCGAAAATTACACAAGGGCTACGGCCGATTATTTCAACACCGTAAGCGCGCTTAGAATAAGCGGCGTAAGCGAAAAAAAGTTTTCAGAAATATGGGAAAAAACAAATGAAATTTTAGACGGTATAGAAAAAAGCGCGTCGCTTTCTAAACCGGATTCCGACATAAGCAGGTTCAACCGTTTAAAGTTCGGGGAAGAAACGGCCGTGTCCTGCACGACTGCAGAAATGCTGTCCGCCGCTTTTTACGCGTATAAAAAAACGGACGGTCTGTACAACCCCTGCGTATACCCGCTTGTGGATCTATGGGGCTTTTCTTACAGGTTCACGTCTTCAAGCTATAAAAAACAAACGCCGTACGACAGGGACTATGTTTTAGGCTCCCTGCCCCCGCCTGATGAAAAATACATAAAAGCTTTTTTAAAGCTTATGGATTTTTCAAAGATAGAGCTGAATAAAAAAGACGGCGCATACTACCTTAAAAAGAACATACCGCCCGTTACGGTAGACGGCGTTACGTACGACGCGAAGCTGGACCTTGGCGGCATAGCCAAGGGCTACGCGTGCGACAAGGTTATGGAAACGCTCAAACAAGAAGGCTGCGTCTTCGGCCTGTTCATATGCGGGCAAAGCTCCATAGGCTTTTTAAAAAACACTGAAAAGCAAAGCGAATACCTGTTAGAAATTAAAAAGCCCTTCGGGGCGGACGGCGGGAGCCCGCATTACGCGAACGCTAAAATAAAGGACGCCATGCTTTCAAGCAGCGTGCCGTACAGCAAGGGCTACAAAACGCGAAACGCAAGCTACTACCATATAATAGATCCTAATACCGGATGGCCTTTAAGCGACGACTATAAAACACACGGCAAAACCGCCCTGTGCAGCACGGCGATCGGTTCAAACGCCGCTTTGTGCGACGCCTTTACTACGGGGATATGCCTTATGGACAAGGAAAAATACAGTCAATTTTTAAAGAATAACCCAAGCATAAAGGCAATAGCGGTATTTGAAAACGATGAAAATAAAACCGATAAAACCCGCTATGAAGCGCTTACGAACATCGAATCTATAAATATGCTCGATAATGAATATATATTAGAATGTATGTATTGAACAGCCGTAATTAAACCATATATTCCACGTTATTGACTTGCGCTATTTAGCATACTATACTTAAGCCATCCTGCAGGAGCGAATGATGTAAAAATATGAGGAGGAAAATATGAAAGCATTCAGCAGATTCTTAGCGATTGTTTTGACGCTTGCGGTTCTGCCGCTGGCTTCCTTTGCGGAAGCCGATACAAGCATGCCCTTTGCAAAGCTTGAAGGAGACGCGAAGAACGAGCAGATTATAGACTGGTTTAACGAAAGCTACGGCTGGATGACCGTTGCCAACGGCCACTGGTCGAGCGATCCCAAGGATCAGATAAGCGACGAGGAGCTTGAAAAGCTGTTCAGCATGACGACTAAGCAGCAGAACGCCGTGCACTGGACGCCCTGGTATTTTGTAGTAGTAAAAGACGTTGACGAGCAGCGTAAGATAATGGGCGACATGTGGGGAGAGCCTGAAGACATGGCGACTGAAGGCACCGTTACCGTGTTAGTCATGGCGGACCAGATACTCACGAAGGAAGAGGGCCATGTGAGCGATTACGATAATTTATATATGCCTACAAACTTTGCCTATTTCGACAGCGGTTTGACTTGCGGGCTCATGGGCGTTGCCGCGGCGGCGCTTGGCTATAAGACGCATTATTTCGGCTCCATAAACGGTGAATACGCCCCTAAGGACCTGGCGGACGGCAAGTACCAATCCCTCAGCCGCTACATAAAGGACGACTATATGCGCGTATGGGGCTTCCCAAGCTCTGAAGGCGAGCTTAAAAAATATCCTGTCGCGGGCAACTGCGTGTTCCTTGCCGCCATAGTTATAGGAAAGGAAGCACAGGACGAAGGCGTTGAAACATGGGGAACCAACCATTACCGCCCGAATAACTGGATAATCTGGGACGGCGTTCCTAATGAAGAGCCGTCTCCCGCGGCGAATAAAGCGCCCTCCGCAGATGAAACCAAACAAGAAGAAGGAAACTATAAGGAGCTTATAGGTACTGGCGAAGGCTTTGGCGGACAGATGCAGGTTAAGGTAACTATGGACGGCGATAAGATAATCGCCGTGGAAGTGCTAAGCAACGGCGAAACGGCCGGCGTATCCGATAAGGCTTTTGAAGAAATACCAAAAGCCATAGTAGAAGCTAACTCAACAGACGTTGACGTAGCTTCCGGAGCGACGTTTTCAAGCAACGGCATAATAGAAGCCGTGGACGACGCGCTTTCCAAAATGGAATAAAGCTTAAACTTTATCAGCATTAATCTTATTTAGTCTAACAAAGAAAGCCATAAAAAATTTCAGGCGGGCGGATTTAAACCCGCCTGTTTTTATTTTTAATTAAAAATAAGGCGCGGAAGATGTCCGCTTAGTAAATAAATATGCATAACGGCGCTTTTTTTATGCTTTAAGGCGGCGTTTAGCAAAGCGGTTAAAATCTCAAGCGGGAGACGCTTAAACCGCAACAGAGTAAACGCCGTTAAACGCGCCTTAGCGTAAACGCCGCTTAAAAACACGATGAATAAATAATTTTATACGGTAATACTCGGCTGTATTTTTGCATTTTTTTGCATAAACGCGGCTTTTTCAGCGCGTAAAATTAAAAAAATATCGCTTGTACTTACGGGCGGAAGTATGGTAAGATATTCAGGCACCACAAAATATGGTAGTAAATAATTAATACAACCACTAAAAGTAGTAGTAATACATAAAAGGAGAACCTTGATGTTTCATACTGAAAAAACAACGGAAGAATGGTTAGGGCAGGACAACCAGTTAGGCAAGGACATATTCAACCGCAAATACAGGTACCGCGGCGAAAGCTTTGACGAATGGCTAAAGCGCGTAAGCGGCGGCAGCGACGAGCTGGCTGAGCTTATATCCGAAAAGAAATTCCTGTTCGGCGGCCGCGTGCTCGCGAACAGGGGTACGGACAGCAGCTGCTCTTTAGCGAACTGCTACACATTAGGCCGCGTTCCGGACGACTACGCCCAAATTATGGAGTACGCCAAGCTTATGGGGCTTACGTTCAAGGCGCAGGGAGGACAGGGCGTAAGCCTTACAAACCTGAGGCCAAAAGGCACCCCCATAGGCGAAGACTACGTTTCAGACGGCATAATACCCTTTATAGAAGTCTACAACATGGTTACAACCGCCACGAGCCAGGGCGGAGCGAGGCGCGGCGCGCTTTTAATAAGCCTTGACGCCCTGCACAAAGAAGCGAAGGACTTTATTTTAATCAAGTCAAAAACAGGCAGCATAGAGGGAGCCAACCTTTCGCTTGAAATAAGCAACGAATTTATGGACGCCGTAAAAAAGTATTACGAAACGGGCGAGGAAGTGACGCTGCGCCAGACAAGGGAATACAGCAACCACAAGATAGAGTATGACGTAAAGCCAATAGAAGTTTTCAAGCTGCTCGTTGACAACTGCTACGACTGGGGCGACCCCGGCTGCCTTTTTATGGACAGGTTCTCAAACTACAATTTGCTCGAAAAAGACGAAAACTACGTTATAGAATGCTGCAACCCCTGCGGAGAGCAGCCGCTGCACAAGCACGGCGCGTGCTCCTTGGGCTCTGTAAACATGTCTGAATTCGTTACCGACCCGTACACAAAAAACAGCAGGTTTAACATGGAAGGCTTTCTTGAAGCCGTAAGAATAGGCGTTGAGGCGCTCGACAACCTTATAGACGAGGCCATACCGCGCCACCCGCTTAAGCAGCAGAGGGAAATGGCTGAAAACTACCGCAACATAGGCTTGGGCGTGTTCGGCTACGCGGACTGTCTTATCAAGTTAGGGCTTACCTACGGTTCAAAGGAAGCGGTGCAGTTCACGAAATCCGCGCTTAAAGCCATGCTTAACATGGCGCTTAAGGCGAGCGCTTCTTTAGCCAAGGAGCGCGGCGCGTACCCCAACTATAGCAAAAACGTTTTAAAGAGCAGCATCATCCAAAAATACGCGGACGAAGACACGAAGGAACTTATAAAGCAGTACGGACTAAGGAACTGCTCCCTTCTGTCCGTCGCGCCGACAGGATCCATATCCACAATGCTCGGAGCGTCAGGCGGCGTTGAACCGCTGTTCGCGCTCAGGCATAAGCGCCGCACAGTTGCGGCAAACGGCGGCGAGGACAAAATATACGAAGTAGAATGCAAAACGCTTAAGGAGTGGAGGGAAGCGAACCCCGAAGAAAAAACGATACCGCCTTTCTTTATCACTTCCCAGGAGATACCATGGGCCGACAGGATAGAAACCCAGGCCGCCATGCAGGAATTTGTGGACACCGCCATAAGCTCCACAGTCAACCTGCCTGAAGAAGCGACAAAAGAAGACATAGCCAATATATATTTGTCCGCCTGGGAAAAAGGCCTTAAGGGCATTACTATATTCAGGGACGGCTGCAAAAAGCTCGGCATACTTACTACCGATAAAAAAGAGGATAAGAAAAAACAGCGCCAGGATGGCAAGACGCAGACCATAGGCGAGCTTGGGCGCGGCGTGGTGGCGGACGTGCCGTCAAACTTAAACTACCGCAAGTTCGTAATACACAGCGGCTGCGGCAAGCTTTACATGTTTGTGGGCGTTGACGAAGAAAAGGGCATAATATACGACATATTCACAAATACCGACGGCACGGGCGGCTGCACCGTAAACACGCAGGCGTTAAGCCGCAGCATATCCCTGCTTATAAGGGCGGACGTGCCTATGCAAGACATATTAAAACAGCTAAGAAAAGCGGGCTCATGCCCCGCGTACCAGTACGCGAGAGGCAAGGGCAAAAACTTGAGCGAGGGCAAGAGCTGCGCTTCCGCCATGGCGATTAAGCTTGAAGGCTTGATTAAGGAATTGAACTCAAAAAAGAGCGGCGCGGAACACGAAAAAGAAGAAAAAAACGACTCGGATAACGACGAGTTCAAGAGCGAAAGCCCTTTCCTAAGCGCGGAAAAGGACTATTCCTGCACGGGCGTCAGCAAAAAATGCCCGGAATGCGGCTCGACGGACATGGTGTTTGAAGGCGGATGCCAGTCCTGCAAGCAATGCGGCTGGAGCAAGTGCGGTGACTGAAATGCGCGGCATAGCTGAATTTTATAAGGTAAGCCTGAATCAATACCGCAAAGACAGGCTCGCTTGCGAAAAAGACGCCTCAAAAGAACGGCTTTTAAAAGAATATGAAAATATAAAGATCCCCGCGAGGGCTACGCCGGGAAGCGCCGGCTACGACTTTTTTCTGCCTTGTGACGTGGAAATTGAAAAAGGTCAGGAAGTTTTAATTCAAACCGGCATACGCGTTAAAATAGAAGACGGATGGGCGCTCATGCTTTACCCGAGGAGCGGCCTTGGCTTTAAATACGGTTTAAGGTTTTTAAACACTACGGGCATAATAGACAGCGACTATTTTTCAGCGTCAAACGAAGGCCACATAATGGCGAAGCTCAGCGTAAGCGGCTCTAAATTAACGCTTAAAGCGGGCGACCGCTTCATGCAGGGCGTGTTTGTCCCCTTCGGCATAACAAAAAGCGACGCCCCTTTAACTTTAAGGCGTACGGGCGGCTTCGGCAGCACGGACGATACCGCTAAATAAAACAAATTAAAAATGAACAGCGAATATGATAACGAAACGTTTTTTAACGAGTACGCTAAAATGCCAAGAAGCGCGTACGGCCTTGAATCCGCCGGCGAATGGTGCCAATTAAAGCGCCTTTTCCCTCCCGTCAAAAATAAAAGCGTGCTTGATTTAGGCTGCGGCTACGGGTGGCACTGCAAATTCGCCAGGGAGCGCGGAGCGGCGAAGGTTCTAGGCATAGATTTAAGCCGCAGGATGATTGAAAAAGCGAAGAGCATAAATTCCGCGGATAAAATTGATTACCGCGTTTGCGGCATAGAAGAATACGAATACCCGGAAAACGCGTGGGACTGCGTTGTTTCCAACCTTTCGCTTCACTACGTGGAAAATATAGGGGTGGTATTTGAAAATGTATTTAGAACGCTGAAAAAAGACGGCGTATTCATATTAAACATAGAGCACCCTGTTTTTACGTCAGGCGTTAATCAGGACTGGGTTTACGCTGACGACGGAACGCCGGAATACTGGCCTGTGGATAATTATTTTTTCCCCGGCGAAAGACACACGCGCTTTTGCGGCTGCGATGTTGTAAAGCAGCACCACACGCTTACCCAGATACTTATGGGCTTGCTGAACAGCGGCTTTGAAATTAACGCCGTTGAAGAAGCCGTACCGCCTGAAGAAATGGCGGGTCTTTCAGAATTTAAGGACGAGCTTCGGCGCCCCATGATGCTGCTTGTTAAAGCGACGGCGAAAAAAAACAGGTAATATACATAAATTCAAATTAAAAAGCGCGTTTTACGCTCTCTGTTTTTGTACTTTAATATTTCTCGGTATAATGCTCAATTTGTTTTTCCGCTTTAATATTTTGCGGTATAGTGCTCAATCTGCTTTTCCGCTTTAATATTTTGCTGTATAGTGCTCAATCCGTTTTTCCGCTTTAATCTTTTGCGGTATAGTGCTCAATCTGTTTTTCCGCTTTAATCTTTTGCGGTATAATGCTCAATCTGTTTTTCCGCTTTAATCTTTTGCGGTATAATGCTCAATCTGTTTTTCCGCTTTAATCTTTTGCGGTATAATGCTCAAATCGTATGCTCAAAACGGGTCTTTCTCGTTCCGGTCTTTTTAACTCGGCTTGGCGCCCGCCTTTTTCCTTTCGTCCTGACAAAATATTTTTTTCTTTTTAAATTTAAATAAATATAGTTTAGTTTTCCGCGCCGCAGAACTATAGCTTGTTTTTTATGCGCAGCGTTAACCTCCCGAGCTTAAAGGCGCGTTCGTATTTTCTTAATGCGCAAGGCGCTTAAGCTTCGGAGACGGCTTTTTGCGTAAAGCGGCGCAAGGCTTGCCGGAAAGGCTTTGCAATAGCGTGAAGCGCTTAATAAGCATAAACGCGAAATAAAAATTCCTTCAAAAGGCTTGACAAGTTTACTTGTCAACTATATAATGGTTTTACCAAGTTTACTTGTCGATTTGAAAGGAGATAATTTATGAACAGAGAGGAAGTACTGGAAAAAAGCAGAAAAGAAAACAACGACGAAATGATAATAGACGCGTTAACCAAGTCCGGAAACGCCGCGAGCAAAGCGGGGATTATAATGGCGGTTATAGTATTTTTCGCGGACAGCTTTGTATTTGGCAAAGGCAATTATGCGGTGCTCGGCATATATTTTGGCATGATGGCCGTCCAATATATCGTTGCGTATTCAAAGCTTAATGAAAAAAAGGACCTGCGCTGGGGCGTTTTCCTTGCCTTTTTATCTATTTTTTCATTCACAGACCACTTCATAAGATAAAAAATATATGGACGAAAAACTTATACTTAAAAACAGGCTTAAAGAGGCGCGGAAAGAAAAGGGCTACTCCCAACAGCGGCTTGCAGATGAGATAGGCGTTTCCAGAAACACGATAAGCTCCATAGAAACCGGCCAGTTCAACCCCACCGCAAAGCTCGCTTTAATACTTTGCATAGCCCTGGACAAGAAATTCGAGGAGCTGTTTTATTTTTAAAGCCCGCCGCGTTTGTTTATATTAAATAAAGCCCGTAATCAGGCTTCGCTTATACAAAAACACGCTAAAGCCGCTTTGCCGCTTTAACGTGTTTTATATTTACAGAATGGTGCTGAAAACGAGGTTGTCGTAAGAAGAACAATCGCTGCTGTGTGAAAACTGGACTATTCCTTCATAGCGCTCGCCATAGATGGGGGATTCCATAGTGCTTGATCCGTAGCATGGAAGGCTTAAGTCTATCTGGGCGGCGTTTATAACGGTGTTGTCGTGAAACTCTACGTTCCTGCACGATGAAAAGAATCCTGCGAGGCGCGGGCAGTCGACTATGGTGTTTTCGCAAATCTCCACGTTTGTAAAAACAGGGTAGTCGGTGCGGCCGTCGGGCAGGTATACGCCCATGTATATCACCGCCATCTGCCAGGCGTTAAGATCGCAGTGGCGCAAAACGTTCCCGCGTATAAGCAGGTCGTCCACTCCTTGCCCTTCGCTCCAGCGGCTTTCGCAGCCCGTCTCTATTTGAATCGCGGCGCCTTGTATGTTTTCAAAAATATTGTTTTCAACCAGGCCGCGGCTTCCCTGAAGCAGAACGCCGCGCGCGCGGTTGTTTGTAAAGCGGCAGTTCCGTATGACGTAGTCGTCCGTATGAAAGCTGCGGTGGAAAATTACGCTATCCTCGTCTAAATCAGAGGGCAGCTTTTTATTAAGGGTGAGTTCGCAGGTTCGTTCCTCCGGGTGATAGAGAACCTCCGTAATTTTACAAGTAAAGCCTGTTGGCGACAAATCCCTTTTTCGCAGCTCAATTTCGCCTCCTTTTGCAAACTGCATAGCGCTTTGCGTAACGCGCAGGGCGAGCAGGCGGTTTTCGCCAAGGCGCCGTATTCCCATGCTGGAATTGTCGTGCAGGTTTATGCAGTCGTCTCCCGCTAAGGAAAAATCGCAGTTTTCAATAAGCAGGCGCCCTTGCGAATTGCCTACGTGCAGGCAGTCAACGGATACGGAAACGCTGCGCGCCGTTCCGGGACGCGGCATAATGCGGCATCTGTCAAAATGAAGATGGTGCACGCCTCCGCTGCTTAAAAACCCGCTGCCCGGACAGCCGTATATGGTTAGGTTTTCCATAGTTATGTGGCTGCTTCGCGTTGTGCGCACTGCGGCCGCGTCGTATTCAAAGTGCCTGAAGTTATAGCACTGGCCTTTGGCGAAGTGTTTTTTGGACCACGCGGGGTCGCTTGTATAAATTCTCAGTTCGTTTGGCGCAAGCTTTTCCATTTCAGGAAGCAAAACGCCGCTTAACTCGCGGACGAGCAGCTGCATTTTTTCATCGTTTTCTTTGTCCCCCGCCAAATGCACATGCGTGTTGCGGTAGGGACGGAATTCAATGCCTCCCCTGCAGCCCGGCGTGTATTTTTTCGCGTCAAACGGTCCCACTATGCGAATATCCATGTTTTCAGGCACGTCTTTTTCTGAAGGAAAAACAAGATCTATAAAGCTTCCATCGTCTGCTACGCGCTTTATAACGCCAACCGTCGCAAGGGGCTTTTCATCCCACGCCCAGTCCATAACTATATTTTTAAGCTGCACTCTTTCGCAGTCCGCTATGTCCCAGTATACGTAAGGCGTATGGAATATAAGCTCGCTCCCGTTACCTTCTATAAGCAGATCGCTTACGTTGCGAACAGACATGTGCGCGTTATAAGGCGCGCTGTAAAAATGGTAAACGCCTTTTGGAACGTCAAGCTTCGCGCAGTTTGTTTCGCGGCAAAATTGTATGGCCTTGTTAAAGGCTTTTGTATTGCACGCCCCTTTTTCCGCTCTCGCGCCAAAATCCGTTACGCTTGCGCTTTTTCCATTAAGGCGCGGCTTTTCAATTACGAATGAATTTATTTTATGCTCCATAATATTTATCCTTTCACTCCGGAAGCCATTATGCTTTCTTTAAGCTGGCGTGAAAATATAATCGAAATCAAAACGACGGGCAGAATCGTTACAAGAGCTATGCCCATAAGCGCGTTCTGCTTCGTGCTCGTGTTGTTTGATATGTTGTAAAGCGCCACGTTAAGCGTCCACAAGTCCTGCTTTTCCGTTACCATCCACGCCCAGAAAAAGTCGTTCCAGTTGCCCAGAAACGTTTGCAGGGCTATCAAAGAAATTATAGGCTTGCTAAGCGGCATGCATATGCGGCTGTAAAGGTACAGGTTTGAAGCCCCGTCGAGCTTGGCGGCTTCAAAGTAAGAGCCCGGTATACGGTCTATAAAGCCCTTGAACAGATAAACGTAAAAGCCGTATGGGTAAAGAAAAGGCAGAAGCAGCGCCCAGTAGTTGTTGTACGCGCCCATATTGCGGTACATTATAAGCTGCGGCAGCATTATGCTTACAAAGGGTATCATCATAGCGCCCAGGAAAAACAGCAGCGTCCACCGCGCCGCGCGCGGGCTTAGCAGGCGGCTTATTACGTACCCGCAGACAGAGTCCAGAATCACCTGCGCCACTATGGCAAAGCCTATAACAAGCGCAGTATTTCCTACAAAGCTTAAAAAGCCGTACTTCGCTATAACTTCATTGGAGCCGTACATATAGTTAGGCAAACGCATATAATGCGCAAAGCTTTCAAACAGCAGCCAGTTGTTGCGCTTCATGCTGCAATACGCAAGACTGCCTCTTAACGGAAACTTTTTTGCGAATACTTTATCAAGCTTTTCCAGCGTTTCAGCCTGGAGCACGTTTGGCGCTTCCATATTTTTGATGCCGCGAGGGTTAAACTCATAGCCTAATATTTTTGACACGCGCTGTGCGCGGTCTTTATACAGCAGCGTTTTTTCGTTAAGCACAGTGCCCTCGTAAACGCCGTAGTCCTTTTCAAGCTGGAGCTGTATCTGGTGCGCTCTGGAATAGAATATGGTTTTTCCATCGTTTATGCCGTAAAACTTTATTTCAAAAATGGACTCGCGGTTAAGCTTAGTGTACACGCCGAACATAGAGCTTACAAGGTCCGCCTGCAGCGCGGCTTCAAGCTCTTCATCGGAGCCCTTAAAATTGGAGTAGTCAACTACTATGCTTAAAGAGTTTGCGGGGTCCGGAAAAATTTCTGGCGGCACGTCGTAAATTTTAACGTTGTCCTTCATAGCGTTGCTTATTGTAAGCGCGAAAGGGAAAAGAATTAACAGCACTGAAATTGTTGTAACGATTATAGCTACTATGCGTAGCGAGCGTTCGCTTTTTGTAAGACGCATATTTGAATATTGTTTTTTGCTCATACCGCTTACTCCTTTTCCGCGTGCTCAAAGCGCATCTGCACAGCCGTCATGGCGAATACTACGAGCATAAGCACTACAGAAGCCGCGGATCCGCGCCCGTAGTTAAAGTCCTTGTTGAAGGCGTTGTATATAAATATTCCCTGCGTTGTGGAGGCGCCGCTCGGCCCTCCTGAAGCGAACATGTACGGCGCGTCCAAAAGCTGCATGGCGATGGAAACGGCCATTACGAACTGAATGAATATAATAAAGCGAATGTTTGGCAGCGTGATGTACCATATGCGCTTCCAGCCTGTGCAGCCGTCAAGCGCCGCGGACTCAAGTATGTCAGGCGAAATGCCCTGTATTGCGGACAAATAAAGAAGCACAGCTACTCCTCCGCCTATTATTCCTGGAAACACTATGCAGAACTTAACCAGCGCTGGATCGCTCAGCCACAGCTGCGGCTCGCTGCCGAAAAACTTAACGATCTGGTTGGCAAGCCCGTAGTTCGGGTGCCATACCCAGCGCCAGATTATTACGTTTATAGATGTCGGTATAAGCGCCGGCAGAATATAAATAGTTGATACGGTGTTTTTAGCGCGCTGCAGCTCGTTTAAAAACAGCGCCTGAATTATAGGTATAAAAAACGTCATGGCAAGCTGCAGCAGTAAGAACACAAAGGTGTTCCGCCACGCTTCCCAATAATATTTGGTGTTAAACATATTTATATAGTTTTCAAACCCTATAAACTGTCCAGGCTGCCTTATGGGGTCGTAACGGAATAAGGAAATATACATAGCCTTGAGTATGGGATAATATTTAAGCCATACGGTAAACAGTATGGGAACCAGCAAAATCAGCCATGGAGTAATTTTCTGGCGGTAAAAATAACTCCGGCCCGGCCTGTCTTTCATATGCGGAAAGGCCTCCTTTCTATTGACCGTTTTATTGTAGCAAATTAAACCTGCAGGGCGGATACACAAAATCAACCTTTTGCGTCACTATTTTTACCCTTATGTGCTTAAAAGGGTGTTTTTCCGCCAAAAAGTCAAAATTTTTGCCCATAAAGTAGAATTTGGTGCATTTACTTTATAAACCGTTAAGTATACACTAAACGCAGTTGAAAGGCGCGTCTATGCGCCTGTCATATTTACTTTAACAAGGAGGATATTAAGCAATGAAAAAGAACCGTATTGCTCTGCTTACCTGCATCATGATGGCGCTTACAATAATCTTTGGCGCTGTACAGGTTTCAGCGCAGGAGCATGAGCCGGTAGAAATTACCCTTTGGGTAACAAGCCGCAACCAGGACGAATTTGAAGAAGAGATGGAAGCCGCTTTCTTAAAGGAGTATCCATGGATAACTCTTAACAAGGTCGTTAAGGAAGGCGACCCCGGCAACGAGTTTTACCAGGGCGTAGCGGCGGGCGTCGCTCCGGACTGCATAAACGGCTCGTTCACCATGATGGACCAGTACATCTCCTACGGCATAGTAAAGCCGCTTAACGAGTACCTTGACGCGTGGGAAGACACCCCCAATATTGACAAGACTTACCTTGACATGTTTACTAAAGACGGCAACGTTTACGGCTTGCCAAGCGAAGTAACGCCCATGCTGTTCGGCTACAACAAGGCCATATTAAGCGAAGCCGGCTTTGACAAGGCCCCTGAAACATGGGAAGAAGCGCTTGAAATAGCTAAAAAGGTAAACGACCCGGATAATCAGATAGCAGGCTACGCTACGCTCGCTGCGGAGTGGACCGAATGGTTCTTCCAGTACTATGTGTGGCAGGCTGGCGGCGATTTGACAAAGGAAAACGCCGACGGCACTGTAACCCTTACCTTTACTGACCCCGCGGTTATAGAGGCCGCTAAATACTACCAGAAGCTTTCAAGCGAAAAGGTGCTCCAGAGCGACCGCACGCTTAAGTTCGGCGACCTTACGGACCTGTTTGCCCGCGGAAAAATCGCCATGATGCCTTTTGCGACAGACTGGGTAATGGACGCTGCAAACAAGGGCATGGATCTTGACGATTTAGGGCTGTGCCTGCCTCCTGCAGGACCGTCCGGCAAAACGGCGACGGCTATAGCCGGCGCGTGCTGGGTAATAAACGCCAAGAGCTCTCCTGAAAAGCAGGACGCCGCATGGGCGTACATAAGCTTTAAGCTGGGCAAGGAATGGCGCGGCAAGTATTTTGAGAACCTGGCAAGCAAGGGAGCCATCGCTCCTATAACCATCCCCCGCACTGATATGAGCATTACGGACTTTTCAGACTTCCCTGAAGAATGGTCTCCGGTGCTCGCTGGCGTCGGCGAAGTAGGACGCCTCGAGTTCTACGGCAAGGCTACCTTCGGAAGCTACGTCGACCGCGCGGTGCAGAAGATACTTTCAGATCCTAACGCGGACCCTGAAAAGGAGTTTGCGGACGCGCAGGCTTTAGCGGAAAAAGAAGCTCTTGAAAGCTTCAACGCTTCTAACAAAAAGTAATCAATTAAACAAAGTTTTTGGGCCGCCGCAGTTTTTGCGGCGGCTTTTTTTATTCCATTTGTTCTAACGCATATGAAATGATAAAATACAAGGAAACACTTATCGCGGCGCGCCGCGGCTTTGAAAGGCAGGCATACATGAAAAGCAGAAAGATAACTAAAACCATGATCGCGCGCTTGCGCCGTATGAAAATATTTCCGCGTCTGCTTTTGGTATTCTGCGCGCTGCTTATAACTTCCACCTTGTTTATAACGCTGTTTAACCAGGCGAGCTACGGAAGAGAGCTTGAAACTAACGTATCGCGCTATCTTGGCGTGCTTTCAGAAAACGCTGCTATGAAGCTTGGGAAGGAAAAAAACAGATTTGAGGATTTTTTGCTTGAAATCACAAAGGACGAAGCGCTTTTTGAAGCGGCGGCTGAAAACGAGCTGCTGTTCATGCGGGAAAACCACGGCGGCGTTAAAGTAAGCGAAAAAATAAATGAAAACAGCAGGCTTATAGAAAGCGGCCTGCTCAGCGCAAAAAGGCGCATGCAGGGCGTAAAGGCTCTTCTGCTTGTAACTAAAACCGCTCAGTACCGCATGGCTTCAGGCGCGGACAGCCCTCGCGGCGCTTATGCGCGAGATTTGCCCGCTTTTCGCCGCCACGATATATATACGCTCGCTGAAAAAGCCGACGGCTACCCCGTATGGCGGGACTCCACCGCCGATTCTTCCTTTATTTTGTACGATAACGAGCAGGACAGGCTTGGCATAGCGGGCTGCATCACCGTGTCCTGCCGAGTCTTTGATCCCCTAAGCAGGGAACCGCTCGGCGTTCTTTTATGCTGCATATACCCCAAGCACTTTACGGAGCTTCTGAGCGAATACGCGAGGCAGGACGGCTTAAACACGTTTGTCGTAGGCGACGGAGGCATGGTTGAGGGTATTGCCGCCACGCTCGACGCGCCGCCTTTCCCTCCGCAGCGCGAAAGCTTTTTGAAGCGCGTTTTTTACGAGCACAACGGCTCTCTTTCGCTTGAAACTGAAGGAAAGACCCTGCTTGCGAGCTTTTCAGGCGACGTCGGAACGCCCATGCATATAGTTAACCTGACGTATAAGGACTACGCCTTAAGGCAGATTTCACGCATGGGATGGATAAACATTTTTGTGGTGTGCGCCGTTATTATTATAGGGAGCTTCTTTTGTTACATCGCGGCCGCCAGCATTTCAAGGCCCGTAAACCGGCTTATAAAAGCCATGAAGCGCGTTGGGGCGGGCGATTTTTCAGCCGCGTACCGCGCTGAAAGCCGCGATGAAATAGGCGTGCTGTGCGACGAGTTCGACCGCATGGTAGAAGCCATGAAGGAGCTTATAGACAGGGTGTATGTTTCTGAAATAAGAGAAAAGGAGCTCGCCTTAAACGAAAAAAGCGCCCAGCTGGACGCTATGCAGATGCAGATAAACCCTCACTTTATGTATAACACCCTGGATATGATACGCTGGGAGTGTATGTATGAAAACGGAGCGGAAAGCCCCGCGTCAGACATGATAGAAAAGTTCTGCGATCTTATGCGCATGAGCGTTAAAGCAGGCAGCAGCAAGGAAACGGTGGAAGAAAGCCTTAAACACGCTTCAACGTATCTTGACGTTGTGAACTTCCGTCATACGGACAAAATTAAGCTTGAAGTACAATTATCCTTTGATAAGAAGCGCTATTTAATCCCAAGGCTTTGCCTGCAGCCCATTATTGAAAACGCCGTAAAGCACGGCTTTGAATGCGCAAATCATGAAAGCCGCGTTATAACGATACAAGGCGAAAAAACACGGGACGGCAGGCTTATTATAATTGTTAAAGACAACGGCGCGGGCATGACGCAGGAAAAGCTTAAAGAGATACGGGAATTTTTAGACAGCGAGGAGGCGACGCAGGACAACATAGGCCTGCGCAACGTTCACAGGCGCTGCAGGCTTTGCTACGGCGAAAGCTTCGGCGTGTCCATAGAAAGCGAAAAAGGTTCAGGAACAACGGTAACGCTTACAATTCCTGCGGAAGAAAAAGACGCGGAAGGGAAAAAATAAAATGTACAGGGTTTTGCTGGTAGACGACGAGGAAATTGTAACGCAGGGGCTTACGCGCTTCGTGCGGTGGGAAGACGCGGGCTTTGAAGTCGCCTGCGCGGTTTCAAGCGTGGAAAGCGCGCTTGAGTTTTTGGAAAACGAACCCGTGGACCTTGTAATAACGGACGTGCTTATGCCCGTTAAAACAGGGCTGGATTTAATAAGCGAGCTCAATAAAAAGTATCCGGCAATAAAAACCGTTCTTCTTTCAGGGTACAGCGAATTTGAGTACGTGCAGCAGGCGCTCAGGCTCGGCGCGCTGGATTATCTTACCAAGCCTGTGAACTTCTCTATGCTTAAAGCCCTTTTAAAAAAAATACGCGATACGCTTGATGAGGAAAAGCGCGAAACGGCTTTTGACAAGCGCGTTCGCGAAACGCTCGCACAGACCCTTATTATGAACTACGCCAACGGCTTCCCTTTTAACGAGGAGCGCGTGCGCTCGTTTCTTAACGTTAATTCGCCCGTTACAGTCGTCCGCATGGCTTCGCGCGGGCGCGAAAAACTCAAAAAGGAGCTCGCTTTGCGTTTTAAAGACGCTTTTAAGCCGTGCCACACCGTTTTCCCAATGGATGAAGAAATGATGGCGGTGCTTGAAGGCGAGCGCGAACCGTCCAAACTTTACGCGGAGCTTGAAAAATTCGCTCATAGCGAAGAAAAGCGTCAGCCGCTGTGCATAGGCGTTTCAGAGCGGCAAAGCGGATACCGCAGCTTGCGCGCAGCGTCAACGCAGGCGATACGCGCTATGCGCTACCAGAGCGCCCGCAGCGGTAAAGGCGTTATGCTGTATGAATGGGTTAGGGAAATGTACTTGGGCTTTGGCAAAGAAGCGGAAGCCGCCGTACGCGAAATGACGGAGCTTATCGCGGCGCCTGAAAGCAGGCTTAAGCTTAACGCGGTTTTTTCTTCGATGCTGTCGTCGCTTGAAGCGGGAGAGGACTTTTCTCTTGACAAGGCGCGGCGCTTCTGCGTACAAACGCTTGTGGAGCTGGACGCGCCCATACAGCAGCTTAAATTACAGGACTATCCCCGCCACGAGCTTTTAAGCGAAACGCTTATGGACGTTATGGGGGCTGAAAATTTAAGGCAGCTCGGCGCCGCCATGTCGCAGTTCCTGCGCAGGCTTACGGACCACATAGCGCGCATGGACGAAAAGAAAGCCACGGGAGAGCTTATAGACAGAGTAAAAGCGTATATCAATGCCCATTTCGCGGAAAAGCTAACGCTCGTGGTGCTTTCCGAAGCCTTTTACATAAGCCCTGTGTATTTAAGCCGATTGTTCAAGCGCAAAACGGGCGTTAATTTCGTTGAATACCTTACGAGCGTAAGGCTTGAAAAGGCAAAGGAATACCTGCGCGACCCAAAGCTTAAGATATACCACGTATCTGAAATGGTCGGCTACGAAAACCCGCGCTATTTTGCCCGCCTGTTCAAAAAAGCCACAGGCCTTACTCCCCAGGATTACAGGGATCGCTTATAGCAGCGCCGGCGGCTTGGCTGAAGCAGGACTTTTATTATCCTTAACCCAGCTGCTAATCTTTAACCACCATAATCTTTAGCACGCATAATCCTTAACCTGCCTGATATTTAACCCCCATAATCCTTAGCACGCATAATCCTTAGCTCGGCTAATCTTTAACCCGCCTGATCCTTAGCCCACCTGGTCATTAACCCAGCTGATACTTAACCCGCCTGGTCATTAACCCGGCTGATCTTTAACCCGGCTGATCCTTAACCCGCCTGGTCATTAACCCGGCTAATCTTTAACCCGGCTAATCCTTAACCTGCCTGGTCATTAACCCGGCTAATCTTTAACCCCCATAATCCTTAGCACGCATAATCTTTAGCTCGCATAATGTTTAGCTCGCCTTAAAAAGTCAATATTATAATACTTTATTTTAAGCGCGAGCCCTAAAGATACTGGCTGAACTCTAATTTTTCATTGTTTGGGCCAAGAACAGTAAAATACTGAACGCCATTATCCCAGAAAGGGAGCCTGCCTTCTTCTATGACTTTAAGATGCTTTTCATCCGCTATGCGGCGCGCTTCCTGCACATCGGTTACGTTTATGGCTATATGGTCTATCGCTCCTGCGCGCCCCGCTGTTTTGCCACTCTGATATGTTTCAATTACCAGATTGCCGAGCTGAAGAAAAGCCACTTTATTGCCGTTGTTCTCTGTGCTGAACGCAACTTCAAAGCCAAGATCCGTGTAAAACGCTGTTGTTTTTTTTATGTCTTCCGTAGGTATGCCAACA
This sequence comes from uncultured Oscillospiraceae bacterium, assembly GCA_964518875.1. GTDB lineage: Bacteria > Bacillota > Clostridia > Christensenellales > Aristaeellaceae > DTU024. Next base: position 87,902 of record CAZFHI010000005.1, read on the forward strand.
TGCTGTATACCGGAAGCGATTTTGTTTAATTTCATAATTAACCCTCCTTAAGTTTTACGCAGCCAAAACAGGCCGCTCTTTCATAAATAGCCTTTTTTCGCTTTTGCTCCACTGTTTTAACATTTGAAAGCAAATAGCTTTCACCTATCTAAACAGCATTGCTTTTAGCAATATAGCCGCGTATGTGAAAATTAATATCCTTCATAACCGTTTTAATGATTTCTTCTGAAGTCATTTCTTTTCCGTATATTTTTAATGCTCCAGAAGGACAAACATCCACACATTTTCCGCACTGCCTACATGCGGTAAAATTTATAGTATGTTTTCCATAAGACGTGAAAGTGTGAACGTCGTTTGGACAGATTTTAGCGCAGCTTTTGCATCCTGTGCAATGCTTATCTGAATAGCCGAGCTGAAGCGCTTTTAGCAAAGTCAAACACACGCGGCGCAAGCGCCGCTTAAAATATATTAAATAATATTTTCCTGGAGGGCTGCTGAGTTTCATGCAGCTCTCTTTTTTCTCTATCTTTTGTCACTTGTAACTTAACATTTCGCGCATTGTAAGCTTAAAAAGACCTATGTCTGTTACGTTATCTGTCCCGCTTTATTTTTCTTATCTATGTTCCGTTTATGGTTAATTATCTTCTAAAACGCTCACGTCCGCCGTCATGCCTATGCATATGTCCTCTTTGTCGTCCAAATTTACTATAAACTGGTAGCGCGCTTCCTCCACGCCTTCAAGCGCAACGCCTATTTTTGAAATGCGCTCTATTGCGCCTTTTACGGCGTACTTGCCGTCTTTAAAGTACGTAAACTCCACGTTAGCCCCGTCGCCAACGTGTATTTCGTTAAGATCGCTTTCGCCCGCATACGCGCTTATTTTTAAAGCGCCGTCGGGCGCTATAACGGCGACGTCCCCTTCCGGCATAACGGGCACTCCCTCCATTATGGATAAGCTTTCTATTACGCCGTCTGTTTCCGCAAGTATTTCCGTTAATTTGCCTTTGGGCTTTCCTGCGTAGGCGCCGCTTACCGTTTCAAACAGTACGTCCCCGCGCTTAACTTCTTCCCCGTCTGAAACGTCAAACGCTGCTATAAGCCCTGCGGAATTATAGTAGGCGTACGGCGCGAGCGCCGTTACGCCCCTGCCTATCCTGCTGTCCGACGCATAGTCGTCGGATCTATATATTCTTACGTTTTCGCCGCTTGTCAATTTGCCGCTCAGCACTTCCACGGTATAGCCTTCTTCTGAAACCGCCGTAATTTGCCCGCTGCCCTTGTGCCCGTTTTCAGAATTGTGGAGCCATACTTTTTCGCCCGCGTGGACTATCTTGTTTTCTTCTTTGTTGTAAGCGCCTTTTGTGGTCGCGGCGGCAGTATACCTGACCGCAGGCTCTACGTAGGCTACGGCGCCGTAGCGTTCCGCTACGTCTTCCGCCGCGTCTCCCGTTTCGCCGAAGACGCGCGCGACGCCGTCCTGTTTGGCGTAGACTTTTTCCGTTTCAATGGTCGCTATTAAATCTCCCTTTGAGACGCGGTCCCCAATGTTTACCAAAACGCTTTCTATTTTGCCGCCGTAAACGGCCTTTTGCGTATAAAAGCCGTCGCATACGGCTTTGCCGCTGAAAGTTAAAGTATCCGCAGAAGCGGTGCTTAAAGCTAAAATACCAAGGCACAGCAGCAATGCAATAATTTTTTGTTTCAATTTAATTCCTCCGTTCTCAGTTAGACCTTAAGGCATCTATCGGGTTAAGCTTGCTTGCCTTTCTGGCGGGCGCCCAGCCGAAAATTATGCCGACAGCGGCGGAAAAACCGACGCCGAGCAGTATGGCTTTAGCGGATACCGCAAACGTTATGCCCATGTCCCTGCAAATAATAAGCGTAAGTATAATCCCCATGCCTATGCCTAAAATACCGCCTATAATGCTTAAAAGGAAGCTCTCTATTAAAAACTGCGCCTGTATCTGCCAGGGTATAGCGCCGAGCGCTTTTTTAAGGCCTATTTCCACCTTGCGCTCCGTAACGGTAGTGAGCATCATGTTCATAATGCCTATGCCGCCGACGACAAGCGCTATGCTCGCAATGCCTCCAAGCAGCTTGCTTAGCATGCTCATTAAAGATTTCATGGTGTCTTCTATTGGGCTCATAGTGGTAATTTTAAAGCAGTCCTCTTCAAAACTGAACATTTCATCCATTTTATCTGAAATTGTGTTTTTGGCGTTTTCAGAATTGACGCCGTTTGAAAGATATACCGTAAAAGCAGAAACCGTGTTGGCGTTTATCATTTTAAGAGCGGTGGTGTAGGGAATTACAATATCCGGCCTTCCGCTCATAATGTCCGCAACCGTCATGGAAGCGTCGTCCTTCAATATGCCTGTAACCGTAAAGGGAAGCCCGTTAAGATATATGGCTTTGCCTATAGGGTCCACGCCGTAAAAAAGGGATTTTACCAGCTTGCCGTTAATTAAGCACACATATGTGCAGTTTTCTTCGTCAATAGACGTTATGCCGCGGCCCCTTACCATAGCGTCCTGTTTCCAGCCGAACCAGAATGCGTTTTTGCCGGAAATATGCAGCTTTTCTTCATATTTGCCGTCGCGGCTCGCCTGGGATTTAAGAGAAACTATGGGCGTAATACCATCAACTTCGTCTAAAGCCGCAAGCTCTGCAAGATCCTGCGCGTCCATGCCGTACTTTAAATCGCTGCCCGTTACGCTTACGTTAAGCGTTCCAACGCCCATGCTTTGAAAGCTGCTCGACAGTTCGCCGGAAAACCCGCTTACTGTGGAAATAAGCGCAATGACCGCTGAAACGCCTATCAATATGCCAAGAATAGTAAGAAAGCTGCGCGCCTTGTTTCCGCGTATATTATCCCAGCTCATCGCGAAGCATTCCCTGAGCATTACCGCGGTCTTCACAAATGACTCAGGCATCGCGATGTTCTCCTTCCTCGGTAAGCTTTCCGTCAATTATATGCACAACCCTGTTTGCGCGCGACGCCACGTTCATATCGTGCGTTATCATAATAATCGTCTTGCCTTCTTCGTACAGCTCCTGAAACAAGTCCATAATCTGATGTCCAGTGTTTTGGTCAAGCGCCCCTGTTGGTTCGTCGGCAAGCAAAATACTTGGCGAGCCTACCAAAGCCCTCGCAATTGCTACTCTCTGCTGCTGCCCGCCAGAAAGCTGGTTCGGCATATAATCCATCCTGTCCTTAAGGCCTACCCTTATAAGCATTTCCGCCGCTTTTTTGCGGCGCTCCTTCGGCGGAACGCCGGAATAAATAAGAGGAAGCTCCACGTTTCGCTGCGCCGTAAGCCTGGATAAAAGCTGGCTGTTCTGGAAAATAAAGCCTATTTCTTCAGAACGAATATTGGCAAGCTCTTTTTCCCCTAACTCTTCTATTTCGCGCCCCTTAAGGTAATACGTGCCGGAAGACGGCGTATCAAGGCAGCCTATTATGTTCATAAGCGTGCTTTTGCCGCTGCCGGAAGGCCCCAATACGGATATGTACTCGCCCTCATGCACAGTAAGGTTTACGTCTTTTAATACGTGCGCCTTTTCATACCCCATCTGGTAGAATTTATTTATGTTGTGCATGTATAAAAAGCGTTCGGCCATCAATATCCACCCCTGCCGTCAGCCCCCCGGTCAGGCGCGCCGTTGTAATTTTCGCCGTCCGGCCCAAAGTTTTGACGGTTTTCGCCGCCCCTTGGGTCGTTTATGTCGCCGAACCCGCCCGACATAAACTCCGCGAAATAATCCTTATCCTTTTTTTCCGCGTAAACGGTTTCGTTTTCACGCAGCCCTTCTGTAATTTCTACATATTTCCCGTTGGATACGCCTGTTGAAATATATACCCTTGTTAGTTCGCGGCCTCTTTGAGGCTTTACGTATACAAACGCCCTGTTCATTTCATCAAAGCTTATGGCTTCCGCCTTTAGCACCACAACGTCAGACGCTTCTTCCCTGGGCACGGTAACAGTTACCTGCATGCCGGGGTAGCAGCCCTCCGTAACGTCCACCTTCGCGGCGGCCGTATAGTAAGCGACAGTGCCGCTGCTGTAAGACACGTAGTTTATAGAATCTATAACAGTATCAAACGTTTGTTCTGTCGCTACAATTGTAACGCGGCACGGGGCGCCCCTGCGCACTTCGCCTATGTCGTATTCGTCAACGCGTATGCTTACCTTCATATGCGAAAAATCCACCACCTGCAAAAGCGCGTCGCCAAACTTTACATTGTCGTCTTCCTTTACGGATATCATATTAACGGCGCCGTCAAATTCCGCCTTAACGGTTTGACCGTTCGCAAGCCTTAAAAGCCTGTCGTCCTTATGAACTTCATCGCCCTCTGAAACGTATATCGCGCGCACGGAAGTATCGGCGCCCGCCACCGCTATCTGGTTATGCTCCGCTTCCAAAGACCCGTCAAAAGACAGGCTGTTGCTTATTGACCCCCTGTTTGTAGTGTAGGCCTGGTACTCTACCGCTTTTTCACGGTTTATGTCTCTGAAAACATAATAGCCAACCGCAAAAATAAGCGCGATAATTACAATTATAGAGACTATTTTGCTTGTATTTTTTTTGCGCTTTTTGTTTACCGGGCCGCCCGCGCCCTGCGCGGCGTTTAACCGCGTATCCGGAGTTCTATCCATTTTAGAATTATTCTCGTCCTGCATTTGTCTATCTCCTGTTCGGTATATTTAAAAAAACAGCTTTGTCCCTGCTTATTTCATTAATAACATATTACTACTAATGCGTTTTTCTGGCAATGAAAGGGAAGGAATTAAGAAAGAATTTATGCTTAGGAAACAGTGGGACGTCATTTTTTTACTTTGTATCTGCTAACGAAAAGCTGTTCATAAACAAAAAATCCAAAAAAAAACAAAAAAGCAGGGTTTTTAAAATAGCTTTTGTATAAACTGTTTAAACAAAACGCCTTAGCATACAAATTCTATAAATAAAACCCCTTGCAAACGTTGCGTTTGCAAGGGATTTTGCTGGTGGTCGCAACAGGGCTCGAACCTGTGACCCCATCGATGTGAACGATGTGCTCTACCCTACTGATAGGTTTGATAGAATACGCACATCATTTCTTTTCAAACTCCGGTACAGGTGGGTTTTGTGGCGGTGGTCTTGATCCTGTCTGCTTGGCTTGAACATTCTAAAAAGTTCAGGCGGCAACCTAAACCAGTGTTTCCTGAATAAACAACGGCAGTGCCGGCTGTTGTTCAGCGGAGCCGAGCTTAAATTGACAGCATCCTTATTCTTAAGACGCTCATGGGACGGTTCGTTTTGCCTCCGCGTTGCCTCACCAAGTCAGCGCAGTTGCCTTTATGCTTCCTTAGCAAGACTCAGCGGAGGCAAAAACATCTTCGTCCGATGCGTGCATTAGCTCCTTCGTTCAGTAAAGCTATTTTGAGTCAGGAACGCTTGCTTTCAACGCCAGGAAGAAGTAAACTAGGGCTGCGCCCAACAGGATATGGCTAAGACCGGCAATGCCCGATATCGCGCCATCCAGGCCGGGGGTCAACCGCACTGCCAATACCTGCACGACACCCCTAACAACCATCATCACTGCCATAAACGGAAGCCCGATGGTATGCAGTTTCAGGAATGTTTTGAACTTCTTTTCTTCCAGCAGGGGCAGGTGCTGCGAAAACAGAGCGGCAAACAGCAAAAGGAGACTGCCCAGCACCAACAGGTGCGGGTGGACAAAAGCCAGTGTGGTGCGCCCGGTAAAACCATTCCACTTGGTAAACTCTCGATAAAAAACGCCTGCCGCAAGGGCAAAAATCATGTACAGGAATGAACGCTGGATTAACTTTTTCATTGAATTACGCTCCCTTTCTATTGTGTTTTTTCATGGCTTGGTAGCCAATCAGCACCGTCCAGACATAGGCCAGGGTTTTTGGAATCATCAGAACCCCCACCGCGGGGTAGGTAACGGAGAAGAGAACAACCGGGATGTAGAAGGCAAAGCTGAGAACAATGGTCAGCCACATGTGGCGGAAGGTGTTGTCAATTGTTTCCTTTGCGCTTTTGTAGAACGCCACGATGATGAGGATGCCCATGGCAGCGAAGGGAATGTTGCGCAGAATGCCCCACAGCAAAGAAGGGTTGGCGCTTGTCCAGCTATTTTGGGGGAAAATGCTCAGGGCGATGCGCAACACAGCCAGGGCGTAGATGGCGATTGTCATATCATGCCTCTGCTTTACCTGATAGCGCAGTCGCCAAACATGGTATAGAATAACATAAAAGATGGTCATTGTGATGGAGGTGATAAACTTGCCCGTGCCCAGGGCCGGGAGATGGTTTTCCAGTCCATCAGTCAAAAGCGCATATGCGCGGGGCACCAAGTGAAAGGCGTCGCCAAACCCCAGGGCGATCGCCATCAGCCCGAAGAGCAGGTATTGCTTGACGCTGCGATGGTTTTCCACCATCAGGATGCCAAGCGTGATCACCGTGCCCAGATAGAAAATGTCAAAGATGGTTTCCATGATTCCTTGCATAGAGATTGTTCCTTTCCCGTAGTCTTATATGTGAAAGCGCTCGCTGCACTGACTCGCTGTGGGGGTCAGAACTCTGTCAAAGGGATGTCGCGCACCTTAAATATCCTCTTAAGAGAGGAGGACAGGAGGATCGCTGAAACCAGCACCGTCATCACATCAGACAGGGGTTGGGCGTGGATCAAGCCTTCCAGCTGAAAACGATTGTTCAACAGCAGCGCCAGCGGGATAAAGAAAATGCCCTGACGCGCAAAAGACAAAAACAGGGAAGCTTTCACCTGCCCGAACGCCTGGATGGAGGTGCTTGACAGCATCAGGGGGCCAAGCGCGCACAGCGACCAGGACAGCGCGCGCAGAATCATCGCGCCGCGCTCCACCATGTCGGGGAGGCCGGGGGCAAACAGCGCAACCAGGCCGGGGGCAAACAGCTTGAACACAATGGTCAGCACCAAGCCGATGAGGGAGGTGATCAGCATCGCACGCCTGATGAGCGCGCGCACGCGCACCAAGTCGCCCGAGCCGAAGTTATAGCCCACCAACGGCTGGCACCCGGCGGCAAACCCCATGAAAATGAAGGTGCCCAGCGCCATCACCTTGTTGGCGATGCCCATGCTCGCCACCGTCACAACGCCGTACGAGCTTGCAAGGTTGTTGCTCACCGTGATGGCCACGCTTACCATCATTTGGCTGACGCTGGCGGGGATGCCAATGCCAAAGATCCGGGAGAAAATCTCCCTGTCGAAGCGAACCAGGCGCGGCCTGAACGTTACCAGCGACTTGCCGCCCAGATAAAACCAAATGTAGTAGGCCAGAGCGCCCGCGTTTCCAAGCACCGTGGCGATGGCCGCGCCTTGAACGCCCATCTTAAACACGAACAGGAACAGCGGATCCAGCAACAGGTTTAGGAACGTGCCAATCATCATGCCAACCAAGGATAGACATTCTTTGTCTTAGATGCTACAATTTATTTATGTAGTGCAAGCTGTTTTCCTGTGTGACGCTGGTTGCGCGACAGGGGAGAGCGAGGAGGCGGAGGGTGCGTAGAAAATGAAAATGGATTGTTATGTTCGGGTTGGTCATGTTCCCTTCAGCGATGCAGCAAGCTATGCGGGGTATCTGGCCGATCTTGATAACAGTCAGGGCATAAAAGCCGTGCGCGCCGCCTGGGGCAAGTCTCTGCACGATCTCTATGCCCCCAACGACGACAAGGGGCAGGTGGGAAATGCCGGGATTTCATATCCCGCCCCCGCAACGTTTGGCGATCAGGGGTTGGAGTGTCCCCAAGACGGGGATAGCGGCCTCTCTGATGTAGACGTTCCCCCGGCCATCCACGCCCTGGATTACAATGTCCCCGAAAGCGGCGTTGACCACAGCGGCTTGGTGACCGGGCTGGATAAAAAAGCCGAAGCCCTCGTCCCCGGAGACGGCAACACCGGGCGGCGCTACAATAATACCTGGTAAAAGCCTGCGTTTCTAAAAGGGATGCAAGCTTTCTGGATAAAAAATCATGTGATGTGAACACAGTGAAGGAGAAAAAGGAATGGGAAAGCAATTTAGAAGCGCACGGCTGCTGTCATGGGTCCTTGCTTTGGCACTGGTTCTGGGCCTTGGCATTCCGGGCATGCTGCCTGCCTTGGCGGAGACGGATCCGTCGCTGACAGGGGAATTAGCCCAGGGAGAGGTCAGAACCTACAAGACCGCTGAGCCGGTAGAGGGCATGGTGAACACCTGGGATGTCACGCTCAAAATCAGGGCACGAGACCTCCCGCCATGTAACAAGGATATAGTCCTTGTTGTGGACACCTCGGGAAGTATGGGGCAAACAGTGCCGGGCACAGGCGAGACCAGGATGCAGATTAGCAAGATAGCGCTGAATGATTTTATCGGAAGCTTCCTGCCCGATCCTGGCAATCAAACACGCATCGCCCTGGTTCGCTTTTCAAGTGACTATGATTATTATTCTACGGACGCAGAGGAGCTTGTGGGCTTAACCGATAATGCCCAAACACTAAAAAATGCGGTTGATGCCCTTGTTGCCTCCGGGGGCACCCACAGCCAGGCTGGTATCAGACTGGGAGGACAGGCCTTTGAGGATAACACCGATGACCATTGCAAGCATCTCGTCTTTGTCTCGGACGGGGAACCGACGTTTAGTTACGGATTTAAAAACCTCCCCGATTCTTATTTAAGCGTCCAATTGATAACGAGCTATTCGACGCCAAGCGGTAATCAAGCTATAAGTTACAACCACAATGGGAAAGCCAGCACGACAGGTATTCCTGCTGCCGTATATAACTACAATGCCAGGGCAGGGCGCGGGTATGCAATGTTCCACAGATATGCCGGTTTCAACACTCAGTCTTGGAAATTTTACAACCTGGGCCATGCCGCAATTGATGAAGCCGGTTTTGTAAAAGCGAATTTTCCCGGTCAAAAATTCCGCCTCCATACCTTGGGAGTTGACATGCCGGCTATCGGCGAGCCGATCATGAAAGCCATGGCCACGGGAAGCGATCATTATGATGCCACCGGTGGCGGGCTTCAAGATGCGATTGATGCGATCAAAGCACAAGTGGCTGCGGATCCAATCTCGGCGAGGGTTGCCAGCGCTGTCGACCCGATTGCTACGGGCTTTGATGTCATGGATGGCGCAACAGCCTATGATATTACCCCCAGCCAAGGTACTGCCCATTACGATGAAGATGCTAATACCATTTACTGGAATGTAGGCGACCTGACTGCGCTTGAGGAAGGTTCAGACGATATCCGCGTTGCGAGCTTGAAATATCGCATTGAAGTCAACGACAACATCATCGGTGCAACGCCGAATCCTGACGGCAGCTTCCCGACAAATGGCAATGCAAAACTGTATTACACTCATCCAAGTGTACCGGGTCAGCAGGAAAAGGAGTTCCCGATTCCTACAGTACATCCGACCCTCTATCAGGTTCAAAAGCAATACCTCGACAAAGACGGTCAGCCCGCAGTAAAAGATCAGGACTTTGGCATCACGGTCACCGGTCCTACAGGAAAAACTTGGGGTCCGGACGAGTTTACTCTGAATACAAAAAGCTTGCCAGATAGCAATAGCAATGTCATGACCACGCTTCGCTGGGTGGGCACACACCAATTCTTGGAAGATCCCGCTCACCTTGACGACTATTACGTGAGCTATGAGTATTCAAAGGATGGTGGCATTAGCTGGATGTCTGGTCGTGATTTTGAAGTCACACAGGATGACCGCATGATTGTGCTCAGGGTCACCAACCGGGAGAAGGAAGATCCGACCGACCCGACCAAGAGCGTGGACGTGGGCAACAGCACCGCAGTGAAGCCCGGCGACGAACTGACCTACACCATCAACTACAGGAACCACGAGGACGAGGCTGTCACGGTCACCATCACGGATGAACTTGACTCCAAGGTAAGCTTCGTCAGTGCAGAAAACGGTGGAGTCTACGATGCAGGTACTCATACCATCACTTGGACGCTTGACGATGTAGCAGCCCACACAAGTGGCAGCGTGAGCTTCAAGGTGAAGGTGAACGCAGACGCTGTGGGGCAGGTCGAGAACGACGCGGACGTCGCCATCGGCAACAACCCCTCCGTGAAGACCAACAAGGTTGAGAACCCTGTACCGGAAGATCCGACCGACCCGACCAAGAGTGTGGATGTGGGCAACGGCACCGCGGTGAAGCCCGGCGACGAACTGACCTACACCATCAACTACAGGAACCACGAGGACGAGGCTGTCACGGTCACCATCACGGATGAACTTGACTTCAAGGTAAGCTTCGTCAGTGCAGAAAACGGTGGAGTCTACGATGCAGGTACTC
>CAZFHI010000006.1:0-91422 GCA_964518875.1 uncultured Oscillospiraceae bacterium
CCGGGTCATACCCGGTCGCTCCCCTCGCGGGAGCGTGGATTGAAATGTCAATGTCGATGGCGTAGCCTTTCTTGGCCAAGTCGCTCCCCTCGCGGGAGCGTGGATTGAAATGTGGAAGAATCAACCGCATAGTTTGGATAAAAATTGTCGCTCCCCTCGCGGGAGCGTGGATTGAAATACCCGCTTGTTAGCAGCGTCAATAACCAACTTTGTCGCTCCCCTCGCGGGAGCGTGGATTGAAATCGGATTGTTCTGCCCGCATGGCTGCCGATAGAAACGTCGCTCCCCTCGCGGGAGCGTGGATTGAAATTTGCCACATAAGACAGCCGTCCACCATCCAAGCGTCGCTCCCCTCGCGGGAGCGTGGATTGAAATACATCCTGGGACTGTACAAGCGCGAAGAAAGCACGTCGCTCCCCTCGCGGGAGCGTGGATTGAAATTTAATACGCGACGACGTGGAGCAGGCAGGGCAAGGTCGCTCCCCTCGCGGGAGCGTGGATTGAAATGGAGTACAGCGTATCGGGGCGAGGGATACACATGTCGCTCCCCTCGCGGGAGCGTGGATTGAAATGCTGCTTGATTTAGTTTCAGACGGGGGCGGATCGTGTCGCTCCCCTCGCGGGAGCGTGGATTGAAATCATGTAGTCTTTAAGCCCGTACTGCACTTTTTTGTCGCTCCCCTCGCGGGAGCGTGGATTGAAATTTTTGTAAGCTTCTATGGCGTCGTCCGCGCCGTGTCGCTCCCCTCGCGGGAGCGTGGATTGAAATCATATATGCCCGCTTCCGGTATAAATCCGTCCGGGTCGCTCCCCTCGCGGGAGCGTGGATTGAAATTGTATGCGGCAGTTACACAACGAAGGGACTATCGTCGCTCCCCTCGCGGGAGCGTGGATTGAAATCGGTATGGTAGTCAGCCATCATCTTAAAGGCAATGTCGCTCCCCTCGCGGGAGCGTGGATTGAAATCCGCACCGCGCCGGCCTGCGCCGGGGTCAGGTTCGTCGCTCCCCTCGCGGGAGCGTGGATTGAAATGAAGTTGTTCAGGCGGTTAAATCGCTTGCTCGATAGTCGCTCCCCTCGCGGGAGCGTGGATTGAAATAAGGAAGTGCTGGACACATTTGCCGCTGTTCAGCGGGTCGCTCCCCTCGCGGGAGCGTGGATTGAAATGCGGATATGTAGCGCCTTTTTCCCATTGTGACACGTCGCTCCCCTCGCGGGAGCGTGGATTGAAATATATGTTGACTGGAAAACTGACACAATTATAACAGTCGCTCCCCTCGCGGGAGCGTGGATTGAAATAATTCTATGTATCATATGTTTTTGCTGGGTTTAGTCGCTCCCCTCGCGGGAGCGTGGATTGAAATTTGCTGGGGCAATGCACAACTACGGATATAACAAGTCGCTCCCCTCGCGGGAGCGTGGATTGAAATACGTAAAGGAATGCAAGTGCGTCATTACACCTAGTCGCTCCCCTCGCGGGAGCGTGGATTGAAATCCACAGGAACGATTGGCAGTTTGCCGATAAATAAGTCGCTCCCCTCGCGGGAGCGTGGATTGAAATGCATATGCGGTTGTTATTTTTGCATTGTCATCACCGTCGCTCCCCTCGCGGGAGCGTGGATTGAAATTCTACTACCCTCTACTACTCTACTCTTATCTATAGTCGCTCCCCTCGCGGGAGCGTGGATTGAAATCTTTCAAAATCGCCCAATGTGTCCAGCATTTTTTGTCGCTCCCCTCGCGGGAGCGTGGATTGAAATTTCGCTGCGGAAGCTACCATAAGCGAGCTGAATAGTCGCTCCCCTCGCGGGAGCGTGGATTGAAATGTGTTTCTTTTTAGTGAAGATAAAAGCGGACGCATGTCGCTCCCCTCGCGGGAGCGTGGATTGAAATAATTATATAATTATTTCCATCCCTAAGCCGTTATATGTCGCTCCCCTCGCGGGAGCGTGGATTGAAATGGAGCTGTGGCTATAATCGCGGGAACGATTAGAGTCGCTCCCCTCGCGGGAGCGTGGATTGAAATACAGTTCCATGACATTGTAGCAGCCGTGGTGAAGCGTCGCTCCCCTCGCGGGAGCGTGGATTGAAATTGGGACTGGGAAACAGGGCGTTCACAGAACTCTGCGTCGCTCCCCTCGCGGGAGCGTGGATTGAAATATTATGTCCGCCCTGGCTTCACACTCGGCACGATGTCGCTCCCCTCGCGGGAGCGTGGATTGAAATATCCATAGGCACGGCCTTGCCGCGCAGATTCCATGTCGCTCCCCTCGCGGGAGCGTGGATTGAAATTATTTTCCGTGCGAAAAGTAATCGGCTGCCCCAGTAGTCGCTCCCCTCGCGGGAGCGTGGATTGAAATTATCCACTCCTGCCATTCTTGCCAGCTCTTTTTGCGTCGCTCCCCTCGCGGGAGCGTGGATTGAAATGCAGATTTAGTTACAGAAAGCAGCCGCTGTTTTTGTCGCTCCCCTCGCGGGAGCGTGGATTGAAATACGTAAAAGAATGCAAATGCGTCATAACGCCAAAAAGTCGCTCCCCTCGCGGGAGCGTGGATTGAAATATTTGTCCGTATGTGTCATTAAAATCATACTGAGTCGCTCCCCTCGCGGGAGCGTGGATTGAAATTCCGTGATCTTCCACCAGGCGTTTACTTGCAAGCGTCGCTCCCCTCGCGGGAGCGTGGATTGAAATCCTGTGTTTCTACCAGCTGAAACAGATGCACATTATGTCGCTCCCCTCGCGGGAGCGTGGATTGAAATGATGATCTGCCTTGAAAATTCAATCCGTGACAGGTCGCTCCCCTCGCGGGAGCGTGGATTGAAATTTCCACCGTCATGCTGTTTGGTGCCATGGCGAACGTCGCTCCCCTCGCGGGAGCGTGGATTGAAATACCGATACGCACAGGCAGGGCACATCCCGCCAAGTCGCTCCCCTCGCGGGAGCGTGGATTGAAATCTTGCCAGTCCTTCAGCGCCAATGGGGTATCTTGTCGCTCCCCTCGCGGGAGCGTGGATTGAAATCCTGAAAACTGAAGAAGTGTTCACGCTTCCTGAAGTCGCTCCCCTCGCGGGAGCGTGGATTGAAATTTGATATATAAGGCGTTGTGACGGTTACGGATGTAGTCGCTCCCCTCGCGGGAGCGTGGATTGAAATATATCATTTAGATTTATTGTTTCTGTCCCAGCTTTGTCGCTCCCCTCGCGGGAGCGTGGATTGAAATCTATAACTTCAACAGCGAATTGGAGCAGCTGAAGTCGCTCCCCTCGCGGGAGCGTGGATTGAAATCACCCTGATGCTGGATGAATCTTCACTGATCCAGAGTCGCTCCCCTCGCGGGAGCGTGGATTGAAATTTCCACCGTCATGCTGTTTGGTGCCATGGCGAACGTCGCTCCCCTCGCGGGAGCGTGGATTGAAATCTTGAACACCGATGGGTCAACTATAAATTCTTCAGGTCGCTCCCCTCGCGGGAGCGTGGATTGAAATGAGAAGTGGACATACCAAATCATGCGGTTGCTAGTCGCTCCCCTCGCGGGAGCGTGGATTGAAATTAATTGTGGTAAAAGCACCGCAGCTGAAATGCCAGGTCGCTCCCCTCGCGGGAGCGTGGATTGAAATGATTATGACGCATTCTGTGAAGTGTATGAAGAAGGTCGCTCCCCTCGCGGGAGCGTGGATTGAAATACAATCATCTTTATATCTTTTAATGCGTCGCCCGGTCGCTCCCCTCGCGGGAGCGTGGATTGAAATTATTAATAAGTATTTCTATTTGTTTGCCTTGCTTGTCGCTCCCCTCGCGGGAGCGTGGATTGAAATACAATCATCTTTATATCTTTTAATGCGTCGCCCGTGTCGCTCCCCTCGCGGGAGCGTGGATTGAAATGAAATTGAATTCGTATGCGATCCCCCCTGCAGGGTCGCTCCCCTCGCGGGAGCGTGGATTGAAATAAGCCATGGTATTACTATAAACATGAATGGGCTGAGTCGCTCCCCTCGCGGGAGCGTGGATTGAAATTTTTCTGCACCCGTGAAACAATATCTATACCTAACGTCGCTCCCCTCGCGGGAGCGTGGATTGAAATCTGCGCTATCGCCCGTATAACTAAGCAGCTCAGGTCGCTCCCCTCGCGGGAGCGTGGATTGAAATTTTGGAGGATATCAAGGTAATCAAGCACTATATCGTCGCTCCCCTCGCGGGAGCGTGGATTGAAATGACCACTGAACCGCGCAAGGGAACCCGGAATATCGTCGCTCCCCTCGCGGGAGCGTGGATTGAAATGGTCTGAATGATTGGATGATCGCCGCTCGCATCGTCGCTCCCCTCGCGGGAGCGTGGATTGAAATGAAACGATTGCAGCAATACCTGCTGGCGCATAAGGTCGCTCCCCTCGCGGGAGCGTGGATTGAAATACCACAAGACTGTACGCAAGCGGAAGCTACTCAAAGTCGCTCCCCTCGCGGGAGCGTGGATTGAAATTGTTCCCTCTTTCAAGTTTAACAAGCTTAACATGTCGCTCCCCTCGCGGGAGCGTGGATTGAAATGTTACCCGCGACCTATTTGAAAGCTCTTTCTCCTGTCGCTCCCCTCGCGGGAGCGTGGATTGAAATTTGCAAGATTGTAGTAAGTTCCGTCAAGTTCAAAGTCGCTCCCCTCGCGGGAGCGTGGATTGAAATGGTGATCTCGCACCACATCTCGAAGGGGGTAGACCGTCGCTCCCCTCGCGGGAGCGTGGATTGAAATGATGTAGGCAGTATAGTATTGCAGATAAGGGCAAGTCGCTCCCCTCGCGGGAGCGTGGATTGAAATTTTATATCAACTCGCCCACTATAAGCACCCACATGTCGCTCCCCTCGCGGGAGCGTGGATTGAAATACGTTTTCCCCATTATTGTAAACACTGAAATTTGGTCGCTCCCCTCGCGGGAGCGTGGATTGAAATGTAATAAGCAGCAATAAAGCGATTGAAAATATAGTCCCTCCCCTCGCGGGAGCGTGGATTGAAATCAAAAAGACGTGATGTGGGCAATAAAAGAGCAAAGTCGCTCCCCTCGCGGGAGCGTGGATTGAAATACATTTGACTATCCTGCATGCAAGGAGGATAGATTGTCGCTCCCCTCGCGGGAGCGTGGATTGAAATCGGTTTGATGTAGTAATAACAACTTATAGTAAAGGTCGCTCCCCTCGCGGGAGCGTGGATTGAAATTTGCTGATTTTATAAAAACAGGCATGGACAAAGCCGTCGCTCCCCTCGCGGGAGCGTGGATTGAAATTCAATTTTTACAAGCTTAACGTCAGCGGTAACTCGTCGCTCCCCTCGCGGGAGCGTGGATTGAAATGGCGATACAGTAACTGTTTATCATAAAAAGTTAGGGTCGCTCCCCTCGCGGGAGCGTGGATTGAAATGCGCAGTATACGCAGGACTTGGCGGGAAAGCAGCGTCGCTCCCCTCGCGGGAGCGTGGATTGAAATAATTCTGCTGCTTACATCGGCCAGGCAATCATCGTCGCTCCCCTCGCGGGAGCGTGGATTGAAATCCCTGATGATCCGGTACAACCTGCATTCACGCAGCGTCGCTCCCCTCGCGGGAGCGTGGATTGAAATGAAAACCATGCTGGATGCTTACAAAGAACTGAACGTCGCTCCCCTCGCGGGAGCGTGGATTGAAATTCTGATATCGCATGATGTGCTTCATCTACAATTAGTCGCTCCCCTCGCGGGAGCGTGGATTGAAATGTGCCTGCAGGGGGGATCGCATACGAATTCAATTGTCGCTCCCCTCGCGGGAGCGTGGATTGAAATCTACCAGACGAAGCCCCTTATCCAAGCTGTTTAGTCGCTCCCCTCGCGGGAGCGTGGATTGAAATCGGTTTGATGTAGTAATAACAACTTATAGTAAAGTCGCTCCCCTCGCGGGAGCGTGGATTGAAATGCGGTGCTTTTATCTATTTGTTCCGGCATAGGGTCGCTCCCCTCGCGGGAGCGTGGATTGAAATAAAACGGATGAAGTTTTTACCTTGCCGGAGCAAACGTCGCTCCCCTCGCGGGAGCGTGGATTGAAATGAAATGCGCAGAGATTACACGGACGAACTATTTATTGTCGCTCCCCTCGCGGGAGCGTGGATTGAAATCGTGTTAAGCCTTTTAGCTTCTTTTTCCGCCTTGGTCGCTCCCCTCGCGGGAGCGTGGATTGAAATCCCAGAAAGCTGCCTGCAAGTATATTCCATATACCTAGTCGCTCCCCTCGCGGGAGCGTGGATTGAAATTCGTGTCTGTTCCTGTACTTTTTGCAAGACTGTAGTCGCTCCCCTCGCGGGAGCGTGGATTGAAATAATCGAAGCGCTTAGCTGTGCATACCCCTCAGCGTCGCTCCCCTCGCGGGAGCGTGGATTGAAATTCCTGTTTCCCTTTATCATATATGTACATCAGCACTGTCGCTCCCCTCGCGGGAGCGTGGATTGAAATGATGTAGGCAGTATAGTATTGCAGATAAGGGCAAGTCGCTCCCCTCGCGGGAGCGTGGATTGAAATCTGTAATTTACGCCCGCTATTCCTCCCACTCTCGTCGCTCCCCTCGCGGGAGCGTGGATTGAAATTTTTATGAACGCTCGCAGCGTAACAGGCAAAATAGTCGCTCCCCTCGCGGGAGCGTGGATTGAAATTTTTGAGTTTTTCGGCGAAAGCGCGCACCTGCGGGTCGCTCCCCTCGCGGGAGCGTGGATTGAAATAAAGCCAAAGGCAAAGAATATATAGAAGCAGAACGTCGCTCCCCTCGCGGGAGCGTGGATTGAAATTTTCCTGCACTGTGAAATGTGGATCTGTAGCTGTATGTCGCTCCCCTCGCGGGAGCGTGGATTGAAATTCGGATAAAGCAATAACATGGCTCGCCGATCAGGTCGCTCCCCTCGCGGGAGCGTGGATTGAAATGGCGATACAGTAACTGTTTATCATAAAAAGTTAGGGTCGCTCCCCTCGCGGGAGCGTGGATTGAAATAACTTAGCTGAAGCGGTGCAAGCAGCCACAGAAGGTCGCTCCCCTCGCGGGAGCGTGGATTGAAATAACACAGACAGCTAATAGTTTGACAAGCCGGATTGTCGCTCCCCTCGCGGGAGCGTGGATTGAAATAGTGATGTTTTGCTGGCCATAGGCAAGCATATCGTCGCTCCCCTCGCGGGAGCGTGGATTGAAATGAACTCATGGCGAAACCTATACCATGGGCGCCCGTCGCTCCCCTCGCGGGAGCGTGGATTGAAATCGGATTCTCTGTTCTCAATTCTTCCAAGTTCTGTGTCGCTCCCCTCGCGGGAGCGGGAATTGAAACGAAAACACAGTACGGTATAAGCAGCGCAGCGTTGGGTCGCATCCTGCTTGTGCGCGCGGGATTACCGCTCCCACGGAGCGAAAAATCTATATGCAAAAGCCGCCTTGTTACGGGCGGCTTAATGCCAATCAAAAAGCGCCTTGCCTAAAGCTTGGCGCTTGATGTTCTTTAAATAAAGTAATTAGTTAATTATTTCAATCACTTGATCTGCCGTTACCCCTTCGGTTAATACAGGAGGGAGCGGTTCGTTTTGTTTAGTAAAATCAATTTCGTATCCAGGTACAGGTTTTTCATAAATTTCTACAACAACCCCAGTACGCCCATCTTTTAATCGAACGGCGCTAAATAACGGTACATCTTTCATTCCCACTTTACCTTCTTAATCATTGCTGTTGTAAGCCATGTTTCTTGCTTGTTTACTTTCCACCCTACTATAACATTGGTATATCTTTTAGTAACGCCTTTTAAAACAATAGCTTTTTCATAACTCTTTACGTATTTATCTTCCCCTCTAAAAGAAACCGGATACTTGGGGGCAGCCTCCAAAATTTCTTCTCGCAATCTCTCCCAATTACTTGCATTATATCCAAGTCTGCTTTCAAAGGCAACATCTTTTGCCCATACGTCATGCTTTTCATGTTTGAAAAGATAATTGGTAAACTTTGCATCCGCGGCAGTGGCATTTTTAGCGTTTGGCAGTGCTTTTTCAGGGTGATTTACTAGTTCGCTCTGCCTGTTATAATCAAGCCGCAAAAAACGCCAATTCTCGTTTTCGCTCCGTTTCATCGATCTGAATCCGCTTAAGTTCGGCACGTTTTCGTTGCCCAACACCGCACGGTACTTTTCCCATTGTTTCCTGTCCCGTAAACGTTCGCGGTTTTTTCGTTGAATTTCTTCGTACCGTTTGCGCTCTGTTTCGCCTCTCGGATCTACGTTAAAAGGCTTATTAGCAGCTTTTAATGCCGCCGCCTGCTCGTCTTTTGTCTTCTGGTTCCATATAAAAACCGTTATCCTGTGCGCGCAATTTGGATGCACCGTTTTGTATTCCGGCCATCTCGGTAAGGCTTCCCTAATGTGCGGAAACTGCCGTCTCGGGTCGTTTCCCGGCAGCTCGCTTAATTCAACAGTACGGTACACACGCCCCTGCCTCGGCGCGCATACCTTGCAGGTGGTATTATGAGCTGTCATCTGAACCAATACATACCCCATCTCTTTCATTTGGTTAAGCGTTCCTGTATTGGTCGCTTCCGCTGTGGTCGTTCTCGCTACAAGCTGCGCGTAGCTGTCGAGCCGCATACTGCCTTTGCCGTTGCGCCAGGGGACAGTATAAAAGTTCTCCTCCTTTAAGCGCCGCTCCATAAGTTTTGTTGTTTCTCTTACAGTTAAATTTTCAGCAAACTTTGCTGACGTTACTTCAACGCCTATTTCACGCACAAGGTCTTTAGCCTGCCTTGCGATAAGGCTATTCGTTATTTTTAAAAAATCCTGTGTGTTATGCGCTAATATTCCTATCGCGCGCTTGTGCAGCCCTCCAAAGTCCACAAAGGCTTTTATGCTTTTGTCTTTTTCATAAGCTGCCTGCCAGACGGACAGCGCCGTATTTTCATACGGCGTTTTTTATATGTATCGCGCTTAGTTCTTACTTCGCCGTTTCTGAAATAAATTCTCTTAAATACAGTTTGTTTACTTTTGTTTTAGTTTACAATTTACACGCTCTATATATAATATTCGAGGCTCTTGGCTTTCTTCACGGCTTCTTAATAAAAGTAGCCGTAATATCGTATAAACATTCATTTAAATTTTTATTGCCTTAATAGAAAAATTATTATGAATTGCAAATATTTTATCTCGCGTTGTTCTGCGTCGCTTTTAGCACGCGTTTAACGAATGCGCGGCAAAGCCGTTTCGCTTTATATAAAAATCCGGATAAATCCTCAAAATATAGACTATTTCCACGCTTGCTGATATAATGGCGTAAAAGAAGCGGGAGGTTTTGGCAGTGGAAGAAAAAGAAAAGTCCAATTTTATTTGGGATGAGATAGATAAGGATCTGGCTGAGGGAAGATGCGAAAAGGTGCACACGCGCTTTCCGCCGGAGCCGAACGGATACCTGCACATAGGGCACTGCAAGGCCTTCATTACGGATTTTGGCACGGCAGAAAAATACGGCGGGCTTTGCAACCTGCGCTTTGACGATACCAACCCCGAAAAAGAAGGCACGGAATTTGTAGAAGGCATAAAGGAAGACATACGCTGGATGGGCTTTAACTGGAACGGCGGGGAATACTACGCGAGCGACTATTACCAGCAGATGTACGACATAGCGGAAGACTTTATAAAGCGCGGCCTCGCCTATGTTGACGAGCTTTCTCAGGATGAAATACGCGAATACCGCGGCACCCTTACAAGCCCCGGCAAGGAAAGCCCGTGGCGCAACCGCCCGATGGAAGAATCCCTTGATTTATTCCGCCGCATGAAAAACGGCGAGTTTGAAGAAGGCAGCCGCGTTCTGCGCGCCAGAATAGACATGGCGTCCCCAAACATGAACATGCGCGATCCGGTAATTTACCGCATACTCTATCAAACGCACCACCGCACGGGCGACAAATGGTGCATATACCCCATGTACGACTTCGCCCATCCTTTGAGCGACGCGATAGAAGGCATTACGCACTCCCTTTGCTCGCTTGAGTTTGAGGACCACAGGCCTCTTTACGACTGGGTAGTTGAAAAGGCGGGGTTCAGAAAAGAGCATATGGACAAGTTCGGGCATAAGTCCCACGGCCCGCGGCAAATAGAGTTCGCGCGCCTTAACATAAGCCGCACAGTGCTCAGCAAGCGGTACCTGCGCCAGCTGGTAGAACAAAAGAAGGTGTCCGGCTGGGACGACCCGCGCATGCCCACCTTAAAGGCTATGCGCCGCCGCGGCTTTACGCCTGACGCCATAAGGGACTTTATAGAGCGCGTCGGCCTTGCCAAGGCGGACAGCGAGGTGGACTACGCCCTGCTTGAATACTGCGTGAGAAACGACTTGGGCTCCAAGGCTCCAAGGCTTATGGCGGTAGTAAATCCCCTGCTTATAGAGTTTTCAAACTGGGAAGAAGGCAAATTTGAAGAAATAACCCTGGAAAACCACCCGGACCATCCTGAATCAGGCGTGAGAAAGATGCCCTTTGGCAAATATATTTACATAGAGCAGGAGGATTTCATGGAAAATCCCCCGCGCAAGTTTTTCAGGCTGCGCCCCGGCAAAGAGGTGCGGCTTAAAGGCGCTTATATAATAAAGTGCGAAAAGGTCGTTAAAAAAGACGATGGCGGCATAGAAAAGCTTATTTGCTCTGTGGATCTTTCATCGCGCTCCGGGAGCGAAGGCGCAAACCGCAAGGTAAAGGGAACTCTGCACTGGGTTGAAAAGGAGCACGCCGTACCTATTGAAGCGCGCATATTCGAACCGCTGTTTAACGAGCTTAACGGCGATGAAGACAAAAAAGACTTTATGGAAATGCTTAACCCGAATTCCCTTAAAACGCAGTTTGGCTTCGCGGAGCCTGCCGTTAAAAACGCCAAAACGGGGGACACCTTCCAGTTCCTGCGCGTAGGGTATTTTTGCAAGGACAGGGATTCCACGGAAGAAAAACCCGTGTTCAACCGCGTGGTTCCGCTTAAGGACAGCTTTAAACTGCCTAAGGACCAGAAAAAATAAACTTATTCCAATTTAAGGCAAAAATCCGTTGATGCTATTATGTATGCTTTCAGCCGGATTAAGAAACTACACACTTAAAAAGAGGTTATAAATGCAAGAAGTACGCACTCGTTTCGCTCCGAGCCCCACAGGCTACCTGCACTTAGGCGGTCTTCGCACGGCTCTTTACACCTACCTTTTGGCTAAAAAGAACAACGGCAAGTTCATACTGCGCATAGAGGATACCGACCAGGTAAGGGAGGTTCCGGGCGCGATAGACCTTATATATAAATCCCTGCGTCTTGCGGGGCTTACGTACGACGAAGGGCCGGACGTAGGCGGTTCTTACGGCCCGTACATACAGTCCGAACGAAAGGACACTTATTTCCCCTACGCCATGCAGCTTGTCGAATCGGGCGACGCGTACCCGTGCTTCTGCACCAAGGAAGAGCTTGAAGAGCGCCGCGAAGCCGCGCAGAAAAAGGGCGAAACATGGAAGTACGACAAAAAGTGCCTGAGCATTCCAAAGGACGAGGCAAAGCGCCGCATGCAGAGCGGGGAAAGCTTTGTAATACGCCAAAACATACCGGAAAACGGCACCGCCTCCTTTGACGACCTGCTTTTCGGCCACGTTGAAGTTCCCACCAGCACGCTTGACGACGGCGTGCTTATAAAGGCCGACGGGCTTCCCACGTACAACTTCGCAAACGTAATAGACGACCACCTTATGCGCATAAGCCACGTAACGCGCGGCACGGAATACCTTTCGAGCGCGCCTAAATACAATTTGCTGTATAAGGCGCTCGGCTGGGAGCCGCCGCTGTACCTGCACCTGCCCGTCGTTATGAAGGACGCCACGCGCAAGCTTTCCAAGCGCTACGGCGACCCCTCTTTCGAGGATCTTTTAGACATGGGCTACCTTAAGGAAGCGATAGTAAACTTCATAGCGCTTTTGGGCTGGAGCCCCGGAGACGACAGGGAGTTTTTTACGCTTAAGGAGCTTGAAAAAGCGTTTTCGATAGACGGCCTTAATAAATCCCCCGCCATATTCGACATGAATAAATTAACGTGGTTCAACAGCGAGTACATACGCAGGATGCCGCCTGAAGAATACCTTGAAAAAGCTTCCCCGTGGTTTGACAACGCCCTTAAGGGCGCCAATATAGACTACGGCTACCTTGCAACGCTTATGCAGGGCAGAACGGAAGTGTTTAACCGAATCCCCGATATGGTAAGCTTTCTTAAAACGCAGCCGGAGTATGACATAAGCCTGTTTGTGCATAAAAAGAGCAAGTCCACCCTGGAAAGCTCTTTAAGCTCCCTGCGCTTTATGCTGCCCGTGCTTGAAGACGTTAAAAACTGGAACGAAACGGAACTGCACGACGCCATGATAGGCTCAATAAAACAGGCGGGGCTTAAAAACGCCACGGTGCTCTGGCCTGTGCGCATAAGCATAAGCGGGCTCGCTTCAACGCCCGGCGGCGCCGTTGAAATAGCGTATCTGTTAGGCAGAGAAGAAACTATGAGGCGCATGGAAGACGCCGTTAATCGCCTTGAAAAAAGCGTCGGCTGAAAGACGTTTAATACTTATTTAAAATAACTAAACAATAACTAATTAAGATTAAAAAATAAACCCGTTCAGGCTGTCTGATGCGGGTCGCACAAAGTATAACGCTTAACATATTATCAAAGGAGGAAATATGACAGAATACACGGCAAAAAACACAAGATATGATCATATGCAGTACAGGCGCGTAGGCAAAAGCGGGCTTAAGCTCCCAAGCGTTTCTTTGGGGCTGTGGCAAAACTTCGGCGGATCGGCGGACTATGAAAAGTGCCGCAGCATGATATTGGGCGCCTTCGACCTTGGCATTACGCATTTTGACCTGGCGAACAACTACGGCCCTCCGGCGGGCGCCGCTGAAAAGCTGTTCGGCAAAGTGCTTAAGAACGACCTTAAGCGCTACCGCGACGAAATGATAATATCCACAAAATCAGGCTATTACATGTGGGAAGGCCCTTACGGAGAGTGGGGCAGCAGGAAGCAGATGCTCGCTTCGTTAGACCAATCCCTAAAGCGCATGGGGCTTGACTATGTTGATATATTTTACCACCACAGGCCGGACCCCGACACGCCCATAGAAGAAAGCATGGGCGCTCTGGCGACGGCGCTTAAAAGCGGCAAGGCGCTGTACGTCGGCATTTCAAACTACAACGCGGAGCAGACTCAGCTTGCGGTAGACACGCTCAAGCAGATGGGTATAAAGCTTTTAATACACCAGCCGCGCTACAATATGTTCGACAGGCGCCCTGAAAACGGGCTTTACGCTACGCTTGAAAGAAACGGCGTAGGCGCCATAACGTTTTCGCCTTTGCAGCAGGGCATACTGACCGACCGCTATTTAAACGGCATTCCCAAGGATTCCCGCGCGGGCGGCAATAGCGTATCCCTGCACAAGGAAAACATAACAGATGAAGTTATGCAGAAGGTAAGGCAGCTTAACGACCTTGCCAATAAGCGCGGGCAGAAGCTCAGCCAGATGGCTTTAAGCTGGCTTTTAAACAAGCCCCAGACTTCATCTGTGCTTATAGGCGCGAGCCGCATGTCCCACATAGAGGACGCCGTGCGCGCGCAGGACAACACTCACTTTACAGAAGAAGAGCTTAAGCTTATAGATAAAATAACGCTTGGGTAAACCCCTTTGCTTATCTGCATAGTGATGCTTATATATGTTTGCAGGTTTTTAAAATAGCGCATCTAACAAAAGCCCCTTGGAAATCCAAGGGGCTTTATTTGTTAACTATTGTTTTAAAGGTAATTTTAATTACTTTGTTTCGCTTACAGCGGTTTCACCGGCTATGCGTCCAAAGACGGTGATATCTGCGATGGCGCAGGAGCCTAAGCGGTTATTGCCGTGTATGCCGCCGGTAGTTTCGCCCGCGGCATAAAGGCCTGTAATCACGCTGCCGTCTTCGCGCAATACATGGGTATTTGTATCTATTGTGATTCCGCCCATGGTGTGGTGAACGGCGGGCGCTACCTTAACCAGCCAAGATGGTCCTTCTTCATCTATTGCGTAAAGGGTGCCGCGCTTGTTGAAGTCTTCATCCTTGCCGTTTTCAACAAAGCCGTTCCATTTTTCGACGGTCTTCAGAAGTTCATCGGCGTTGACGCCCATTTTTTCAGCGCATTCCTGAATGGTATCGCACTCCGCCATAAGGCCCGTAGCAAGCAGGTCTTTTACTTCGGGCATATGGTTTTCCATTACGCCGGATTCCTCAGCGGCCTTTTTGGTCATAAGTTCGTAAGCTACAGAGCCCGTCTGCTTCTTTATAGCCATGCTCATTTCATAGCGGGTGCCGAGCTCTTCAACAAACCTGTCGCCTTCTTCGTTTACTATTATCGTTTTGCCCATAAGGCGGGTGTCGTCAACGTAAAGAAGCGCGCCTGTAACAGGGTTGCATATGGGGTACAGCTGTATGTATTCCATGCCTGTTGTGCCCGCTCCAACCTTTTGCGCCATAATAATGCCGTCGCCGTTTATGCCTGCCGCGTTTGTGGACAGCACTTTTTCATCAACGTTGGGGTCGTTCGCCTTACGCATTTCGATATTATCGCCAAAACCGCCAGTGGTTAAAATTACAGCCTTGGCGTTAAAAGTTATGTTCTGCTTGTCGTTCTCTGCCTTTAAGCCTGTAACGGTTCCGTTTTCATCTGTTATAAGCTCAGTTGCGCGAGTATTTAAGCGGATATCCACTCCCAGTTTATCGGCATGGGCCTTAAGCTTGGTTATGATTTCTGTGCCTGTTGCGCCGCGCGGTATAAGGCTGCGCTTTACGCTGTGCCCGCCAAAGAACATAAGTTCATCCATCCATTCAACGCCTGCTTCGTCCCTCAGCCATTCGGCGTCTTTAAGGGCGTTGTCCGCTAAAACTCTTATAAGTTCTGGTTCGCCGCCCTGCTTTAGCATATCTTCGTAAAGCTTATCGGCGCTGTCTTCTATATTTTCCTTAGCCTGCAGCCAGTTGCCGGGGGCCGCGTATTCAGAACCGGAAATAAGTGTATTGCCTCCTACAAAGGGCATCTGCTCAAGCAGCACGACGTCTTCTGCGCCTGACAGCTTTGCTGATATAGAAGCTACAAGCCCCGCGCCGCCCGCGCCTACCACTACTATGCGGTGGCTTTCTTCGACGTTTTCTTTTGTTGTTTCTGCCTTTTTGTCGTTTGGAACAAGGTCTTCAGGCTTTACGCCGGCCTTGCTCAGCGCATCTTCCATCGCTTCAAAAAAGCCAGTGGAAGTATATGTGGCGCCAGCTACCGCATCTACAGACAGGCTGTTTGCCGCGATCACGGCATCAGACAGCGTTTTTATGCTGTCAGCATAGCCAACGGTTTCATCGTTTTTTACGCATTCTATGCTTTCTATAACGTTGTCTTTAAGCGTTACGTTAAGAACGATCTCGCCGTTCTTGCCGTTTCCTGCGCCTTTAAATGTGCCGGATTCCGCAAATACCGACAAGCCTGTCAGCAGCATTGCAGCCAGCAAAAGGAAAGATATGATCTTTTTTGTTTTCATGTTTTACCCTCCTACACAATAATATAGCTTATGCAAACATGCGGCCGTATCTTTACGATGCGGAATTTTAGCACTTCCGTATGTATAAGTCAAAGTTAACGGTTACGCTCCGGTTAATCTTTAATCCGCGTAAATCTTCGCTGTGGACGATACAAATTGTAAAAATTTGACTTATAATTACGCGCTTAGCGTTTTTAAATAGATCCGCTTCAACCCTTATACTTAAACGCCTTGGGGAGGGCGGCGTCTTCGAACACGTAAACGCTTAAGCTTCCGGCGGGACAAGGGAAGGTAGCCTTGCCCTCGCTGTTTAAAACGATTTTGCCCTTGGTATGTCCCGTTATGTCAAACATGGTTTTGTTCGCGTGCCGACGCCCTAAGTCCAGCTCCATGGCGCCGCTTGCGCCGTTTGAAATAAGGGCTGCGAGGCCGCTGTTCTTGTGGTGCTTTTCGCCGTGGCGCACAAAGCCTATGAGATTTTTTTCAAGGAAGCTGTCTGTTTGCTCCCCGTAGGCGCAGTACTTGCGCGCCGCGAGCAGCGGGTCTAAAACGTCGCGCATGGGTTCCTGCGGGTTTTCCCCGCCTATGCCGAAGTAATCCCCGTAGAAAAGGCAAGGGTAGCCGTCCCGCCTTAATAATATGAGCGCGTACGCCATGGGCTTGAACCACGGCTTAACAAAGCTTTCAAGGGCCTGCCCCGGCTGCGAGTCGTGGTTGTCAACAAACGTGGTAGTATTTATAGGGTCGAGCGCCAGAAGGGAATTGTCGAATATATGTCTCAAATCGTAGTTAGCGCCCTCGTTTGAAGCGGTAAAAAAGTTAAAGTGCAGCGGCACGTCAAACAGAGCCGTGACGTTGTGCGTCTTTTTAACGTATTCCTTAAGCTCCTCTTTATTGCTGGACCAGTATTCCCCTACGAAGTACATAGGCCTGTCGCTCGCCAAACGCATCTGGCGCAAAAAAACGTGTATAAAGCTTGAATCTATGTGCTTAAGCGCGTCCATGCGGAAGCCGTCCACGTTGGTTTCCTTAAGGAACCATTCGCCCCAGCGCAACAGCTCGTCTATAACGTCCTTGTTGCGGCAGTCCACGTCCGCAAACATAAGGTAGTCGTAATTGCCGAATTCTCGGCTTACGTTCGGGGAAAAGTCCTTGTTTTCTCCCAATATCTTGAATATGCCGAGTTCTCCCGTCTTTTCGTCCTTATCCACCGACGTAAAATGATTAAAGTTCCATATAAAATCAGAATACTTGTTTTTTCTGCCCGGGAACGTAAAGCGCGTCCAGCCCTCTATATCGCGTGGCTCGCCCTCCTGCTGCGTTCTGTCTTCCGGCTTAACCTTAACGGCGCGGAAAACCTCCGTTTCATCGGCTGAGGCCTTGTGGTTCAGCACTACGTCGGCGTAAACCTGTATATGCCTTTTATGAAGCGCTTTTATGGCGTTTAAAAGCTCTTCCTTTGTGCCGTACTTTGTGCGCACGGAGCCTTTCTGGTCAAACTCCCCAAGGTCGTACAGATCGTACACTCCGTAGCCTGTGTCGTTTGTGCCCGTCGCCTTAAAGCATGGCGGCAGCCACACGCCACCCACGCCTATTCTTGAAAGATCGGGCGCGCTTTTTACAAGCCAGTTGTAAAAATTTCCCGTGTCTTGCATGTACCACTCAAAGGACTGGAACATTATAAGGTTATTGTTTTTAAGCTCCTCCATATTAAAAGGATTGCCTAAAGGAACGTTCTTGTCCTTGGCGGTTTCCTGCGCAAGCTCTTTTACAGTGCTCTGTTCGTCGTCCGTAAGCATTCCCCATATTTCTTCATGCACTACATCGGACAGATCCTTTATTTCCTTTTTATGTTCGCCGTTTACGGCGCCTTCGCTATGGCTTTCCCCGCTTTGCGCGTGGTTTTGGTTTGTATCCGCATTTTCGTTAACGCTTTCGCCCTGAGAGGCTTCCCCGCTTTTTACAGCGTCCATATCGTCGTTATATTCGTTTAACTGCATATCTTCGTGCATAATACTCTCCTTTTCGTCCTGTTGAGGACAAGCATATTATACATCAAAAAGGCAAATTGTTTGCAACAAAGTTGTAAACAATTGCGCAAAAAAACCGGCGCCGCTAAGCGCCGGAAGAATATAACTTACTTTTGAAGCCCCTGTATGGGATCCATAAATTCAAGCATCTGCTCCCTCAAGGTTTTAAGCTCCTGCTTGTTTTCCCAGAAGCGGCGGAAAACCGTGTTCTGCGGACGCGGATAAACGTGATAGTTCACAACGTTGCGCACGAACATTATTACGTTCGTATCGCCGTTCAAGTCGTAGGTTATGCTGAAAGGCATGCCGAACTGGAAGCGGGTAGGCGGGTTGTTGTAAGAGCTTGTCGGGTTGTCGTTCGGCAAAACAACGTCGTTGTAGGAATTATATATTCCTAAAAACTCCTTGGTGGTTTCCGTGTCGCCGCCCTTGCCGTCGTAATAGTTGTGGTAGGTTACCGTAACTGTGTCGCCGTAAACGTCAACGTACACTTCGCCTATAACGTACATGTTGCTCGCGACGAGCTCATAGGTCTGTCTGCCCTGGCGGGTTAAATCAAGAGGGGTGAACATGTACCACAGCTTTGTTGAGCCGGGGACCACGTCCCTGAAGTGCGGGCCGAAGCTGCTCGCCGTGTTGTTGCGGTAGAAGTGGTTGTAGTACTGCATGTATATCGGCAGTTCGGTTGAAGGATCGGTGTCTTTAAACTGCTGCGCGTAGCTTATAACACGCTTATACCCGCCGCCGGTAACGGTGTAGCGGTACACGTTTATATCGCCTTTCTTTGAAAGCATTTTGTATATGCGCGTCATAACGGGCGTAGGCTCGGCGTTCGGCTGAAGCGTAAGGTATATGGTTTCAACATTTACCTTGGCGACTTCGTCATACACCTGAACCGTAACGTCAACGGCGGCGGATCCCTGGTTGCTCAGTTCAAACACGGCGTCCACGGGGTTTTCGCCCGCGAGCGTTATTTCTTTAATAAGCTCCACCTTTATGTTGCTTGCGGCGGACGCGGGAAAAACCGCTAATCCCGTAACGAGGCTTAAAACAAAAAACCATGATAATAATTTTTTCACAATAACATCTCCTTTTAAGTGGTTCACCTATATAACGGATAATAAGAGCTTTTCCTTGCATACGATAAAACTCTTTTTTAATCTTCAATATCTATATACCACTATTGCAGCTGTTTAAAACGGCGGCGCGGTTTATGTAGCGCCCGGTGGTAATTTCCTGTATATACTCCTTAGCGTACGGGAAGGAAGGCGGTATGTCCTTTACCGCTGCTTCCGTATCGTATTTGAGCGAGCAAAAATCTATTGAAAGGCCGCTTGTTTGGTTTGTTTCATCGCCCGAAAGCAAAACGTATTCGACCTGCACCAAATTAAGCGAATTGCCTACGCTACCCGTGTTAAAAATCATGCCGCATTTTAAGGTACGCAGCCCCTGCACGTGTATATCCGCATAACCCACCACGTCCGTATCATTATCGAAAAGCTGTTTAAGCTCCTCTTCATCCGCGTGTATTATAAGGGGATAGTCTATTGTAGGCCTGCCGTGCAAAAGGCGTATGTTTTTGTTTGACAGCCTTAAGCGTTTTTCAACGGGCAAACCGAGCAGTTTTTCCAGCCTCTTTTCCCCGAGCTGGTTAATGTAATATTCGTCGCGCTTAAATTTTTTGAGGGCAACGTCGTTATCCCAGTTGCCCCTTAATATAGTTTCGCAGTTAGCAAAAGCCCAGTCCATAGTGTAGCAGGAATGGGGCCCTTTGCCTATAAGGTCCCCAAGGCACCATATTTTATTTATATCGCGCCTTTTAAGGTCTTTTTCAAGCGCGTTAACAGCGGTTCTGTTGCCGTGCAGGTCCGCAACAAGCGCTACCTGCATGAATTTATAAGCCAGGCGAACAGCCGCCTTGAGCTTTCGTCGCGGTTAACAAGGCTTTCAGGGTGCCACTGCACGGCCGTTATGGGCGTATCGTCTGCAAACTCAAGCGCTTCTATTATGCCGTCCTGCGACACAGCGCCCGCTTTAAGGCGCGGCGCCACAGACTTGATCGCCTGGTGATGGCGGGAATTGACGTTTAGTTTTTCTTTTTTTACTATATTAAAAAGACGGCTTTTTTTATCTATATTTACACAGTGTATGAAACCGTCCGTAATTTTAAACTGAGCGTGTTCTATTCCGGTGTTAAGCATTTCATCTATGTCCTGGTAAAGATCGCCGCCTAAAAAGCAGTTAAGAAGCTGCATTCCACGGCATATGCAAAGCGCCGGCATGCGCCTTTTTATAACGTTGTCAAGTAAAAAATATTCCTGCTCGTCGCGCAGAATATTCGGCATGTCAGACTTTTTGTGCTGCGGCTGGTTAAAGCGGGCGGATTCTATATCGTTGCCGCCTGTAAACACGATGCCGTCAATACCGTCTAACATTTGAAGGCGGGCGCTTTCGCTGCGCACTAACGGCAAAATAATAGGGGCGCCGCCAGCCTCTGCAACCGCCTGCACGTAGGAATCGGGAAGCGCGGGGCGCCGCCTTTCTTCATCCCAGTCCGCGCATAAACCTATAATCGGCATAACTACCTCCGTATAAATCGTTATTCTTATACATTAGTATACTTGAGAGCGGGTCCGTTGTAAAGCGGAGGCGATATTGTATACAAGACTTGCGCATTCAGACAATACGCCTTAAGCTTTTATTAAAGCGCGGCTTACGGACGGCGGGGAGCATGCAAGCGCAATATGTTAAAGGCTATTTGCTTTGTACATTCAGTCCAAATAATTACCAGAAAAAGGAACAAAATATACAAATTTGCATTAAAAGGGAAAAATCTTGCCAAAACGCTTGACAGGCGGGTTTACTTATGGTACATTACAGTTGCAACAAGGAATAGGTCAAACGGGGAACGCCGGAAGCAGTGGCGTTTCAAGTGGTCAGAAGCCAAGTTGCGGGGCGGCAGGAAGCAGTTGCCGTCAGCCACAATAAATACAGAAAGGGGCGATGTGTAATCAAAGAGGAACCAAAGAACTTTTGCGCTTGCTTCGCCCGTGGCAGTATTATTTAAACAGGGCCAGAGCTGCCGGGGGACAAAGCAAAATTGTCAAGGTAATTGCCAAACAGTCAGCGCAGGCTGAATTGCAAGGCGGAAGCTGAAGGAAAGGCGAAAGCCAGACGTAAAGCCAAGCTGAAGGAAAGGCGCAAGCCAAAAGCAAGGCTAAGCTGAAGGAAAGGCGCAAGCTGAACCAAAGGCGTACCGTAAAGACAACGCATAAGCCGTAACCCAAAAGAGCAGCAGCCACATTCATTCTTATGAAGTTCTTTTGCTTACGCGCGAAGCAAAGCGCAGACGGCAAAATTTAATAGGTACACGGTGTAAAGTGCGGGACAAAAGAGCCTGCAGCGGGTGCTCAGCAGCCGAGTTATATAACCGTGTACCGCTTTCTAAAAACGCAAAAAACGCTATTGTTTTAAAAAGAACGGAAACAGATTAATTTTAACAAATAAAAAACTATTGTTAATAGCGATTTCTCACCTGGCATTAAGATAAAACACATGTTAAAAAAGCTCAATTAAATATATAAAGAAAAGACAGCTACTAACACTTAACCGACAATAAAAGTTGTATTTAAGGAGAGATATTTATAAAAAGAATATTGCGGTTTTTTTTCTGTTTTCATAGGCATATTTATTAATGTGTCAGCAGCGGTTGATTTTAATGAACCTCTTAGCAATGATTTTAGGGTGATAGCGACTGATACAACAAGCCGTGACGGCTGTATATTCGGAAGACTTTATATTGATTATAATTCAAGCCCTGTAAACTGTGTGTTTTATTTGGAATATAAAGGTCAAAGGGTAAGCAGATACTATTATGACAAGGAAACAACAGGAAGATGGATGTACTACGATCAGTATATTCCAAAAGACGCAGAAATTAAATTAAAGGGGCGCTGCGACAGCGGCATTTCTTATGCCCGTATAATGGGTAGCTTTGGGGCTGGATGTGCAAGTAACGGCGGATGGTAATTAACAATAGTGCGAGAGGTTATTTTTTAAGAGAATAACCTCTCGCTTTTTTACAATATTCTAAAAAGGAGGCTTGTTTTGACGGGCAATAAATTAAACCGCATGTTTGCAATAGTATTGTTGCTATGTTGTGTTGTTTTAAAAGTTTTCGGCAGCGAAAATTTGATAAAAATAGATAAGGTTCTGCAGGGAAAAAGCTTTAATCTGCATTTATTAGCCGATGTATATGCCCCGCCTGTCGGCACTCCTGTAAACATATACCGTTCCACCTTTGCCACTGCGGATAAAAATGAATTTAAAAAACTTGTTTTCGGCACTGATGCGAAAGTAAAGGACGATTGGGCGGAAAAAAAACCGGAACAGTTAGAAGAATAGGGAATAATATTTCCCGATAAAGAACTTAATTATTCTGCTACAATAGAAGGCAAAGAAATTTCTACAAGGTATGATGTGAGAGATTGCGCACTTCATATTAGGCTTGATTCTTACGACCGCCTTATAAGCTGGATTGAAGCAGCTGATGGACAGCTGAATACTGAAGAAGGGAAAAAAGCCAAAAAAGCAGCGGATTATTATATAGAAAGTTTTAAAAAGCTTGGCTGGGATGGTTTAAAATTTTCGAACATATACCGTATGCCGGGGTACAACAACAGCAATCGCAACCAAAAAGGCGGTCCTTTTTATGTGGTACATTACAGACATTTTCTTGATAATATACCAATAGCATCCGATAGAAGAAATGCATATACTCCCAGAGAAGGCTCAAATCCAAAACTTTCGCCTGACTACAGGGCTTTTGATTATGAGCATAAAGCGGTGTCAACTCCTGATGAAATGCTTGTTATGGCGGACGATGATGGGGTTTTCCGTATAGACGGAGCCTACCGTGCCTTTGCCCCTGTAAAACAGGAGCAGATAAACATATCGTTTGATGATGCAGTAAATATATTGGCAGACAATATGGATTATTCAAAAATTCTTTATATTGAAAAAGAAAGCACGCTTAATGTTTCCCAAATAGAATTATGCTATCGTTTAACTTCTTTACATGACTTTCAAGATACTTATTTTAACATAGAAACGGAAACAAGACCCGCCTGGCGATTTGCATCAAAAACATGCCGTGATGGAGAAAGTAACATATTTTATATATTTATTGATGCCGTAACAGGAGAAATACTGCATTAAACATAGTTTAAGGAGGGCAAATGAATAAACTGTTGTATACGGCGCACAAAAAACTGCTCTTATGTCTAATTTTTTTGTTTATAGTAGTTTTTGCAACATATGCAAATGCAGAGTTAAGCGTTTATTTGGCGGGGGATAAAAATACAGGGGCTATAAACATAACAAGCTTTGTGCCTTATAAACAAAATATATTTTATACTTACAATGGAATACTGTTTAAAACAGACGGCAATACGAGCAAACAATATTTAATTTCATCCTTGGCGGATAATTCTGATGAAAATCAGGAGTTTAAAAACAACAAGCTCTTAATTTGTTCGGGAAATTTATATCTTATCAACATGGATACGGGAAAGCTCTATGCTTTAAAGCAAAATAATACACTAAAGCTTGTCAAAAAGGCGGATTTAGATTGGCAGGATTATATTATAGAAATTAGCGGGGGCTTTTATTCAGATGCACCTAAAAATGTTGCTTTAACAAATTTAAAGTTATATGCCATAGAAGAAAACATGGAACAAGGCAAACAATTAATTTCTTTTGATTTGGCAAGCGGCAAAAAAACTCAGGAAACAATAGAGCAAGTGGTTGCCCTGGCGCCTTATAGCAATGAACAAGTGATTATTGCAAAAGAGAATAACGGCAATGTGGACATTGGATTTTACGGGGAAGGCGGCTTTAAACCGCTTGAAATAAAATTGCCTTTCAATACATTTGGAATAGGCTTTTCGGGAAACTCTTTTTTTGCAGGCGCAGGCAATGAAATAATTAAAATAGACTCCGATAAAAACACATATATTTTGGGAGAACTGCCGGAAGGCGTCTATTCCTGCAGTGATTTTCAAGTAAATGATTATGGAGCTGTGTTTTTAAAAACCAATTTGGGTTTGCTTAAATACACTGAAAATTTAAAAAATCAAAAGGAACAGAAGCTTACCGTTTGGGGGCATCTGGATTCTTCTGCTGCCTTGTTAAGCGCAGGAGAGATACCGGGGCTTAAAATTAACACGGCTGAACCGGAATCTTTTGAAACTTTGATGCAAAACCTAATTTCGAGAAACAATGAAATTGATATATATAAGCTTTCCATAAGTTATATAGATTTTGAGTCCGTTAAAAGCAAAGGCTTTTTTGTGGATTTATCAGGCAGTCCACAAATTAAAGAATACTTTGATGGGCTATATCCAAGCATACGGGCGGCTTTATCCTTAGAAAATCAAATCTGCGCAGTTCCCATAAGAGCGGAAACTACAGGTTTGTCGCTGTACAACAAAGATTTTTTTGATAAGGAAAATATAAAAGTTCCCAGCACCTTTGAGGAACTGTGCGCCTTTATTAAGCGGTGGGATGAGCTGTATACAAAAAAATACCCGGATATGCAGCCTATAGAAAGCTCTTTTATATCTATAAAGCATACCCTTGTGCAGGAAGCTTTTAGGGAATGGCTTGCATATTGCCAAAAAGACAGTGCGGGTTTTGACATTTCTCTTTTAAAGCAGCTTTTGCAAAACGCCGAGGACGCTACAGAAAACTTAAAGCAAAATGAAGCCGAGACCTATAAAAATGCCTGCATATTGGGCATGCATTCAAACAGCGTTAAGGAATTTGAAGGTATGATATTGGACGGACAAACACTTAAACCTATGCTGTTATCAGCTTATAAAGATTATCCTTATGCTATAACTATGAAGTTAGATGTGCTTATGATAAACCCTTTCAGCAAAAATAAAGATTTAAGCATGAAATTTATAGAAAATATGCTTCGCCATCTACCGGAACATTTTAATACTATGGTTTTAGAAAATAAAAATGAACCAATATTAAACCTTTACTACAGCTTTGAAGTTGCTGAAAAAACAGAAACTATAAAGCTTTTAAAAAAGCAGATGGAAGAGTCTGAAAACATTTATAAAACGGAACTTCAAGATAAAATCGATAAACTTTGTATTGATTTGGAAAGTTATAAGAAAGAAAAGCGCTTTTTTTTATCGCCTGATGCAATTAATACATACAGAGCCGCAATGGGGGATCCCTTAATAGAAAACGGCGGCCTTATGCAGGCTTTAGACCTTGCCATAAATCCTCTTTTAAAACGATATTCCGACGGAAATATAAACTTGGAACAATTTGTTTCTGAAGCCCAAAACAAAATAAAAATAATACTTGCGGAATTTGATTAAATCCATTTACCACATTTCTGATATTGTTGATTCGATAAAAATTCCTCTCTTTCCTTGCGGATTGCTGTTATTTTAGATATACTTTTTACGGTAGAAAAACCCGTCGGAAAGGAACAACATGGAGAATACAAAACTTTTTTTGGGGTTAAGCTCCGCGGAACGCGAAGAAGCTTTGCGTTTGCTTGAATCTAAAGAACAGCGCTATAAAAAAGGGGATGTCATAATATCGCCCGCAATTGTGCTAAACAGTTTCGGCGTTGTAATAAGCGGCAGCGCCGCCGCCTACCAAACGGATAAGGACGGCAAGGAAATACTGTTTTCGGCGGTGCAAAAGGGCGGCTGCATTGCTACATCTTTGGTGCTTTTAAACGTGCCAAGCCCTGTTACTGTTGTCGCGGCGGAGGATACTTTAATAGCGTGGCTTAGCATTGCGCCCATAAAAATTAACGAAAGCGAAGGCCTTTCGCAGCGCCTTTTTTTTAGGTTTGCCGTAATGCTTGCTGAAGACGTTTTAAAAATGAACGAGCGCATACGCATAACTTCCCAGCCGAGCATAAAGAAAAAGCTGTTAGCGCTTTTAGAGCTATACCAGGAAAACGAGGGCGAAGAGTTTATCGTCCCCATGGACAGGAGCGTTATGGCGGCCTACATAGGCGCGGACAGGAGCGCGCTTTCCCGTGTTATATCCAAGCTGCAGCGTGAAAAAATAATAAGATGCAATAAAAACCGCTTTTGCATTTTAAAGGAGAAGCCATGAAGTTTTTACATATCGCGGACCTGCACATAGGCAGGAAGATAGAGGGCGTGCATTCCCTTATAGAAGACCAGGAATATATACTTGAGCAGATATTGGATTTTGCCAGAAGCGCCGACGCCATTTTAATAGCGGGAGACGTGTACGACAAGTCCCAGCCGTCGAGGGAAGCGCTTGAATTGTTCAGCTCGTTTTTGTTTAAGCTGTCAAAAAGCGGCAAGCCCGTTTTTATAATAAGCGGCAACCACGATAACGACGCGCAGATAGCCTATCTTAAAAACATAATATCCTATAAAAACATATTCGTAAGCCCGCCCTATGAAGGCAGTATGGAAAGCTTCGCGTTAAAGGACGCTTACGGGGACGTAACTATATGGCTTATGCCCTTTATAAGGCCGTTTCAGGTAAAAAAATATGTCGACGCGAATATTTCCGGCTATGATGAAGCCGTAAGCGCCGCGATAGCGAATGAAGATATAGATTTTTCAAAAAGAAACGTTTTAGTCATGCACCAGTTCGTTCTTGGCGGCGAGCAGTCAGACTCTGAGGAAAGCTCCGTCGGCGGCCTTGACCGCATAACAACTGACGCTGTAAGACGCTTTGACTACGTGGCGCTTGGGCACCTGCACAAGTGCCAGACGGCGGGGAGCGAATACATACGCTACGCAGGCTCGCCCCTGGCATATTCGCTGAGCGAGGAAAAGCACGAAAAATGCGCTCTTATGGTGGAAATAAAGCAAAAGGGCGACGTTCGCATAAAAGAGCTGCCGTTTAAGCCAAAGCGTGAATTGCGCACGGTTAACGGGTATTTAAAGAATATGCAGAGCGACTCCAACCACGATGGCTTTGTGTTCGCCGTTTTAAAGGACGACCCCAAATACCTTATAGATCCTTTTTCCGCGCTTCAGTCCATATATCCAGACCTTATAGGCTTCCGGTACGAGAAAGAAGCCGGCGTGCAGGCGGAAAGCAATTTAGAAAAATTCGACAGGGACAAGAGCCTTTTGGAGCATTTTAAGGATTTTTATATTCAGCAGCATTTTGGCGAGGAGCTGACGGAAGATAAGATTAAAATAGTAAAGCGCGCGATAAGGCTTATGGAGGAAGAAAAATGAAGCCGATATTTTTACAGATGAGCGCCTTCGGCCCTTACGCGGACGTAGAAAGCATAGACTTTACAAAGCTGTACCAGGCGGGCCTGTTTTTAATTACAGGGCCTACGGGCGCTGGAAAAACCAGCATTTTTGACGCCATAACGTTCGCGCTATACGGTACGTCGTCCGGTGGGAACGGGCGCAGGGAAGTAAAATCCTTCAGGAGCGACCACGCGGCGAAGGACGCTGAAACCTATGTTTTATTAAGGTTTTCACATAGCGGCAAAACATATACTGTGAGGCGCAGCCCTGAATACACGCGCCCTAAAATACATGGAAAAGGCGAAACAAAGGCGCTCCCGACAG
Organism: uncultured Oscillospiraceae bacterium; assembly: GCA_964518875.1. GTDB lineage: Bacteria > Bacillota > Clostridia > Christensenellales > Aristaeellaceae > DTU024. Next base: position 27,220 of record CAZFHI010000006.1, read on the forward strand.
CGGAGCTGTATTCTGAAGACGGCTCGCTTTCCTTAAGCGGCATAACGAATGTAAACAGCGAGATAGAAGAGCTGCTTTCCTTAAGCCGCGACCAGTTTTTTCAAACCGCCATGATAGCGCAGGGGGACTTTCTGAAAATACTTTACGCGGATAAGAACGAGCGCGCCAGGCTGTTCAGGCAGGTGTTTAAAACCGAACAATACGACGCGTTCACAAACGCTTTAAAGCTTATGTACGACGAAGCGCGCTACGGCTTTGAAAGGCTAAGGGAAAGCTACAAGCAAGCGGCTATGTCCGCGGATACGGGCGGCGGCGCTGAAAAGACGCTTGAAATACTTATAGAAGACCCGGCGCCTGATAACTCTGAAGAGCTTATACGGGAACTTAAAAACGTATGCGAAAAGGACGCGCGTAAAATAGAGGATATTAATAACAGCCTTAATAAATGGCGCGAAACGGAAAAACAGCTTGAAATAGAGCTTAAGGTTGCGGAGCAGCACAACAGCGACGTTAAGGAACTAAAAAATAACAAGGAACAGCTTAAGAAATTGCTTGAGCGCTCTGACGAAATAGAAAAAATGAAAAAAGAGGACGCTCTTTCAGACAGCGCTAAAAACCTTAAACCACTTGAGGACAGCCTTATAAACTTACAAAAAAAGGCGCATGACAAAAGCGCCGAATTAAATAATAAGCGGCGGTGCGCGGAGCCGCTTAGGGAAAAACGCGAGGAAGCCTTGACGCTATTTAAAAGCTTAAAAGATACGCCCGATAAAATAATACAGCTTCAGCAGCGCCGCAGCAGGACTGAAGCCCTTAAGGAAGAAACGCTAAGGCTTAAAAGCTGCATTAAAAACGAAGAAAAATACTTGAATGAATATGAAAAAATAAAGGAGCGGAACGAAGCGCTCGATAAAAAAATACAGCTGGCGGAGGAGCTTAAAACAAAGAGCCTTGCCGCGGAATTAGCAATCAACCTTAAGGAGGGCGACCCTTGCCCCGTGTGCGGCTCCACGCACCACCCGAACTTAGCGCAAAAAAACGCTGAGTTTGAGGATAATTTAAAGCAGCTTAAAAGCGAAAAAGAAACCCTGCAGCTCAGGCTGAGCGAAGCCAAGGGCAACGTTATTTCTGAAAAGAAGCTGCGCATTTCAAGCGAGCAAAAACTTTTAAGCGAATACAAGGGGGACGCGCTGCCTGAACCTGACGAACTTATAGATATGTTCGACAGACACCTTGAAAAGCTTGACAGCAATACAAAAGCCATGCAGAAAGACTTCGATGAAGCAAGAGATAATAAAACAAGGTATGAAAATGAGCTCAGCAGCAGCCAGGCCGTTATAGAGCAGCTTTATAAGGACTTGGAAACGCTTAAAAAAGAAAGGGATAAGGCGGAGGAAAGCTTTTTATACGAGCTTATGGCGTCGTCTTTTAACGACAGGGACGAGTACGTTGCTTCAAAAAGCCTTATACCTGGCGAAAAAAACCGAAAAAAGATTTTAAGAAGCTACGATATTGAATTAAATTTAGTTAAAGACAGAGTAAAGCAATACGAGGAACGCCTTGACGGCAGCGTAAACATTATAGAAACAAAAGAAACGAAAGAAAAAATAATCGCCGCGCGCGAAAAAATCAGAGCTTCGGAAAGCGATGAAAGACAGTTAAGCATAAAGCTCAGCGGCAACAGACGCGCCTTGGAAAACATAGTAGAAACAGCTAAAAAATTAAAAAACGCCAATATAAACCTTGCGCTCTGTGAGGACGTATATAAAACGGCGTCTGGAAAGCTTAAGGGTGCGAACAAAATAAGCTTTGAAAACTATATATTGAACTATTACTTCCGCCTTGTGCTGTCCAAAGCGAATATAAGGCTTAAAGCGATGTCGCAGGGGCGTTATATGTTTTTCGTAAAAACGGACGACAGCGGCGCGGCGCTAAGTCTTGATATTTCGGTTCTTGACGCGAATACAAGCAAAAAGCGCGACGTGAAAACGCTTTCAGGCGGGGAAAGCTTCGTGGCGTCGCTGTGCCTGGCGCTCGGCTTTTCAGACACCATGCAGGCTATGACGGGCCTTAACGCCCTTGACACTATGATGATAGACGAGGGCTTCGGCTCCCTTGACGACGAATCCCTTGACGCGGCGGTGTCTGTGCTGGCTACGCTTGCGGGCGGCAACAGACTTATAGGCATAATATCCCATGTGCAGAAGCTCAAGGACCGCTTCGACAACCGCATAACGGTAGAAAAAACCCTGCGCGGCAGCCATATAAGCGTGCAGACGGTGTGAAGATAATTTTAGTAAAAAGCTCAAGTTTTTTAAAAGGTAAAAGTTTTTTAAAAATATGGCGATACTCTTTAAAAGCATATTGCAGAACAACATAATTATAACAAGAAAAGCCTGAACCCAAAAGAAATCCCGTTAATTACCGCAGTATATATTGTAAGCGTATAATGCTTAGCTTATAAAAACAACAACTGTACTGGCTTTTTTAGTATTTTAAATAAACCTGCTCGCACCCGTTCTGCGGCTACGTACATAAGGCTGTTAAAATCGGGAGGGGAGCTGCCTTGCTCTATAATTTTGAAGCCGTTTATTTGCAGCTCGCGCTCTAAGGTTTTAAAAGACACCATTCCGCGTGACGCGGCGGGCACCATCATTTTTGCTGATGAGTTCTGCCTTTCTACAATATCAGAAGCCGTGCGGATATCGCTTTGCGTTTCAAATTTTCCATCGCCCATCGCGCATATTAAAGCGTAACCGTTTAAATTTAAATGCTTATAAATAAAGCGGTAAAACTTGTTCCGGTCTTCGTCCGTTACAAACATATGAAGTACCGCAACAGAATATATAAAATCAAAAGATCTATATAAATTTTAAGACAAACAGTCCAAAACGCGGAAACTGTTTTTGAAGGCGGGCATTTTTTTTACAGTAATTAACGGCTTCTTCGCTTACGTCAACCGCCGTTAAATTATAGCCCTTTTCAAAAACCGCTTTGGCGTCCCTGCCTTCGCCGCAGCCGGTTTCAGGCATAGGCTGGTTTTAATTGATATTATATTTTTGTATGGTTTCCAAAACTACGGGGCTGCGTTTGCCGCTCGTCCGGCTTACACCGTTGCTATGAGCTGCCTTTATTCGTAAGCGGTGTAATGTTCTTTATGTTCATGTTTTGAAGATGATCCTTTTTTAAATTAGTTTGTAAAGTATTTTGATATATTATAATAAAACTTTTTGTATAAATAAACAAACATTATCCCGCCTGCGGGTTATAACTGCCGCAGTTTCAGCTTCCAAAATCCACTTTAATTTACTTTAATGTATGGGGAGTTTTTATCTCTTTTTTCATAGATTGACTTAAGTTCGTCAATCACTTCGTTCTTTTCCCTTACAAGGCCAGGGAAGTGGCTTACAAGCAGCCTGGAAGCTTTAATACGCATGAGCGCTTCTATTTCTTCCTTTAAAAGCTGGGCGTTATATACGTAAAGCCCGCCTTTCTCCCTGCAGTAAAGCGCGTCGCCTACAAAGGCGTATGTTTCATCCGCTTCAAGGCCGAGGCTGCCCTTCGAATGGCTTGAAGGCAGCGGGAATATATGCAGACCGTCAATATATAAATCGCTTTCTACAATAATTCCTTTGTTTATATGTTTATAAGTTTCTTTTGAAACGTATATAGATTTTGCATTTATTCCATCTATATTGCCGGCGTGGTCCGCGTGAAAATGCGAAAGCAATACGTTATAGCTTCCCTTAAAGCCTGAAACGCTCCTTTCACCATTTCCGACGTCGTACAGCCACGTGTTGGCAGGCGTTCTTATTATTCCAATGTCCGCTGAAAGCGGGTTTTCAGACGCTTTTATATAGCTTATTTTGTCGTTTATACGTATTTCCGCCACAGATATTACAGTGTCCTTTATAAAACGTTTTATTCAAAATATTTCTAATGCAAATTTCAAGGCGTCCCCGCATTATGGTTTTTTAATCTCTCAAATTTTTGCGGAAAAGCGCTATTCTGCGCCGCAGCTTTGTTTTGACAAACCGGGATTTAGCGCTCCTTTATCATCACATAGTTTGTAAGAAGAATACCTTGGCGTTCTACCTGCTGTTTCTTAATAATCTTATAGCCTCTTTTTTCAAAGAAAGGCTTAGCAGTAATAGAAGCGTGAGCAGTAATATTTCCTTGAACAGCTTGCTCCAGCTGATTGCATATAGCGGTTCCTACGCCTTTTCTCTGATAATCGGCGCGAACAAACAGACGGTCAAGGTAGCCGTTTTTATCTATATCCCCAAAACCTGCAATGGCTTCGCTATCAACAGCAACTATACTGTAATGTTCTTGAAGCGACTGGTTCCATTGCTCTAAATCCATTTTCCCTGCCGCCCATACGTTTAACTGTTCTTTTGTATAATCCTTCGCGTTTACTATGTGAACTGTATTATAAAACAGCTCTGCAATTTCTTTGCAGTCGGATATATTATATTTTCTGATAAGCACTTTTCTAAAATTCTGATTTAGTCATTTTACGAACCGGGATTTGCAAAGCTCCATATAGATTGTGCTTGGTTCCCCGTTCTCAGATAACAGATACTTGGGAAACTCTTTGTTTTTAAAGCCCAGTCTCTTATACAGCGCAATCGCTTTAATATTATTTGGAGCAGGATCGACCCAAACTGTCTTTGCGCCGTGCAAAAACGCTTCTTTTATTGCGCGGGATAATCCTGCCGTTGCAATACCCCGCCCGCGCGCGAAACAAAAAAGCTTAACGTCCAACAATGCAGTTTGGCGCGCTTCATCAATCTTATAAAATGATTCTCCGCAATATTTGCCATCTTCAAATATAGAATAATGATTTATAAAAGGCCTGTTCGATTCGATCCACTTAAGCCAGTTTATCATCTCTTCATCTGAATGGCGCAATCCATCAGGAAACCCGACGAACTTCATAACATCTCCGTCAGCCCAAAGCTGTTTAATGTTATTGATATCTTCAGCGGCGGTTTCTTTTATTTTAACCATTTTTAATACCTTTACAACTTCTAATACGGCCCCGCCTGTAAAAATTTATATATTCAGCAGGCTTTTAAATATCATTGTTTTTTAGTTCCCCAGGTCAACCGGCAGATCGGTATCGGAAAATGGGTTTTCGCTTATATAGGCGCCCAGGGAATAGCTGCGCCGCCTGTTTTCATGATCCTGCGTCTTGCGTATGCTAAGCGGCATGGAAGCTAAATCCACATGTATGGTTTCGCGCGGAGCGCCCAAGGGGTATATAAGCGTGTCGGGAAGCCTCATGCGCATGGCGTAGTCGCGCACTATGTCAAGGTGCGCGCCGAAATGCATAGGCAGGAAAAGCTTTGGCTTAAGCGTCATGATGATGTGGTTCGCGCCCGCTTCAAAAAGGCTGCCCTGGTTAGGGTCCACTGGGAACATGCATAAGTCAAGCGGTTCCGCCGGTATCTTTTCCACCGCCTCGTAATAGGCTTTTTCCGTTTTAGCTATTTCAAGCGGCTCTCTTTCGTCGCGCCAGTGCCAAAGGTTTAAATCCCCCGCGTGGAATATGCTTGTGGAATGGGTATTTACAAGGAAACACAGCCCCTGTCCGGCAGCGTCAAACACGCGTATTTTTACGTCCGCAATGGAAAAAGCGTCCCCCGGCCTGCAAAAGCGTATGTTTGAATTTTTCGGGCTGCGCTTGCCGCATCTTTCTTCAAGAACATAGCTTATAGGGTAGGACTGTTTCCAGTTGAACACCACGTTGTCAAAGTGCTCTGCGGAAGGGCTCGGAGAAAAAACAACTATGTTGTTGAAATTTTCAAGATCCCTGTCGCCTATGGATATGCTCTTTGCGAGCTCGTTATTTTCATGGTAGCTGAAAATAAGCAGCGTCTTGCCCAGAGCCACCGCGAAAGTCGACTGGTAAAAATAGGTGATCGCAACAAAGGTTTCCAAATAAAATCCCCCTTAGAAAAATATTTGAAAAAGCTTACCGCGCCCGCCGCAAAGCAGGCGCTTTTGTACGCGCATACGCTTTATACTTAACAAATCATCATATTTTAAGCGGAGCTTTCCGCCGCTTTATAATAAAATAAGCATTATAACAGCCCTTTATACGCGGGCCGTTCCGCCTGAACGGCAGGCTTTTAAAGCCCCGCTCAAGCCTTCGCGCTTAATTTATAAACGCCTCTTCAAGCACCTTCCCGTCGATATTTTTAAGAGACAGCCCTGTCGCACAGGCCAGGGTAGGGGCTATGTCCACAATATCGGCATTGTTTATTTCGTACCCTCTTTTAATGTTCGCGCCCATCATAAAAAGCAGGGTTTTTGCGCCTGGGCTTTGAAGGCCAAAGCCGTGCGTCGCCTTATGCCGCTTTGATTTATCGCAGTCAAGTGCCTCTACGCCACGCTCCATTTCACACGCCACCTGAATTTCTTCAGGCGCGCGCATTTTTCTAAGCTCATCGTAGGAATACACATGGGCTATCCTGTATTCCCCGGCGTGCTGCAAAAGGTGGTTGTAAACAAGGGTGCGGTTCGCGCGCTCCATGTGGAAATACGCTCCAAGGCCCAGGGACTGCGCCCTTGCGGGAACCGAGTGTTTTTTAAGCAGAGCGTTAAGGTTTACAGAGTCTTTAACGTTTTCCTGCCCATGGTCGCTCACAACGCAGACCAGGCTGTCCTGCATGCAGCCGCGCTTTGAAAGCGCTGTTAAAATACTGCCTATGTTTTGATCCAAATGCGTTAACGCCCGCTTTTCTTCCTCGCTCCCTAAGCCGAACTCGTGGCGTGCCGAGTCAAGCTCCGTTAAGTGTATCGCCAGCACGTCCGGCATGTGCTTTTTCCTCTGTCGTGCGGAAAAGCTTACTTCGGACTCGCTTTCTATCGCCCTTGAGTACTGCTTTTCAACAAGCTTTTGAGCGAGCAAAGTAATATAGCCGTCAAGGTAAGGCTGGCCGAATCCCTTTCTCATGCTTCCATACTTAAGTTCGCTTTTAATCAAGTTAAATTTAGAACCGTATTTAAGCACCTTAAGCACCTGGTTTTCCCATGGGAAAGCGAGCACCTCCGGCATGTTGTACTTTATAAAACGCGCTTTGCCCGTGGTGGGCCATAAAAGGGCCGCTGTTTCGCGCCCCGCCTTTGCGGCGGCGGTAAAAAGGGTTGGCACCTTAATTCTGTCCCACTCCCAGTACCAGTTTCTGTAAAGCGGCGGCTTTTCGTCGAATATTTCGTTATGGGCTACGCCGTGCCTGTCCGGGTAGCAGCCGGATATAATGCTCGCGTGTATGGGATATGTAAGCGTCGGGTAAACGGTGGACACGTTTTTGCATACGGCGCCGTTTTCAGCTATCTTTGAAATGTTGGGAAGGCTTAGCAGCGCGTCCGCGTCAAGCGCGCTCGCCGCGTCTGCGCTTATAAGTATCAGGCGCATTTCAGCCTTCTACAAGGCGCTTTTTAAGCTCAGCCTCCATCTTAACAAGCGTTTCTTCCGCCTGCCTGCGCTTCTTGCGGCCCTCGTCGTGTATCCTCGCTACTTCCGTCATAGTGTCTATAAGGCTCTGGTTCGTTTCTACAAGCGTTTCTATATCCACTATGCCGCGCTCCGCTTCCCTGGCGGTTTCTATGGTGCCCATTTTAAGGGTCTCCGCGTTCTTTTTAAGCAGGTCGTTCGTCATATCCGTAACGGCCTTCTGGGATTCTACGGCCTGCCTGCCGTGTTCAAGCCCCAGGGCTAATACGATCTGGTTTTTCCAAAGAGGCAGTGTGTTTACTATTGTGGACTGTATGCGCTCTACAAGCAGGGAATCGTTGTTTTGCAAAAGGCGTATCTGCGGCGCCATCTGCAGGCTTACCTGCCTTGTAAGCTTAAGGTCGTGCAGCTTTTTTTCAAACCTGTCGCAGGCGCTTTCAAGATCCGCCGCCTTCTGCGTGTCCATGGCGTCGTTGCTCTTTCTAGCCTGCTCCTTAAGCTGCTTTAATTCTGTATTGCGCACTTCTTCAAGGCGCTTTTCCCCTGCCGAAATGTACATGGTGAGCTCTTTAAAATACGTAAGGTTCTTGTCGTACAAATCGTTCAGCATGGAAACGTCCTTGAGCAGGCGCACCTGTTGCTCTTCAAGCGTTGCGGATATGCTGTCCACGTTTTCGCTCACGCTGTCAAACTTGGCGCGCATGCTTAACGCGCGCTTTTTGCCGTTTGAAAAAAGCCCCTTAAGCCCCTTTGGCTTTTCGGCGCTGGTTTCAAAGGACTTAAGCTCGCCTATAAGGTCGCCGAGCATGTCGCCCACGTTGCCCGTATCCTTGTTTTTAACGTCTTCCAGTATGCCGTCCGCAAAGTCTGAAACCTTTTTCTGCGCTTCCGAGCCGTAGAGCATGATATGCTGCGGGTTGTGCAGATCTATCTGCTGCGCAAAGCTGTCCACCTGCTTTTTTTCTTCATCGGTAAGCGCCGCGTCAAACTGGGCGGCTATGGCTTTCTGCGCTTCGTTCCCAAGCCGCTCGCCGTCTTTCTGTGAATTTTCAAGCTTTTCAAGCTTCTGAACCGCGTTGTCTACGATATCTTTTTGAGTTGCCGCGGCGCTGAGCGTGAGCGTCGGCGCGCCGCCCTGCTGAGCGCCCATGTTTTCCTGCGTGTTTTCTGACATATTCAGTCCTCCTTTTTTTGCTGCGCCTGCGCGCCCGCGAAGCCGTTCTGCCAGGCGGCGCCCGCCTGCTTTTTTTCTCCGCTTGTATAGGGGCGCGCGTACGCTTCTTCCCGCATATATTCCTGCGCTGCGCTGCTGAACGCGTTTTCAGCGCCAAAGCTTACGCCTTCGTCTATAAGGTTGTCCTGTTTTAATATGGTTTCCATAACCTGCATGTCCGCTGAAAGGTCAAGAAAATCGTCGCGATAGAGCATGTCGAGCTGCTTTTTAAATGCGCCCAGCACTACGCCCATGGCGTTTTCTATGCTTTTAAGCGTCTGTTCCGCCTTTTCGGAGCTTAGCTTCTGCTCTTCTATGCGGCGGTAGTTTTTAAGCATGCTCAGCGTAGTTGGCAGATAGTATTCAAGGAAGCGCCTTATCTGAGGGGCCTTTTCAGGCTGTTCTTCAACGGCCCTGAATATTTTGCCCGCGACGCTTTCAAGCTCGTCCAGCTGTTTGGTTATAACGGGGTCTGGTATTCGCTCGTTTTCGCGGCGTATCTCAAGCAAAAGCCCGCTTCCCTTTTCTATTATCATGTCGACCTGAGGGCTGCCCGTTTTTTTAACGGCGGCGCGGCTTTTGGGGGATTCCTGCGTGGTGTCGAGCCCGGAACCTACCGTATAGCCTAAAAAACCGCCAAGCGCCGCTAAAGCCGCCATAACAATAAAGCTTAAAAAGCTGCCGACAGAAAAAATAGAGGAATATATAACGGCGACGGCGCCAGCCGACGCCGCGGCAGTTATTATACCCTTGGTTTTTGACTTGTCCTGACGGTATTTCTTTGCCATTTCAACCTCCTGTAAATTCACTTGAATTATAGCACATAGCCTGTCCGCCATCAATTAAAGTACTCTAATTTACAGGCGTTTAATTAAAAAACACATTATTTTTAAATAAAACGTTTATTTAAAAAAATTAATCTTATTTTAAAACCGCGGCATTAACGTTAAATTTTTAAGCTTGTTTAACGCTTCAAGCGTTTAGCGCCGTATAATAAAAAGCGCTTAAGCGTAACGCAGCTAAAATAAATAAGCGCTTTATGTAACGCGAATTAACAATAAGTTTATCGGATAATTTAATATAATATTTATTTATTTTTTAATCGCTTTATCTTTTTGGCGACGTCTTCAGCCGCTAATATTCCGCCCGCGAAAGCGAACATAAGGTTAAAGCCGCCGCAGTCGCCGCATACGTTCAGCACTTCTCCAGCTAAATACAGATTATCGTAAAAGCTCTGCATGGTGGATGGGTTTACGTCCCTTGTGTCTACGCCGCCCGACGCCGCCTGCGCGTATTCAAAGCCGCGCAGGCTTGAAACGCTGAAACGCAGCTGAGTAATGTTTGCCGCGGTTTGAGCGACGCTTTTTTCCGTTATAAGCTCAGCTAATCCGTTTGGCAAAGCGCCTAATAATATTTCGTCAGGTTTCAAAAACTCTGAGCGCTTTCTTAAAAAGCGTTCCGCTTCAGCCGTATTTTTGTCTATTGGTTCTACCGCCAAAAGCCCCATTTCGGGAGCGTGTTTTTTTAGGGACGGGCTTAAGTCCATATATATTTCGTATCGCTTTTCAGGCTCTATAAAGCAGCTCAGCTGCATAATGCATACGCCGCTTAAGCCGTAGTCCGTAAACAGCGCTTCTCCAAGCGATGAAGCGCGCAAGACCCTTCCTTTTTTTGTAATTTCCGCAAGCGTGCACCTTGCCAGTATCCTTAAGCCTTTAAGGCGCCTGAACTTTCCCAAGGCGCAGTTTACGGAACAAAGGGCCGGGCGCCACGCGCGCATTTTAAAGCCGAGCGGCAGAAGCGCGTCCGCCGCCTTTTCGCTTCCGCCCAATTCAGGGTAAGCGGCGCTTCCTGAAGCTATAAGAACGCACCTGCCGATATACGCGCCGCGGTCTGTTTTAACTTCCCAAATATCTTTATGAGGGCTTATTTTAATTAACGTTTCTTCAAGGCGCGCTTTAACCGAGCTGTTTTCTATGCAGCGAATAAAACAGCCGAGCACTACGTCGCTGCGGTTTGCGCCGGGGTATACTCTTCCGCCGTCCTCCTGCCTTAAAACGAGCCCAAGCGAATTAAAAAAGCCTGAAAGCCTTTCATAGCCGCAGCGCTCAAGCACGGCGTTAGCAAAATCCGCATCGCCAAAGTACGACGGTTTTCCGCTGTTTAGTATATTGCACCTGCCGTTGCCCGTCGCCAGAAGCTTTTTGCCAAGCTTATTGTTTTTTTCTATCAGAAGCGTGTTTATATTGTTTTTCGCCGCTACGCAAGCGGCGGCAAGGCCAGAAGCCCCGCCGCCGATTATTATGAACTGGTATTCGTTATTTTTTTGAGGGCGCTTTGTCATAAGCCTCCCTTATAGCGTTCATGTGGTTTTCGTCCACACGGTTGCTCGCGTGCGTGCGGCTGTTAAGGAAGTGCACGCAGAACTGGCCGTTATAGTTGTTGTTAGGTATCGTGTCGCCCGCCGGGTAGTTATGCGGCACGCCGTACATGGACGCCGCGAAAGTCCTTCCCTTAAGGGTTATCCACAGAGGCCTTCTCTGCCACATGTTCTTTTCTGAAATTTCCTGAGCGTTTTTAACGCCGTATATGCGGCATATTACTTCGGTATCCGCCGCCGTCAAAGGCTCTACGTCAGCGTGGTAGCCGCCGCTCCAGCGCCTCGCGCGGAACGAAAGCCCAGTTCTTACGTCTGTAACCACCGCAGTTTCGCCCTTGCCCCATACGGACTGTATGTCGCCCCTGTACCAGTCTACCATTTCGACAGGGTACAGTTTTGTATCGACTGTGCCGCCGTCCGGGCCGCCCGGGTTTGGCGACTGCGTGTTGTACAGAGCGTTTTGCGTGTTCTGCCCCGCTACGCCGTCGACAAACAAGCCTTCAAGCTTCTGGTACTGCCTTACCGCCTGCTCTGTGCGCGTGTCGTACACGCCTGTCGCGGTGCCGTTTGGCATAAGCCCTAAAGCTATAAGCATGTTCTGAAGCCTTGTTACGTCGTCGCCCGACATGCCAAGGCGCAGCGTGCGGTAGGTCGCCGTGGGCTTGTCGCCCGGTATATCTGGAGCGCCGGTATCTGTTCCCGCTTCTTCCTTGGAAAGTATGCGTATCATATCCGCGCGTATCCAGCCGTTAACGCTGTTCGCCCTCGCGCTGTACCAGAAGTACCCGTCCTGCGTGGCGTTGGTGTCGCCTAAAAGCGTAAGCCTCGTGCCCGCTTTGTATATAAGCGTCCTCGTGGAGGAACTCATATTGCCCGCGCTGCGAAGCTTTACCCTGTCCATAATGGTTACCGCTATGTTGGACATATCGTCAGGGTTTAAGGTAGCGGACGGGGTAGCCGTCGGCACTATGACGCCGCCGGTATTTTCCTGCTCTTCAAGGCTCATAATGCGGGCGTACTTAGCCATTAAATAGGCTCTTGTTCCCGCGTACTGTATGTAGAACCAGCTGTTGCCGCCTGAAGACACGGTGCTGAAGTACGGAAGAACGGTTCCCTTGTTTACCTGGCCTATCTTCTGAGAATCAAGGCTCGGCGCCACGCGTATGTTTACATAGTTGTCAAGCAGTATTATGCTTCCGGACGCCTGGTAGTCCGGGCCTGACGGACCCTGTATGCTCGGCATAACGCCGTTAAGGTAGTCGTCTATCTCGCTCTTTGACAGATGGCGCACGCAGTCCGAACGCAGGTAGCCCGTGTGGCCTTCCGCCTCAACAAAGCTCCAGTTGTAGCCGCTCTGCGACACTATGGGGCCTGTTATAGGATAAACCTTGCCCTTGGGCACCTGTATCAGGGTTTTTCCTGCGGGGGTGTTCCTTAAGTTGACCCTTGTCTTTGTAGTTATAAGGTAGCCGTTTATGCCGGTCTGGTTTATGGATTCCGTAGGCAGAGGCTCTGAAGGGTTGGACAGTATTTTTATCATGTCGCTTCTAAGGTAGCCTGCGCCTTTTTCGCTGTAAACATAGTACCACGTGTAGCCGCCCGCGTAGGCTACGTTGTAGAAATTAAGCTGCGTGCCGCGGTCTAAGCGGCCTATAACGCGCCCTGCCGGCGTTTCCCTTAAGTTTACGCCGCCCTTTATAAGCTGCAGCAAGCCGGCGTTCTGGCTTGGCGGCACGGGAGCGTTTGTAGGGGGAACGGGTACGGGCGCTGAAGGCGCGGGCGCCGGGTTTCCAGCGCTGTCTGTAAACTGGTAACAGTCGCTGCGCACATAGCCCGTAATTCTGCTCGCGGGGTCTGTTACGAATACCCAGCGGTAGCCGCCGTAGTACTGCTCCCCTCCCTGGTAGGGAAGAATTGTTCCCTTGCCAAGCTGGGTCTGGCTTCTTCCGCCCGGCGTTTCCCTAAGGTTCACGCCCGGCAGTATAAGCTTAACGTAGCCAGAAACGGTTTCCGGGTGTGGAGTAGCCGTGGCGCCGGGGCTTACAGGGTTCCCCGCGTAATCAGTATAGCGGTAAAAATCCTCGTGCACATAGCCGTACATGTTCGCCGGAGGATAATATACGTACAGCCAGTTCACTCCGCCCGCGTACTGCGGAGCGCCAAAATACGGCACAACGGAGTTTTTTTCCATCTGAAGTATGGAGCTGCCGTTAGGCCCGCTGCGAAGGTTTACCCTTTGCGCGGTTATCTGCACGTAGCCGTCCCCGAAGGCGTTAGAGCCGCCCGGCGAGCTTGTTGGAACGGAAGGAACGTTTCCCTGTCCCGACAGGTATTCCGCTATTTCGGCGCCTGTCATCATGCGAATGAATTCTTTTTGTATATATCCTGAAAAGCCGTTGTAGCTTACGGGGTACCAGCCGCTTGTTTCCTGCCCTAATATTTTAAGCACGGCGTCCTTTGGCACCGCGGTTAACGCGTAGCCGTTCGGCGTCTGCCTTAAATTCGCCGCGGGCATGGTGCACATGGCGTAAGAGCCCGGCGTTATTGGGGCGCCGGGGTTGTAGGGGCCCGGCGTCTGCCAGCCGGGGCCTTCCGTTACTTCGCCTTCCTCGGTTACGAATTTATAGCAGTCGCTTCTTACATAGCCGTACTGCTGGCTCTGCGTGTGCAAAGCGTATATCCATTTATATTGTCCCCTGCTTATTTCTACGCCGTAGTACGGCAGTATGGTGCCCTTATCAAGCTGGCCCATGGTGCTGCCTTCAACGGCGTCGCGAAAGTTAACTCTCGCCTTGGTTATAAGTATAAAGCCTGTTTTGTAGGATTCGCCGGGGCCGTCTTCGCCCGGCATATATGTGGGGCCGGGCTGCGCCGTTTCGTTTGGCTTTGGGCTTGGTGTTGGCGTAGCGGGTTTTAAAGCCGAGAGCCATAAAAGCTGTACGGGGTTCTTGTTCCACGCGGCGGTTTCTTCGGAAGTAAGCTCCCTGAAAAAATCCGCGTGTATGTAGCCGCCCTTTACGCTGCCGGGGTTTTCCTGCGTGCCTGTTTCAACGTGGTACCACTTTACGCCGTTTTTTTCCGACGTGCCTAATATTTTAGCAACCCAGTTCTGCGGAAGCTTGTCGTACCACACAACATTGGAAGCGGTGCTTGGGTAGGCGCGGAAAAACACGTCCTTCGCTGTGGTCATGCCGTAAACGGCATTTTCCTGCGCCGCCGCCGGAATTGCGGACACAAAAAGGCACAAGGCGGTCAAAAAGGATAAAAGATGTTTGGCCTTAATGCCTGAACGGTTTCTTTTCATTAACATATGAACCTCTCCCTATCGCTGTCACAGCAGACTTTATCGCATATCAAATAAGCTGCGTCTAATTCCTTATGCATTATATTACAAATATTTTACAGGGTCAAGAAAAAGCGTTATTTATATACGTTTTTTACGCGTTTATACCGTAATTTTACAAATTCACGGCTTATTACAAATTAAAACAGCAAAAGAATAAACAAAAGTTTTTATTTTGGGATTTGTTTAAGATTAATTCTATTATAAATTGCGCGTTTTATTAAACAAGCTCCGCTTCATCAAAGCCCAGGGACAAATACAGCTTTTTCATAAGCGGAATTTTGTTTTCCATGCTGTTCATAAAGAGCGTTTTGCCGGGGACCCCGTCATTTTTAAGATTATTTTTACGTTTAAGCGTTTCTTTAAGCGCGCGGGACGTAAACGCGCTTCCCGTTATAAACAGCGTGTCTTCAGGGAAAAAGCTTTTTATTGGCTTTATAAGAAACGGATAATGCGTGCAGCCTAATATTACAACGTCCGTTTTAGTTTCCAAGCTTGGGCTTATTAAATTTTTAATCGCGTTGTTTACGTTTTCCCCTTCAAACTCCCCTTTTTCGACAAAGTCCATAAGCCCTGGGCACGGCAAAAGAAAAACGTTTTCGCCGTATCTTATCATCATGTTGCTTATGGTTTCAGACTTTGCCGCGGCGGGGGTAAGCATGACTAATATTTTCCCGTTTTTGCGCAGCTTCTGCGCTTCCTTTAACGGCGGCACTATGCCTATAACGGGTACGGGCATTTGAGCGTAGAGCAGCTTTCCAGCTACGCTTGTGGCGGTATTGCACGCTATTACAAGCGCCTTTACGTTATATTCAAGCAGTTTTTTAGCAGCGCTTATAACAAGCGACATAATTTCGCCGTCGCTTTTTTCCCCGTAAGGCGCGTTTTTGCTGTCGCCGTACATTATAAAGTTTTCATACGACAGCAGCTTTCTCGCTTCAGCCAGAACGCTTATGCCGCCAAGCCCGCTGTCTATAAAAGCTATTGACTGTTCCACAGTTTTCCTCCTTGAATATGCACACAGTATAGCACAGTTTTTAAAAAAACAAAGCTCGCCGGCCTAAATAAAAGCTATTTAAATCCGCCTTTAAAAAATTTTTTATATGCAAGAAAAATAAGCTTTCATACGTTTTATATGTTGAAGACGCTGGAAAAAGAAGCGGCGCTTTTATAACGCAGCGCGGCGCTTTGGCTTAATAAAAAAGCGGCTGCGAAGGAGAATTTATTATGAAAAAACGCATTTTATCCGTTCTTGTTGTTTCGGCCCTGATGCTTATGCCGTACGCGGCGGCAAAAGCGGGATCCGCGCGCATAGAAGCGGGAAAAACCGTAGTGGTAAACAATCCCTATCCAGGCGACCGGCTGAACCTCAGGGTAAGGCCTGACGAAAGCTCGCCTACGCTTGGAAAATATTATAACGGCACGTTTCTTAAAGCGCTGTCTGATGAAAAAGACGGCTGGGTAAGAGTGCGCATTTTTAACGTGGGAGGGTACATGAAGGCAAAGTTTCTCGTATATCCGGAACAGCTGCAGATAGGCGCCGCGTCGGTGCCCGCCGTAAAAATACAAAACTCAGGCGGATCCGGCCTTAACCTGCGCGTAGCGCAGTCGCTGCAATCCGCCTCTCTCGGTTTATATAAAAACGGCTCGACGGTCAGGGTGTTCGGCGTAAGCGAAACTTGGGCGCACGTGCAGACTGAAGACGGGAACGTTGGGTTTGTGCTTAGAAAGCGCCTGTCGCCTGAGCCGGAATTTAATAAAAGCGGTAGCGCCGCGTTTAACGGCGGCGCCGTTGTTAACAATCCAAACCCCGCGGACAGGCTTAACCTTAGATGCAGCCCTGATAAAAGCGCGCCGACGCTTGGAAAATACTACAACGGAACAGACGTTGACGTTTTAAGCGGCGATAAAAACGGCTGGACCATGGTTAGCGTTTACGGCCTTGAAGGCTATATGATGACTAAGTTTCTCGCTTTCGGGCAGGATAAATTTTCTGTATTTTACGCCATACCGGATGTGCAGATTAGAAACATGAATGGAACCGGGCTTAATTTGCGCGAAGGCCGGTCCACCAGTTCCGCTTTGCTTGGTTTTTACGGGAACGGCTCCACGGTAAGCGTTCTTGGCGTAAGCGAAAGCTGGTGCCATGTGCGTACGGAGGAAGGACGCGTAGGGTTTATGCTGAGCGGCGGCCTTTACCCCGAGCCTGATTTTTACAACGTTTACTGGCGGCAGCGCTGAAAGCGCAAAAAGCGCCTGAAAAACAGCAACGCCTTATTTTTAAGCGGCGGAAAAAAGCCGCTTTCAGCCGTTAAGCAGCTCCTCTATTCTTTTTTCAACCGCGGGATCTATACTAAACAGGCGCATATAATTTACAAAAGACTCGTTAAGCTCTTCCGGGGTTTTGTTAAAGACAGAATAAAAAGCGTCGCACGCCTTGCATTTTGATTTATAAAACAAAAGGTATTTTTCTATGCCGTAAGACGTTATAAGCCACTCCGTAAAGCTCCCCATTACGGGGTATGTTACAGAGCAATCAAAATTAAAAAAATAATCCGCGTCAAGCAGTTTGTTTATGGGCGGAAATTTGTCCGTTTTTAAATAATACTGCGTCCATTCCATGTTGTGCACGCCCCACCACTTGCGGTCAAAAAACATGGCGAGCCCTTCGCGCACCGCGGGGCTTTCGTTTTTATAAATTAAATAGCTTATAAGGTGCGCGTCTTCATGAAAGCCTATACACTTTATTTTATCGTTATATACCGCGTAAATTTTATCGGGCGTTCTTGCAAAGGCGTTGCACGCTTCGTTGTCGCCATAAACGCGGCCCACCGTTTCCGGCGAATCGCATAAAAAATAATTAAGCTTAAAAGCGGGGCTAACGCGCAAAACGCCGCATATGTATTTAAAGCACGCTTCCTGTGTCATTGCGATAAGGGATATATCCCGTTCCGCCGCGGTGCCTTTTTCGTAATTAAAAATATAGTGCTCACTTTTAAATTGCTTCATATATAAAACTCCAGAAATATCCCGAAACTTATTTAGCGGAACAAGTCGCTAAGCCAGTCCTGTTTTGGCGCATAATGCGCGCCATAACGATTTTCAATATAAAAAATACAGTAATTTTCGCATACCAGAAAACGATATTCCGTGTAAATGGAAATAACAGCGTCTAAGGGCAGGCCTCTTTAACTTTATAATAGCTGTCGCAGGTTTTTTCACTCTGCAGTTCGTCAAAATACATGGTGTATGTTTCCTTATACGTGTATCCGCTGTTTTGTATTGCCTTTTTTGACGGTATATTTTCTGAAAAATGGTCCGCAAAGCACGCGTCGTAAAAATTAAGAATATAGTCTGTAAGGAACTTAAGCGTTTCCGTCCCGTACCCTTTGCGCTGGTAAGCTTTGCCTATAACAAAGCCAACGCCCGCGCATTTTTTATTTCTAAACGTTTCGCTGTTGTCTTTATAGGGGTTTACGTGGAAATACCCTATAAGATTATTATCTGAAAACACGCCGAGTCCCGTGTTGTCTTTAGTAAGAGTATAAAAAAACATATTAAACTCTGCATTTGTTTTTAAAGGCTTGAAGCCCGCGGGCTCGGTAACCGTTTTGTCGTTAAGCATAGAAGCCAAGGCTTGCTTATCTTCATCGCAAAGCAGGCGGTACGTAAGCCTTTCGGATTTTAACTTTACGTTTTTAAAATCAATCATTAAACTTTCTCCGTAAAATCTGGGCTTGGCCTTGCGGCTCTTACATTATAGTCTTAAAACTCCGCGAAGCAAAACAGCCTTTTTAAGGCTGTCAGAGTGTAAAATATTTTGCTTAACAAGTCAAACCGCGTAACGGCAGTTAAGCCAAAAAGCTATTATTTGCGTATAATGCGTATAATAATATATTGCGTCACGCTTTTTCCTTGAAGAACAGATCCAAATCGTCTTCCACGGTCCCTATGCCCGCGATGCCGAAATTATCCACAAGCGTCTTTGTTACGTTTGGCAAAAGGAACGCGGGAAGAGAAGGGCCTAAGTGTATGTTTTTTACGCCGAGGGATAAAAGCGCCAGCAGCACTATAACCGCCTTCTGCTCATACCACGCTATATTATAGACTATTGGAAGGTCGTTTATATCGTCAAGGCCGAATATTGTTTTAAGCTTTAAAGCTATAAGCGCAAGCGAATAGGAATCGTTGCACTGGCCTGCGTCAAGCACCCTAGGGATACCGTTTATAGAGCCTAAGTTCAGCTTATTATACCTGTACTTGGCGCAGCCCGCAGTAAGTATAACGGCGTCCTTTGGAAGCTTTTTTGCAAACTCGCTGTAATAATCCCTGGACTTCATCCTGCCGTCGCAGCCCGCCATAACTACGAACTTTTTGATAGCGCCGCTTTTTACGGCGTCAACTATTTTATCCGCGAGCGCGAATACCTGTTCATGCGCAAAGCCCCCCGTTATGCTGCCGTTTTCTATTTCTTCAGGCGGAGCGCATTTCTTTGCCTGCTCAATAATTTGAGAAAAATCCTTTACTTTACCGTATTCCCCTTCTATATGGCGGCAGCCGGGATATCCCGCGGCTCCCGTGGTCCACAGCCTGTCTTTGTAGCTGTCAGCAGGGGGCACTACGCAGTTTGTTGTCATAAGTACAGGGCCGTTAAACTTAGCGAACTCCTCCTTCTGTTTCCACCACGCGTTGCCGTAATTTCCCGCAAAATTAGGATATTTTTTAAACGCCGGATAATAATGCGCGGGCAGCATCTCAGAATGCGTGTACACGTCTACGCCCGTTCCCTGCGTCTGCTCAAGCAGCTGTTCCAGGTCTTTAAGGTCATGCCCTGACACAAGTATGCCGGGGTTATTTCTTACGCCTATATTTACCTGCGTAATTTCCGGGTTACCGTAAGATGCGGTGTTGGCTTTATCAAGCATAGCCATGCCTTTTACGCCGTATTTGCCCGTTTCAAGCGTAAGCGCTGTTAAATCGTCGGCTGAAAGGCCGTCGTCCAGGGTTTTCGCAAGCGCCGACTGTATGAACGCGTCTATTTCTTCGTCGTCGTTTAAAAGAGCGTTGGCGTGTTTAGAGTATGCCGAAAGCCCCTTGAGCCCATATGTAATAAGCTCCCTTAAGCTGCATATGTCTTCGTTTTCACAAGCCAACACGCGCACTTTATTTGAACGCGCCTTGTCCATAAATTCGCTTTCTTTTCCGCTCCACAGCGCCGCGTCCGGAAGGGCGCTTTTGTTTTGTACTTGTTTAAGCAGTTCGTTTTTTACTTCAAGCGTCTTTTTTATCCTCGCGATAATAGCGTTTTTGTCAAAATTGGCGTTTGTAATAGTAGTAAAAAGGTTAACCGTTACAATGTGGTTTACGCTGCTGGCTATATTTTTTCCTTCTTTGCGGAGCTCGTTTGTTACGCAAGAAAGCCCTTTTGTTACATATACCAGAAGGTCCTGCATAGCGGCGACGTCCGGCTTTTTGCCGCATACGCCCGCCGCAGTGCAGCCCGTCCCTTTCGCCGTTTCCTGGCACTGGTAGCAAAACATCTTATTTTCCATAATTTTTCCTTTCTTCGCGGCTTTAAGCCGTAATTTGAAATCCTAAAAGTTTTAAAAGCGCATTGCGTATAGCTCTTTTCACGTGACGCTTCCCAAGCTCTGCGGGGTTTTTCAAAATATTCATAGAGCGGGAGCAATTTGCGTGACGGTTCCCGGGCTCTGCGGGATTTTTCCGCCTGCTTCTTTCTGAAAAGCTTCCAGAGTAGACGGTTCCCGGGCTCTGCGGGATTTTTACCACGCTGTAAGCGTTTTGTTTTATAAATGCGCTTATCTTTTATGCCGCGGCCATAATATAACATAGCGCCAGCGGCAATTATGTTGTTATAACAACATAATAGTCACAAAGGCCATATTATAATAAAACCGTAAACAGGAGAGAAAACTAAAACACAGGAGGAAACACTATGAAAAAAGCAACTATACAGCTGGAAGACCTCGCCTGCCCGTCTTGCGCGATGAAGATAGAGGCGGCAGTAAAAAGCGTAGAAGGCGTGGACGAAAAAAGCGCGAAAGTTTTGTTTAACGCGAGCAAGGTAAAGCTTAACTTTAACGAAGAAAAAACAAATATAGAGGAAATAGCGTACGCCATACAAAAAACAGGCTATGAAGTAAAGAAAACCACCGTTAAATAAGGAGCAGAATATGGATAAACTTAACGAATTTAAAAAGAACAGCTTTAAACAGCTGGATCAATTTATGCCGGTTGCTGAAAAGGTACACGGGCCGCGCCACAAGGAGATTTTTGACGTAGCAAAAATTTATGGCAGGATAAAAGCAAAGCTTAGTTCAGGCGACTACAAGCTGGACAAAGAATTTGCGGAGCTTAAAAAGACAACTAATAATTACAGAGCGCCGGACGACGTATGCGAAACTTATGAATATATATACAACAAGCTAGAAGAACTAAATAAAATATACGACGGCATATAGGTGCGTGCTATGAGCAACGCCATATTTAAAAACAAAAACAAAATTACGTTATTGTGCGGAATACTTTCTGCGGCGGGCGTTATATGCCGCTTTATATTTAAAATGCCAAACGCCGCCGACCGGGCGTTTATTCTGGCCGCTGTGACGGGCGTTTTGCCAATAGCAATGCAGGCTTTCAGCTCTTTAAAATTAAAAGTTGTAAGCATAGACGTGCTTGTTACAGCGGCCGTCGCAGGGGCGTTTATAATAAAAAATTATGAGGAAGCCGCCATTGTAAGCTTCCTGTTTCTTTTTGGCGGCTATCTTGAGCAGAGGACTTTAAACAAAACGCGCTCCGCAATTAAAGCCCTTTCTGAAATGGCGCCTGACACAGCTTTAAAAATGACTGAAAAAAATAAATACGTTGAAGTCGATATTGACGAAGTGAACGTTGGCGATACGCTGCTTGTAAAAACGGGCGGCAAAATCCCGGTGGACGGCTTGGTTTTAGCGGGCAGCGGCTACGTTAATGAAGCAAGCATTACGGGCGAATCAGACTACGTAACAAAAAACATAGCTTCAGCGGTATACGCCGGCACCATTTTAGAAAACGGCACCTTAACCATAAAGGCCGGCAAAGTAGGCGAAGACACTACTTTCGGCAGGATAATTGAGCTTGTGGAAGAAGCGCAGGATTCCAAGTCCGAAGCGGAGAAATTTATAGACAGCTTTTCCAAATACTACACGCCTGTTACGCTTTTAATTGCAATTTTGGTTTATATATTTTCTAAAAATGTTGAACTTGCGATTACGGTCCTTGTATTAGGCTGCCCCGGGGCGCTGGTAATAGGCGTGCCCGTTTCAAACGTGGCGGGTATCGGGAACGGTGCTAAAAACGGCGTGCTTTTTAAGGGAAGCGAACTAATTAAAAACTTTTCAAAAACAGATACTTTTATATTTGACAAAACAGGCACCTTGACGGAAGGCAGTCCAAAGGTATCGCAAGATGAGTTTTTTGGCGACGCGGAATATATAAAGGATATTCTTGTAAGCGTCGAAAGTGAATCGGATCACCCGCTTTCTAAGCCAATAATAGAAGAATACGGGAGAGGCAGAAAAATATACGAGCTTAAAAATACCTATGTACATAAAGGGTACGGCATCGAAACGGAAGCCGATAATAAAAAGGTGTTAGCAGGCAATTTAAAATTGTTGAAAAATAATAATATAAAAATAAGCGAAAAAGCAGAGGAATTAGCGTACGCCTGCGAAAAGGAAGGCAGTTCTGTTATAGCCGTATCTATAAGCGGCGAATTAAGCGCTATTATAGGGGTAAGGGATAAGGCGAGGCCCGGCGCTGATAAAATACTGCGAAAGCTTAAGGAACTCGGGGCAAAGAATTTAATTATGCTTTCAGGGGATAATCAGGGTTCCGTCGACGTTATTAAAAACGAGCTGGGGCTTACGGAAGCCTTTGGCAATATGCTGCCTCAGGATAAGGCGGATTTTGTAAAGAAGCTTAAAGCAGAGGGCCGCATAGTGGCATTCGTGGGCGACGGCGTAAACGACAGCCCGTCGCTCGCCTTATCGGACGCGGCTATCGCTATGGGCGGCGGAACGGACGTCGCCATAGAAGTTTCAGACGTTGTGCTTATGAATTCCGACATAAGCAGGCTGCCGCACGCGTACGCTCTTGCCAAAAAGACCTACGGCAATATGATACAAAATATCGTAATCGCGGTAGGCGTCGTAATATTCCTGCTGTCGTCGCTTATATTCGGCTCATGGATGAACATGTCCATAGGAATGTTTGTGCATGAAGCGAGCATATTGGCGGTAATATTAAACGGCATGAGGCTGATACGCTACAAGCTGAAATAGCTTTGCTCATTTAACGCCGCGTTTAAGCGAAACGATTTATAAAGCGACGGTCGTTTTTTAACACGCTTATAGCATGGCTGGGTCCTGTCAGCTCAAGCTCGCAACTTAGAACTCCAATAATCATTTTATGCTGCCTGGTTTATTAATAAATTGAGCGAGGACTTGTTCATGCATGCCTTGGTAACAGACAAATCTTCTTAGTATTCTATCAGGTATATTGTTACCAGCCGCATATGATCTTTCTGGTCAGGAAAAATGCCTGCTGCCCTGGTACGCCTAAATTTTTTTGGTCAACATATTAAACATATTGTTGGAACTGACATTACCGGAATCCAGTTAAAGGAATGAAAGAAAGATCAGCGCGTCTTCAAGTCCTTCATTCAGTATTTCAATTGCTTTGGGGGTATTTTAAACTGTATTCATCTGCAAGTTTCTCCGCCATTTGTATGGCAATTCCTTGTATCGAATTTAAACATGTATGACAAAAGCCCGCTTAAAATATGTTAAATATGTATTACGTGAAATCGGCTGGATTTAAGCTGTTTATATGATTTTAGAATAGCTTTATAAAGCAGAGCTCATTGGAAATTAAACTTATTTAACTAAAACCTACATCTAAAACAAAGTTATGAAAGACATGATGTAGTCCGCCATTTTTTCGGGGGATTCCTGCGCGCCGGATTCCATCCATTTCCACGTGATGCTGTTGATAAGCCCTGTTTTGGCGACGGCGGAATACTTGTCTTTTATCGTTTTATGATTAAGAGAGGAGTTTTTCTTTTCTATCATACTGTTGAGTCTGTTAAAAAGCACGGGCAGGTTTTCAAAGCGGATTTCAGCCATCTCGCTTTTTCTGTTTAAAAAGCGTTTAAAGTGATTTATAAGAAAATCCCGCCATTTTGTTTCGTCCGCGCAGGACAAGCCGGACAGAACGTTTTCTATAACGCCGTCTGAAAGCCTGTCTACAAGCGCGTCCAAAACGTCGTTAATGGAGCTGAAGTTACGGTAAAATGACGCTCTCGCGACGCCGGCTTTGTTTATTAAGTCTGTAACCGTTATATCCATATATGGTTTTTCCGCCATCATTTTCATAAGCGCGCTTATTATTTCACGCTTGACCGAACGGGTTTTATTCTTCTCCACGATACAAATTTCACCTCTTTTGTCTCATCTCGCCGCGGACTATTGATTTCTTAAAGTACGGAATATATAATGTTGAGAGATGATACATTATGTATCATATTTTGCATTATATCCTGCGGTTAACGCCGCGTCAACGAAAAGGAGATCACTATGATACGACTGCTTAAGTACTTAAAAAAACGGGAATGGTTTTTTGCATTCCTGGCGCTTGTTTTCATAGTGACGCAGGTGTGGCTGGACCTTAAAATGCCGGAATATATGAACGCCATCACGCAGATAGCCCAGGGCGGGAGAAACGCTATGACAGGAACCGCGTATGAAATGGCGGACATATGGGGAAACGGCGGCTACATGCTGCTGTGCGCCTTAGGCAGCCTGGCGTGCTCCGTTGTCGCGAGCTTCTTTGTAATAAGGATTGCGTCGGATTTTTCCGCCCGCATTCGCGAGGCGCTCTACACAAAGGTGCAGGGTTTCTCAATGAACGAAATAAACAGGTTCAGCACGGCTTCTCTTATAACCCGCTCGACCAACGACGTGCAGCAGGTGCAGATGCTTATCGCCATCGGCCTGCAGCTTAGCATTAAGGCGCCAATTACTGCGGTCTGGGCAATAACGAAGATCGCGGGAAAACAATGGCAGTGGTCCCTGGCGGTCGCGATCGCGGTTGTTGTGATGCTCTGCGGCGTTATTACTATAATGCTTCTTGTTACCAAAAAATTTAAGAAGCTGCAGACGCTTACTGATAAAATGAACCAGGTTACCCGCGAAAACCTAAGCGGCATACGCGTTATAAGGGCGTATAACGCTGAAAAATACCAGCAGGATAAGTTTGAAAGCGTAAACGAGGGCTTTACAAACACTATTTATTACGCCACTCGAACCATAGCGCTTATAAATCCCTTTATGTCCCTCGTAATGAACGGCATTTCTCTTTCAATATACTGGATAGGCGCCTATATAATAAACGCCGCGTCCCTTATGGAGTTCCCGGGGCTGTTTGCTGACATGGTCGTATTCATGTCCTACGGAATGCAGATCGTCGTGTCATTCATGATGCTCGCCATGATGTTTATGCTGGCCCCCCGCGCCGCGGTAAGCGCAAAGCGCATAAACGAAGTGCTTGAAACGCAGGAGCTGATTAAGGAAGGCTCTGGCGTAGGCAAAACGAAAGAAACAGGAACGGTTGAATTTAAGAACGTGTATTTCCGCTACCCCGATGGGAACGAAAACGTACTGTCAGATATTTCATTTAAGGCGGACAAGGGCGATACGGTAGCCTTCATAGGCGCCACAGGCTGCGGCAAATCCACCCTTGTAAACCTTGTTACAAGATTTTACGACGCAACAGAAGGGAAGGTGCTTGTTGACGGCCACGACGTACGCGAGTACCGCAAGAACGAGCTTGCGAAAAAGATAGGCTATGTGTCCCAAAAGGCCGCGCTTTTCAGCGGGGACATACGCTCCAACGTTAACTTCGGCGACAACAACGCGGACGACGATATCGTTAAAAACGCCATTGAAATCGCCCAGAGCAGCTCCTTTGTAGAAGAACAGAAGGGCGGCGTTGAAGGCAGCGTAGCCCAGAACGGCGCGAACTTTTCAGGCGGGCAGAAGCAGCGCCTTTCCATAGCGCGCGCAATAGCGCGCGATGCGGAAATATACATATTTGACGACACGTTTTCCGCCCTTGACTATAAGACGGACCGCAGGCTCAGGCAGGCGCTTAAAAGCGAAATGAATGACGCGACCTGCCTTATCGTGGCGCAGAGGATAGGCACTATTATGGACGCGGACCTTATACTTGTAATGGAAGACGGCAGAATAGTTGGGCGGGGCACGCACAACGAGCTGCTTGAAAATTGCAGCACGTACCAGGAGATCGCGAAAAGCCAGCTCAGCGAGGAGGAACTGCAGTGAAAAGTAACGCTAAAAAAACGCGCAGGAAGACGCCAGAAGCGATAGGCGTTAAAAGCTTTAAAAAGTCAATGAAAATATTAACTGGCTACTGCAAAAAATATACCGCTATTATTATACTGGCTGTTGTTGCGGCGGCCGCGGGCGCCGTTCTTTCCGTTATAGGGCCAGACTATATATCCGAGCTTACTGAAACCATAATGAAGGGCGTATCGTTTTCAGGCATAAACATTGACATTGAAAAAATATCGAATATCGCTTTTACGCTTATAGCGATATACGCCGCAAGCATGCTGCTTAACTATTTGCAGTCGCTTATAATGGCGAGGGTTTCGTGCAGCGTTGGAAAGAAAATGCGCAGCGACATAACGGAAAAAATCAACCGCGTTCCGCTTAAATATTTTGACGGCCACAGCTATGGCGACACGCTTTCCCGCGTGACGAACGACGTGGACATGATTACCCAGTCGCTTAATATAAGCATCGGCGCCTTTGTTTCCGCCGCCGCTACGCTTATAGGCTGCCTGGTTATGATGTTCGCAACCGAGTGGCGCATGGCGCTTACCGCGATAGCGTCTTCCCTTATAGGCTTTGTTTTCATGACGGCAATAATGAGAAAATCTCAGAAATACTTTGTATCAAGGCAGAACAGCCTTGCTGAAGTAAACGGCCACGTGGAAGAATATTACGCGGGGCAGAACATAGTAAGAGCCTATAACGCTGAAGCAAACGGCCTTGAAGAATTTCGCAAGGTAAATGAAAAGCTTAAGGAACAGACCTTTAAAGCAGAATTTCTTTCAGGGCTTATGATGCCTGTGATGGCTTTCATAGGTAACTTCGGGTACGTGGCGGTCTGCGTAATAGGCGCGGCCTTAGCTTTCAGCGGCGCCATATCTTTTTCAGTCGTCGTGGCGTTTATGATTTACGTACGCCTTTTCATTTCTCCGCTTGGCCAGATAGGAAGGGGCTTTTCAAGCATACAGGGCGCTCTTGCCGCAAGCGAGCGCGTTGGGGAATTCCTTGAAGAAGAGGAGCTGAGCGATGAATCCCATAAGACGGCGGAGCTTAAAACGGTGAAGGGCGACGTAACGTTCGAGCGCGTAAGCTTTGGCTATGATGAAGACAAGCTTATAATACATGATTTTTCCGCAAGTATAAAAGCGGGCCAGAAGATAGCAATAGTAGGGCCCACAGGCGCCGGCAAAACTACCATAGTCAACCTGCTTATGCGCTTTTACGAGCTTGACAGCGGGAAAATATCGGTAGACGGAACATCGCTTGCGGACGTTACAAGGGAAAATGTGCGCGACCTTTTCGGCATGGTGCTTCAGGACACGTGGCTTTTTGAAGGCACTGTGCGTGAAAACCTCACCTACGGCAGGAAAAACGTGTCCGATGAAAAGCTGATCAACATTTGCAGCCAGTGCGGACTAAGGCATTTTATAGGCGCGCTGCCGGACGGGCTTGACACCGTGCTTAACGACGCCGTATCCATTTCAGCGGGGCAGAAGCAGCTGCTTACCATAGCCCGCGCCATGGTTGAGGACGCCCCCATGCTTATTCTTGACGAAGCCACTTCCTCCGTCGACACCCGTACTGAGCTTAAAATACAGAAGGCCATGGACGCGCTTACAAAGGGCAGAACGAGCTTCGTTATAGCGCACCGCCTGTCCACAATACGGGATGCGGATATGATAATATACATGCAGGACGGCGCGATCCGCGAAACCGGCACGCACGACGAGCTTATGCTTAAGAACGGCCTCTACGCGGAGCTGTACAACAGCCAGTTTTCACTCGCGTCTTAAGTAAGAAGGCTTATATTTAAATACGCTTCGGCCTTTTTATTTTAATTTTTTATTCTATCTGGCTTATAGCGAACTTAAGAGTTTTTATATATCGTACGCGCAACCGGAAAATAAAGCGGGAAAACCGTTTTAATTTTTCAGCTTACCCTTGTTAAATTCCATATTAAATCATATTAAATCAAAGCTGTACTTTGATACGGCGTTTTATAAGCGTTTGTATGTAGCAAGGCGTATAGCAATGCATAAACATATAGCAATACATAAAAAACAGCCGTCATTACGGCTGTAAGGCGCGCGCCGCAAAAAATCTGCTGCGGCAAGCGATATTAAAAGAGCCAAAGCGGCTCTATTTTTTTTGTATTTCTTCTATAAGGCTCAGCACGTTCTGCGTGCCGTCGCTTAACGGGGAATTGCGCATGGCCTGCGTGAGCTGCTCCTTTTTGCTCAATAGCTCATTAAGCTTGGAAGTAAGGCTTTCGCTGTTAAGCTTGTCCTGCATAAGGGTAAGCGCAAGCCCTCTGCCCTCGTAGCTTAAGGCGTTCTGTATCTGGTCCCCGCGGCTCGCCCCAAGCGGCAGCGGTATAAGAAGCATTGGTTTAAGCAGGGCGTGGAACTCGCTGAGGGCGTTTGAACCGGCGCGCGAAAGAACGACGTCCGCGCAAGCGAGAGCGTGCGGCAGATTTTCCGCCATAAATTCCACCTGGTAATAAGCGGGGTTTCGTACGCTTTCGTCTATATTGCCCTTGCCGCATATATGGAAAACGTCAAATACCGGCGTAACGTACGGCAGAGCCTGTCTTAAAGCGTTGTTCACGGCGACCGACCCCTGGCTTCCGCCCATTACAAGCAGAACGGGCTTATCGCCTGAAAAACCCGCTATTTTAAGCCCATCGTTTCTGCTGCCGCTAAAAAGCTCTTTTCTTAACGGCGTGCCAGTAAGCCTGCCCTTCTGGCCAAGCATTTTGGCGCACTCAGGAAACGTGGCGCATACGTATTTAGCGTACCTTGAGCACATGCGGTTCGCAAGCCCCGGGCTTATGTCGCTCTCGTGCAGAATTACAGGTATACGCAGCTTGTGCGCCGCCCATACGACAGGGACGGACACAAAGCCGCCCTTGCTGAAAACAAGGTCGGGCTTTATGCTCCTTAATAATTTTAGGCTCTGCATGGCGCCGTCAATAACCCTGAAAGGGTCTGAAAAGTTTTTAAGGTCGAAGTAGCGCCTTAATTTTCCGGTAGAAATAGCGTGGTAAGTAAGGTTCTCGTTTTTGAGCATCTGCCTTTCTATGCCCGCTTTTGATCCTATGTAGTGAACCGTGTAATTTTCCTGCAAAAGGTATGGCAAAAGAGCCAGGTTAGGCGACACGTGCCCAGCCGTTCCCCCGCCCGTAAGCACTATGGTTTTCGGCATATTAAACACCCTCTTCTTTTTTGCGGTCCGCCGCGGCGGATATAAGCTGACCCCCGCCTACAAGCAAAAACGCCGCGCCCAGCATTACGGTGCACATGGCGTTTACCTTGGGCGTTACGCCGACCTTTACTGAAGAATATATTTTAAGCGGCAGCGTTGTGGTTTCCGCGCCGGACACGAAAAAGCTTATTACAAAGTCGTCCATGCTCATGGCGAAAGCAAGCAGCGCGCCCGAAAGTATAGCGGGGGCCGCAAGCGGCAGCGTTACTGTTAGCAGCGCCTTTACGGGGCTAGCGCCCAAATCCCTCGCGGCTTCAATAAGGCTTGGATCTATCGTTAAAAGCCTGCTTTTAACGGTAACGAGTATATACGGCACGCAAAAAGTTATGTGCGAAAGTATAAGCGTAGTCGTGCCAAACGGTATTTTAAGCATGTTGAACAGCGCCATTAACGAAATGCCGAGTATTAGCTCAGGTATCATCATAGGGAGCATAGCGAGCTGCTCCCCCGCGCTAAGCACCGACGACAGCGCTTTTTGCCTTAGCGTTTTTTTAGCCTCCTGCCTTACCATGGCGACAGCGCCAAGCGAACCCATTACGCAGGCTATAACGACGCTCCATAGCGCCACCTGAAGCGACGACACAAGCTGCGCGCCGTAGCCCGTTACAGGGTCGAACAGCTCCTTATACCAGTACGTGGAAAAGCCCTGGAAAGTCATGGCCGCGGTGCGCCCCGTGTTTGAGTTGAACGAAAACAGCACTACCACCAATATGGGCAGGTAGAGCAAAAGCATTATAATAGTTATGTAAAGGTTTGACCAAACGGAATTTTTCTTCATATGTTTACCTTAGAAAGCCATGTTCTCGGCTTCTCCGCCCTTTTTGCGGTATATTATGAGCACAATGGCCGTCATTACAAGCAGCACTACGCTGAGCGCCGCGGCAAAGGGCATGTCGTGGCTTTTTAAAAGCTCGTTCTGTATAAGATTGCCCCAGAGCATGGTGTTCGACCCTCCAAGCAGGTCGCTTATGAAAAACAAGCCTATGCTCGGAATAAACGTAAGCACTACGCCCGCCATAAGCCCAGGATACGTCATGGGAATGGTAACGGTTACGAACGCCTTGAAAGGGCTCGCGCCAAGGTCGCGCGACGCCTCGACCATGCTCCAGTCTATCCTTTCGACGCTTGAATACACGGGCAGAACGAAGAAAGGCAGCATGCCGTACACCATGCCCGTAATTACGGCGCCCTCCGTGTACAAAAGCTTAAGCGGTCTTTTTATAAGCCCGAGGCTTTTAAGCACGGTGTTTATGGGGCCGTTCGCGTAAAAAAGTATCTTCCAGCCGTATATGCGTATAAGCGCGTTTGTCCAGAACGGGGCGATTAAGAGTATAAGCAGCCACACGCGCGCCTTTGGAGACGTTTTTGAAATAAAGTACGCGAAAGGGTAGCCGACAAGCGCGCATATAATAGTCGTAACCGCGGCAAGCCTTAAGCTTAGCAAAAGGCTGCTCACATACTGGCCTTCCCTTAGGCGCGCGTAGTTTTGCAAAGTAAGGCTTCCGCCCGCTTCAAAGCTTTCGCCGCCGGACAGAAGGCTTAAGCCTATCACATAAAGCAGGCTTAAACCTACGAACAGATAAGCCCATACGCTCATAGGCAGCGCTAAAAGCTGCCGCCTGTTGTTACGCATCCTGTACCTTCTCCCTGTCGTCTATAACTAAGCTCGCCTTTTCCTTGTCCCAGAATATGCACACCGTTTCGCCGGGCTGTATGCGCTCCTCCTGCTCTGTCGTATGGCGTGATATAAGCCTTTGCCCTGTCGCAAGCTCTATTACAACGGTCCTGTCGCTTCCCGTGTACTGGGATTGAAGTATTTTCCCCTGAAGGTATTTGCAGCCGGGATCCTTCTTGCGGTAGCGCAGGCGCTCCGCCCTTACGCACAGGCACACTTTCTGGCCTGGAACAAGCCAGTCCTCAGAGTTGGCCTCAACCTGCTGTCCGCCTATGTCCAGAAGCACGTCGTCCCCGTTTATGCCTTCGACGGTGCAGTCTATTATGTTCGTTTCGCCTATAAAGCTTGCGGCGAAAGCGGTTATGGGGTGCTCGTAAAGGTCGTAAGGCGTGTCTATCTGCACAAAGCGGCCCTTGCTCATAAGCGCTATGCGGTCGCTCATGTTAAGCGCTTCCTCCTGGTCGTGCGTTATGTATATAAACGTAATGCCTAAATGCTTCTGCATTCTTTTAAGCTCGCTCTGCATCTGGCGGCGCAGCTGCAGATCAAGCGCGCCCAGGGGCTCGTCAAGAAGGAGGAGCTTTGGCTCAAGCACGGCGCTGCGCGCTATCGCCACGCGCTGCCTCTGCCCGCCCGAAAGCTGGGACGGCATGCGCTTTTCGTAACCCTCAAGCTGCACCAGCTTAAGCATGTCCTTTACCTTGGTTTTTATTGTATTTTTATTTACTCCGCGCATCCTGAGCCCGTAGCCTATGTTCTTTTCAACGTTCATGTGCGGGAACAGCGCGTAGTTTTGAAACACCGTGTTTACTTCGCGCTTTTCAGGAGGCACGCCGCAAAGATCCCTGCCTTCAAGGTAGACTTTGCCTGAAGTGGGCTTTTCAAGGCCGGCTATTATGCGCAGGGTTGTTGTTTTTCCACAGCCCGAAGGGCCTAAAAGCGTTAAAAACTCGCCTTTGTATACGTCTAAATCAAGCCCGTTCAAAGCGTCCTGCGTGTCGAACGATTTGCGCAGCCCCCTTATAGAGAGCAGTACATCTTCTTGCATATTATTATTCCTTTATGTCGTCAAAATTTTTCGCGCCGTAAGGCGTTTTAAAGCGCGTACGCTAAACGCATTAAAAGCCGACAGCTTAAACGCGTTTTATATATTAATGTTTCATTTCTTTAAGCGTTTTAAGGTGCCTTTTTTCTTCCTCGGCAACGTTTGTAAAAGCCCCGGCGGATTCCTTATCAAGGCATTTTTCTGAAAAACCCTCGTAGGCTTCTATCGCCGCCTTTTCCTGCTCTATGGCGTAGTCTATAAGCGCGCCGCGGCTCTGCGTGGCGCCGCCCCTTACTGCTTCCGTAAGGCCGCCCGCGAACAGTATGCCGTCCGCCTGCGCGTCGAGCAGGTTCTTAAGGCTGCTTACGGCTTTGCTTTTATTTAGCAAGTTGTTAAATGTAACAAGGTGGTCGCGCTCGTCCTTCAAAAGCTTGTTAATTGCCGCGAGCGTTTCAGGGTCTTCAATAAGCTCCCGCATTCTTTCATACATGCGTATGGCGCGTTTTTCCATGCGCACCGCCATAAAAAAGGCGTCGCCGTCGTTAGTTACGTTCATGCAAATCCTCCTTGTCAAAGCCCCGCAGTTCCTTTACGACATAAAGAGGCCTGCCCTTTACATCCTCATATATTCTCGCGGTGTAGCGGCCCTGCACGCCCTGGCACAAAAGTATGATTCCGGAAAAAAACGTTATAAGCGCGGCTATCCACCAGAGCCCGCCGTATATTCCAGCTATCGCGAGTATTAAAAGCGCTATAAACGCTAAAAGTGAAATAAGGCTGAAAAAGGCCCCGAGCGCCAAAGACAAAAGAAGCGGCTTGTCTGAAAAGCTTATTATGCCGTCCGCCGCCAGTTTAAGCATCTTTTTAAGCGGATAATGCGTTTCACCAGCGAACCTTTCCTGCCGCTCAAATTCCACAGGGCATTGCTTAAAGCCGGCCCACGCGAACATGCCGCGCAGGTACCTCGCGTGCTCCGGCATGCCGCGTATTACGCTTACCACTTTCTTATCCGCAAGGCGGAAGTCCCCGGTGTCGCGCGGGAACATATCCCCCGCAAGACGCTGCATTACTTTATAGTATTTTTCCGCGGACCACTTTTTAAAGCGCGTTTCGCCCTTGCGGCTTTTGCGCTTGCCGTAGACGACGTCCCAGCCTTCCTTCCATTTTTGAGCCATCTCAGGTATTACTTCCGGCGGGTCCTGCAGATCCGCGTCTATTATAATTACAGCGTCGCCCGAGGCGTAGTCGAGCCCAGCGGATACCGCTATCTGGTGGCCGCCGTTTCTCGCAAAGTGTATTACACGCACGTTGCCGTCTTTTTGCTGAAGCGCGTTTAATATATTTTCCGTTTTGTCCGTCGAGCCGTCGTTCACGAACACGAGCTCGTACGCTTCGCCCATGCCCCGCATAACCTTGGTCAAGCGCTTATAGCTTTCGTTTATAACTTCTTCCTCGTTATAGCATGGTATTATAACGGAATAAACAGGGTTCATCTGTACCTCACAGCATTCTTACCAGAAGATTTTTCTGGTCGTTAAATTCAAGCTTCAAAACGCCGCGCTTTTCCAAATCCTTCAATATATCGCTGAAGCGCTTGAAGCCTATGGCTTTTTCGCTGAAATCCGGATACTGGGCGGTTATGTCCGCCTTTAAAATGCTCGGGTTTATGCGCTCAAAACCGTCGTCCTTATAGCGGTCAAGCTGCTCCTTAAACGCGTTTACCCAGTTGTCGTCCGTAATGCGCGAGCTGTCCTCGTTGTCCGCCGTTAAGGCTATTATAACGTTATAGTCCTTGCGCCAGACCTTGAATGTGTTGTACTTGTTTGAAAGCTTCGTTAAAAGCTTATAAAACGTGGAACAGCCGTAGTTTTTTTCGTCAAAATCCGGCCTTAACCTAAGCAGCGTGCCTTTAAGCTCGCTCGCCAACATTTCGTCTTCGTCGGACTTTTCATCTATTATGCTTTCAATAAGCTTTACAAGAGACGCTTCGTCCCCGTTGTCCTCGCGGTTGTTTTTCCTGCCCTTATTCTGCGTCGCGCGCCTTGTGGCGACGGACTCTAAAAACTGGAACTCGTTGCAGGCGTTAATAAATATCTTGCTCGCAACCTCGCTCCTCGATATGCCTAAAACGTATTTGCCCATGGACTTAAGCTTGCCCACAAGCGGCGTGTAGTCGCTGTCGCCTGAAACTATGCAGAACGAATCTATAAGCGGGTTTGTGTACGCCACTTCCATGGCGTCAAGCACAAGCTGTATATCCGCGTTGTTCTTCTGCGATATGCCGTAGCGCAGCGACGGCACTACGATAAACGTATTGGATAAAAGTATTTCTTTTAAATTGCTGAAATTATCTGTATAGCCGTAAACCTTGCCTAAGAGTATGTCTCCTCTTATCTTTACCTTTTCAAGAACGTTATTCAAGGTTTCGACCTTAGCGCCGGTATTCTCTAAATCGACGAACACCGCAAAGTTTGATTCCGCCAAATTACAGCTCCTTTCCAAATAGTGAATAAAATTACAAATATATTATAGCAGACCCATGGCTTTATGCAAATTAAGGCTGCGGCTGTGCAGCCGCAGCCTCATACGGGCTTACGCCTTGTCGTGTTTGTCTGAACGGCGGTGGCGCACGTGCGTTTTAGGCGAGTCCGCTGCGTTTTCCGTACTGGTTTTATCAGTATTTTCGGGCTTGGCGGCAGGCTTGTTTGTTCGCTGTCCTGCGTTAGGCCTGAACTGCGCCGTCGTCTGTTCCGCGTTTTGGTTATTAGCGTTAGGCCTGAACTGCGTAGTTGATTGTCCCGCGTTTGGGTTATTAGCGTTAGGCCTGAACTGCGCCGTCGGCTGTCCCGCGTTTGGGCCGTTAGCGTTAGGCCTGAACTGCGCCGTCGGCTGTCCAGCGTTCTGGTTATTAGCGTTAGGCCTGAACTGCGTCGTCGGCTGTCCCGCGTTTTGGCCGTTAGCGTTAGGCCTGAACTGTGTCGTTGACTGTCCCGCGTTTTGGTTATTAGCGTTAGGCCTGAACTGCGTCGTCGGCTGTCCCGCGTTCTGGTTATTAGCGTTAGGCCTGAACTGCGCCGTCGGCTGTCTGCCGTTTTGGCCGTTAGCGTTTGAGTTAAAGCGCGTCGTCCCCTGGTTCGGGTTTCTCGGCGTCCTCGCGTTAGGCGGCGCGTAGCCGTTATTGCCGCGCTTAGCGTCCTGGCTCATCATCTTGCGCTTCGCCGCGCGCTGGGCGGCGTTTTTCCTGTTTTTCGTATACATATAATAGCCGTAGTATCCGCCAGCTCCCAGCACCGCTACTATAGCGAGCACCAGAAGCCCCGTCGGGAACGACGATGACGGCGCTTCCTCCGGTATACGCGTTTCAAGCGGGTTAAGGCTTACGGTAGGCGTGGGCGAAGCGCTCGGCGAAGGCGTGGGCGTTACTATTTCCTCCACGTTGGGCGTCGGCGTGCCGAGCGGGTTAAACGGCTCGTAGCTCGTCTGCGCGAGGTGGGGGTTGGTCCATACCTGCGTGTTAAAGTCTTCCACAGGGGTAATGTTGTTCGACGTCGTGTTCCCTGCGTTTGTGTTCGTGTTCGCTTCAAGGTACTCTTCGCTTTGCAGGAAGCTTGTAAGCTGGTTCATCGGAAGCACTGTAAAGTAATCGCTCATTACATAGCCTTCCGTACCCGCCTGGTTTATATGGTACCACATTTTGCCGTTATTATCCGTCCTGGTGCCGAGCACAAGCGCGAACTGGTTCTTGTCCATCATCTTTATATACGCGGCGTCAGTGCTCGCGTCCCCGCGCAGGCGCACCTTGTCCGCCGTAACGTAGCCGTAGCTTGAAAGGCTTGACGAAGACGGGGGTATCTGCGGCGTCGCGACGGGAGGAAGCGTTACCTTGAGCGAAGCCAGGTAGTTGGCTTCTTCCTCGGGGGTTAAAAGCCTTAGCTGATCCTGCCTTATAAAACCGTAGTTCTCTTTGTGCCTGCTCGTGTGCCATATGTCCCCGCCGCCGTATTCCTGCCCGTAAACCTGCACTATTTCATTGCGGGGCAGCATTTCCAAAATTCTCGCGTTGGTATCCATATTTGTGCGCAGGGGAACGTTTTCTCCGTTGGTTATGCCAAAGCCTGAAAACTGCTGAAGCGGAGGCGCCGCGGTTGGCGTTTCAAGAGGGGCCGCCTGCAGGGCGTCAAGATAAGGCTGCGCTTCCGCGGCGCTTATGCGCTTTAATACGCTGTCCTTTACATAGCCCTTCTGCCTTATGGGCAGCGCTTCCACTATGTCCCAGGCTACGCCGTCCACGTAGGTTTGCCCTGAAATTAAAACTATGGTGTTTTCAGGGAGCATGGCGATGCTAAGCTCTCCCGCGTTGCCTACGCCCGTGCTTAAGTTCGCTTTCTTAGTGGTTAATGCGTATCCAAGGTACGCGGCGGGCGGCGCGGTAGCCGGAACGGGCGTCGCCGTAACGGGTATAGCTGTAAACGTAGGCGCGGGCGTATCCGTAGCTTCAACGGGCGGAAGCGTGATGAACGGCACCGGACTGTTTAACGACGCCTGCTTTCTTTCGCTTTCCGTTTCGCTCATAAGCGTTACATACTCGCTCAATACAAAGGCGTCCTTGTTGTTTACCTTTATAACGTACCAGGGCTTCCCGTCCACCGTCTGCTGCTGGAAAACGAACATTTCGTCGCCTTTGTTAAGTCTTGCGACTACGTCCGATGATTTTGTGGCCTTCTTTCTCGTGTTAAGGCTGCCGACGTTCGCTGTCGCCCAGCGGTTTATAGGCATGCCGTCAACTATGGCTGAAGGCGCCGGCGTAGGGGATGCGGTAGGCGCAGGCGTATACCCGAGCGCGTTCGCCGCTTCCTCGTCGCTTAAAAGCTTAGTTACATTTTCCCTTATAAAGCCCTTCTGGCCGTTTATTTCCGCCTCATACCACATTTCGTCCCTTGAATTTACCAGGGAACCCGTTATGTGCGCCAGGTCTTTAGCGCTTACAACGCTTATAACGTTGTCGTTTGAAACCTGAGGGGAAGACCTGAAGTTTACGCTGTCGCTCCTTGGGTAAGCGTACCTGTCAAGCGGCGTTATATCATACGGGAAAGCGCTCGGCGAAGGCGTTGGGGTAGCGGGGAGCTTTTCATATGTAAATACCACCGTATCCGATGAAACTTCGCCTTCGCGGCTTAGCGTAACCGTCTGTTCAAGCGGTTCAAGCGCCTTGTACCCTTCAGGGGCTGAAAGGCTGTTTTTTATTATAGTGCTGCCTACGCCTATCTGTATCATTTGGTCAGGCGCTATTGAGTCGCCGTCCTTATCGACATAGCGCACGGTTATTTGAGCCTTGCGATCTACGCTTAAGTCCTTAAACAGGAATACCACTTCAGCGGGCGTCGCGTTGCCTTCGGAATCCACTGTAACCTTCTGCGTTCCCTCGCTTGTAAGCTTGTAAAGGCTGCCGTTTACGCGGCTTTCGTCAACCCGTATAATGTTTTCCTCGCCTTCAACACAGCTTACGGTATCCGGCGGATCTATAAGGTTCGCGCCGAACTGATCCCTGTAATACACCTTTACAAGCGCCACTTTTGGCGCCGGCTTCGGCGTGCTTGTGGGCGCCTGCGTTTCCTCCTGCGGCTTTATATATTCAAATATAATCTGGTCAGGGCTTGCGGCGCCGCCTTCAACTATGACGTACTGCGTTTCAGGCGTTTTGTCAGACAGAACGTAGCCTTCCTTAAGGTCTTCAGGCTGAGCCTTTATGGAGTTCGTGCCGTCGGCGCAGCTTACCTTCTGGGAGCTCGCAACAGGGTTGCCCTGCTCGTCCAGGTAATGCACCATAACGTCGACAGGCTCGCTCAGCTTCTGCTTATAGTAAAACGTTACGCTGTCAACGTCAGCGCCTCCATACGAGGCGTTTACTATATAGCTGCTTTCGCCCGTTATTTCATAGCCGTCAAGCAGGTTTTCAGGGCGCGCTTCAATAATCTGCTCGCCTATGTCAAGCGTTATCTCCTGCTCCGCCGCTACGGCTTTATTCGTGCCTTCCTCTAAAAAGTAAACCTTTATCTTGGGAAGCGGCATCCTGCTGTAATAGAATATTATTTCATCAGGGGTCGCTGCGCCGCTTTCGTCAGCGTAAACCTTTTGCACGTCCACGCCGTCTGAAAGCGCGTAGCCCGCCTCCAAACCGTCAGGCTGAGCGTAAACGTCGCTTTCCTGGTTCACGGGTACTTTTACAATCTGCGCCGCGGCGATTTCAGCGTTCGTGTCCTTATCGACGTAGCGCACGGTTACGGAAGCTTCTTCAGGCGCTTCGGTAGGCGTCTCAGTAGGCGCCTCCGTTACTATCAAGTTGTAGTAGAACACTACTTCAGGCATGCTCGGCACGCCGTTTGCGTCTGCCGTTACCGTTATTTCTGAATTATCCGGCGTGTAGCCTTCTATCGGCGGCGCTGCTATGGTCTGCTCCGTTCCGGGCGCTATTTCCACGGTTTGCATGTTCAGCAGCTCTTTGCTGTCCGCCTTGTCTAAATAGTATACTTTTACAACGGCGTTCGGCGCTGTTGTAGGCGCCTCCGTTACTATTAAGTTGTAGTAGAACACTACTTCAGGCATGCTCGGCACGCCGTTTGCGTCTGCCGTTACCGTTATTTCTGAATTATCCGGCGTGTAGCCTTCTATTTGCAGCGCTGGTATAATCTGCTGGTCACCAGGCATTACTTCTATTGTATAGGAATCAGCTATGTCAGAGCCTGTCGAACCGTCCACAAAGCGCACCGTAACAACGGCGGGCGTTGCGTTTTTAGTATAGTAGAACACCGCTTCCTGCATACTAGGCACGCCGTTTGCGTCTGCCGTTACCGTTATTTCCGAATTATTCGGCGTGTAGCCTTCTATTTGCTGGGCTGGTATAATCTGCTGGTCGCCAGGCATTACTTCTATTGTATAGGAATCGGCTATGTCAGAGCCTGTCGCACTATCCACAAAGCGCACCGTAACAACAGCTGGCGCTGCGTTTTTAGTATAGTAAAACACCGCTTCCTGCATGCTCGGCACGCCGTTTGCGTCTGCCGTTACCGTTATTTCTGAATTATCCGGCGTGTAGCCTTCTATTTGCAGCGCTGGTATAATCTGCTGGTCGCCAGGCATTACTTCTATTGTATAGGAATCAGCTATGTCAGAGCCTGTCGCACTATCCACAAAGCGCACCGTAACAACGGCGGGCGCTGCGTTTTTAGTATAGTAGAACACCGCTTCCTGCATATTCGGCACGCCGTTTGCGTCTGCCGTTACCGTTATTTCTGAATTATCCGGCGTGTAGCCTTCTATTTGCAGCGCTGGTATAATCTGCTGGTCGCCAGGCATTACTTCTATTGTATAGGAATCGGCTATGTCAGAGCCTGTCGCACTATCCACAAAGCGCACCGTAACAACGGCGGGCGCTGCGTTTTTAGTATAGTAGAACACCGCTTCCTGCATATTCGGCACGCCGTTTGCGTCTGCCGTTACCGTTATTTCTGAATTATCCGGCGTGTAGCCTTCTATTTGCAGCGCTGGTATAATCTGCTGGTCGCCAGGCATTACTTCTATTGTATAGGAATCAGCTATGTCAGAGCCTGTCGCGCTATCCACAAAGCGCACCGTAACAACGGCTGGCGCGACTGGAGGCGCCGGGATTTCCGCCTGGGTGGAAATATACAGCATAAAATCCGCCACGGGCATGCCGTCAGCGTCCAGACCCTGGAAGTACACGGGCTCCTGCGACAAATCCATTCCGGCTTCCGTAAATCCCAGCATGCTTAGCGGCGTGCCGTCAGGCTGCGTAAAGCCGCCCGGGTAATAGCCATAATTATCCGTAAAGCTTAGCTCCGCGTCCGCCTGCACGGCTTCCTGGGTAAGGTAGAGCCAGTAGGCGTTTTCATACCCCGGAAAGCTCAGCTGCTGTGCCACGGCCTGCTGAGGCGCGCCCTGCGAATCCACCCATGATGCGGTAACGCTTACAGGCGGCAAATCCACCTGCGCCGCGTTAGCTGGCAAAAGCGCGAGCAAAGCGCAAATAAATAATGAAATAAAACGAGTTCTGCGGTTTTTAAACATGCCGAACCTCCTTAAAGCTGCAATAATTCATTACAATTCTATTACAAGCCTTTGCGCATGTCAATATATTTTTAAAATACAGTGTAAAATCCGCCATAAAGCGCGCGATTATCACGCCCGCGCAAGCGCAGTTAAAATTTTCTTTTGTTACGCAGGCTATAGAGCAGCAATCGCATCCGCGCAAGCTCCGTTAAAGCGCTTAATATGCTTTGATTAAGAAAACGACAGCCAGGTTTTTACATATGCGCAAGCGCAGTTAAAATTTTCTTTTGTTACGCAGGCTATAGAGCATGGCAATCACTGCCGCGAAAGCTCTTTAACAGCGCTTAATATGCTTTGATTAAAAAAACGACAGCCAGGTTCTCACATACGCGCAAGCGCCGTTAAAGCGCTTCATATGCTTTGATTAAGAAAACGACAGCCAGGTTTTTACATATGCGCAAGCTCCGTTAAAATTTTCTTTTGTTACGCAGGCTATAAAGCGTGGCAATCACATACGCGAAAGCGCAGTTAAAGCGCCCGGCATACCGCGGCCTCAAGCGTTTTATTGGTTTTTTGCCGATCATTTTTCTTATGTATTTTTAAATAATACTTATTCAATTAAAATTATAAATAAAAATTTTGTTTTTTACAGAGCGTTCGCGGCAAGGCGCGGCGGAGCCGCGTCTTAAAAAAACAAGCGCAAAGCGAAAAGCCCATTCATATTAAGACGGTTTAGCTTAACTAAAAAACGCCCCTTTGAAGGGGCGCTGTTTATCATTCTTCATCAGGCAGGGGAATAAGCTGCTCTGTGTTAACGTACTCAGCGTCAGGGTCGGGGCTTGCGGTAGGCGACGGTACAAAAGGCTGTTCAGGGGCTGCGGGAGCCTGAGGAGCGGGAACCTGCGGCGCTGGAACCTGCGGCGCCAACGTCGCCGGAGCCTGAGCGGCGGGAACCTGAGGCGCTGGAACCTGCGGCGCCTGCTGCGTTTCAGGGGCTGTTTTCACTTCGTCTTCCTGTATGAATTTTTTCATCATATAGCCCGTCTTGCCCAAGGTTTCTATCTCGTACCAGCTTTCACCCTTGCTTACTATTACTACGGGCGTATTGGTCAGCACGTTTCCTATTACGTTGTCGCCCGTCTTATCGCTCCAGCGCATGCGTATTTTGCGGGATTTTCCGGGATGATCAGGGTGTATTACAACGCCCGTGCCTATGGATTCCTTAGCGCCAGAAAATTCAAGGTAGTTAGTAAGCAGATAGCCTTCCTTGCCGTTTACCGCGACCTTTGTAAAGTTTTCCTCGGATTCTTCCAGAACGGCGGTTACGGTGCCGTTGTTAAGCTTAGCCAGCGCCTTTGATTTTATGCTCGGCTTTTCGCGGAGCGTCAGCCTGCCGTTTGTAGCTGAAACGACGGCGAACGTCTTATCCTCATCTATATCTGAAAACTTAAGAAAGCGGCTCGCTATATAGCCCTGAGCAAGCCCGGCGTCCACCTTGGACCAGGTAAGGCCCATCTGTAAAACGTCCACCTTTGTATTTGCCATTACGCCCGCAACAAACGAAGCGTCGGCTCTGGGATCAAGCAAAATGGAAGCGTCCGACGCGATGGAAGCCTTTATCGACGGGACTTCTTCTTCCGCTTTTTTATCCGCCTTTTTTTCTGCACTTACAGGGCTTAATGATAGCAAAAGCAGCAGCGCCATAAAAAAGCATCC
The DNA here is from genome assembly GCA_964518875.1 of uncultured Oscillospiraceae bacterium. Classification (GTDB taxonomy): domain Bacteria; phylum Bacillota; class Clostridia; order Christensenellales; family Aristaeellaceae; genus DTU024. The sequence continues at coordinate 68,802 of CAZFHI010000006.1, forward strand.
CGCTTTTAAAAATTGTTTTTTCATATGGTCCTCCTTATATCTTTATTAAAAGCTTCATATCTTTGTAACAATATACCACACATAAGCCTAATTGTCGAGAAATCTTTTTATTTTTTACATTAAGCGCTTAACGCGAAATAAGCGTACTCTAAAGCCCCGCCGCAAGCTCCGACACGGTGCCTTCGCCGTCCTTAAACAGCGTGGCGCTTAAATCCACATGGGAATGCCCGTCTCTTATGCAGCTTAAGGAAAGCTCCAGATCCTTACGCGCTAAGCGAAGCGTCACGTCTTCGCTGCCGCGCAGCTCCTTGTTGTAGTTTATGCAAAGCTTTTCTATGGGGTGGTAGTACATAAGCCTTTCCCCCAGGAGATCCGTAAGCCAGAGCGCGCAGCGCGTGTTGTTTATGTGGCCGTTTACGTCGTAATCTGAAAACTTTGGAGTGTAAACGTACTCCTTAACGTTTTCATCAAGGCGCGCGGCGCTTGACGGGTAGCGCATGGGCGGCTTCTTATCCTTGTTTTTAGGCGTCTGCTCCTCTATCCAGGGCACCCTTTTCATGCTGAGAGTATTTATGTCCATTACGGTCCAGAGCGTGGCGGAATTTATAAGCCTCTCACCCGATTCGCTTTCAAACATGGTATAGCGCGGAAACAGCGAACGCCTCGGAGTAGTAGGGTACACCGTAACGCGCACCTTTTCCGTGTACTTGGGATAGCGCATTATATGCAACTCCTGGCTTATTAAAACCCATACGGCGTTTTCCTTGGCCAGAGGCGCTCTGCCGCAGCCGCAAAGGGTAGTATGCTCGTCTGAAATTTCCTGTATAAACGTAAGCGCGCTCTGCGGGCTTAAGCGCCCGAAGCGGTCGCACTGTGAAGACATAATTACATAATCCCGTGTTAAAGTATCCATAAAAACCTCCAGAGCGGTTATAGCATGAAGCGCAAGGCAGTGTCAATAGCTTTGACGCGCCGCGTTGTTTTACGCCATAAAAAAAGGAGCGTAAAAGCGCTCCTTGTTTTTATATGTTTAACGGTTTGCGTGCGCGCGAGCTTTAACGGTTTATTGCTCCGCGTTAAAGTGCAGAGTAACAGGTCCAACTTCTGCGAAGGTATCGTATGAATCGGTGTCGTAGAGTTCAAATGAAACCTCCAGCTCTTCCAAATCGTCAAGCGACGTTATTTCCGCGTCGAAAACGTTAAGTTCTATAACGCCTTTTGCTTTTTTATTGGCGGACACGCTTGGCGCTAAAGACGACGATACGTCCCAGCCGTTTACCGCGGGATTTTTTAAGTTTACGCCGATATTGCGGTCGGAATCGTTTATAAGTATGACGCCTATTTTTAACGGAGCGTACTCAAGGTCATATTTATCTTCCTCAAAGGAATCCTTGCCTGTAAGGTAAACCGTAACGCCGTCCTGTTCAAACAAGACCGCGTCTTTTTCAGCGTTAAGTTCACGCTTTGCAAGTTCATTGCGCGCTTTGCTTATTACGAGGTGAAGCTCGTCGTCGCTCAACGAAGCATAGTCGATTCCTTCCGCAACGCACGCGCCGCACAGCATCATAAGTATCATAAACAAGCTTAAAAATTTCTTTCCCATCGTATACCTCCTGCGTTTATATTGGCTAAATTTTAACATGCGTATAAAGCAAAGTCAACGGTTTCGCGCGTATGCAATCGTTCAATAAAACTATATATATTTAAATATATAAATCAAAACTGCCGCTTAAATCTTTAGAATTCAGCCTTTTAAAGCAGCTTTATAAAGAAACAAAAAACAGGGAGCGCTCTTTCGCTTTTCCAAAGAACAAATTAACTAAATAAGCTGTATTGATAATTGCATATCTATATAATCCGCCCAACTTTGTTTATAAGATTCTTAATTAAATCCTTTTCTTCTATCTTTGTAATTCCAAAGCTTTTTTTGCCTGCATCCTTTATGGAAGCGCCTATGTGGTAGACTTCAGCTTTATCTAAAATCAAAAACCTGTCGTGGAAGTCTCTTGCCATTTTTACTAAAAGCTTAGGATACTGAGCGTTGAATTTTTCTACGTCTTTAATGGATAAGCCGCCTTTACCCGCTGTAATAATAACAACGTCAACGCCCTGTTTTTTCTTGCACAGCAGGTTCAAGGTGTTAATATCCACATAGTTGTCTATAAGTATTATTTCATTATTTGCTTTTGCAATAAGTCCTATAATAAAGCTGAACGCGTCGTATATCTGCCCGTCAAAAAAAATATTTTGTTTGACTTCAGCATCAGCCGCTATGTAATTAAACACTTCTTCTAACTTTTTGTCTGTTTCTAATTGCTTTATCTCGATTCTGTCCATTCTTGAAAACAGCTCTTTATTTGAAGCTAAAAATCTTCTCATCTCTACAAAGCTGTCCATTATTTTAATGCTTACTTCTATTGCGATATCGCTCTTAAGCACAGCTGAAAGCATGGCGATGCCCTGTTCGGTAAATACGTAAGGCATATATCGTCTGCCGCCATGAGCGTTTCCGCTTGAGGTCACAATTTGTGACCTCAAGTTTTTATACTCTTCTTCCGTTAGCTGAAACCGAAAATGTTCAGGAAATCTGTTCAAGTTCCTTTTAACCGCTTGATTGAAAACTTTCGTTTCAACTCGGTAAAGCATAGCAAGGTCGCTGTCTATCATTACCTGCTTGCCTCTGAATGTATAAATCATATTCCGTATTTCTTTATCATCAACTGCAACAAGTTTGTTGTCTTCTGGCATAAATTTCCCACCTTGCTTCAGACTTGGCATCCGGTTTTATTCCTATACGATATAGAATTTACTTAATTACAAACTAATTTTTACCAATTTTTGATAATGCTGCATAAAAAGCTTACACAACTCGGCCATTTATTTTTTATGCATATTCCTATCTGCTGGTATTTTTTAAAATCCGTTATAGTTTGCGTTAAATATAATAGACTTATTGTCGGGATTTTTCAATGATAAACTTTAAAGAAACCTGTTAAGCAGATTTACAATCCAAACTTTCTATAAGTTTAAAAGAAAGTTTTTTTATCGCTATATGTTTTGCCTTTAATCCATCTAAAAAAGCAGGCTTATTCACAAACCTGCTTTATAAATCACTTTTTAATGAACGGCTTTGCAAAGCCGTTACTTGGAAAGCGTTAAGGCGTTGAAGTTTCGGCGGGGGCAGCGGGGGCGTCTTTTTCAAGTATCCAGTTTATGGTTCCTTCATCAAGCGGAAGCGCGCTGTCTTCGTATACCCAGGGCTGCCATTCGGGAACCGTAGCCCTTACCGCCTCAAGCTGTACAAAGGCGAGCGAATAGCGGTAGGATTCCTTTTGGTCAAGTATTATAGCCTTGCCGTCAGGGGATTCTTTAAAGTTGTTTTGCAATTTGTCGATAACGGATTGCCAAGCAAAATACCGCTCCATTTCTTCAGACGCGGGCTTTATTTTATCGCCGCGCTTCCATACGACTTCGTAATCGTCAGGGCTTCCCTTGCAAATTTTATCGTACTTTGAAAATTCATCGGCGGAAAGCGCTTCAACGTACCCGTTCTGCAAAGGATGCTCCAGTTTTTTAGGTATTCTGTAGGCGTCCAGCCCCAAATACAGCGCGGCGGTTTCTTCGCCCGTTTTTTTGTTTTTTTGAGGGACGGAGCTTGAAATTGTGGAAAGCTGCTCCTTGCGCCCTTTATAATCCGCGGAGCAAACCACCGAGCCGTCTTTAAGCTCGTACAAATTTATGCCGTAATCTTCAGGCGCCAGATGGTACGTCGACTTCAAAAGCATGTCGTAGCCCAGCGCTCCTAACCATATAATTAAGCACGCAGCCAAAGCCCCGAAAATTATATTGCGCCACGCGCGGCCGCGCTTCTTTTTTTTAAGTCGCTCGTTCGCCTGCATAATGGCTTCGCGCTCCTGTTTTTCTTCTTCCTCGGTCTTTTTTGGTATATCAGCCTTTAACTGTTCCATATAGTCCGCGCATTCTTTGCAGTTTTTAACGTGATTTTCAACAAATTCCGCGCTTTTTTCGCTTGCAACGCCGTCAATGTAAAGCGGCATCAAATCTCTTGCGACTTCGCATTCCTTATTCATCGCTTTTTTCCCCTTTCATTTCTTCCGCGAGCATCCTTTTTGCCCTGTAATACGTTACGCGCGCCCAGCTTTCGGACTTTTCAAAAAGCTCCGCTATATCCTTGTGGCTAAGGTCGCAAAACGTCCTTAGGGTAAACACCTCGCGGTAAGGTTCCGGCAGTTCGTGCAGCGCTTTATAAGCGCCCATGGCAAGGCTTTTTTCCGCAACGGCGTCGGCAAAATCCGGCGCGGACTGCTCCTCTATATCTTCTAAATGCACAGGAGCAGGCTTTCTTAGCGCCAGGTAATACTGGTTTTTGGCTATCGCGCACAGCCACGTGCCGACGCCGCTGCCGCCCTTAAAGCTGTCCTTATGCTTTATAGCCTGGTAAAAAGTTTCCTGCGTGAGCTCTTCCGCAAAATCCTCATCATGGCAAAGCTTAAACAGATAGCCGTTTACAATGCTGCGGTACTGCGTATAAACAGCGTCGGCGTCAAGCACTTCCACCACCACCCTTCATATAGTTGGTAACAAAAAAACAAAAAACGTTACAAAGTTTTGTGATTTAAATATACCACAGCGCTATAAAAACCCAAATTTATTTTTCCGGAAAATAAAAAAGCGGCCAGACTTTTTTGTTTTAAAAGCCCGGCCGCGGCAAAATATTTAATCTATTTAAGATAGCTTGTAATGAACCTGTCTATTTCTTCTATGCGCTTTTGCGTATCATACACCATTAAATCCAGGCGCGGCAGCCACGATACGCCTTCTGCATTAGAATCTTCAAGGGCGTACTTTACGTAAAAGCTTAAGTATGTAAAGCTCCAAAGCTTTTGGTTTGGCGCGTGCTCTATTTCAAGCTCTATATCATCGTCTTTTTGTACAGCGCAAGGGCTGCCGAAGTTTTCTTTATTAAGCAGGATTTTAGATATTGCCTGGCTGCTTGTAAAGCCCACTTCTGTTATATCCATATTTTTGTAGGAATAAAGCTTCCAATTGGAACGCATAAGCGGGGACATGGGCGTATTTAAAGGTATATCCACAGGGACTATCTGCTGGTCGCAATCGCGAGGTTCCAATACCTTTATGTACAGCTTTGAAGGATGAATATCGTAAGTTTTATTGCCGTCAACAGTTATTTCTATTTTTGAAACGGAAACTTCTTTCTGCCACAGGGGTATGCTGAACCATACCACGTTTTCGTACCAGCCTGAAGGAGCAGCGATGATGTCTTCTTCGCTTAAGAAATCGGGCGCGGGTTCAAAATTTACAATATTGCCTTCGGCGTCGTACATTTTATTTATTTTGATATCTTTATCTTTAAAATCTGTAATCACAGGCAGCGGGAGCAAAACCTTATCGCTTTTAAAAAGGCGAAGGTCAACGTATAGCATATCGCCGCCTGCTACTGTTTCTTCCGCAAAAGCGCCTAACGGAACAAATAAAGACAGCAGCAAAGCCGCCGCAACAGCTAAAATTATAGATTTTCGCATATTACGCGCTCCTTCTTACTTTTTTTATATGATACTTTTTTAATGCTTTATTGTCAATGAAACGCCTTTGTTTTTAAAACCCATCTGAAATTTTAAAAAGTGCAAAGGGAAAACATTTATTATTTCGTGTTTTATTATTAAGATGCTATAATTGCAAAATAGGAGGTAGTTATGCCGATTACAGAAATGCTTGTAAACAACGCCGCTTTGTACCCCGATGAAACGGCGCTTATAGAAATAAACTTAGACCTTCAGAACGAGCACCACGTTATATGGAGCGAGTACGAGCTTATAGAAAACAACCCCGCGGGCGAATACCGCAGGGAAATGACGTGGCAGGTGTTCAACGAAAAGGCAAACCGCTTCGCGCACCTTTTGTTAAAGCGCGGCGTAAAAAAGGGCGACAAGATAGCTATACTTATGATGAACTCCCTCGAGTGGCTGCCCGTGTACTTTGGTGTGCTTAAGGCGGGCGCCATAGTGGTGCCGCTTAACTACCGCTACAGCTCTGAAGAAATACGCTACTGCCTTAACCTTTCGGACGCTTCGGGGCTTGTTTTCGGGCCGGAATTTACAAGCAGGCTGCAGGACATATACCAGAACTTAGAGCAGGTAAAGCTTCTGTTTTTCTGCGGGGAGGACAGGCCGTGCTTTGCTGAAAGCTACGACAGGCTTACGGGCAGCTGCCCTTCTACAGAGCCTGAGCAAACTATTACAGAGGAAGACTACGCCGCCATATATTTTTCATCCGGCACGACGGGCTTCCCCAAAGCCATACTGCACAAGCATAAAATGCTTACAAACGCCGCGATAACAGAGCAGCACCACCACATGCAGACGCATGACGACGTTTTTCTGCTTATGCCGCCTTTGTACCATACGGGCGCCAAAATGCACTGGTTCGGAAGCCTGCTTACGGCGTCAAGAACCATACTTTTAAGGGGCGTGAGGCCGGAGTGGATATTGCGCACGGTGTCAGACGAAAGGTGCAGCATAGTGTGGCTGCTCGTGCCGTGGGCGCAGGACATACTGGACTATTTGGACGCGAACCACATAAACGTAAACGAGCAGTACCGTTTCAAGCAGTGGCGGCTTATGCACATAGGCGCGCAGCCCGTGCCGCCGTCTTTGATAAGGCGCTGGCAGAGCTATTTCCCGGGGCAGCTTTACGATACGAATTACGGATTAAGCGAGTCCGGCGGTCCCGGCTGCGTGCATTTGGGCGTTGAAAACTTAAGCAAGGTAGGCGCCATAGGAAAGCCAGGCTTTAACTGGGAAGCCAAGGTGGTGGATACTGACTTTAATACCCTTGAACCAAACGAAATAGGCGAGCTTGCGGTAAGAGGCCCCGGCGTTATGGTTGAGTACTACAAAAACGAAAGGGCGACTAAAAAGGTTCTTAAAGAAAACGGCTGGCTTTTAACAGGCGACATGGCAAGGGAAGACGAGGACGGCTTCATATACCTTGTCGACAGGAAGAAAGACGTTATTATAACGGGCGGCGAAAACCTGTACCCCGTTGAAATAGAAACTTACTTAAGGCGCCACCCTGCAGTGCGCGACGCAGCGGTAATAGGGCTGCCCGACGACCGCCTCGGCGAAATAGCCGCGGCGATTATATCCTTAAAAAAGGACGCGGACGTTTCTAAAGAAGAGCTTGAGGAATTTGCCAAGGGACTTCCGCGCTACAAGCGCCCGAGGCGCTATATATTTGACGAAGTGCCGCGCAACCAGACCGGCAAAATAGAAAAGCCGCTTCTGCGCAAGCGCTACGGCGTAGCCCACCTTGTGGAAGAGCAGACGGAACGCTGATTGTAAATTGCTTGTTTTTGTGTTAAATTTGTTCCGTTCAGGAGGGAATTATGACGGCAAATAAACACAGCGACAACAAAAAAGACGGCGATTCTGCGGAAAGTGGATTAAAACAAAACGCTTCACATAAAAATTTTTATTTAACGCTCTTTTTAAGCACGCTTAAATTGAGCGCTTTTACGTTTGGGGGCGGCTTCGTTATAGTGCCGCTTATGCGCAAGCGCTTTGTAGAGGAGCTTAAGTGGATTACGGAGGAAGACATGCTGGATTTGATAAGCATATCCCAGTCTTCGCCGGGGCCCATAGCTGTAAACGCCTCGCTTATGGTGGGGTATCATCTGGCTCAGATTAAGGGCGCTCTTATTTCTGCGTTAGGCTCCATACTTCCGCCATTCGCAATAATATCCATAGTATCTTATTTCTATGATATTTTCCGCTCCAACACCTACGTTTCAAGCGTTATGCTCGGCATGCGCGCGGGCGTCGCCGCGGTTATAGTAAGCACCGTTGTCGACCTGTTTATAGGCGAAAAAAAACGCGGCGGCGTTTTTGCCGTCGCGCTTATGGCTTTATCGTTCATAGCCGTCTACTTTTTCAAGGTGCACGTGCTTCTGGTGTTTTTAGCGTGCGCCCTGCTTTCCATCGCAAAAAGCCTCGTTCTTGCCAGGGGAGGTAAAAAATATTGATTTATTTGCAGCTTTTTTTAAGCATGGCCAAGATAGGCGTTATGAGCATAGGCGGGGGGTACGTGGCGCTGCCGCTTATACAGCAGGAAATAGTAGAGTACAGGGGCTGGCTTTCCACAGCGGAATTCGCAGACCTGCTTACAATTTCTGAAATCACGCCTGGGCCTATAGCGATAAATTCTTCAACCTTTGTGGGGCTTCAGGTGGGCGGGCTTTTGGGGGCGCTTGTAGCGACATTAGGCTGCATACTGCCAAGCTGCATAATAATAGTAATACTCGCAAAAATATACCAGAAAAACCATGGGCTTAAGCTTTTTCAGGAGATTTTATCGGGTCTGCGCCCCGCGGTAATAGGCATGATAGCGTCCGCCGCCGTAGGACTTATGATATTCGCGCTGTTTAAAAACGGAGCCCCAGACTTTAACATGGACAACGTAAATTTTTACAGTCTCGGCATATTCGCCGCCGCCGTAATAATGCTGCGCAAATTTAAGCTGAGCCCTATAAAGACCATGCTTATAAGCGGCGCGATAGGGCTTGTGATATACGGGTTTTTAGGGGCGTAAGCGCCTTAAATTATATTTCCGTTTTCCGTAATAATGGGTTTAAGCTCGTTATCGCTCCCGTATATATCCTTGCGGGAAAGCAGGTAACGCTTAAGCTCTTTTTTATTGTTAAAGCTTGTCAACTGAAACGGCGCATCGTTGCCGTACTTTTCAAAAAACAAAAGTCCATCCGCGGTTTTTGCCAATACCCCGGCATGCCCTGCGAACCTCACGTTTTCCTGAGGGCTGTGAATGTAAACGCATATTAAAGATACATTTTCAGAATAAATCTGTATGTTTCTTTCTTTCCACGCCCGCGTTATTATGTTTTCGTGTTCCTTTAACGACGACGCTTTATCAAGCGGTATATTGTTAAACAGCGTAATAAAATCCGCTCGCTCGTTTTTAGAAAGATTAAATTCATTAACCGTGTCTATGGCTTCAATATCAAACATGAGCCACGTATCGTCGTCCGACCCTGTTTTTTCCGTGCTAATTTTATCTTTCATAAGGAAGAACGCGGTAAGTCTGCAGTTAAGCCAGTTAATATAATTATATTCCTGCGTTGTTTCTTTAAGAAAAACGCCGCTGTAATCCATTCCCGCTTCAGGAAGCTTTGCAAATTTTCCAACTAAAGCGCTGGACTGCGCGTTTTTATTAAAATCCTTAACCCATTTTATCACTTTGTCAACGTTTGTTTTGGAAAGCCCGCTTTCTTTTAACGTGAGCGCTGCTCCGGCTCTTGAATTTTCGTCCGCTAAATTTGAATATTCAGCTCGGGCTTTAAAAGCGCATCCGAAAAAACCAAGCGTTACGCTTAATAATACCGCAATAAGCCTTTTCATTTTAATACTCCTCGCCGCTTTTTTTAAGCTTAATATAAAACTCCCGAATTTATCTGTGCCTATAAGCAAATCCCCTTCCTGCCGATTAAGCGGGGAGGGGATTTTAAGCTTATTAAGTTTATTTATCAGTACATTCCGCCTGCGGGGGCCGCGGGAGCTGCGGGTTCGGGCTCCGGTATATCTGTTACGAGGCTCTCTGTCGTAAGCACCATGGCGCCTATGCTCGCAGAGTTTTGAAGCGCTGTGCGGCTTACCTTGGTAGGATCTATGATGCCCTGCTCGAGCATGTTCACAAATTCGCCCTTTACAACGTCGTAGCCATATCCGGCCTTATGGGCTCTGCGTATGCTGTCTATAATTACGCTGCCTTCTATGCCGGCGTTTGCCGCTATCTGGCGTACGGGTTCTTCAACAGCGCGGAGTATTATCTGCACGCCTGTCTTAACGTCGCCCGTGGTCTTTGTGAGAAGGTCGCGAACCTTGTCTGAAGCGTTAAGAAGCGCTACTCCGCCTCCAGGCACTATGCCTTCTTCAACAGCCGCGCGGGTTGCTGCGAGGGCGTCCTCTATGCGCATCTTGCGCTCCTTCATTTCAACTTCTGTCGCCGCGCCTACGTTTATAACCGCTACGCCGCCTGCAAGCTTGGCAAGCCTTTCCTGAAGCTTCTCGCGATCGTAATCGCTGGTCGTTTCTTCTATCTGGGTGCGGATCTGGCTTACGCGGGCTTCGATGTCCTTCTTGTCGCCAGCGCCGTCTATAATGGTGGTGTTTTCCTTGTCCACCTTTACGCTCTTGGCATGGCCGAGCTGTGAAATATCGGTGTCCTTAAGTTCAAGGCCGAGCTCTTCGCTTATAACTTCGCCGCCTGTAAGCACTGCTATGTCGCGGAGCATTTCCTTGCGCCTGTCGCCAAAGCCGGGGGCCTTTACGGCGACGCATGTGAACGTGCCGCGGAGCTTGTTTACAACGAGCGTTGCGAGCGCTTCGCCTTCAACGTCTTCCGCGATTATCAGAAGCTTCTTGCCCTGCTGCACCACTTTTTCAAGCAAGGGGAGAATTTCCTGTATGTTGCTTATCTTTTTATCTGTAATCAGGATGTACGGGTCTTCAAGGCTCGCTTCCATCTTGTCGGTATCGGTTACCATATAGCTGCTTACGTAGCCGCGGTCAAACTGCATGCCTTCAACGGTTGTAAGGTCCGTTTTAAGGGTCTTGCTCTCTTCAACGGTGATTACGCCGTCCTTGCCTACTACTTCCATGGCGTCGGAAATGAGGTGGCCTATTTCTTCGTCGCCTGCTGAAATGGACGCTACCTGCGCTATGGACGTTTTTGACGAGATGGGCTGGGACATTTCCTTAAGCGCGTCTACCGCGGCTTCAGAAGCCATCTCTATGCCCTGCCTTAAGCCCATGGGGTTCGCGCCGGCGGCGAGGTTTCTCAAGCCCTCGCGCACTATCGCCTGCGCAAGAAGGGTAGCGGTTGTCGTGCCGTCGCCCGCTACGTCGTTTGTCTTTGTGGCGACTTCCTTGATAAGCTGGGCGCCCATGTTTTCAAAGGAATCCTCAAGCTCTATTTCCTTGGCTATGGTTACGCCGTCGTTCGTGATTGTGGGCGCGCCGTATTTTTTATCCAGCACTACGTTGCGTCCCTTTGGTCCTAACGTGATTTTAACGGTATCCGCCAGCTGGTTTATGCCGCTTTCAAGCGCGCGGCGGGCGTCCTCGCCGAATTTTAATTGTTTTGCCATAATATCGTTCTCTCCTTATATTTATTCTACAACAGCTAAAATGTCGCTCTGTCTTACTATGATATATTCTTCGTCGTTAAGCTTTACTTCGGTTCCGGCGTACTTTGAGTATATTACCTTCTGGCCGACGCTTACGTGCATCGTTATATCCTTGCCGTCCACGTTTCCGCCGGGGCCTACCGCTATAACTTCAGCCATCTGGGGCTTTTCCTTTGCAGCTCCCGTTAATATGATGCCGCTCTTGGTGGTTTCTTCCACTTCGGCGTTTTTGATGACGACTCTGTCGCCTAATGGTTTAATGGTCATGTTTTACCTCCTGATTATCTTCCTTTTGTTAGCACTCTACCTTTTTGAGTGCTAACCGACAATGCGTACTATATCGTATTACGCTTAAAATAGCAAGCATAGTTTTTGCCTTTACGCTCCGTTTATGTGCTGTATTCTAATAAATGCTCCAAAATACTCAAAAATACTCTCTTTTTCTAAAAAAATAATATTTTTAAACTCAGAGCGATTCTGAACATAAAAATGAGCCGCTTGAGAGCGGCTCACCGGCGGGAGGCTCCGCCTGATAGGAGTCGTTTAAAGTCTTAAAAGGATTTTACGGCTTAATCCTGTAGGACAATAAACACACGTTATGAAAATCCAGCGCTTTTTACGCTTAAGATTATCGGCAAAGCGCCTGTTGCCGCCTTGCCGGGGCTGGCCGCTTACGCTCAAGCGGCGGAAAATGAGAGGAATACGCCGCCGCTCAAGTCTATGGGCCATAGAGTTTTTTATTGCGCTAAGAAGTTCCGCCCCAAAAGCTTCTTCTTTATCTGCAACTTAAAGTATGTTTTATTTATCCTTCCTGAAGCACAGGAACCAGTCCAGGCAGTACTTGCCGTCTTCCTTTTGCTCGACCGCGTCTTTTGCGGCTCCGCAGGTTCCTGGCACAGGCAGTATCACGTCGTCCCCGGGGCGCCAGTCCGCAGGGGTGGCTACGCTTTCCTTATCCGCTTTCTGAAGCGCCATCACTATGCGCTTGATTTCATCAAAGTTCCTTCCTGTGGACGCCGGGTAGTATAGTATGGTTCTCACTACGCCCTTGTCGTCTATTATAAACACTGCGCGCACGGCGCTTGTCGTTGAACCCGTAGACGGGTGTATCATTCCGTATTTGTGCGCTACTTCCATGCTTACGTCGTCTATAAGCGGGAACTTTACTTCAGGCTTCTTGATGTCCTTCCATTCAAGCTCGTTTATGCGGCGCAGCCACGCTATGTGGGAATGTATAGAGTCCACTGAAAGGCCTATTAGCTGCACGTTCAGCTTTTCAAACTCGTCCTGCATGGACGCGAACGTCATAAATTCGGTGGTGCATACGGGCGTAAAGTCCGCCGGGTGCGAAAACAGTATTACCCATTTGCCCTTAAAGTCCTGCGGAAAGTTTATAGGCCCCTGGGTCGTATTCGCTTTGAACGCCGGCGCCTTGTCGCCTATCAGAGGAAGTGTGTTAACCTGATTTAAATCGTTTGCGTTATTGATGTTTTCCATAAAATCCTCCTTAAAAAATTTTCTTTCGGGCTTTTAACCCTGTAATATAGTTTACCACGCCAAGATTGAGTTAAACAAGTTAACATTAAAATAACGCAAACAAAAAAACATATTGGCCGCATATCTTTAGCACTCAAATAATAAGAGTGCTAAAAAAGCTTGTATTATTCTTTTTGCTCTGATATAATAGTTCCGAACGCACTGACGTTAAACAAGGAGGAACGTAATTTGGACGAGATTAAAAAGGGCAGTATTTCCGTAGAAGCCGCGAATATTATGCCCGTAATAAAAAAATGGCTCTATTCGGATAAAGATATATTTATTAGAGAGATGGTGTCAAACGCCGCGGACGCCATTACAAAATACAAGCTCGTAAATTCAAACAGCGGCGAGGAGCTATGCATAAGAGTAACCGTGGACAAAAAGAACGGCAATCTCATTTTTTCAGACAACGGCATAGGCATGACGGCTGAAGAATTAGACAAGTACATAAACCAGGTGGCGTTTTCCGGGGCGCAGGAGTTTGTAAAGTCCTACTCGGGCGGCGAGGACGCTGGCATAATAGGCCACTTCGGCTTAGGCTTTTATTCCGCTTTCATGGCGGCGGATAAGGTTACGATAGACACGCTTTCATATAAAGAAAATTCAGAACCTGTTCTTTGGACGAGCGCCGACGGCATGTCCTACACTATGGAAAAAAGCGAAAAGGACGCGCGCGGCACCACCATAACCCTTCATATAATGGAAGAGGAAAAGGAGTTTTTAGACGGCTTCCGCGTGCGCGACGTATTGGACAAGTACTGCGCGTTTATGCCGGTGCCCATTTATTTCAGGGATATTGAGGCTGAGGAGCAGGAAAAAGAGGACGAAAAAAAGCGCAGGGAAGAGCACGACAAAAAGGCGGAGGAAGCCTTGAAGAAAGGCGAGACGCCGCCCGTATTCGAAGAAAAAAAGCAGGAGGAGCCCTCTCCCATAAACGACGTGCACCCGCTGTGGTTTAAAAACCCGAGGGACGCTTCCGACGAAGAATACATAGAAACCTACCAGAAGCTTTTTAAAACGTACGAAAAGCCGCTTTTCTGGATACACTTGAACGTGGACTATCCTTTTAACTTGAAGGGCATACTGTATTTCCCGCACATCAGAAGAGATTTTTCAGGGCAGGAAGGCGAAATAAAGCTTTACAACAGGCAGGTGTTCGTGGCGGACAACATAAAGGAAATAGTGCCGGAATTTTTAATGGTGCTCAAGGGCGTTATAGACTGCCCGGATCTTCCCTTAAACGTGAGCCGCAGCTTCCTGCAAAACGACAGGCAGGTGCGCCAGATAAGCCGCCACATAGCTAAAAAGACTGCGGACAAGCTGAACGGCCTGTTCAATACGGACAGGAAGTCCTACGAAAAATACTGGGACGACATAAACCCCTTCCTTAAGTACGGCTGCATACGCGACAAAAACTTTTTCGATTCCATAAAAGACAGCCTGCTGCTTAAAACAACCAATAACGAATACTTCACGTTCGAGGAATACCGGAGCCGCAACGAGGGCAAGGCCGGGGACAAAATTTATTACACGGTGGACCCGGCGCGTCAGGCCGTAAGCGTGAGCCAGTACACGGATAAAAATATAGACGTTGTGTTCATGGATTCCCTTATAGACAACAACTTTATGTCCTTCCTGGAATATTCCGACAACGACGGGCCGAAGTTCCTGCGCGTGGACGCGGACATAGAGGGCATAAAGCATGAAGGCGAGGACGACAGCAATATTTCCCAGGAGGAAATGCAGAGCCTCGTGCGCAAGGCGCTAGACAATAACGAGCTTGAAGTTAAAATTACGGCGCTTGAAGACAAGAACCTTTCAGCCTTCATAACGGAGGACGAGCACATGCGCCGCTTCAAGGAATTAAGCGCGCTTTACGGCCAGCAGGCCATGGCGCCGGACAAGCACGTTCTGGTGCTTAACTCCAGAAGCGAAGTCGTGCGGGCGATAGCCAAAATGCAGGATAAGACAAGGCAGAGCCTTCTTATAGAGCAGGTGTACGATTTGGCGAGGCTTTCTTCAGAGCCGCTTGAAGCGGACGACCTGCAGAACTTCCTGAAAAGAAGCCAGACGCTGTTAGCCGACGCCGCGGGCATTTCGATTAATGAAAACGAAAAGGACGGCGGCGCAAAAATAAGCGATGAGGAAAAAAACAGCGGGGCTTTAGAAAAAGACGAGGCTGCCGGGCAAGAAAGCAAAAAAACAAAGGAAGACGCTGAACAAACAAACGAAAAAGCAAAGGAAGAAACTCAGCAAGACAACCAAAACAAATAACGCTTGTTTTCAAGCAGCGCAAACGTTCGTTCAAAACAAACGTTTCGCGGCGCATAACGCATAACTATATGCCGCCGCGCCAAGGCATTAACGCCCGGCGCGGCGGTATTTTTTCCTGTTTATTGCAAAACCGTTAAAATTCGTATAAAATGAGCGCGAGGGGGCTGTATGGAAAAAAAATTTGAGCGCAGGGAAAAGCGCGCGAAGCGCCGCGCCAGGCGGAAAGCCATGCGCGTTCCCGCGGTGTTGGTAATAGCCGTGTGCTTTGTGCTGCTGTCGCTTACCGTTATGGTTAACAAGCGTCTCGACGCTAAAATATCGGAGCAGGAGCTAAGGCTTAAGGAAGTGCAGTACCAGACGGAAATGCAGAACATTCACGCGAACAAACTGCGCGAGCAGCTTGAGCTTGCTAAAAACGACAGCTATATAGCGAACGTCGCCCGCACGGAGTACGGCTTTCTCGCGGACGGGGAGATACGCTTCGTAATAACAAACCCCAACGCCTTGTGGGGCCCCGAAGGCCCTCCCGAGGAATTTAAGAACAAATGAAAGCGGCTATAATAATAGGGTCAAACTCCCTGCGCATGCTGCTTGAAGAGCCAGACGACCGCTTAAAACAGCGCGGCAAAAGCAGGCGTTTCAGGCAGCCAGCAGCTCTTTTCGCGGGGCTTGACGAAAAAAACCGAATAAATAAGCAGGACGCGTTTAAGCTCGCGGAATACATAAACGCGTTTATTAAAACGGCCGCAGGTTCCGGGGCGGACGCGTTTTTTTTAGGCGCTACGAGCGCCATGCGCGACGCGGAAAACAGGGAAGAAGTTTGCGCTTACGTTAAAAAGACTACGGGCCTTACTGTAAATATATTGACTGGAAAAAGCGAAGCGGCGCTTTCTTTTCTTGGCGCCTCTGAAGGGCCGTTCAAATGCGGCGTCGTCGACATAGGCGGAGGCTCCACTGAAATAGCCACTGGAAAAAACGGCGTTATAGAAAAAAGCGCGAGCTTCCAGATGGGCGCCGCGCGGCTTTTTAAAAAAATAAGCATAAACTCTGAAAAAGACATAGATCCCGCCGTAAACGAAGCGCTGAAGGCTTTTTATGGCGCGCCTTTCAGCGCCGGCCATTGGTACATAGCGGGAGGAACGGCGGTTATTTTAGCGCACGTGCTGCGGCGGGAGGAATATTCATTATCGCTTGACGACACCGTGATAAACTTTGACGACGCTGAAAAAATACTTGTAAAGCTGTCTAACACAAGCCGCCTTTTAAGAAGCGGCATAAAGGGCGTGCCAAAGGGCAGGGAGGACATCCTGCCAACAGGCGCCGCGGTGCTGCTCGCCCTTATGCAAAAGTACAATATAAATTCGCTTACCGCAACGGAGCGCGGCAACCTTGACGGCGCTATAAAGGCCGGCGCCATGGGAAAGCTTAATTTTGAAGCCTTGAACATATAAAACGCGTTTAAAGGCAGAGCGGAATATTGGTATAAAGCTTTGCTCAATATAAAAGCTTTGCGGAATAAAAAGCTTTGCTCAATATAAAAGTTTTACGAAGTATAAAAACTTTGCTCAATATAAAAGCTTTGTGGAATATAAATCTTTGATAAATATATAACCTTACCGAATATAAAGCTCAATAACAATCCCCCCGGTATTTTATTCCCGGGGGGATTGTTATATTTAAGGCGCGCTGATTTTTAATTTTACCTTTGGGTCCTGTCTTGTTTTAAGCCTATAAAAAGCATGGCTACGCTCAGAAGCGCGAAAAATATAAGGGACTGTACGAGCGGGGCCATGTTCGTTTCCTCATAGAAAAGGCTTCCCAGCGTTCCGCTTACGTGGTAGAACGGGAATATGCCGGATATTACCTTCAAGGCTTTTGGGAAGTTCTCCTGCTGCATGCCTAAGCCGCCGCCCATAAAAAGGAACAGGAAATATATGCCCATGGCTATGCCGCCCGTGGCGTCGTAGCGTCTTATAAGAAGCCCCAGGCTGTGCGCGAGCATGAAAAGCGATATGGAAAGCGCAAAAAATACCGCTATTGATATGGCGACGGCGCCGGCGGACGGAACCGGCACTTCAAAGCTTAAAAAGAAGCCTAAGCAGAATATTATAAGCGCTATTACGCTTACTATAAGCACGGCCTGCAGCCTGCAGGATATCTGCGTGGATTCCTTTATGCCAAACAGCCTGAACCTGAGCGGTATCTCCTTTTCCACTTCGTAGCCGTAGCTGTAGCTGTGCGCGAGAAACACGCAGCAAAGCGGTATGTACATTGAAAACGCGAAGAATATCTTTATATGCACGTAGGGCAGTATTTCCTGCGGAACTTCTGTAAGCGCGTTCCTCACGACAAGCTGGCTTATTAAAGTAGGGAATATGAGGCCGAAAAACGGCACGTACCAGTTCCTCATCTGAGATTTCAATTCATATTTAAGCAGCTTAGCGTTAAACAGCTTCATTGTTTTCCTCCCATCTTTCTTTCGCGTTTGTATACAGCATTTCTATATCCTTGCTGCTGCGCTTGTAGTCCACATGGTTTTTAGCGAGCCTTTCGACTATCGCCATTTCTTCGTCATAGTCGTTGAAGCTTAAGGCTATGTCCTTTGTTACGGAGCTTATCCGTTTGAAATCCTTTACAAGACCTATGTTTTTTTCATTGTTTTCGACAAGTATTACGCCGTTTCCGCAGTATTTTTTGAACAGCTCCTTTTGCCCGCCGTAGTCTATCACTTCGCCTCTGTCAAAAAGAAGCAGCTTGTTTGAAACGCTTTCAAGCTCCTCGTAGTAGTGGGTTATGTAGCATATTGTGGTGTCCTTGTCCTTGTACCACGTTTCAATAAGCTCCAGAAGCTCCTGCCGCGTTACAAAGTCAAGCCCAGTCGTAACTTCGTCAAACATTACAAGCTCGCTGTCCTGGCTTAATACGAGTATAAGCGTAAGCCTCTGCTGCTGGCCGCCGCTTAAGTGCTGGAACTTTTTATTAAGGCTGTCCTTAAAATTAAAGAACTCCACAAGCTCCATCGCCTTTTCGTGCTTTTCAACTTTGCAGCCCAGCACAGCTTCCATTATTTCTTTCGTTTTAAGCAGATTCGTGTAGCCGTTTTTCTGCATGTGCACGGCTATTTTTTTCATGGGAACGTTAAGGCTAAAATCCCCGTAGCTTTTCACCACCTTAAGCAGCGCCTTGACAAGCGTGGTCTTGCCCGCGCCGTTGTCGCCTATTATGCCGAGCCTGTCGCCACGCTCTACCGTTATCGGCCTTGTAATGTTAAGCGCCGTGTTATCGCCGTATTTAACCTTAAGGCTGTTTATGCGTATTATTTCTTCATTCTGCATGTAAACCTTACTCCTTCCTCCGTATTTTTAAGATCGATGTCCCAGGATAATATTTTCGAATAGCTTTTAGCTATGTAAAGCCCGAGCCCGTGGCCGTTTGAAACGGCGGAGCTTACAAAGGGCTCAAAAGCGTGCTTTATTATTTTTTCATCCACGTGTCCCTTATTGTCTATGCTGAAGCCCCAATCATAGAGGTTAATCGCAATTTCCGTGCCTTTTTCGCCGTGCGATACGGCGTTCCCCAAAGCTAACGACGCTACGCGCTCCGCTATGTCCGCCCACGTTTTTATTGTAAGATCCCCTTTTAACGTACATTTCATTTTGTTTTCTTCCAGCAGGTACTTGTTTTCTTCCAGAATGCCGTTAAACATTTCGCGCATATTTATTTCTTCCATCCTGGACTCGCTTTTTCTAAGCGGCATAAGCTCTTCAAGCATTTTGTTCATAGCGAGCATTATGTTTTTAAGCTCCGGGAGAAATTTTTCGTGGTCCGCGTACCTGCCCACTTTAGCCGTCATGCTGTCTAAAAGCATAATCGCCGAAGCGAGCGGCGTTTTAAGCTCGTGCGAGCTCGCCCTTATGAAAAGCTCTTTCCTTTCCTTTTCAGCTCTCATGTTTTCATAGCTTTGTTTTACTTCCTCGTGAAGTTCGTCAAGCCTTCCGGAAAGCTCCGCTATTTCATCGTTTCCCTGCATGTTAAGGCTCGTCCACGCGGAAGGATCCTGCCTTTTAAGCATCATGCTGTGCTGCTGCAAAGCTATTACGGGGTCTATTATGCTTTTTGAAATTATCCTGCTTGATATGAATAATATAATTAACAGCGCCAGCAGTATAGTCGGCAGCATGCTTAAAAGCATTGGCAGAATATCGTTTATTGAAGAATATACCAAAGGCACGAACGTTATTACGTATTCCCTTTCGTTTTCATCAAAAGCCATAATGCTTATGTACTCGAGGCCCTCGTCTTTTACGGACCCGTGCACTATGGACGTGCCGCCCATGTTTTTAACGCTCCATCTGCTTATGGAAAGATTATCTGGCATTTTAAATTTTTCTTCGCCGCTTATTTCAACGCCGGATATTCTGCTTAAGTCTATATCAAAGCTCATGTTTTCAAACTTTGTGATATCCCCGTTTTTGGCGCTTTCTATGGCGCTCCTTATTTCATCAAGCTTATCCATATATCTTTGCTTTTTTAACGCGATATTCATGTTAAAAAGGCCGCTTGAAGCGTAAATCCCATATTCTTTTTTAGGCAGCACTACGCTTACTGTGTTGAATATATTTTCAGGGTTGATGTTTTTATATGTGCGCTCGCTTAAAAACCTGCTGTGCAGCTCGTAAGCGCGCTCTATGCTGTTGTTCTTTTTCTGGTCCATGTAAAGCCCAGGCATAATGCCTATAAGGTAGGCGCTTATAAATACAAGCATCGCAAGCCCCACGACGGACATATGCGCGAACAGCTTTTTGTTGAGCGAGCTATTTTTCATACGCTTCGTCCTTAAGCCTGTACCCAACGCCAGAAACCGTAAATATAAGGTCTTTGGGAAGTTTTTTTCTTATATTTTTAACGTGGGTGTCTATTACCCTGTCGCTGCCGAAATAATCGTTTTCGTATATGGCGTAAATCAACTGCTCTCTGTTGAGCGCGCCGCCCCTCGCTTCGTAAAGCGCGTTTAACAATAAAAATTCAGACACGGTAAGGTTCAAATCCTTATTGTCATAGCTTGCTGAATAAGCTTTTTTATCAATATAGAGCCCCGAATGCCCCGCTTTGTTTTTAGCGCTTCTGCGCAGTATGGCTTCTATTCTTTTAATAAGTATTATGGGGGACGCGGGTTTTACCACATAATCGTCCGCCATGGCGTTAAAAGCGGTAATCTGCATCTGATCGTCTTCAAGCGCCGTAAGCATAATTACAGGCACGGGCTTTGTAGATTGTATGTGCCTTAAAACCTCTATGCCGTTTATCTTGGGCACCATTATGTCAAGCACCGCAAGCGCTATATCCTCTTTGTCCAGTATCCGCACGGCCTTTTCGCCGTCTTCCGCTGAAAACACGCCGTACCCCGCAACCTTTATATATTCGGCCAGAACTTCGCGCATCGTCCTGTCGTCCTCAAGTATAAGTATGTTCATGCTCCCTCCTTCATTTTGATTATACCAAAGCTATGTGTAGAAATTATGAAGCCCAGGTGTGTCTTTGTGTAAGCTGCAATTAGCAAATAAATTTTTATCGCTTTTTCAAAATTTAATTGTCCTTTTTTATCAACCTATGGTATTATATTCACGGTGATAATATGTTTGATTTTACTGATTATTTTATAAAAAAAGTCGTAATAAACAAGGGGCATTTCATACGCTCGTCAGGAAGGCATACGGATACCTACGTGCAGTGCGCCCGCCTGTTTGAAAACGCAAAAACGGCGGAGTTCGTCGCAAAATCCATGGCGGAAAATCTCAAGGGCGTTGAAACAGACCTTGTCATGAGCGCCGCCATAGGCGGCGTGCTGCCAGGGTACGAAGTAGCGAGGCAGCTTGAAAAGCCGTTTATTTTCTGCGAAAGAAGCCAGGGCACAATGACGCTGCGCCGCAATTTTTCAATACCCGAAGGCGCCCGCATACTTATAGTGGAGGATGAAATTACAACCGGCACGTCTGTGCGCGAGATGATGGAAATTGTAAAGGCGCTCAACGCCAACCCCGTCGCCATGGCCTGCATAGTGGATAAAAGCGGCGGCAAACTCAGCTTCGGCATACCGCTTTTAAGCTTATCAATAATAGAAATAAACAACTGGACGCGCAAAGAATGCCCTTACTGCAATAAGTAGACGGAATATTTTTCGCCGAGTATTCCGCGTTGAAGTTTTGAAATGAATATTCCGCAGTGAATATTTCTCAACGAATATTTCATTTTGATTATTTTTTTAAAAAAGCTGTTGTAAATTTCAGTTTTCATTCGTCTTATATATAAAGGTGTGTTTTTCTTTATATTTTACAGTTTTTTTGCGACTTCGCGATAATTTATTTGCGTCGCTTTTTTTACTTTGCGACTAATATTTTCCCGCTGCGGCGATAAAAAACAGCTATATAAAAAAATTAAAAAAATGTTGTAAATTGCAGTTGTGATTCGTCTTATATATAAGGGTTTTTGTATACTTTTTTAATACTGTGTTTTTTCATAGCTTTAATCGCTATATTGCTTGCAGTATTCGCTGGCTGAATTTTAAAATAAAGTTTTTTTAAATCGCTGTTGTAAATTGCAGTTTTCATTCGTCTTATATGTGGAGGTGTGTTCTTCTTTATATTTTACAGTTTTTTGCGACTTTGCGATAATTTATTTGCGTTGCTTTTTTTACTTTACGACTAATATTTTCCTATTGCGGCAATAAAAAACCTGTGATATAAAAAAAATTAAAAAAAATGTTGTAATTTGCAGTTGTGATTCGTTTTATATATAAAGATGTGTTTTTCTTTATATTTTACAGCTTTCTTCGCAATGATTTATTTTGCATTGTCTTTTTTGCGTTACGACCATTATTTTCCTGCCGCGGCAATAAAAAAGCGCTATATAAAAAAAATTTAAAAAACTGTTGTAAATCACAATTCTAATTCGTCTTATATATAAGGGTTTTGTATACTTTTTTAATACTGTGTTTTTCATAGTTTTAATAGCTATATTGCTTGCGGTATTCGCTGGCCGAATTTTAAAATAAAGTTTTTTAAATCGCTGTTGTAAATTTCAGTTTTCATTCGTCTTATATGTAAAGGTGTGTTCTTCTTTATATTTTACAGTTTTCTCTGCGATGCCTTTCTTTGCGTCGCTTTTTTTATTTTGCGACTATTATTTCCCGCCGCGGCGATAAAAAAACCGCAATAAAAAAAATAAAAAACTGTTGTAAATCGCAGTTGTGATTCGTCTTATGTATAAGGGGTTTTATATATTATTTTAATACTGTGTTTTTCATAGTTTTAATCGCTATATTGCTTGCGGTATTCGCTGGCCGAATTTTAAAATAAGTTTTTTTGAAATCGCTGTTGTATTTTGCAGTTTTCATTCGTCTTATTTATAAAGGAATTTTTTCTGTTATAATCCGCTTTTCCAAATCGTCTTATAAAAAAATTTGTTGTTTTTTATTTTAAAAAAGCTTTATCCGTTAATTTACACTTTTATCATTTTCCTGTACATTTGTCAATGATGTGAGACCGAGTTAAAGATAAAACGACGGTCTGT
>CAZFHI010000007.1:0-69395 GCA_964518875.1 uncultured Oscillospiraceae bacterium
GACTCGATCGCTTTTTTCTCAGCTTTCAGTCTCACATCTATTGTAAAGCTACACAGCTTTTATGTTTGAAAAAGCCGTTTAATTGACTAACAAGCGATACTGCATTATACTAATATAGTATTTTTGCATATATTGTATGTGAAGATTAACGAATACGGGGGAGGAAAATATGACCGCATCCAAAGTTTATTTTACTGATTTTAGAACAAAAGTAGGCGTAAGCCAGGGCGTCAAGCTGCAAAAGCTTATCCGCCGCGCCGGCATAGGCGATATAGATTTTGAAGGAAAATTTGTAGCAATAAAAATGCATTTTGGGGAGCTTGGCAATTTTGCCTATCTGCGGCCCAACTACATACACGCTGTTATATATATAATAAAGGAACTTGGCGGAAAGCCGTTTTTAACAGACTGCAACACGCTTTACCCGGGGAGCCGTAAAAATGCGGTGGATCATTTGCGCAACGCGGAGCTTAACGGGTTCAACAGCGTTACAACGGGCTGCAACGTAATAATAGCGGACGGCCTGCGCGGTACGGACGATATAGAGGTTCCTGTGCCGAACGGCGAATTTTGCAAGACCGCGCTTATAGGGCGCGCTATAATGGACGCCGACATAGTAATTTCCGTAAGCCATTTCAAGGGACATGAGTTAACGGGGTTTGGCGGCGCGCTTAAGAACTTAGGCATGGGCAGCGGGAGCCGCGCAGGAAAGATGCTCCAGCATAATGACGGGACGCCGATAGTAGAAAAGGATTTGTGCCGCAGCTGCCGCCGCTGCGCAAAAGAGTGCGGGAGCGATGCGATATCCTATCCTGAAGGAAAGGCGTATATAGATCCCAAGCTTTGCAAGGGCTGCGGAAGATGCATAGGCGCATGCGCGTTTGACGCTATACACAACATAAACAGCAGCGCGGGGGAGATGCTGTGCAATAAGATGGCGGAATACTCTGCCGCTGTCTGCCATGGACGCCCCAACTTCCATATAAGCCTGATAATGGATGTATCGCCAAACTGCGACTGCCATAATGAAAACGACGCCGCAATACTTCCTGACATAGGAATGCTCGCGTCCTTTGACCCCGTTGCGCTCGATCAAGCCTGCGCGGACCTGTGCCAGAAGGCAGAACCTGTAAGAAACAGCCAGTTAGGCGATAACTTAGCTAAACCAGGCTGGCATATGTACCATGACCACTTTATGGACAGCAACCCTAATATCCATTGGAAGGAAACGCTCGCTCACGCTGAAAAGATAGGCCTTGGAACGCGAGAATATGAGCTTATACAAATGAAATAAGCGTATTGCCATTTATACAGGCAATTGATGAACAAAAGCACTATATGGCATAAATATAGCGTAAAGCCGCTTTGTCAGAGAGAGCGGCAGTTATATCAACAAAGCTGTTGTAAATTCTTTTCGATATAATTTGTGTTCAGTTATGCTTCGATAATTTCATTCTTTTCGACCGTCCCTATTGAGACGGTCGTTTCTATTATTCGTACAGTTCCGCTAAAAGCGGCGTCGGGCTAAGGCGTTTTTTCGGCAAATTTGTATTTATCAACAAAGCCATATTTATGATATAATGCGCTTGTATAAACAAATCATTGCATTTATGCGGGCGTTAAGGAGGGGAGCATGAAACAGTCAAAATCCGGCGTTAATAATAACGGTATAACGTCAATGAAGTTTAGTTCATCTTCCATGACGCTTCGGGGCGTAAGCATATTTTGTCTTATAATATTTATATTAAGCCTTACCGGCTGCCAATACACGGAAATGAATAATCTTACGCAAAAAAACGATGGAAATTTTAAAAACAACACAGAGAAAGGAAACTATAATATGCCAATAGACGATTTATCAAGCGAATTTTATAATAAGGACGATAAAATAAACCCTGACGCCAAACCGGGGTGGGGAGAAAACGTAGATATTACAAGCATGGGTTCGCAGGCTGAAGCGGAAATTTATCTTGCCGCAGGATGCTTTTGGGGGTCGGAAGCTTATTTTAAGCGTGTGTTTGGAATTATTGATACGGAAGTCGGCTATGCCAACGGGAAAACCGACGACACAAATTACCAGCAGGTTGCAAAAACGGATCATGCCGAAACCGTTAAATTGATTTATGACCCAAACAAAATACATCTGGCGGAAATTTTGGAGCGCTACTATCGTATTATTGATCCTTTCAGTGTGAACAGACAGGGCAATGATACAGGCCGCCAATACAGAACAGGTATTTATTACACGGATGAAGCGAGCGGCGCTTTAAGCCGCTATTCTCTTGAAGTATTAGCTGAAATAAAGGGGAAAACTCCCGCGGTAGAATGCCTTCCGCTTAAAAACTTTGTATCGGCTGAAGATTATCACCAGGATTATCTTGACAAGAACCCGGGCGGCTATTGCCATATAAATTTATTAAAGGCGCAGGAGGTTCTTTTCCCCGGCGGTGATTTGCCGTCTGATAATGAACTTAAGAAAAAATTGTCTGATACGGCGTACAATGTTACAAGGGAACGCGGCACTGAACGCCCGTTTTCAAGCCCTTATGACAACAATTATGAAGACGGCATATATGTCGATATTGCAACGGGCCAGCCTTTGTTTTCTTCCGCCGACAAATTTAATGGCGGCTGCGGCTGGCCAAGCTTTACAATGCCTGTTACAACAGACGCCATGCAGTATTCGCGCGATAATCGTTTAATGAGGGAAAGAATAGAAGTAACGGGGGATTCCACCAATCACCTGGGCCATGTATTTGAGGACGGGCCGGAGGATCTTGGCTCCTTGCGCTACTGCATAAACGGCGCGGCGCTGAAGTTTATTCCATTAGAACAAATGGACGAAGCCGGTTACAGCGCCTTAAAGCCATTTGTAAAAAGTTATAAATAAGCAAGAGTTAAAATACATTCGCTGTTTTTTATTATATATAACAAAACGCTTTTATTACAGGCTTTTAACGGTCGGCAACATCAAAAAAATTATAATAAAAAGCTTTTTGTAAATTTGAAAAAAACATAAGAAATATTTGATATGGGCCTCCCAAAGCATTAATTTTTATATAATACTCCCGTATGGAAACGAGAATCAGCGGATTACAAATCTGTTCGGCTAATTATTGAGATTGGAAGAGCCGTGGCATATCCGCAGCATAGAAATGCGGCGCGTGAAAGTTTACGTTTATGCGGATAGTCGGGAGAGAAATTTGAAGCCACGCCCTGAGCGCGGAGCTATTTGCAAAAGCCTTTTCTTGACATAACACAGCGCAATAGCTACAATATTTACCAATACTAAAGGGGGTTTTTAAGTATGCCTACAGAAAAGCTTACTATGGATAAATTGGTCGCGTTGTGCAAAAACCGCGGCTTTATATACGCCGGCAGCGAATTATACGGCGGCCTTGCGAACACATGGGACTACGGCCCGTTGGGCGTTGAACTTAAAAATAATATTAAAAAAGCATGGTGGCAGAAATTCGTGCAGGAATCAAACTCAAACGTGGGGCTTGATTCAGCTATACTTATGAACCGTGAAGTCTGGGTGGCGTCCGGCCATGTCGGCACGTTTAACGACCCGCTTATAGACTGCCGCGCCTGCAAGGAACGCTTCAGGGCGGATAAAATAGTTGAAGACTGGGCACAGAGCAGGGGACAGGAGATACATGCCGACGGCATGACGGATGAAGAGCTCAGCAGCTTTATAAAAGAAAACGCCGTTCCGTGCCCTTCGTGCGGCAAGACGGACTTTACTTCTATTCGCAAATTCAACCTTATGTTTAAAACGCATCAGGGCGTTACAGAGGACAGCGGCACTGAGCTTTATCTGCGCCCTGAAACCGCGCAGGGTATTTTTGTAAACTTTAAAAACGTAGCGCGCACAACAAGGCGGAAGTTGCCTTTAGGCATCGCGCAGATAGGGAAATCCTTCAGAAACGAGATTACGCCAGGCAACTTTACTTTTAGAACAAGAGAGTTTGAGCAGATGGAGCTTGAATTCTTTTGCAAGCCGGGTGAAGACGACAAATGGTTTGACTACTGGCGCGAATTTTGCAGAACATGGCTTTTAAGCTTAGGCATCAAGCAGGAAAGCCTTCGCACCCGCGACCATGAAAAAGAAGAATTAAGCCATTACTCCAAAGCGACTACGGACTTTGAATTTTTGTTCCCGTTTGGCTGGGGAGAGCTTTGGGGCATAGCCAACAGGACGGACTACGACCTTACCGCCCACCAGAAACACAGCGGAGTGAACCTTGAATATATAGACCCCGTTACAGGCGAGCGCTTTATACCTTATGTTATAGAGCCGTCGCTTGGCGCAGACCGCATACTGCTCGCGTTTTTATGCAACGCTTATGAAGAGGAAGTCCTCGAAAAGGACAGCCGCACCGTTTTGCATCTGCACCCTGCGATTGCCCCGTATAAAGCCTGCGTTCTGCCGCTCCAAAAAAATAAGCTTGGAGGAAAGGCGCGCGAAATAAGAGACGGCTTAAGCAAGTACTTTTCTATCGACTATGATGAATCAGGCTCCATAGGCAGGCGCTACCGCCGTCAGGATGAAATTGGCACGCCGTTTTGTATAACGGTAGACTTTGATACGCTTGAAGACGGCACCGTTACAGTCCGTGACAGGGACAGCATGGAACAAATCCGCGTTAATACAGGGGAGCTTAAGAGTTTTATAGAAGAAAAGACCTTATTTTAATATTAATTTGTTTGCAGCACAATAAGTTGATATAGCGTAAAGCGCGTATATTGACGGCGCTGAAAGGAGAACAATTTGCCATACGATCAAAATACACGACAGCCGCGAAGACGCAGGTCGGATAAGTATAAGCGCCAGGACGGAACTGACGATATACAGAAGGAAGTGCGCAGGCCGTCTTACAGCGAGGACAACGCTCCGTTGCCGCTTGACGACCGCTATCATGACAAGCCTACGTCGTATAACGATTACGAAAGCTTTCCGCCGGGCACGCGCCTTAGCAACAGCGAAGACTACTATGAGGAAGAACCGCGGCGCAAGTGGCCCTTTATACTTATGGGAATTATAGGGCTTATTATAATAATAATTGCCGTTTTGTATTTTGCCGTTCCGAAGGATGCAGAAGGCGTATTAGGTTCTATGCGCAGACCTGTAGCTAAAGTGGTTGACGGCCTGCTTGGATCGGAAGAAGAAAAAGCTAAAATAGTAAAGTTTGAAACTGCCGAACCGTACGGCTTAACAGGCGGGAAAAACGTATTCACAATTACTACCGACAAGGCCGTGCAAAACGTGCGCATACGCAACGAAGCGGGCGACGTAATATCCGGCACGAGCGACGCGCGCGACGACAGCAAGAAGATATGGACGTATACCGTTGTATTTGACGAAGAATTTGAAGGCATAGTGTATGCGGGCGTGCTTGACGGGGAAACCTGGGTATCGGATTCCAAGGGCATACAGCTTAACATTACAGAGCCTACCCCGGAACCCGTTGTAGTAACACAGCCCCCTGTTAAAACGCAGCCTGAAAATAATAATAGCGTTTCAAGCTCTTTTGAAGCTGAAGGAACGGACGCTCCCGCAGCAACGTTAGAAGACGGCGCTTCAGATTCTACTGTAGCCGAAGCGTCAAACGCGCCTGCTGTAATTGTAATAGACGCGGACGCGCCCACAGAAGCGCCAGCCGTACTGTCTTCAACACAGCAGCCGGAAACCGCCGCGTCAACTACACAGCAGCCTGCCGCTGTTATAGCGACGCAGGAGCCTTATGAAGACGCCTTGAACGAAAACACGTTTTCAGCCGCCGCGCTTCCAACAGCCCAGATAAGCATAGTTCAGGTAGCGCCGGATGACGGCAATATTATGATGCCTGAAAGCCAGCTGCTCGATACCGGGGTGTCCGATGCCGCTCAAGACGATCAAAGCGCGTCTTCAGACGGGCAGAATGCTTTAGCGGCAGATAATTTAACCACGTTCTCAACTGAAGCCCCATTGGCGCAGGACGTTCAGCCTGCAAGCGCTACGCAGGCGCCGCAGGTGATACAAGCGCCGGCGGAACCTGAGGCACCGGCATTTTCAGCGTCTGCTGCAGATTCCACTAAGCCTCAAAATAAGAACTATAAGGACAGCGTATATATAGGCTCAAAAAAACAGAAAGATTATTCAAGGACGGATGAACTTAACATGCCGCTCCCTGATAATTACACGACATACGCAGGAGGCGTATTCACCTTCAGGGGCGATAACTTCAGGCGCAACGCCGCTCATGGTGAAGCCAACATACAGCGCAAGCAGATGACTGTCATGTGGGAGGCGGACTTAGGCTCTATACGTACGAGCGGCGGTACCCTTTACGGCCTTGGCTGGACGGGACAGCCCGCAATTATAAAGTGGTCAAAAGAGCTTAGGGAAGCCATGAATATAAAAGAAGAAAAAAAGACTGTTTCACCGCTTAGGGAAGTTATAGTGCCCGCGCAGGACGGAAATGTTTACTTCTTTGACTTAAACGACGGCGCCGCGACACGCGACCCTATAAATATAGGCTACCCTTTAAAGGGCAGCGCCTCGGTAGACCCGCAGGGCATGCCTGTGCTGGCTTTTGGGCAGGGCATATCCAAGCTTTCTAACAAGACTGGCGATATAGGCTTCTATGTTTACAATTTGCTTGATCAGGAAAAACTGCTGTTTATAAACGGCCGCAAAACGAAGAACCAGGTGCAGTATGCAACGAACGGCGCCTTTGACGGCACTGCCCTGTTTGACCGCAGCAGCGATAATATGATAATAGGCGGAGAAAACGGGCTGCTGTACACGATTAAAATGAACACCGATTTTGACTTTGCAAACGCCGAAGGCATGAAGCTCTCCGTTAAGCCGGACGTGCTTTACCAGCGCAGCAAGGGAAAGCAGGACAACCCGAGCCTTAGCCTTGAAAGCTCCGTTGCGATGTATGGGAAATACATATTCGCAGCGGACAAGCAGGGATTTGTGCGCTGTGTAGATTCTACAACCATGCAGACTGTTTGGCTCTTTGACGCTGGCGACAATACAGACGCCGCCATGGCGTTAGACTTTAATTCTGACGGCTCCTTGTCGCTATATACGGGCACAACGGTATTAAACCGCACTCGCAAAAAGGGCGAAGCCGTAATACGCAGCCTGAACGCCGCGACGGGTGAAGAAAACTGGAAGCTTATAGTAGAAGCAAAATACGACAAGGGCGAGCGCGCCGGTTGTAAGGCGAGCCCCGTAATAGGGCAGAAATCCATACAGAACTATGTTTACTTTACGGTTAACAAGGTAAAGGAAGGCGGCTCTCGCATATACTGCATAAATAAAAACGACGGATCCGTAGTCTGGCAGCTCCCGATAAAGGAGGAAACTGTTTCATCGCCTGTGGCGGTCTATGCGCCTACCGGAGAAGCTTATATAATACAGGCGGATTCAAGCGGGCTATTAACCATGGTGGACGCTTTAACAGGGCAGGTGCAGAGCACGCTGCAGCTTTCAGGCAAGATAGACGCGAGCCCCGCTGTATACGACGACATATTGATTATAGGCACCTGCTCAAAAGATCCCAAGCTTTACGGTGTGCGCTTAGACTGAGGAGGGCAGCATGAACAAACGCTATATAGTCGCGCTGGATCAGGGAACGACGTCGTCAAGGGCCGTGGTCTTTACGCCGGAAGGCAGAATAATGGCTTCAGCAAGGCATGAGTTTAAGCAGCATTATCCGCAGCCTGGCTGGGTGGAGCACGACCCGGAAGACATACTGTTTTCACAGACGGAATCCCTGTGCGCCGCTGTGCGCAAGGCTGGGATAAGCGCTTCTGAAATAGCGTCGATAGGTATTACAAACCAGCGCGAAACAACGCTTATATGGGACAAAAAAACTGGCAAATGCGTGTACAATGCCATAGTATGGCAGTGCAGGCGTACGGCAGACCTTGTTGAAAAGATAAAAAGCGAAGGCCATACAGAGCTTATACGCAGCAAAACAGGCCTTTTGCCGGATGCTTATTTTTCAGCCACAAAAATTCAATGGATACTGGACAACCTTAATCTGCGCGAAAGAGCGGAAAAAGGCGAGCTGTGCTTTGGCACTGTGGACAGCTTTTTAGCCTGGCATTTAATTAAAAGCCATCCGCATGTTACAGACGCGACTAACGCTTCAAGAACCATGCTGTTTAACATAAACACGCAGCAGTGGGACGATGAGCTTCTTGAGCTTTTCAACATACCTGAAGCTATTCTGCCGCAAGTGGTAGACACGAGCAGGGTTATAGGGTTCTTAGATGAAGCGATATTAGGCGTGCCCATACCTATAGGAGCCTTAGTGGGCGACCAGCACGCGGCGCTTTTCGGCCAAGCGTGCTTTGAAGAAGGCATGGCAAAAAACACCTACGGCACGGGCTGCTTTATGCTTATGAACATAGGGAAAGAGTTCAGGCTGTCAAACTCAAACCTTATTACCACAACAGCGTGGCGGCTTGACGGAAAGCCTACTTACGCCTTTGAAGGCAGCATTTTCATGGGCGGAGCTACTGTGCAGTGGCTAAGGGACGAGCTTAAGCTTATATCGTCCGCTCCGGAAAGCGAAAATATGGCTTTGTCCGTAAAGGACAGCGGCGGAACATACCTTGTGCCTGCCTTCACCGGGCTTGGCGCGCCTTACTGGAGCATGTACGCAAGAGGAACGCTTGTCGGCATGACGCGCGGAACAAACAGCGCGCATATAGTGCGCGCGGCGCTTGAATCCATAGCTTACCAGAGCAAGGATTTGCTGAATGCCATGGCTCAGGATTCCGGCAAGCTTCCGGATAATCTGCGCGTCGACGGCGGCGCAAGCGCAAACAGATTTCTTATGCAGTTCCAGAGCGACATAATGGGAATAAAGATCATTCGCCCTGAAGTCCTTGAAACAACGGCTCTTGGCGCAGCCTTGCTTGCCGGCATGGCGGTAGGCGTGTATGACAGCATGGACGCAGTAAGCAAGATTTGGGAAAACAAGGACGAGTTCAATCCGTCCATGTCTGAAGAGGACAGGCAGAAAGCCATTAACGGCTGGAACAGAGCCGTTAAAGCGGCGCTTTACTGGGCTGAAGAAAAATAGTATTTAAATTTATAAATAAAAACACCGCGCAGCAAACTTTAGAAATTTACTGCGCGGTTTTGCTTTTGTTCTGAATTATAATTCAGGGTTTTTTATTGCTCTGTCAAAGCCTTGGGATTCGCCTCGGGGGCGTTTAGTATCTGCATAAATTCCTCGCCTGTAAGTGTTTCTTTTTCGTATAGGTATTTGGCGATTTCATGAAGCTTTGATACATTTTCGGATAATATTTCTTTGGCCTTCTGATATTGCTTTTCAACAATTTCAATGGTCATCTTGTCTATTTTGGAGTCGGTTTCAGCGGAGCTTGTAGACACCATCTGCCCGCCTAAATAGGGGTTTACGTCTTTTTCAAAAGCGACCATGCCGAATTCTTCTGACATGCCAAAGCGCGTTATCATCGCTCGGGCTATTTGCGTCGCCTTTTCTATGTCGTTTGAAGCGCCTGTTGTAATAGAGTTAAATATAATTTCTTCCGCCGCGCGGCCGCCCGTTATGGAAGCTATGCGGTTTTCAAGCTCTTCCTTGCTCATAAGGAAGCGCTCTTCCTCGTCCACCTGCATCGTGAAGCCAAGCGCGCCTGAAGTCCTCGGCACTATTGTAATCTTGTGAACAGGCGCTGAATTTTTCTGCTTGGCCGCAACAAGAGCGTGGCCCACCTCATGGTAAGCTACTATAAGCTTTTCCTTTTCGTTTAAAACTGCGTTCTTCTTTTCGTAGCCCGCAAGCACTACCTCTATGGATTCTTCCAGATCTGTTTGCGAAACGCGTTTTCTTCCGTCGCGCACAGCGCGCAGCGCCGCTTCGTTCACCACGTTTGCAAGGTCGGCGCCGCTTGTGCCGACCGCTGCCTTGGCAACGTGCTCTAAATCTATGCCGGGATCTGTCTTTATCTTTTTAACGTGGACCTGCAGTATTTCTGTTCTGCCTTTAAGGTCTGGCAGCTCGACCGGAATACGGCGGTCAAAACGACCCGGGCGCGTTAAAGCGGGGTCCAATATTTCAGGGCGGTTGGTAGCGGCAAGCAGCACAACGCCTTTTTTAGAGTCAAAGCCGTCCATTTCAGCAAGCAGCTGGTTAAGCGTCTGCTCTCGTTCATCGTTGCCGCCGCCTACTCCCGTGCTTTCACGCTTTTTGCCTATGGTATCTATTTCGTCTATAAACACTATGCATGGGGCTTTTTCTTCGGCTGTTTTGAAAAGATCCCTTACCTTCGCCGCGCCCATGCCTACGAACATCTCGACGAATTCAGAACCTGAAATTGAGAAGAACGGCACGCCGGCTTCGCCGGCGACAGCCCTTGCAAGCAGGGTTTTTCCTGTTCCGGGAGGGCCTACGAGCAGCAAGCCTTTTGGCATCTGCGCGCCTATTTCCTCATACTTTTTGGGGTTATGAAGGAAATCGACGACTTCCTTAAGGGCGTCTTTTGCTTCGTCCTGTCCCGCTACGTCTTCAAAATTTACGCCGGTCTTGTCCTGCACGTATATGCGCGCGTTGGATTTTCCAAGCTGCATGGCGCTCATGCCTCCGCCAAGGTGCTTTTGCATCTGTTTGTTAAGCAGCCTTAACAAAAGGAACAGCAGGGCTATAGGTATTACCCAGCTTACTAAAATGCTGGTAAGCAGGGAAGGCCTTTCCATTATAGGCGCGCTGTAACTTACATTTGCGTTTTCAAGCATAGGTATAAGCGTCGGGTCATCAACCATGCCTGTCTTGAACAAATTCACATCAGGCCCTCTGCCCGTTGTGAACACGATTTTATTTTCAGTAGTGTCTATGTACACTTCCGATATCTGGCGCTCAGCAAGATAGCCCTTAAACTGGCTGTAGCTTACTTCTTTGGCTCTCGGGCGTGTTATGGACGGCACTATAAGCGCGTTTATTATTGTCATAACAATAAGGGCGATGAAAAAGTACCGCATAATCTTATGATTATTTTGATTCGGTTCGTTCATATAAACTTTCCTTTCCGCAAAAAGCTTTAAGTTTTATCTTACGTTAGGCTGCATAAAATCCGTGTACTGGTATATCATACGGCTTACGCGGCCCGATTCGATACAGTAGGTAAGCTTTACAGTGCCTGTATGCGTGGCGTCATAGTCCTGGTAGCTGTAATTCAGAAGACCAAACGCAGGATCGTCCGAATCGACTATATATTCTGCGTTGCCAACTTTCTGGTCGTAATAAATGCCCCTGTCGCCGGTAGGGCCTGCGAGCTGCCCCATATCTCTGAACTCAGAGCACACATCGTCCATGCTCTGGCCTATGCCTGTGCCGCGCGGCCCTTTCATAGCCTGATCGTTAGTATCAAGGTAGTAAAGCAGGTTACCTTTATCGCTAAGCGTAAAGCGCGCTTCACCCCATGGATAGCTCAGCAGGGTGCAGCTCCCTTTTACAAGCTCGTCTGTGCCGGTAAGCTCTTTTTGAGGAGCGCCATAACGCTCTATAAAATCAGCATAATCATACTCCATAATGGGCATATTGGCAACAGAATCAGAAGAATTAAAGTAATTTTTAAACTTTCCGCCTATTTTATAGCCTACCTGAAGCTCATTGCTTGACTTGCCGTACTTGTTTACGGCAATAGCGCGCAATGTAACTTTTCCCGGAGGCAAAAGTATTCCGTCGCCAGTAAACTCCGGGCTGTTTTCTGAAGGGCGTGAACCGTCCACAGTGTAGTACATGCGCACATCCGGGTCGTCGCCTATGTTGCGCAGCTTTACGTGAAAGGGTCTTTTATATTCCCCGGGTTTATAGTTAGACTTTGGCGCCAAGGGACGCGGAAGGGTTATTGTGTACTTTACGCTCATTTCATCTGAAATAAGCTCGCGCGACACGCATATGGCGCGGAACTGATACACTCCCTCCGTCAGCGTCAACGGTTCTGTGTAAAGCGTGCCTTCTTCAGGCAGCACTTCATCGCCCAAAGTATAGTATATATCGTAGCCGCCCTCAGATATAAAGGCTAATTTCTGCGTAAACATATGCGGTCCCGCGGCAAGGCTCGCTGTGGGAGGCTCGGGCACTATCTGGCTGCGCTCTTTATAGAATGAAACGTCCTTTGTTTCTTCAAAGGCGGTCTGCATAAGGTCAGCCGCCTGCGCCGTAAGGTTTTCAGACTGCAAAATTCTTATGTTGTCGCGGTAAGCTTCCACCTTCATCTTCTTTATCGTTTCGCCTTCGCCTTTTATATTGCTGTATATAAGGTTATAGGTTTTTTTGGCGTTTTCCAGATCGCCGGCTGTTTCATATATTTCAGCGAGCAGAAAGCAGCGCTTGTAAATGTCCTCTGCGTCAGGATCCATATTATACGCTTTTTCTGCCGCTTCTATGGCCTTTGGAATAGCGCCGGTGTTAAGGTGTTCTTCAGCTACCGTCCAGTAAGCGGCGGCATTTGCGTCGCGTCCGTGCCTGGCTAAAATCACCTGTCCGTCAGGCGTGATTTTTAAATAGGCATAGCCGGCGATAAGCCCGAAGAAAACAAGCACAAGCAATATCGCCAAAACCCATGCCCAGTTTATAACGTGCTTTTTATAGTAATAACGGTTGTTTCTGCGGCGCTTTTTATTAGTCCTCTTTTCGCGTTTTTCGTTTCTTTTGGGACGGGGGTTTAAGCTTACCGCTTCTCCGCTGTAATTGGCGCCAGAGCGGACGTCGCCCATGTATGTGCCGCAGTATGGGCATACGCGCGAAGCGCTGTCCGACACCTTGTGGCATTTTGGGCATTCAAGCTTGCTCATGATTTTTCATCCTTAAATATTTTGTAAGCGGGGTCGCTCTCGTCAAACGCGCGTTCGGGGGCTTCTCCTCCCAAGGCTTCAATGGCGTTGCGTATTTCTATATAATCAAGATAGTCTGTTTTTTCATCAAGCGCCGCTTTTTTAAGCTCCGGAAGCGCCTTTTCGTTACCGAGTCTTCCTATGTACTCGCTAAGCTCCGCGCGGTTTTTGGGAATGCGTCTGAATAAATCCATAAGAGTGTAAAAAACTTCATCGCTGAAGTTAAAGCGCGACAACAGGCTGAGCAGCGCCTGCTTGCCGTCGTCCCGCGCTAAAGGCAGCGCCTTAAGCAGATCGCTTTCCAAATCTTCAGCGTATATTTCCAGGCTTTCCAGGCAGTTGTCTATAAGCTCGCGCGGCTCGCCTTTAACTATCCAGCTTATGTATAGATTTAGAGGCGCGGCGCTGCCTATTTCGCGCAAAAGCGATACTGCGGTCATCCTTTCGTGCATGGAATGCGTTTCATCAAGCAAAGCCAGAAGCGGGGCTTCGGACGATTTCTGAAGCTCGACTATGCGGTTAAGCAGAAGCTCGGGCACGGATATATCCTGCGTTATATATTGAGAAACGCCTTCGACAAGCTCTTTGGCGTCATAAAAACTTTCAAAGTATTCTCCCGGCTTTTTATTGTTAAGCCAGGGAGCCGGGGTGTCGAGAAACAGCTCGTATATTGCGTTTAAATCTTTCTCGAACTCATCAACATAATCGTAATCGTCCTGGTGGGAGCGAAAATAGTCTATCCAGAAATCTGAAAAATGTTTGTCAAAGTCTATAAGTTTCATTTATTGCCGCCAGCTTCCTTCAACATGTCTTTTATCTCGTCAATGGTGAACTTGCGTTTTTTCCTGCAGAACAAGCATGTCATTTTCACGTCTTTATTTTCATCAACCATGTCCTGAAGCTCTTTTTTCCCGGCGGCCATAAGAGCGCTTCTCATTTTTTCCCTTGAGCAGTCGCAGGCAAAATTAAGCTCCTCATAGCTTAATATATTAAGATCCATGTTTTTGAACCATTCTTCCGCTAAAACCTGCATGCTCATATCGTATATTTCACGGCTTATGTTGCTGTAAAAAGGTATTCTGTCTTCAAGCATTTTAAGAGTTTTTTCGTCAGCGTCAGGGAGCGCCTGAACAAGTATGCCTCCGCTTGACAGCACCTTGCGGTTTGCGTTAAGGCATCCAAGCGCAATTATAGATGGCACCTGCTCAGAAACGGTGTAGTAAAGCGCGAAGTCTTCCCCGATGCCGCCGGACTTAAGGCGGCTTACGCCTACATAGGGTTCGCCGGAACCTAAGTCCTTAATAACGGAAAGCGTTCCTTCGTTCCCTATGTATGCAGGCACGTCCTGCGCGCCGTTTTTAAGCGGCGGAACTTCGGCCTGCGGGTAGTGCGCCGTTATTTTAAGCGTGTTTCCATGCCCTACGCATACTATTTTGCCCGCGGGACCGTTCCCGTTAAAAGTAACGGTTACTGAGGAATTTTCCTGCTTAAGGTCTGTGCTGAGCATGGCGGTGGCTGGAAGTATGCGCCCGAAAGCGGCTGCTGCGGCGTCGCTTGCCAAGTGCGTATCCTGCGCCTTTTGCGTCATGCGCGTCGTGCGGCACATAACAATTCTTGCATTGCCTCCCATAACCGTCATGCGCATTACGGCGTCAGGCGCGTTGTATATCATTCCGTCCATTGCTTCAAGCGGTGTATCGTACATAATTCTCCTTTTCTGCGGCGAAAAACAGCCTTTCATCTTTTTCGGAAGCTGTGATTAAGTCTTTATTCAATACGCTTATATTCGTAAAGCCGGCTTCCTTAAGCGCCAGCGACAGGCTGCGCTCAGTATGTATATACTGCCGCTGTTCTTCGACGATTCTGGTGTAATAGTTTTGTTTTTTCTTTAAAAATATATCAAGCTGCATGTATATAGAGTCGTTTTTAAGCTCGTTCTGCCATATATAGCATATATCGTCTTCTGTAAGCGTAAACGTGTTGTCCGCTATTATATTTTTAAGCTTGTGTTCGCTTGAAATATCAAAGCATATTATGCCTTTCGGCATAAGCCCTGCGTAAGCCGCGGACAAAAAACGCCTTACTTTGTCATAGCTTAAATAATTAAGCCCGTCGCATGTTGAAAGTATGGCGGAAGCGGGCTTGTGCAGACGCAGACACTGCATATCCTGTTTTATAAAGGTAACGCGTCTGCCTGCTTTTCTTGCTTTTTGCGAAGCCCTTGAAAGCATGTCTTCTGATATGTCCACGCCTAAAACATTATAGCTTTCGCTTAACGGTATGCTTATGTTTCCCGTACCGCATGCGCATTCCACTATGTCGGTTCCTGGTTTAACGCCGCGTTTTTGCAAAATGCTTTCATATGCGAGCGCGAACTTCGCATAGTCCACGTCCTGCATAAGGCGGTCGTACACAGACGCGAAATCCGTATACATTAAATTATGCTGCCGCTCTCTTCAGACGGGGGATCAGGGGGAAAACTGCGGTGCTCTTCTTCCGCTTCATCGCTAAAGTCTTCTTCTTCGAGCTCTTCCAGCTCTTCTTCTGTAATTATTCCGCGGTTAACCTGCGCCCCCGGTATCTTCGCGTTTATATATTTATCAAACACGCCGTTTGTGTAGGAAGCGTAAACGAAGCGCGCAAGCGCGTTGCCGAGCAGAAGATAGTACCCGCCTAAAAACATAAGCGCGAACAGAGCGTAGGGGGTATATAAGGATACAAGAGCCGCTATAATCGCGGGCACAAGCATTACAAGGCGCACGCCTATGTTTTGCGGAAGCTTGGCAATTGCAAGGAGAATGCAGTTTTTTATTATCTGTCCAATGGTCATTTTATATGTAACTATCATAGGGTAGGCGTAGGGCAGCGCCAAAAGCCAGAGAAAGCCGACCATGAGAGCGAATACCTGAGGTATCACGTAGAATACGGAATTTTGCGCCATCTGCCCGTAAAACCGCCAGGACATAAGCATAACG
This sequence comes from uncultured Oscillospiraceae bacterium, assembly GCA_964518875.1. Classification (GTDB taxonomy): domain Bacteria; phylum Bacillota; class Clostridia; order Christensenellales; family Aristaeellaceae; genus DTU024. The sequence continues at coordinate 15,844 of CAZFHI010000007.1, forward strand.
AGAGGCACTATTGATGTGATTCCGGATATTACAAGGGACTGCTTCCAGTTTTCCTTAAACGCGTCTTTAAAGTCCGAAAACACAAAGGCGTGCTCGTCCCTTGCCCAGTTGCGCGTTACATAAGCCAAGGCGGCCTGCGCGGGACCCGTGACAAAAATGCACGGTATAAGCCATATGCTTATTTTAACTAATATGGCGTACGCGTGAATACCGGCGTTTTCAGCTATGGCCGTCATTTCAGGCGTTATGCCTTCGCCGCCCTGACGCACTGTGACGATAAGCTGCGCTAAAGAAAACAGGCTTTCAAAGCCCTTTGCTGCAACGTAAAGCAGAGGTATAAAAAATACTGCGGCAATAAGGTTAAGCTGAAAAAGACCGCCAAAGCGGATACGCAGCATTTCCCAAAAGAGCTGCCAGCGGTTCTTTGGCAGATTTTCTTTGTTATAATCGCCCTTGCCCGCCTTGCCGTAGTAATAATTATTCATGAACTTGCCAAACAAAACAAAAAACCTCCTACAAGTCTTTACACAATAGTATAACACGCTTTTATTAAAAACAAAACGAGAAAGACATGAACATTCTGTAACGAATAAAGAAAAGCAATTCAAAAAGCAGAAACGCAGCAGCTTGCGAAATTCATATTATTGTGATATCATAATAATATTAATATGAAAGGAGACGGGCTGTGTATTTACACAATATTTACCTGGAATTTACACAAGCTGCATATAAGATGAAGAAATTTGATGGCGGCTGATGTAATATGGTATAGTCTAGCGCGGAGGGGCTATGGCAAGCGCTTTTTTAACTAAAAGCGTGAAAAAAACAAGCGCTTAATGGCGCGGTAAGGAGTTATTTTGTATAACTGGGAGGTAATGCCATGATACTGGAACTACAGGACATAAAAAAAAGTTATGGCGAAAAAGAGATACTGCACGGTATAAGCTTTAAGGTACGGTCGGGACGCGCCATGGGATTTTTAGGGAGAAACGGCGCGGGCAAATCAACCACTATTCGCTGTCTTATGAGTGTTTTTAATCAGGACAGCGGGCAGTTTTTAATAGACGGAAAGGTGTTTAAACCGGGGGATTACCGCATAGGCTATCTGCCTGAGGAAAGAGGCATGTACGCAAAAAACAAAGTGCTTTCGCAGCTTGTATATTTTGCGATGCTAAGAGGCGGAAGCAAGGAGGACTCTACGCGCAGCGCCATGGAATGGATACGTTTTTCGGTCTGGAAGATTTTGCGAATAAGCCGCTTGAAACGCTTTCCAAGGGCAACCAGCAGAAGATACAGATTGCGCAGGCTTTTGTTAACGACCCCGACATATTGATACTGGACGAGCCTTTTTCAGGGCTTGACCCCGTAAACGCGCAGATATTTAAAAACGCCATAGCGGACTTTGTAAACAGGGGAAAGCTTGTAATATTTTCAAGCCACCAGATGAGCTATGTTGAAGAGGTTTGCGACGACATATGCCTTATAAACGACGGAAACGTGCTTTTAACTGGCGGTCTTGATGAAATAAAGCGTGAGCGCGGCTTTGGGAAACTGCTTTTAAAAGTTGAAAACATACCGGTAAGCGAAACGCAGCATGCCATAGAAGGGGCTTTCCCAAAAGCGCATACGGAAGTTATGGATAAAGATTCCATTATAATAGACACGGGATCCAACTACAGCCAGGAAGAAATACTGCGCTTTATCATAAGCAAGGGCTGGCGCATAGTGCGCTTCGGCATGTTTGAACCCAGCCTTAACGACATATTTTTAAGCCTTGTAGGAGGGGAAGAAGCATGAAAGAATTTAAAACCGTATTTAATTACGAGTTTAAAACGCTGTTTTTTAAGAAAAGCGCCGTTATATCAACCATAGTAATTGCGGTCATAGTGTTCGTGCTATGCAATATACCGAGATTTCAACTATGGTTTTCATCGGACGACGACGCTGAAAACGAGCGGAACCCTTACGCAATAATAACAAAAGACACGGGCTATGTGTTTGAGAATAACGATATGGAGCCTGAGCTTAAACAGGCGCTCATGCTCGATGATGAAAAAATATATTCTTCCCGCGACGAACTTGTTTCCGCCATAACGAACAACGTTGTTAAGATGGGTTTTGTCGTTCAGGGACCGCTTAAATATGAGTCCATATGGCTTGACAAGGAGCTTGAGTATGGAGCGGAATCCATGTTTTCCGAGCTGTTAAGGCAAATGCATATTTCATCAATATTAGCGCAAAAAGGCTTTACGCCTCAGGAAATCGCGAATTTACAGTACGCGCAGGTGGAAAGCACGTCAACGGTTTTGGGCAAAGACATGTCAAGCAACACGCTTGTGGCTTTCGCGCTTTTGTTTATAGTTTACATGCTTGTGCTTATGTACGGCAACGTAACAAGCACCGTAATAGCGAGGGAAAAGGACAGCCGGACGATGGAGCTGCTTATTACTTCGACCAACGCTTCAAACCTTATATTAGGCAAGGTTGCGGCAAGCGGACTGAGCGCAATAATACAGATGGGAATAATAACGCTTGCGGGATTTTTGGGCTTTGCTATAAACAGGGAGCTTATGCCTGAAATTGTTACGTTTGCTTTAAGCAGCACGCTTACTACGGAATACATAGCAAGCTACCTGTACTTCAGCATAATAGGCTACATTTTGTACTTGTTCCTGTACGCTGCGATGGGCTCAACCGTAAGCAAGATGGAGGACGTCGCTTCTTCAACAGGTCCCATAACGCTGCTTTTCGTGTTAGGCTATTTTGTGTCGTCTATGGCTATGGCGGACCCTGAAAACATATTCGTTGTTGTAATGTCAATAATACCGTTTACAAGCGTTATGGTAATGCCGTTCAGGTCTGCTGTCGCCACGGTTCCTATGTGGCAGTATATTTTAAGCGGAGGGCTGCTGATTGCCACAACCGTATTATTGGCGCTGCTTTCCATACGCATATACCGCCAGGGCACGCTTAACTACGGCAATAAGACAAGCTTTTTCAAATCCATAAAAATGGCGTTTACAAAAAACTGATACGCGCTGTGTAAATTAAATATAAGGCGCGTGGCACTAACGGCGCCTTTCGTATAAAAAAGCTTGCTTAAACAATATCGTTTAAGCAAGCTTTTAATGCTTTAAAGCAACAATTATATGGTTTTTGGCTTTACAGCACTATCTCGCCGTACACTTCGCCAAAAGCGGCCGCGGCGTTACATTCGTCCGTATCTATATGCATGGCGTCCGAGTAGTTTTCGCTTACGCGTATTACGGTATCGCCAAATGTTAAAGCGCGGCCTCCCTTATTTACGTTTACGCTTACAATCTGCCCGTCCTTAACACCTAACTTCGCGGCGGATTCAGGAGTTAAATGCACATGACGCTTTGCTACTATTAAGCCTTCCTTTAAATCTATCTCGCCCTTTGGACCTATTATTTTGCATGGCGAGGAGCCTTCAAGGTGACCGCTTTCACGTACAAGGGGGGTAATTCCTAAGCTTCTTGCATCAGTAAATGAAACCTCCACCTGGGTATGTTTACGGCATGGCCCTAAAATGCGCAGGCTTAACTCGCCCTTTGGTCCTACTACCTTTACCTTTTCTTCGGCTGCGAACTGGCCGGGCTGCGACAGGCTTTTCTTATGTGTAAGAGTTGCTCCTTTGCCAAAAAGCACCTCAAGATGCTCCTGGGTTACATGCACGTGGCGTGCTGATGTTTCTACTAATACTTCCATGATTTCACCTTTCCCTTCCATTATGTTTATACCCAATTTTTTGGGTTTTAAGCGTTTACAGCGGCCTTATGAGTATAAGGGGAGTAAGCTCGGCCCCCTGGCCGGATGGATTGTCCTGCATAGCGTCCTGCAATTCCTGGTCGCTGAGCGGAAAAGCGTCGCACTTGCCTATTACGTTGCGGTCAAAGTCGTTAGCGTCCATAAGCACCGTGGGTATTCCCGTCTTTTCGTATAATTCGTTGCAGAGCTCATCTCCGTTTGACGGGTTCACAAGAGCCAGATCCTTATATATATCAAAATCTGAGCGGTCGTAAAAGCCGTCTATACCCGCGACGCCTTTACCGCATACGTTGTAGAAAACGCCTTTTACGCCAAAAGGCTTCGTAACGGCGGACAAAAACGCCGCCAAGAGCACCCTTGGCAGACCGCATTCGTTGATTACAAGCTGCAGCTTGTGGGGTTCGTGCATGCCTATGCCTGTGGAGTTTTCGCCTGCAAAGCGCCACATAAGGTTAGCGAAAAAGCCGGGTTTGATGTCTTCCCGCTTATGCACATTTCCTGTGCACATGGCCATAACCTTGGCGCCAAAAGACAGGCAGTCGCCAGGACGGTAAAGCGGCGTTACGTACTTTGCCACCAAGTCAAACATGCTTTCTCCTACCTGCACGAAATGCGTCTGTATAGCAAAGCGGTCGTAGCGGCTGCCGTCCTCACCGCTCACTGTACCTCTGTCAAAATATGTTATGTCCTGGTACACGCGCTTTTGTTCTTCTAAGTTCTTGCTCATATCCCCCTCCTGTGCAAAAGCATTCTACATTATGCGTTATATACTGTCAATTGCAAAGAATATAAAAAAACGCAAAATACAAACGCGTCAAAACATAATTACGCAAATTGAGCACGAAAACTAGCTTGTTACGATAAATTTTTGCTCGTATGCAAAATACGCGTTTTAAGGAATTCAATTCCAATTTTCAAAGAATTTATAATTTGCCGCAGCGCCTTACAAACTGCTTTAAGCAAATTGAATTTAGGCGTCGGATATGATAAAGTATGTGGAAAATAAGGAGGAGAGAACATTGCAAAACGAACTTATGCATTTAGCGAAAGAGCATTTTGTAACGGGCGCTTCTACGGAGCTGCGTATACAGCGAAACCGTGTGAGAAGGGTTGCGCTGCTTAAAGGCAACCTTGTAAACAATACGCGCAGCGAATCAAAAGGTCTTTGCGCGAGAGTTTATAAAGACGGAATGTATGGCTTTGCTTCGTCGACGGATTTAAGCCGAGAAGCCATTAAAAGCGCCATTGACGCTGCGGGAGACAATGCGGACTTTCTTTCAAAGCGCGCAAAGAAAAAAAACAAGGGCTTAGCTCAAATAGAAAAGGGAAGCCGCCCTGACGATATGGAAATGAAAGACCTGCCCCAGCAAGTATATATAGACTTTCTTAAAGAGCTTGACAGTCTTATTGAAAAGCGCTACGACAAGCTGCTTTCAAGAACCTTAATTGTTTCCTGCGATTCTTTTGAAAAAATTATACAGACTTCAGATGGATATTCAGCCAATATCGTAGCGCCGAGAAGCTATGTATATGTTTTTCTATCCGCAGAATCCAAGGACGGAAAGCCTGTGGAGCTTTTTTTCACGGCAGGCAATGGCGGCACGTTCGATTTAAACTTTGACGATCCCGCTAATCTTATTCCGCGGCTGGATAAGCTGTATGAGGATTTGCTAAAAAAGGCGGAGGGCGTATATGCCGAAGCGGGCAAAAAAACCTGCATTTTGTCAGGAGAGCTTGCCGGAATGCTGGCGCATGAAGCCGTCGGCCATACGGTTGAAGCAGACCTTGTTTTAGGCGGATCTGTCGCGCTAAACCGTTTAAACCAGCAGGTCGCAAGCCCGCTTGTAGGCCTTGTGGACTTTGCCAATACGGCCTTCGGAAAGACTGTTCCGCTACCCGTATATGTTGACGATGAAGGCACCGTCGCCAGGGACTGCGTTTTAATAGAAAACGGTATACTTAAAAACTATATGGTAAACAGAGAGCTTGCGAATGTGTTCAACATGCGGCCATTGGGCAACGCGAGGGCTTGGAACTTTAACGACGAACCGCTCGTGCGCATGCGCAATACGTTTATTCTTCCGGGAGAAAGCAAGCTTGAAGAAATGATTTCTTCAATAGACGACGGCTATTATCTGCTTTCGAGCTCAAACGGTCAGGCCGATACCACAGGCGAATTCATGTTCGGCATTAACTGTGGGTATGAAATTAAAAATGGTAAATTGGGCAGAGCCATACTCGACACCACGGTTTCAGGCATAGCTTTTGAAATGCTCAAAACGGTTTCCATGGTCGGGGATGAAGTAACCCTTGGTTCTTCAGGATTCTGCGGCAAAAAGCAGCCGATGTCCGTAAGCCTTGGAGGACCGGCCATAAAATGTGAAATCAATATAGGAGGAAGATAGATGAAAACTCCATATGAAATAGCTTCTTACGCAATTGAACGCCTTGCTGAAAAGGGCGCTGAGGATATAAGCGTATCCTGCCACGAGGGCGTTAAAAATGAACTCAACACAGAAAATGGGGAATTTTCCCTTCTGCGCACAACGGCGGACAAAGGCCTTGGCCTTACATGCATAGTTAAGCACAAAAAAGGTTCTGTTTCCTGCAACGATTTAACAAAGGAAGGCGTGGACAAAGCCGTTGACGAAGCGCTGCTGTCTGCTCAAAGCGCAAACGAAGACCCCGCTTGGGAGATAAGTCATGAGCCGGTCAAAAAGTCTTACTCATTTGGAAAACTATATGACAAAGAAAAGATGTTCTTAAGGGCAAAGGAATTTCTTGATACCGTAAAAAGGGACTACCCAAACGCAAGCGTTATGGATTTTGTTGTGTCCCACGATAGCTCGAACGGGCTTTACCTTAACAACCATGGCGTGCGCTTTGATACCGATATGTCCTGTTATTCCGTCAGCGCCACAGTAACGGGCAGGGACGGCGGCAAAGGCTCTTCCATGAATTACAGGACTGTTTTAAGCTACGATCTGGATAAGCCGCTTATAGAGCTTGCAGATTTTAAACTGCTGCTGCAAAACGTGTCAAAAAGCGTGCACACAGAAACGTTTAAGGGCAAGGGCGTATTTCCTGTGGTGCTTTCCCCTTCATGCTTTGAAACGCTTCTTTCCTCCGCGCTGGGAGCCTTCGCTTCAGGAAGCTCGCTGCTTGAAAACACAAGCGTGTGGAAGAACAGCTTGAATAAAAGCGTGGCGTCGTCGAATCTTACAGTATCTGTGGATCCCTTTGACAAAAAAATTGTCTGCCCCAGCATGTATACTTCCGAAGGCTATGAATCCGGGGCGTACAGCATAATAGAGGAAGGCATACTAAAGAACTTCATGCTTTCAGCCTACTTTGCGAATAAATTAGATCTTAAGCGCTCGCCTAACGACGACAGCAGCTTTATAGTAAAGCCGGGGGATAAAAGCCTGGACGATATTATAGGCGGCATAGAAAAGGGCCTTCTCGTGGACCGCTTTTCAGGCGGCATGCCGGCTTCAAACGGCGAGTTTTCCGGGGTGGCCAAGAACTCATTTATAATAGAAAACGGTAAAATAACAAAGGCCGCCGCGGAAACAATGATTTCAGGCAACCTTGCGCAAATGCTTAATTCTATAACAGCGCTTTCAATAGAAACGCTGGAAACAGGCTATATGTCTTTGCCTTACGCTGCTGTTGACGGAATAACAATATCGGCATAAAGGCATAGGATCCTTAAAAAATATAAATGCGGATTAATTAAACGGCGCAGAACGTTCTGCGCCGTTTAACGTTAAAGCTACAAAGAATAAAGCGCTCAGGTGAATATGGAGCGCGCCTGCGCCTTCAAGTCGATGGTACTGGCCGCATTTCAAGACGCTTTTAAAAGTCTGTCAGCCGCATGTCTTTTCTCGGGCCGCCGCGAAAGCTAACAATAAAAACCGCTGGCTTTTTACAGCACAGCGGCTTTTATATATTAAATAATTTCTTCTTATTTTTCATATCCTATAATAAATTTGTTTATAATGTCTTCAATGGGTTCACGATAATTAGTTTCTTTACGGTACTTTCTCAATGCAATAAAATCAACTATTGGCTCACCCTTTGAAGACCTATTTTGCCATTCCCACCCAGGAAACTCTTTATTATTAGCCTTTGTCTCTGTATAATCTTTTTCGCTCATATTCTAACCTTCTTACTAATCATCGACGCCATATTTTTCGATAAGCTTTCTCGCAGCTATTTCATCTATTATCATTCTCTTATTATAAGGTCCTCCAATGTAATAAGCACCAAACTCTTTACGATAAAATGGTATTAATTTAGTTATTACATCAAGTATCATATATCCATCATTACCAGCTTCAATACTTTTTTTAACCGCAAATGCAGTTAATCTTCCGCCAATATTTTCATACTTCTTTTCCCCTTTAAAATTAGGATTGTGTTTATTGTTGTGCGGTGCAGCTTCAATAAGTGAAAGATGTGTAAACTCACGCTCTTGTTTAAAAGCTATCCTTCCTTGAACTTCTCCATCGTCTGTTTTAATTTCATAAACTTCATTACCTTTTTTTACTTCTTCGCTCCAATTAAATTCCCGTCCATTGCTATCTTTAACTTTAGGCTTTGCAGGCACAATAGTAGACTTAACAACCTCCACTGTCTTATGGTTAACAAGCCCTTTTGTATTTATTATTGTACCATTTTTAGCGCCTTTATTCAATTTTTCATTGCTCTTTTCTTTGCCTTTTTCAGCACCTTCAATGCTTTGGACATCAGGCTGTGAGCTTGTTTCCCCCTTATTTAAATAGCTTAATTTCTTACCTTTTAGTTCTTTGGGGCCCTTTGTAATCTTTCCTTCCTCGCTGATAAAAACCTTTGAGCCGTTTTTCAGGGTAATCCATTGACCCTTTTCATTTCTATTATTGCTATCAAAAGCTGTTTTCTTACCTTGCAACATATATTTTATCTCTTGTGCTTCTTCCAATATATCGAGCAGATAAATATATATTTGCAGCATCTTAATTCTTCTATTCATAAAACTATCTCCAAAGCAGCCCATAATCGGTGCTTAAATTATCCTTTTTAGGGTCTTTCCCCACCGCCTCATCAGTTTGCGGGCTTATATAGATCTCACCAGCTAACAAATGTTCATATTGATATAAAAGGTTGGCAGTTTCATGTATTAGTCCTGAAAGCATCGGCACATTAAGCGCCACTACCTCTCCATCTTCAAAACGTATGCTTATAAGCCAGCATTTAAGTATCTCGTGCCATCTTACCTGAACATCAAAAATAACATTTTCTCCGTTTATATCGACTGTTAATTTATAACTCTGATTTAAATTATCTGATAATATAAATTCTTTCATGACAGCACCTTCTTGAACCAATTTCGTACATTATTTATGCCTTTTTTACTGTATTAACAGCGTTATTCACTTTCCCGTCAGTATAAGGGCTTCTATACCAAGTTATATCAGATAAAACGCTAGGATTCTGGTCTTCAACTACCTGCGTAGGTTCAAGCTTTCCATTGCTTCTATGCTTCTTTTTACTTTTAGCTACAGGCGCAGTTACTATCATTTCTTTAAACACCAGAGTTGCCAGCATAGCATAATTAACGTGCTGTTTATCCTTAACGTCTTCGGCGTTTTCAGCCAGCTCCAATATATGCTGGCGCTCTATCTTGACAACCGCATCAAACGAATAACATTTTCCCCATAAATTATATGCACTCTCTGTACAGGTCTTTTCAATATCAGCACGCCTCCTTTAATTGCAATATAAAACCGCCGGCTAAGCCGGCGGTATGCACCGCGTCTTCAAGGCGATGGTACTGGCCGCATCTCAAAACGCTTTGAAAAGTCTGTCAACCGCAATTCTTTTTTCAGACCGCCGCTAAAGCTACAAAGAATAAAACGTTCAGGTGAATATGAAGCGCACCTGCGCTTCAAGCTCTTCAAGCCTGCTTTGCGCCTTTTTGCGGTTTTCAGCTGAAATGCAGAAATACGCCTTAAGCTTAGGCTCGGTTCCGGAGGGCCTCAGGGCAAGCCACGAGCCGTCCGAGAAAATATATTTAAGCACGTTTTCTTTTGGATACAGACCGAAACCTTCTTTTTGATTTACATCGTTTAAATAGTCCGTTGTACTTATTATTCCGGGGAAAGGCTCTTTATCTTTTCTAAGGCTTGCAAGTTTTTCCTGCATATCTTGCGCGGCGTTTTCTCCTTCAACAGAGAACGTTATAAGCTCGTTAAGCTCAAAGCCGTACTTATCATGCAAGATATTAAGCTTATCCAAAAGCGTCATGCCCTGAGCCTTTGCCTGAGCCGCCGCTTCGCATATGAGCAGCGCGGCCACGGACGCATCCTTGTCCTTAACGTGTTTTCCAGCAAGGTAACCGTAGGATTCCTCAAATCCAAAAAGAAAATCGAAGCTTTTCTGGCTGTCGTTGTTTTCCTTTGCTTTTTCAAACTGGGATATTTTTTCGCCTATGTACTTAAAACCTGTGAGCGTCAAAAAGTATTCCGCGCCATAGCTTTCAGCTATCTTTTTACCAAGCCCGCCCGTAACTATCGTGCTTATTACGGCTGCGCGGCTCTTGTCTTTTTCTGGATCTTTGCTTAGAAGATAGTCTGTAAGCAGCGCGCCTGCGTCGTTGCCGCTAAGAAAAACATATTCGCCTTTATGCAGCACGCTTACACCTATGCGATCGGCATCAGGGTCTGTTCCTAAAACTATATCCGCGTTTATACTTTTGGCTAAATCCACTCCCATTTTAAGCGCCCTGTGGTCTTCAGGGTTAGGGGTGGGAACGGTAGGGAAATTGCCGTCCTGCACCGCCTGCTCCTTTACTATATGCAAGTTTGAAAATCCAGCTTTTTTAAGCGTTCTGCTTACAGGCGCAAGACCTGTTCCGTGCAGGGGCGTATATACTATGCTTAAATTCTGCTTTTCATTTAAGTTAAACAGACGCTGCTGCGATAGCACGGCATCGACAAAGCTTTCCGTAAGGTCAATGCTTACAAGCAGGCTTTCGTCCATTTGAAATTTAAGGGAGCGTATATCTTTAATTTCCCGCATGCTTTCCGCTACTTTTTTTGCTTTGTCAGGCACAAGCTGGCAGCCTTCTTCATCGTAGACCTTGTAGCCGTTGTATTCCTTTGGGTTGTGGCTTGCTGTAATCACAACGCCCGCAAGGCAGTTTAAATGCATTACAGAAAAGCCGAGCATCGGCGTTGGGCAAGGCTCTTCAGGCAGATAAGCCTTTATGCCGTTTGAAGTTAGTATTTCGGCCGCCGCGTGCGCAAACTTGCGGCTGTTAACGCGGGTGTCATAGCCTAAGGCTACGCCGCGGGATTTACAAACGCTTTCCCCGTATTTTTTTAACAGCAGGCTGCTAAGAGCCTGCGTTGCAAGGCCGACGGTGTAACGGTTCATGCTGTTTGTGCCTACGTTCATCCTGGCCCTGAGCCCGCCCGTTCCAAAATGCAGGCTGCCGGAAAAAAGCTCCTTCGCTTTTTGCGGGCTTAAATTCGCGCATATATTCCGCGTTTCCTCATCAAAAAACGGGTCGCTTGCCCATATCTCCTGCTGAGTCATTTTGTGTATGCTTTTACGGCGCTGCTAGCTCCTATACGGTCAGCCCCCGCTGATAAGAAAGCTTCTATGTCTTCCTTAGTGCGTATGCCGCCTGAAGCCTTTATCTTTACATCTTTTCCTATGTGCAGCTTAAAAAGCTTTACATCCTCAAGCTGAGCGCCCGCCGTTCCAAAGCCTGTTGAAGTTTTTATATAGTCCGCTTTGGCGTTTGTCAGGCATTCGCAAAGCTTTATTTTTTCTTCTTCAGTAAGGTAGCATGTTTCAACTATTACTTTTAGTATGTGCTTGCCGGCGGCTTCCCTGAGAACTTTAAGCTCTTGTTCTACCTTATCAAACATTTTGTCCTTGACGTACCCTAAATTTACAACAACGTCAACTTCGTCGGCGCCGTTTTGCAGGGCGTCTGTTATTTCTGCTTTTTTAACAGCTGTTGTGCTGTACCCCAGCGGGAAACCTATTACGGTGCAGATGGTTATCCTGTCGCCGTAAGCTTCTGAAGCCCTTTTTACAAAGCTTGGAGGTATGCAGACCGACGCTGTGTTATACTTTATTGCTTCTTCACAAAGCGATTTTATCTGCTCCCAGGTAGAAACTGCCTTAAGCAGGGTGTGGTCTACATGGGACAATGCTTCTTGCGCGTCCATATTGATGCTCCTTTCAAATTTACTTTGAATATATTGTGCCATATTGCTTAAAAATTTTCAATGCTTAACGGCTTTTTATAAAAACAAACCGCCGTTTAAGGCGGTCTGAATATATGAATAAATTATTGTTTAAATAGTTTAACAGGCAAAGCTGAATAATTAAAATAGTTAAAAGCTTAAGACGCTGTGAAACGTACTCGGCGCGCATTTTAGCTTTACGGGGATTAAGCTAAAAAAATAAGGCTGCCATATATGGCAGCCTTAAAGCTTATTTAATAAGGCCTAGCAGATCCTTCTTGCTGCGCACGCCTATGGATTTGTTTGTTTCCTTGCCGTCTTTAAAGGCGATTATGGTAGGTATGCTCATAACGCCAAACTGCTGCGCAAGCGCGGGCTGCTCGTCGACGTTCACCTTGCCTACTTTTATATCGGGATTTTCATCAGCGATTTCGTCTATTACGGGGGAGACCATGCGGCACGGGCCACACCATGACGCCCAGAAATCCACAAGCACTGGCTTGTCCGACTGGAATACTTCTTTATCGAAGTTTTCTTTTGTTAAAGTTACTACTGACATTTTAGATCAACCTTTCAAATATGCTTAAATTATTTTTAGAATCAAACCACTATTGGTTACAATAGTATAATACCACCCGCGTTTGTTTTTAAACATCCTTTGCGACTATATTTAAAAGCCTGCCTGGGATAAAAATGGTTTTAACGACGTTTTTGCCTTGAAGCAGTTTCTGTATATTATCGTTATTATTGATAAGCTCTTCCGCTCCTTTCTGGTCTAAGTCGCTTGGAACGGTCAGCTTAAGGCGAAGCTTGCCGTTTATCTGCACCGCTATTTCCACTTCTGGCAGAACAAGGTACTTTTCTTCGTATTCAGGCCATTTTTGCTTGAATATCGGTTCTCCAAGCTTCTGGCGCTGCCATATCTCTTCGCATATGTGCGGCGCTACGGGGTCTAAAACAAGCAGAAGGTATTTAAGCTCTCCCTTTGTAATGCTTTTTTTAGCGTACACCTCGTTAACAAAGCTCATCATGGCGGCTATGGCTGTGTTGTACTTCATGCTTTCATAGTCTTCGCTAACCTTTTTAACCATGCTGTGCACGCTGTATAGCATGTCTTTACGCACAGAGTCGCTCTGCGTAACCATGTCCTGCAAACGCCATACCCTTTCAAGGAACCTGCGGCAGCCCTTCGCACCGTTTGTGCTCCATGGTATAGCCTGGTCAAATGCGCCCATAAACATTTCGTACAGGCGGAAAGCGTCGGCGCCTATGTCGTTCACCATATCGTCCGGGTTTATAACGTTTCCGCGGCTCTTGCTCATTTTTTCGCCGTTTTCGCCTAAAATCATGCCGTGGCTTGTGCGCTTCTGGTATGGTTCGGGGGCTGATACAAGCCCTAAATCATGCAGGAAAAGATGCCAGAAACGGCTGTAAAGCAGGTGCAGCGTTGTATGCTCCATGCCGCCGTTGTACCAGTCGACAGGCATCCAGTAATCAAGCGCTTTTTTGGAAGCAAATTCCTTGTCGTTGTGCGGGTCGCAGTAGCGCATAAAATACCAGCTTGAGCCAGCCCATTGGGGCATGGTGTCCGTTTCTCTCTTCGCAGGGGCGCCGCATTTAGGGCAAGTAGTGTTTACCCAGTCGTGTACGCGCGAAAGAGGGCTTTCGCCGTCGTCCGTAGGCTCGTAATTGGCTAAATCCGGCAGCAGAAGCGGCAGGTCCTTTTCGCTTAAAGGCACTATGCCGCAGTTAGGACAATGCACAACAGGTATGGGCTCGCCCCAGTATCTCTGGCGGCTGAACACCCAGTCACGCAGCTTATAGTTTACCTTGCGCCTGCCTATGCCGTTTTCTTCCAAAAACGACATTATTTTTTCCTTGGCTTCTTTAACTTGCAGACCGTTCAGAAAACCGGAGTTTACTAGTTCGCCGCTTTCAACGTCTGTGTAAGCGGCTTCTTCAACATTTCCGCCTTTAACAACTTCAACTATGGGGAGTGAAAACTTTTTAGCAAACGCCCAGTCTCTTTCATCGTGCGCAGGAACGGCCATAACGGCGCCTGTGCCGTAGGAAATAAGCACATAGTCTGAAACCCATACGGGTATTTTTTTGTTGTTAACAGGGTTTACGGCGTACACGCCCTTAAGCGGCACGCCGGTTTTTTCTTTAGAAAGCTCAGTGCGCTCAAAATCGCTTTTTTTGGCGGCGTAATCCCTGTATTCAAGGACTTCGTCGTAGTTTTCTATATTGTTCTTAAGCTTTGTTACAAGGTGGTGTTCAGGCGCGAGCACCATATATGTAGCTCCAAAAAGCGTATCGGGGCGGGTGGTGAATACGGTAATCGTTTCATCGGTTCCATCTATTTTAAACTGAACCTCCGCGCCTGTGCTTTTGCCTATCCAGTTTCTTTGCTGCTGCTTGACCTGGTCTATAAAGTCCACATGGTTTAAGCCTTCAAGCAGCTTATCCGCGTACGCTGTTATTTTAAGCATCCATTGGTTCTTTACTTTCCGTATAACTTCGCTTCCGCAGCGCTCGCAAACGCCGTTTACTACTTCTTCGTTTGCAAGACCCGTTTTGCAGCTCGTGCACCAGTTTATTGGCATTTCAGATTTGTATGCAAGGCCGCGCTTATAAAGCTGTAAGAATATCCACTGCGTCCACCTGTAATATGAAGGATCTGCCGTGCATACTTCCCTTGTATAGTCAAAGCTGAAGCCGAGCATTTTAAGCTGCTTTCTAAAGTGATCTATATTTTCACGCGTTACCTTCTGCGGCGCAACATGGTTTTTAATAGCAAAGTTTTCCGTAGGAAGACCGAAAGCGTCCCATCCCAAAGGATAAAGTACATTATAGCCTTCCATGCGCCTTTTTCTCGCGATAATATCCATAGCGGTGTTGCTGCGCGGGTGCCCCACATGCAGACCTGCCCCTGAAGGGTAGGGGAACTCTATTAAGCAGTAGTACTTGGGCAAGCTGTAATCGTCCTTAGCTGTAAAAGCCCCTTCCTTTTCCCAAATTTCCTGCCATTTTTTTTCAATAGCCTGAGCGTCATAATTATTATCCATGCTGCCGCCTCCTTATGTGGGACAGTATAATCAGTTTTTTATGGAATGTAAAGGCGTGCCCGGTTGTAGCTTTCGTTGTAAAATAAACCGGCTAAATAATTAAACTGTATTGCTAAAATATATATTAAATTTAACCATGTAAAATATATGGATAATTTGTAGCTTTTAGCTGAAATAATAAGGGCGCGCCTGAATTTAAGGAAGCCTATGAAAAAAGCTATCGTTTAATAAGAGCTTAATTTTTTAAATCTGGTTTATTACATTGGTACTATATGTGAAAGACGCAGCTTTTTCTATAATTTTTTTCACTCTATAAGCTGATGTGCTTAATTGATATGACATTCAATTTTTAAGCGTTGCTTATAATAAAAAAAATCAAAACTGTTGTTTTAAGCGCGACCGTTAAAAAATAATGATATGTTTAATTTACGCCACTTATATTAATTTAGCCAGACATATTTTTTGCTGTAATCTTACTTTTTGCCCGTAATTTTTATTCGGCTTCGCTTTTTTATTATTATTTTTATAATATAAAAGTTAAAAACGCTTTTAAAAAAACCTTACAAACAAAAACCCTGCCGCGAGGCAGGGGAAAAATGAATAGTTTATTTTTACAATTTTTATTATCTCATGGCCGCTTGCAAAGCGGCGTTCAAGCAGTTTAACCACTTACAATATTAAAGCTAAGCGATTTGAACGCTTATATTTTAACGGCTTTAAAGCTTAATCGCTTAAGCCCAGCGCTTCCCACGTCTTGGGACCTACGACGCCGTCGGCTTTCAAGCCCTTGGATTTCTGGAAGCTGCGCACGCATTTAACGGTATAGTATGTGTACTTTCCGGAGATCTTTTCGTATGAAGGGTCGAAGAACTTAAGCTCTGTAAGCCTTTCCTGAAGCTTTGTTACGTTGCTGTTTTCGTTGCCATAGGCAAGGCGGATAGGATCTTCAGGCTTTGTTGTCGCGGAAGGCTGAGTATTGTTCGCGTTACCGCCCTGACCGCCTGCCGCCTTATCGTTTGCTTTAATGGCGTTTTCTGAATAAAGAGCCTTTAAAGTATTAGCGCCCGCAATGCCGTCTGCCTGCAAACCGTTCTTTTTCTGGAAATTGCGCACAGCGACAACGGTATAATATGTATATACGTTTGAAAGCTTTTCATAGTTTGTGTCAAAATAACCAAGCTCTTTAAGACGGGCTTTAAGCAGGCCTATCTGGGCGTTCTCCTGATTATACTGAAGCCTTGTGCTCGTGTCGGGGGTTATAGGCGCAGGGGTCGGCGTAGGGCCTGTCGGTATAGGCGTAGCCGGCGTTGAAACATGATTGCCGTCAGCCTTTATGGGATCCCCGTTAAACAAGGCGTCAAGCGTTTTGGGACCTGCGATGCCGTCTGACTGCAAGCCGTTTTTCTTCTGGAAATTGCGCACAGCGACGACGGTGTAATATGTGTAAAGGTCTGAAATCTTTTCGTAGTTGGTATCAAAATAGCCAAGCTCTGCGAGCTTTTGCTTAAGCACGCGCACCTGCGGATCCTCGTGGTTGTACTGGAGCCTGCCGGAGGTGTTAATTTGAGGCGTATCCGTAGGGAGCACCGGGACGTTGCTTGAAGAAGGCTTATCAGTTTCAGGAGGGGGCGATACTATAACGCCGTCAGATGATACGGCGCTTGAAGAAAACAGTTTGTTCCAAGTATCGTAGCCTACAATGCCGTCTACCTTAAGGCCGTTCTTTGACTGGAAGGCGAGCACCGCGTTAAATGTATATTTATCAAAAACCGTGTTCGGCGTACCGGAAAAATAGCCTAATTCCTTCAGGCGCTGCTCTATTGCGCGCACCTGCTCGCTCGGGTTGTTTTTATCCATGCTTATATAGCTATAATAAAGAGGGGTGCCGTTGTAGCCGGGGGCAGTGTTTGCCGAAGGGCTGAAAAGCGCCGCCCAGGTTTTTTCCCCTACAATGCCGTCTTTCCTTAAAGAATTATGCTTTTGGAAAGAAGTAACCGCGCTGTAAGTTACAGCGTCAAAATTGCCGCTGACGCTGCTCATATAGCCAAGATCCCTTAAGCGGTTCTGCAGATCCTTTACCAGATCGCCCTGGCTGTCAAGGGAAAGCCTTATGGTAGCCTTACTTGGCTTTGGCTTAGGGTTGGTGCCGTCCAGACCGTTAAGGCACATAAGCGTTTCAAGGCCTGCAATGCCGTCCACCTGAAGCCCGTTTTCTCTCTGGAAGCTGCGTACGGATTTGACAAGCTCATAATCGTATTTATTTGAAACAGGGCCGGAGTAATAGCCCAGGTTTTTAAGCTGAGTTTGCAAGAGGCCGACGCGCGTGCCAGTATCTTCATAGCGAAGTGTGTATGCGAATGCCGGTATTATGCCGAGCAGAAGCGCCGCACAAACAATTAATGAAGTGATTCGCTTTTTCATATTGAAACCTCCCTAAGATTCTTTATGATGATTATATCAAAAACAAAGATGGTTTACAAGGCAATACAGGACATAATAAGGACAAAAAATGTAAAATTTTAATATAATACTTAATATAAGGCTTTATAAAATACGCTTTACAGCAGTCTGAACAGCTTTAAAGCGTCATATACGGTTGAAGTGAATATAGGCGTTACGTCGTGAAAATGCTTCTGCATACGGCCTTTGGGGCTTATAATGCGGTTTATGCCAAGACGCGCGCACTCCGCAAAGCGTCTCTCTGCTTGTGAAGCGCTGCGAAGCTCTCCCGCGAGCCCTACTTCGCCAAACGCCGCAAGGTCGTTGGGCAGGGGAACATCTCTGAAAGACGATGCGACGGCAAGGCATACTGCAAGGTCTGAAGCGGGCTCGTTCAAGCGCATGCCTCCTGCAACATTTATATATACGTCCTGATTATACAGTTTTAACCCCGCGCGTTTTTCAAGCACTGCGAGCAAAAGCGCAACGCGTCCCTGGTCTATGCCGTTTACCGTGCGCTTCGGGGAAACGTAAAAGGACTGGGTTACAAGCGCCTGCACGTCCGCAAGCATAGGGCGCGTGCCTTCAAGCGCGCAGTAGACAATGGAACCGCTTACGCCCCTGGCTCTTTGAGAAAGCAGCACTTCAGACGGGTTCTCTATGCCTACCATGCCGCTTTCCGTCATTTCAAATACTCCCAGTTCATTTACGGAGCCGAAACGGTTTTTAACCGCGCGCAAAAGACGGTATTCGCGCCTGCTTTCGCCTTCAAAGTAGAGCACCACGTCCACCATATGCTCAAGCACCCTTGGGCCTGCGATAGCGCCTTCCTTAGTTACGTGCCCTGCTATTAGCACGCTTATGCCTTCCTGCTTGGCAAGGCGCATGAGTATTGACGAGCATTCCCTTATCTGGCTTACAGAGCCTGGGGCGCTCGCCATTTCAGGCCTGTACATGGTTTGTATAGAGTCTATTATTAGTATATCAGGGCGTATGGAAAGCGCTTTTTCAAGTATATTGTTCATAGCGTTTTCTGTAAGTACGAGCATATCGCTTGTAGCAGCGCCCAATCTTTTTGCGCGCATCTTGAGTTGACGAGCGCTTTCCTCGCCTGATACATACAAAACGCTTTTTCCAGCGGCAGACAAATTTGCCGCCGTCTGCATGAGCAGCGTGCTTTTGCCTATGCCGGGCTCGCCGCCAAGCAAAAGCATAGACCCTTCCACTATGCCTCCGCCTAAAACCCTGTCAAATTCAGAAATGCCGCTTAGTATGCGGTTTTCAGCTCGGTCTTCAACGTCGTTCAGCTTTCTTGCTTCATTCCCGGTTCCGGGCGGACGCTTGTTCGCCTTTTTTACCTGCTGCACCGGCTCCACTACGCTTTCTTCAAGCGTGTTCCACGCGCCGCAGCTTGGGCATTTTCCATACCAGCGGCTGCTTTCATAGCCGCATTCTGAACATGTATAAAGTGTTTTTGTTTTTGCCATACCTATCACCCTGTTAAAATAAATGCTATAATAGCTCTATTGATTGTAGCATAACTTTGAGGAGGATACCATGAAAAAGCTTGAGTGTGTAATCGCAGGCGCAGGGGAGTGGCCGGAAAACTTTAAAATAAGAAGGGGCAGCTTTATAATCGCTGCGGACGGGGGGTATGATACGCTTAAAAAAAACAGAATCCGCCCCCATTTGCTTTTAGGGGACATGGATTCGATAAACTATGAGCCTGATGGAATACCTGTGATTCGCTTTCCCGTCAGAAAAAACGATACTGATATTTCACTTGCAATAAAGCTTTGCGCTGAATGGGGATTTAACAATATAGTGCTTTTGGGCATTACAGGCAGCAGATACGACCAGTTTTTTGCGACCCTGCAGCTTATGGCGAGGGCGGCTGAGAAAAACATAAACATACGGGCGGAGCTTCCGGGCCAGCGCGTTTACGCGCTGCATAACGGTACGCTGGCGCTTAAAAAGCTTAATGAAAATAAAGTGTTGTCCGTATTGGCGCCGTATGATAAGGCGCGGGGCGTAAGCATTTCAAACTGCTCATATGAGCTTGACGACGCTGTGTTGAGCAACAGCTTTCCATTAGGAGTAAGCAACCTGGGTACGGGAGAAGCCCCCGTAATTACTGTAAAAAACGGCACGCTGCTTATATTCGTCGAAAACTAATTATTTTTTAATTTAATATATTTTTCAACCATAGCCTGCATTTCATCTTCCTTTTTTTCTATATCCTTAAGCAGCGCTATTTGGGCCCTAGCCCTTACAAGGTTGTGCTCCGGAGAGTTTACCTTAAAATATAAGTCCCCATCTATATAGTCTGTTAAAAAGCGCATGGCAAGCTCGCATGTCATAACCTTTACGCCCAAAGGCAGACGGTAAAGCTCTTCATCTGAAAGAAAGCCGTTGGTTTCTGCAATGAATCCGCGGGTGAAGGCTTCCGCCTTATTCATATCAAGCTTTATTATGGACGTATCCGTTTCGTCCTCTGCCGCCGTGGAAGCGCCGAAGCGTATAGCGTCGCCGTAGTCATAAAGAACAGACCCGGGCATAACGGTATCTAAATCTATTACGCACAAGGCTTTGCCCGTGTTGCTGTCTAAAAGCACATTGTTTGCCTTAGTGTCGTTATGCGTAACGCGCATGGGAATAGTGCCTTTATCCAAAAGCTTTACTATTTCGTTCATCATTTTGCGGTGTTCAAATATGAACTCGCATTCTTCTTCAACGCTTTTCGCTCTGTTTGCGAGGTCTTTATCAAGAGAGTTTACAAAGCGGTAGAAACGCTTTGTTGTATTGTGGAAATTTGGTATGGTTTCGTTAAGCTGCTCTGTTGAAAAATCAGACAGGAGCTTTTGAAAACTCCCAAAACCGCGGCCTACTTCTTCGAACTGGGAAAGAGTATGCACTATATCAAGAGCGTCGGCATCGTCTATAAAGGTATACGCGCGCCAGTACTCGCCCTCGTCGTCTACATACAGAAATTTACCGCTGTGCGTAGGAATTATTTCTAACACATGGCGGTCAGGGTCTTCGCCCTTCTCTATCAATTTTCGCTTAAGGTAAGTAGTAATGGAAGCGATATTAGCTACGACAAGATGAGGATTTTTAAAAACATATTTATTTATATGCTGCAGCGTATAAAATTGCAGCTTATTTTTTTTGCGGTATGTCAAGCGGTAAGTTTTGTTCACGTTGCCGCTTGAAATTTCAGCAGAATTTTCATAAACGCCCTCAAAGCGAAATTCCGGCAGAATACCCTTAATATCGTTGTAAATCATTATTTACTCCGTTTCAACAGTTAATATTATTATATTTAGTATTGTATTGTACTATGAATATAATGTCAAACGTTTTATAAAATCTGTATAATATATAAAAGCAAAAGATGCCCGGGGTAAATTAAATAGGCTGACCTTCCCAAACGCCTTATGCCGCTGTTTGTTCGGACCATTAGAAAAGGAAGCGAAAGCAGCGCGAGGGTTTGAAGCTGAAAAAACGGTCTTACGGAAGCCATAAGGCGGTAACAAAATACGCTGCCGCGGTTATTGAATAGCCCGTAAAGCATATTTGACGAACCTGTTCCCCAGAACAAACAGAAGGATATCATCATAGCGGCAAAGGCGGCGCGGGACTTACGGCACATATATATAAATATTATAAAAAGCACGCCTTTAAAGCCGTAATCCATGCTGATTACAGATGATAAGATAAGACTTAAAGCGGGAGCCCAGATGCGGCTTAAGTATTTATTTTCGCGTATGCCGTTAATGGCTAAAAGCCCCAAAAGCAAAGTGAACATAACGTTAAGTTCGTACTTTGTATGGTGAAGCGCCAGCATGTATGGGTACTGGCTTATAAGCGCAAAAACAAAGAGCCGCAAGGCGTATTTTTTAACATCCTTAGTGTAAACGGCGCCAAACACAATGTTATAGCAGAACATAGGAAACGCCATGCGCCCGATTGCCCTGAGCCATAAAAACTGCGGGAAAAACAAAAGTCCGACATGGTCTATCAGCATTGTTAAAATAGCAATCGTTTGTATGAGCGCAGTATCGTGATTCAGGGCTATTTCGTTTTTTTGCATATGGAAATATTAATCCTCTTTATTATCAAGCGAATTTTCGTCTTCTGTTTTTGTATCTGGAGGAAGCAAAGATTCTCTGATTTTATTTTCTATTTCCTGGGCGATTTCAGGATTATCCTTCAAGTATTGCCTTACGTTGTCGCGGCCCTGCCCAATGCGCAAGTCGTTATACGAATACCACGAGCCGGACTTATTCATTATATCAAGCTCAACCGCCATATCTATAAGGCCTGCTTCCCGGCTTATGCCCTGGCCGTAGAGAAGATCAACCTCAGCTACGCGGAACGGTGGAGCGACCTTGTTTTTAACAACCTTAATGCGCGTGCGGTTGCCTATTATTTCTCCGCCGGATTTAATCTGCTCGCCGCGGCGTATGTCAAGGCGCACGGAGGCGTAGAACTTAAGCGCGCGGCCGCCAGGAGTGGTTTCAGGGTTGCCGTACATTACGCCGACCTTTTCGCGCAGCTGATTTATAAACAACGCTACCGCGTTTGTCTTTGACACTACGCCTGCAAGCTTTCTCATAGCCTGGCTCATCATGCGGGCCTGAAGGCCTACAAAGGCATCGCCCATTTCACCGTCTATTTCCGCTTTTGGAACAAGCGCCGCGACGCTGTCTATAACGACCACGTCTATGGCGCCGGAGCGAATAAGCGCCTCGGTTATTTCAAGCGCATCCTCTCCCGTGTTAGGCTGGCTTATATATAAATCGTCTATGTTAACGCCCAAATTCTTGGCGTACGCCGGGTCTAAGGCATGCTCCGCATCTATAAATGCCGCTATGCCGCCCGCTTTTTGCGCCTGGGCTATAATATGCAGCGCCACGGTGGTTTTACCTGAAGATTCAGGGCCGAATATCTCTATTATACGTCCGCGTGGTATGCCGCCTACGCCTAATGCCGTGTCAAGCTCAAGACTGCCTGTTGGTATTACGTCTACATTCATTTTGCTCTGCTCGCCAAGACGCATAACAGTGCCCTTGCCAAACTGCTTATCCAAAGCTGAAAGCGCCCTTTCAAGCGCCTGCGCGCGTTCCTGCGGCTGGATATTTTTAGCCGCGGTTTTAGAATCGTTCTTAGCCATTGATATTTCCTTTCATAAACTTATTTAATATAATGTATGCCGATACTGTCGCGGCTCTGCGTATGTCGTTTCTTGCGCCAGACAGTTTTAAGCGGTACACAAGGCATTTGTTTTTCGATGCAAGCCCTATATAGCACAAGCCTACTTCGTCGCCGGTTGGGCCTGCAAAACCCGTTGAAGAAAGTGCGTAATCTGCTCTGTAAATTTTAAGCGCGCCCTTTGCCATTGAAGCGGCTGTTTCAGGGCTTACAGCGCCGTGCTCCTTAAGCGTTTTTTCGGGAACGTTAAGCAAATCATGCTTTGCCTTGTCCGTATATGTAACCGCGCTTCCGCAGAAAATTTCGCTTGCACCAGGCAAACTTACAATAGCGTTTGCCATAATACCGCCTGTAATGCTTTCTGCGCAGCACAGTTTTTTGCTATTTTTCTTTAGAGTGCCGAGAGCCAGTTGAACCGCCCGCATCTATAAGGTGCCCTCCTTCCACAAAATACTGAGCGCCGGACGCGATAGTCATAATGCTCATAGCGGCGGCAAGCGTGATTACAAGCCAATACGGCGCATTTATTATAGCGAATATAACGCCGAACATCTGCAAAACCGTTTTAATTTTGCCGAGTCTGCCAGCTGGTATTACAACGCCCTGCTCCACAGCTATAAGTCTAAGACCGTCTACCGCAAACTCCCGTATTATTATTATAAGCAGCGCCCACCATGGAAATCTTTGCTGGTAGACCAACAAAACCATTGTGGATATAACGAGTATCTTATCCGCCACGGGGTCGGCGAATTTGCCGAAATTAGTTACGAGATTCTTTTTGCGCGCTATATGACCGTCAAAAAAATCCGTAATGCAGGCTGCAATAAACACAACTGCAGCCGCAATGTTTATGTTAAAGTACAGCAATATAAGGCATACTGGTATAAGCAGAATACGCAATATAGTAAGTTTATTTGGTAGATTCATTGTTCACCTGCACTTTCCGCATATAGGTCATAGGTATCGGCCTTGATTATTTTTGCGTTTATAAAATGTCCTTCGTATAATTTGTCAGGACTGCTCACATATATTATACCGTCGACGTCCGGCGCTTCAAACTGGCTTCTTGCGGTAAAATAGTTTCCGTCCTGCCCTGTAATCAGCATCTTTTCTTTCGCGCCTATTCTTTTAAGGTTGTTTTCAAGGCTTATCTGCTGCTGCAAACGCATAAGCTTATCAAGCCTCTGCTGCTTTATTTTTTCAGGAACCTGGTTTGGCATATCATAGGAAGCCGTGTCTTCCTCGCGGGAATAGGTGAAAGCGCCCATCCTGTCAAACTGCATTTCTTTAGTGAACTGCATAAGCTGATTAAAATCTTCCTCTGTTTCGCCCGGAAAACCAACTATGAACGTCGTCCTTAAAGCAAAGCCAAGGCTCCTTGCATAGCTTAGTATTTCTTTTATATGCTCTATGCTTCCGCGTCTGTTCATTGCTTTAAGCATACTGCCTGATGCATGCTGCAAGGGTAAATCCAGGTATTTGCATATGTTTTGGTTTTCCGCCATAACGTCTATAAGCTCTTTTGTGGTTTCGTCAGGGTAGCAGTAAAGCACGCGTATCCATTCTATTTTATCTATCTGCGCCGCTTTTTTTAAAAGCCCTGCAAGCGAGCTTTCGCCCTTGTCCCTTCCGTACATGGTGGTGTCCTGCGCTACAAGTATCTGCTCTTTTACGCCGCTTTCAGCTAAGCGCGTCATTTCATTTAATATGTCTTTTTCGCTTCTTGAAACGCAGTTTCCTCTTATAATAGGTATGGCGCAGTAGCTGCAGCGGTTGCTGCAGCCCTCCGCTATGCGCACGTAAGCCGTGTAAGAAGGAGTAAGCAGGACGCGGCCTTCGGCTTTTGCCTGCGCGCGCCTTTGAGTATGCACGGATTTTGTTTTATCTCGCATAAACTTCCTTATAAGTTTTGGCAGTATGTCGTACTGCGAAACGCCCGCGATTAAATCTATTTCAGGCATTTCTTCTGCGATCTGCTCCGCGTAGCGCTGAGAAAGACAGCCCGTAACGACGAGCATACGGCATTTGCCGGTAAGCTTATATTTAGCCAAAGATAAAATAGTATCTATGGACTGCTCTTTAGCGGATTTTATAAAACCGCAGGTATTTACTATAAGTATGTCCGCCTTATTAAAATCGTCCGTCCGTTCTATGCCGTCAAGCTTTAAGAAATAAAGCATTTCTTCAGTGTCCACTTGATTTTTGGCGCATCCTAAAGATACAATTCCGACTTTCATAGTTCGCTCCTTTTGTGCTTTTCAGCCAAGAAATTATAGCAAATACACGTGCTATCTGTCCATTCTGCGTTTAAGCACGTCGGGCGCTGCTACGGAATAGCCAAAAAAGCCTAACAGTTTCGCTATAGAGTAGTATTCCCCGTGCTGGTACGCTACAAGGCGCGCCTTTTTAAAGTCCACTTTGCCATTTTCATCAAGCAGACGCTTTTTTACCTTTACTTCGCTTATTTCCGCAATAAACATGGTGTGCGACGGAAGCTCAATCTGCCTGTTTACTTTGCACGCAAGCCATATGGGCGCTTCCTTTATAGCAGGAGCGTATTTAAGTGTCTGCGTTTTATACGGGTGAAGGCTGCAGGATGTGAATTTATCAACATCAAGCCCGGAATGGACGCCGCAAAAATCCGCGGCTTGTGTTAATTTTTGGGACACCAGATTTATTACAAATTCTTTTGTATCAACTATTGCATTATATGAATAGCGGCTTGGCTTGACGGAAATATAAACCATGGGAGGTTTAGAATTTACTACGCCGGTCCATGCTATTGTTATTATGTTGCTTTTATTCTCGCGGTCCGCTGTGCTTGCCATAACGACGGGCGTAGGCGCCAGCAAAGCTCCCGGGTTCAAATCTTCAAAAGGCATAAGCCGCTCCTTTCTTTGTAAGGCTGTTTATCAATAATATGTTTAAACATAAAGGCTTGCTTAAAGCTAATAAAATTATTGTATTGTTTTTACGCCTTCAGCTATGCCGCGCAGCACTTCAGGCTCCCTTATGTCCCTTGCGTCTGTAAACATTAATCTCGTAAGCACAGCGCCCTTTCTGTAATAAAGGCACATAAAGGGGCAGTCGTCTGCAAAAAGGGACTGTATGTCAAAAAGTGTCCGCTGGTACTCGTCCTTATCCAGCGTGGAGCGCAGTTTGGAAAACAGGCCGTCCATTTCTTTTGAAGCGTAGCGTGAATAGTTGCCGGTATTTCGCTCCATTAAAAGAAAGCCGGGGTCAGGGATAGTATCCATATTGTACGCTGCAAGCGCTAAATCAAAGTTGTTCGCGCGAAGGCGCGCTGAAGCTTCAGAAAAGCTTAACAGATCTATTCTCGCTTCTATGCCGACCTGCCAGAGCATGGACGCTATGGAGTTTGCGGCCATCATGCGCACGGAATTATCAGGTTCCTCGTAAACTATAAATCGCAGGCTGAGGTTTGCCTTTTTGCCGTCTATAACGGTATCGCGTATGCCGTCGCCGTCGCTGTCTTCCCAGCCCGCTTCAGTTAAAAGCTGCTCGGAAAGCGACGGGTTGAACTGGAACTTTTCAGGCATGTCGTTATAGGCCCACGTGCCTGGTATTAATGGCGTATCCGCTCTTTGCGCCATATCCATATAAACGGTGCTCAATATATCCGGAATGTTTATTGCGGTGCGTATCGCCTTTCTTACTCGCACATCTTTAAGCTCTCTTGCGTTGTTGTTCATAAGAAGCGTTTCAAGCTGCCGCGTTCGGTAGCTTAAGTTAAGGCTTCGGGATGAAGAACGGTACTGCGCTGCCGTAAGCGAACGCGTTATTACGGCGTCTACCCTGTTGTACTCAAAGCTTGAAACAAGTTCTCTGTTGGCTACATGGAATATAGCCATTATGGAGCGCGCGGCGGGCTTGCCGCGCCACCAGCTGTTGTTGGCGGAAAGTATAACAAAGTCCTTAGGCTCAAACCTGCTTATTACATAAGGCCCTGTGCCTGTTGGAAATTCAGAATGCACGTCTGGAGCCTTTACCACTGGGAAATTCATGGCGTATAAAAAGCTGTAGCTTTTTCTGCCCGTTTTAACTACCACAGTTAAATTATCGTTCGCCTTTATATCGTTTATGATATAGCGCAGGGAAGCGTAAGCGCCCTTGTTGTCAGAATCGCTTTTCGCAAGCTCTAAGATTGTGTTTGCGGAGGCTACGACGTCGTTTGCGGTAAGAGGGGTGCCGTCGCTGAAAAAAATATTGTCTCTTAAATAAAAATACCAGGTGCCGCCGTCTGAAGAATGCTCCCAGCTTCTGCACAGGTTAGGCTGGGGGATAAGGTCGTCGTCAAGAGATACGAGACCTTCGTATATTAGATTTGTAAGGGACATTATTTCGCGTTCGACAGCTATAAAAGGGTTGAGAAACTGCGTTGCAACGGATATTATGCCTATGCTTAAATCAAGCTCATCTTCCTGCGCTGAAGAAATCACAGGCGTCATTAGCATAATAAATGCAAGAAATAAAGCGAATAATTTATTCGTTATGGCTTGAGTCCCATTCGTAATACAGTGCATATGCGTTCATCACCTTTTGTACATAGTCCTTTGTGTCCTGCTTCGGTATCTGCTCCAACGAAAGCGTTTTTCCGTCGTCAGCGTTGCGGAGAGCCCATAGGTTTACATTGCTCATGCCGGCGTGGTACGCGGAAGCTATCATTACAGGGCTTCCTCCGTAATGGTTGCTTAAATACGACAGATACCAGCAGCCAAAGCGTATGTTTATATCGGGGTCAAAAAGCAGATCATAGCTGTATTCTTCTACGTTTAGTTTTTTTGCAATCCAGGAACCAGTATCTTCCATAATCTGCATAAGTCCGCGCGCGCCTACGCTGCTCTGAGCATACTGGTCGTAATGGCTTTCCCTTGCTATTATCGCGGATACGAAGCTTGGATGCAGGCGGTATTCCTGCGCGTATTTTTGCAGTATGTCGTATATGCCGGAACGCGAGCGCATGTTGGAATAATAGGCTAAGTCCTGGGCATGCTTTTGCTCGGCCCGCTCCTGCTCAAGTTTAAATTCCTGAAGTCTGGTCTGCTCATTTTTATTTTTTAAATAAGCAAATCCAAAGAACAACAGCGCGGCGGCTAAGAAAACATAAAGAATGCCGCGCAAAAATGAATTTTTTTTACGGTTATCGTTCTGTCTTTCGCTTTGATTTTGTCCTGAAGGCTGCCTTTCCCTGCGCCTGTTTGCGCGTCTGCGCCTTGCGACAGGGCGTGAGTAGGGGTCAAACTGTGTCAATACTAATCCTCCTGACAATATCGTCCCATAGCTTTTTAACCTGCCTGAATGTGTATTCATAGCTGAAAGAAGAGTCTATGGCTTCGTCGCTTCTTAAAAGCCTTTCTTCTGTGGGCATCTGCGCGTCTATGCGCAGCCTTGCTTCGTGCGGGGTCAGGCAGTTACGCTTTATAAGCCTTGCTATCTGATGCTCGCGGCTTGTGTAAACCGTCCAGGTTTCATCGCAGTATTTGTCCCAGCCGGTTTCAAACAGCAGCGGCACTTCAATGCATACTATGCGCTCGTCAGATAAGCTTTTTACTTCCTGCGCGATAAGCTTATAAATTAAAGGATGGGTTATGGAATTTAAAAGATTAAGCTTATCCTGGTCAGAAAAAACTATATCTGAAAGAGCCTTGCGGTCAAGCGTTCCGTCAGCGTTAAAAACGCCGTCCCCAAAATTTTTTCTTATTAAAGGCAAAGCAATGCCGTTTTCAGCTGTAATGCCGCGCGAAAGGTTATCGGCATCTATAACGGGACAGCCAAGATAAGCAAGCATTTTTGCAGCGTGGCTTTTCCCGCTCGCTATGCCGCCTGTAAGCCCTAAAATGTAAGGGCGCTTATTTGCTTTCATACCAGTTTACGCCTGTGTTTATGTCGCACACAAGGGGAACGGATAAGGGCATAACGTCTTCCATGCAGCGCTTTAGTATTTCTTCGGCTTTCGTTTGCTCTTCAAGCGGCGCTTCTATTATAAGCTCATCGTGAACCTGAAGTATCAAGCGCGAGCGCATATTGTTTTTTTCAAGCTCTTTAGCTACTTTTACCATGGCGCTTTTTATAATGTCCGCAGCGGTGCCCTGTATAGGCGCGTTCATTGCGACTCGCTCGCCAAAGCTTCTTGTATGATAGTTGCGGCTTTTAAGCTCAGGCAGCGGGCGGCGCCTGCCGTAAAGCGTTTTAGCGTACCCTTCTTTATAGCCGAAGGCCTTGGCGTCTTCCATAAAGCGCTTTACGCCCGGGAACTGCTCAAAATAGCTTGCTATAAACGCCGCGGCTTCCTTTCTCGTGGTGCCTATGTTTCTTGCAAGGCCAAAATCGCTTATGCCATATACTATGCCAAAGTTAATGGCCTTGCTTTTTGAACGCATGTCTGAAGTTACGCTTTCAACAGGCACGCCGTACACTTTTGACGCCGTCTGGCGGTGTATATCCGTACCGTTTATAAAAGCCTCGCGCATTCCCTTATCCTCGCTCATATGCGCTAATATGCGAAGCTCTATCTGCGAATAGTCGCCGTCTATAAGCACGCAGCCTTCCTTTGCTACGAAGGCTTTTCTTATTTCCCGTCCCATGGCCGTCCTTACAGGTATGTTCTGCAGATTAGGATCGTTTGAAGAGATGCGGCCTGTAGCCGTTGCCGTCTGGTCAAAGGTGGTGTGTATGCGGCTGTTGTCGTCTGCGTTTTTTATAAGAGGGTCTATATATGTGCTGTTTAGCTTGGATACCTGGCGGTAATCCAGTATTTTGCTTATAGCGGGGTGATAATCCGCTATGGATTCAAGCGTATGCGCGTCAGTGCTGTACCTGCCGCTGCTTGTTTTTTTGCGCGCAGGAAGGTTAAGCTTGTTAAACAGCACGTCGCCGAGCTGCTGCGTGCTGTTTATATTAAAGCTTCCCTGCCCTAAAGAGTCTATTATATTCTTTTGAAGGGCGTCCGCCTGCTCTGTAAACTCTTTGCCGAGCGCATTAAGCGCGGCTATGTCAACCTTAAAGCCGGCAAGCTCCATTTTATACAGCACATATGAAAGCGGCAGCTCTATATCTTTGTAAAGGCTCATCATGCCAAGCCTTGCAATACTTTGCTTTTGCTTTAGATAAAGCGCATAAAGCCCAGCGCTGTCATCCTTTGCAAATGCGTTCAAAGCGTAGCTTTTTTCAAGCGGGTTTAAAAGATAGGCAGCGAGCATGCTGTCCCAGTGTATTTTGGGGTGGGATATTGAAAAGCTGTCTAACAAATGCAGAAGGCTCTTTGAGTCATGCGCTATAAGCGGCATTGTAAGCATGGAAAAAACGTCTTTTAAAGCCTTATCCGCGGGCTGCGCGTCTGATGTATTAAGTAAAGACGTCTGACCTAAATGAAGCGGTATTTTATAATTCTTGTCATTTTGGCTGAGCGTTATGGCGCTGTTTGTTACTACAACAGCGCAAGGCTCATACGTATTAAGGCTGACGCTGTTGTTTATATTTTTATCTATTACAGTAAAAGAAACTTCGGCCTGCTCATAGTTTGAAGGCTCTGCATCTTTGTTTTCCAAACGCTTTATTTTTTCAAGCGCCGTATTCAGCTGGTAGCGCTTAAGCGTTTCAGCGCCGCCTGAAAGGTTTTTAATTTCCCAGTTTTCTATGTTGTAATTTACAGGAGCGTTTTTATTTATTGTGGCAAGCGTTTTAGAAAGCTTTGCCATATCCTTATTAGCGCGTACTTTTTCACCGAGCTTGCCCTTTATGTCGTCTGCATTTTCAAGCACGTTTTCAAGCGTACCATACTTATCAAGCAGCTTAACGGCGGTTTTTTCTCCGACGCCAGGGATTCCCGGTATATTGTCGCTCGCGTCGCCCATTAGGCCTTTCCAGTCTGTTACCTGCTCTGGCGTTACGCTGTAAACTTTTTTAACTTCTTCCGGCGTGAAATGTATTATTTCGCTTATGCCTTTTTTTGTAAACAGAAGATGCACATTTTCATTTACAAGCTGAAGCGCGTCGCGGTCGCCGGTTAAAAGGTCCACAGTGTAGCCTTTTTCACTCAGCTGCCTGCTTATTGTGCCTAACAAATCGTCCGCTTCGTAGCCTGCTAAGCTTATTGCGCCTAAATTCATGGAAATAAGCACTTCTTTTATTATGTCAAACTGGGGCAGCAAATCCTCCGGGGCGGGAGGTCTGTTCGCCTTGTAGTTTTCATACATGGTGTGGCGGAATGTGGGCGTTTTTTCATCAAAGGCGGCGCAGCAGTAATCGGCACGGGACAATTCAAAAGCCTTAAAAAGCATCATCAAAAAGCCGTGCACCGCCTGCGTCGGCACGCCGTCGGCGTCCATAGGCGGCAGGGCGAAGTAAGCCCTGTACAACAGGCTGCTTCCATCCACGAGTAAACAAGTTTTGCTCATATCTACCTCCAGAACCATTATAACACAATAGCCTGATAATAAAAACAGCCGTGAAAAAATGAAGCCTCACTTTGCGATATGATGATAAATATTTTTTATAAACATGTATACTTTGCTAAGGATAACTGGAAAATAATAAATTCCTTTTTTAATATAATTTTTTATGCTTAGATTAATTTAAGTTCCACCGTATTATTTGCTGACCCATGGTTGCGTTCATAAATTTACGATACGGTATACACTATGTATATTTTAAGCATGATGTCCATGTGATAGCAGTAATTTTTAGTTCTTCTTCTGTGCTCATTTAGGTGACTAAAAGGACTTATGCCTTTGATAAATGATATGAAAAGCTTATTACATACAATATGGGATTGGTAATAAAGTATTTGACCAAAGCATAGTAAACAAGAAAGGTAAGAAAATATCAAGCAAGATATAGGCCGAATAATAATGACATTATGTGAATTAAAAATGTTGATATAATATGAGTAGAAGCATACCTAAGTTTTATATAGTTTTTTAATAAATATACTGACAAGTTTAAGCGTATTACAGCCTATAGAACGAAAAGACTTTTTATTGATATTTAATCTTGTGTCAAAAATATCTAACGCAACCACATAATCTGTTCTAATATAATAGAATATTATTGACATTTTTGTCTTAAATAATTATTATAATTTTAACAAGATAAGACGGTTTATATCAAAAAAGGAGGGTACTTTGTATTAATATAATCGAACTATTATGTATGGCTGTATCAAAAAATACTTGTCATCAATAAACTAATTAACAACAAAGGAATGCATAATTATGAAAAACTTAAAGTTAAAAAGAAAAATTAAACGTAACGTAACTGCTTATTCGTTCATCGCTGTTAGCATTGTCACTTTATTGGTACTTGCTTATTATCCTATGATATCTACTATACATTACAGCTTACACAGAGTAGGTATCGTTGGTTATGGGGAAGACTATATTGGTTTGGAAAATTATAGAATGCTTTTTTCTCAAAGTAGTTTTATAAGAGCTATTTTTAACACTTTTATTTTGTCTATTATGGGATTACTAACTATTCCTGTTGGTTTTTTATTTGCAGTACTTATTAATAGTCTGAAAAATTCAAAGATACAGGGGTTTTTTCGGGTTGGATATTATCTTCCAAATATTATAACCGGTGTTAGCGTATACTTAATATTTCGTGTAGTTTTAATGAGCAATGGGGGACTGTTAAATAATTTTTTAAGCTTATTGTCAGGGAAAAATGTTGTTATAGGGTGGTTGGCAGATCCTAAATTTGGTCGTTGGGGAGTAACTATCGTTTGGGTATGGATGAACGCAGGGTACTCTATGTTGATTAATTTATCAAGCTTGCAATCAATACCGCTAGATATGTATGATGCAGCATCAATCGATGGTGCAAATGCAATGGATAAACTTATAAGAATTACAATTCCTAATATGAAATCCTGTTTTTCGTTTCTATTTATTACCGGCATGATTAATGGGTTAGCTAGATTTACAGATATATTTATTATAACTGGAAATGATGCTTATGGGGGTGCTGGAGGAAATCTACAAACAATACTTATGTATATTTACCAGTTTAGCTTTGAAACTCCAAACTATGGCGTGTCATCAGCTGGTTCGATGATACTGTTTTGCTTTGTATTATTGTTAACAATCATAAATGTCAGATTGACTGGCTTTTTGAAAGATTAGGTGTAAGAAATGAAAAAGAAAAAATATTCGCTTTATATAAAAACAACAGTATTGTTTATTATACTTGTATTCATAATATTACCATTACTTTGGGCCATATCATTATCATTTGACCGCAGTGCTATATCTTCTTTACCAAGCTTTTCATTAATACCTCATAAGCCTTCACTTTTTAATTATCAAGCTGCGGCTAAAATGATAAATTTGCCAAGGTATTTTATGAATACAGCTATTATTACCACTATTAACACTTGCATTGCAGTATTTTTTGCGCTTATGTGTGGGTTTGCCTTTGCTAAATTACAATTTATCGGGAAGCGGTTTTGGTATGTTTTCATGCTGGCTGTAATGATGGTTCCCTTTGAATCCCGACTTGTTCCACTTTTTTTACAATATCGTAATTGGGGATTGCTAAATAGTTGGATTCCACTTATATTAGGACAATTTGCATATGTTTATGGTGCTTTCTTTGCACGCTCATATATAAATTCAATTCCTGACTCTTTAGCAGAATCAGTATATATCGATGGAGGGAGTGAGTGGCGTGTATTTTTTAGTGTCATTATACCTCTTTCATTGCCAGTTATGTCCACACTTGCTATTTTACAAATAATTTCTAATTGGAATGCATATCTATGGCCATTAGTTGTAATAAGCGATTATGACAGACAAATGATTTCTGTTGGTGTTGCCTTATTTAATTCAAATGAATATGCAACATATTATGGCCCACGTTTAGCAGTGGCAGTATTAAGCGCTATACCGCTTATTGCTATGTATCTAGTCTTACAAAAGCATATTGTTGCAAGTATTGCCGTTTCAGGAATAAAAGAATGATATACTTCATAAAAATAAGTATAAATAAAAAGAAAGGAGGCTAATTTTCATTTTTATCCTGTCGGTATATATCTTGACGCTACAAAATAGAAAATCATAAAACAAAATGGAGGTATTTTATAATGAAGAAAATGCTTGTAGTAATTTTGGCTCTCTGTATGATTTTGCCTACATTTACAATTGCAGAATCTTTAGATCCAAATGAAAAAGTAACACTAAACTTGTTTGGTACAGCAAACTTTGTAGACGTTGGCCCTGATGGTATGATGGACTTGGTATCCGGCGTAGAAATGCCAGGATACAATGAATTGATTTCAGAATGGAATAAAATTCATCCAAATGTGGAAATAGTGGTAAAAACTTGTCCATGGGATAGTTGGATAACCTCTATTCAAACAGCCGTACTTGGTGGAGGTGTTGATATCATACTCCATGGTGCATCATTAACTGAGCTATGCGAGCCATTGGATTCTTATTTAGAAAAGGATCAAGAATATGCCTCAAAGCTTTTTACAACTGAAAACAAAAGATTTGGAGACTTAACACAGACTATGGTTGCAGGCATTCAATATGTTATTGAACCATCAATAGCATATTTAGATAACGAAATATTAGAGCATTACGGTATTGAAATTCCTGATGCATCTTGGACATGGGATGACCTGCTTGAAATTGCTCGCAAATGCACAGGAATTGATCCTGTAACTGGAAAACAGACATATGGGGTGCAGCTTTGCTATACTGATACGCAGAATGTTTTCCAAAACTATTACCAATTGGCAATGGCATATAATGTTGCGCCAATTACTTATGGTAAAACACCTGCAGAATCAAATATAGATTTTTCAAGCCCAAAGATGCTTAATGTTTTCGATAAGATTAAATTGTTATCTGAATGCTGCTCCCCAAATGTACGTGAAGGAGCGTACGTTATACATGATCTTACACCTGAAAATGATACGGCGATTCGTTGGAGAACACTTGCATATGATCAGTATAGAAAAATAAAAGCTGCAGGAATTGAAGATCGTTTTACATTTATTCCACTTCCAGTAATTGAAGAAGGACCTGCTAAGGGTGCTCAATCTACTTATTTTGGTAGTTATAACATGGCTATAAGCAAAAACTCTAAGAATAAAGATTGGGCATGGGAGTTTATTAAATTTGTAACTACAGACCCCGCAGCAGTTAAATGGACAATTGCAACTGGGGGTATTCCAAATTGTGAATACGGAATGGAATTGCTAAAGGATACGATGGGTGATAAGGCAAATGCTCCTATACAGGTGCTTAAAACTTTACCTAAGAACTTTTGCAACACTACAAATGAGAATTATGATAACGTAAATTTTGGAACATTTTCAACTTCACTTGTAACTGTATTGAAAGATTTGATTTATGGTACAACAACTCCTGAGGAAGCCATTTCTGCATGGGAAAAAGCGACTGATGAGTATATGTCTTTCTTGAAGTAAATTTTTATATGCATGGGGAAAGGAAACTTTCCTCATGCAAAAGCAGTTATAAAACAGAACAATTGTTATTTTTAAGGATCGGAGAACATTATGGATAATTCAAACGGATATTTACCAAAGGTGGTCAAACTATTAAATAAAATAGAAACAGAACAATATGAAAACATTCGCTCCGCAGCAAATCTCATGGCTGATGCAGTTGAAAATGATCGCTTGATTAATGTTTTTGGTGGAGGAGGTCATACAACTCTCCCTGTAGGAGAAATGTTTTTTCGCGCAGGAGGATTATGTAATATAAACCCTTGTATGGAAACAGGTCTTTCTGTTTTTAACCAGGCACGTAAATATTTAGCTTTAGAACGTTGTCTGTATTATGGGCGTGCTATCATGGAATATTATGACCTAAAAAAAGATGATGTTTTGATTGTGTTTCACAATATAGGAACAAACGCTGCTACGATAGACGCTGCACTACAAGCTAAAGAAAGAAACGTGAAAATAATTGCGATTTCATCTTCAGAATGGCAAAATAAGCTTCCTAAAGACTATTATCTACGGCATCCATCAAAGAAAAACTTATTTGAATTAGCCGATATTTGTATTGATGATTATAATCCATTAGGTGATACTGTTGTTAAATTAGATGGGTTTGATACCACTATAGGTCCAATATCCAATATAACAGATTTTTATATAGCCCATCGTTTGGAAATAGAGTGCGCTAAGCTATGCTTGGCAAGAGGAATAAAGCCGCCTTTCTGGCGTAGTGCTAATGTACCTGGTGGAGATGAATTTAATCAAAAAATACTTAAAAAATATTCCCCACGAATTAAAATGCTTTAAAAATGGAGGACCAGCTTAATGGAGGATCAATTTATCTCTAAACTTTCTATGATGGCAGAAAAGTATTCATTGGCTGATAAACTTTATGCTGAGTTAGACAATGGCGCATTTAAAATTTCTTGTAATAAAGGAAATTATAGATTCTTTTATGACTTTAATTCTACAATATCAGAAGATCAATTTATCAATTTACCATTATATCACTGGCAAAGCAAGCGTAGATATATTGAACTCTGCAATATTGTTCACAATGATTTTATAGGTCAGCCTATTGCAATGAGGATTCAACATATGGTATCACCGAATGAGTATGTGAATAGTATTAAGGACATTATAATTTTTGAAAGTAATTTAGTTGAATTTATTACACAACAGAAAATAAAGCGAGTTTTTTCTGATTTTCATGAAAATACTTATCTTAACTGTATTATGTCTACAGATAATGGAATTAAAATTAGTTTGGAACTAGGATTATTACCAAAGGAATCTGAACCTGTATTGCTTCATGAAATTATCGGTAAAAAGGGAATAGCTTCTGATGTTACTGTTGATACACAAACACAGCAATATCCCATATATGTTTTTAAAAGTAATGAAACACAAACTTATTCAGATATAGACAACGAATTATTTGGTTTAAACAATAGTCAAATCGATTGCATAAGGTTTATTCTGAAATTTTTGAAAAATACTAATCACAAAGACGCTTTGATTGCAGATTTTATGCATATGGAAAGAGTATATAATGCAGTACTTAAAGCAAACAATTTATCAAACTATGTATATGTGGAGGACTAATTATGAGACAGGTAAAAATGGCGATTTCTTCATTGACTCATGCTCATGTTCGCAAGTATTACGCAACACTTTATGAAAATCCAAAAATTAATTGGGTAGCAGTTTCTTGTGCAAATGAATATGTTGCTAATGATTTTAAAAAGTATGGCTACGATATCCCAATTTACATGTCGACTGAGAAAATGCTTAAAGAGCATCCGGAAATTGAAGGAGTTGTCATAGCGAGCGAAAACAGCAGCCATTATGCAGAAATGGAAATGTGTTGCAAATATGGTAAAGATATTCTATCTATGAAAATCCCCACATTTGACTTAGAAGAATATGATAGAATGATTAAAATGACTGAAGATAATAATATTATTTGCCAAGTTGAGCTTGAAATGCATTATAATGCAAATTGCCGTAAAGCAATTGAGCTAGCTCAAAGCGGTAAAATAGGCGACATTATTTCCTTTAATGCAACGAATATAACTTTATCACCTGTTTGGGCATTTCCTTGGCAGGGAATTCCAGAGAAATCTTATGGTAAAAGAGTTTCCATTAAAGATAATGATAAACGCTTTCGCGGAGGAGCATTATGTGATCACCCGCATATTTTTGATATGATAAGATGGTGTACCGGTTCAGAATTTGACTATGTTTTTGCGGA
This sequence comes from uncultured Oscillospiraceae bacterium, assembly GCA_964518875.1. Lineage (GTDB taxonomy): Bacteria > Bacillota > Clostridia > Christensenellales > Aristaeellaceae > DTU024. The sequence continues at coordinate 53,341 of CAZFHI010000007.1, forward strand.
TGTAGCTGATAATATACGAGATATTGAAGTTGAGGATGTGCTTTTTGTTACCGGTCAAATGAAAAACGGATGTAAATTCCTTCTGGATCCTTCTTGGTCGCGGCATGAAGAAAAAATTAAACGTCCGGGCCTAGGATGGGAAGTCTTTCCAAAACGAATGGAAGTTAATTTTTCAATAGTAGGTACTGAAGGTGTCATTCAGGCCGATTGCTTTGGCCCTAATGTATACTACAATGGTGGTCCTAATAACCGCTATACAATTCAATATACATATTTTGATGAATGGATTGGCTTAATGGACGAGTTTTGTAATTGCATATTATATCGTCAGCAACCAAAAATAAATTTAAAGTGGCACCGCAAAACAATTGAAGCAATGGTTCGTTGCTATGATTCCATTGCCTGTGGGAAACCGGTTTATATTTAATGAATAGTAGGAGAAATAAAAATGGCAATAAAACATACAGCAGTCAGTTACTACGGATTTAACTATATTGAACATGCAGAAAAAGATTTTCAAGAGATGTTGGAACATGGAGTTGATACAGTAATATTAGCAATTACGGAATTTGATATGGATTTCTGGTTCCCTAACATAAATAATATTGTGAAAAAAGCTCATGAAATGGGTTTACGTGTAATTGCGGATATTTGGGGCGTGGGAAAGTTTTTTGGTGGCGAACAAATATCGCTTTTCTTACAAAACAATGTTCATCATCGACAAGTAAGTGCATATACTGGTGAAGTGCTTAATGCTGCATGCTTTAATACAAATTCTTTTCGCGATTATTTTAACGGACTATGCATGAAACTTGCAAGTGAAACTGAGGTGGATGGTTTTTTCTGGGATGAGCCTCATTATGCTTATCCTAAGTCATACGCTTCTATAACTGGTGGCGCTGGAGATGATTGGTCATGTCGCTGTCCTGAATGTATGAAAAAATTTTATGAATACTATGGGTATGAAATGCCTAAATTTATGAATGACGATGTTAAACATTTTCGATGGAAAGAAGCTATAAAAACTTTATCCGAATGCTCAAAAGCACTTAAGCAATATAATTCTAAATTAGAGATTACTTGCTGCGTTCACGCTACGATAAATAATTACTATGTAACTGAATTAAGAGGCTTTGACAATTGGGATATGGTAGCATCATGTCCATACTTTGATGTTTTCTCTACTACAATTATAAAATGGGATCTTCCGGAAAGCTTTTTTAGAGACGTTACAGAACGAACTGTCAGCACAGCAAAGAAATATGGAAAAGAATCAGAAAGATGGATTATGGGCTATTTTAAGCGCCCAGATGACTTTAAACAGATAGATAAAGTAGTGGACATGTACGAAGAGGCCGGTGTTGACCGACTTGCTACGTGGACATATCGTGGAGGTTATGGCACATCTGTTGCTGCGGAGGATGCTTTGGAGTTATGGAATCATATTGGACGAAATTATAAACGTATTTTAAAAAAATAGATTGCTTATTATTTTCATTAAAATATAATTGCGTAAAATTATACAAAATATACGATTTAGGTATCATTGGATTTATAGTAATAGCATTAAGTTAGGAATAATAAGAATGAATTATATAATTAAAACTATATTATTTGATTTTAACTTATCTCGTAATCTACTATCTAAATTTTGTTGCTTTATCTTATGAAAGAATACATAGATATATATTCTGAAACGATACTACAATAATGAAATTTGAATTCCTGCGATAAGATGAATGCTTGATTTTACTTTTCCAATATGATACCGTTTTTATAATGCTTGGGTATAATTATTATTGTTCTAATGAGGCAAATATGGTAAGCGACTATATATTTTCTAATCTTTCTCGTAGTGCACAGGAATTTTGCCTGCTTCAAGACGAAATTTTGCAAGGCGAGTTTGGTTCTCCTGGTGATCCTTTTATAACGACACGAGAATTAGCAGATAGACAGCAGATTTCTATAATGACTGCTCATAATGTTTTAAAACAATTATGTGCAGCGGGTTTCTTAGAGTTACGTGGTAAAAAATATTTTTTATCATATAAAAATTTAATAGAAGCTCATTTTATCCAAAAAAAAATTATTGGTTTTATTGTTCCTAGCTTGAGCAACGAATTTTATGCATCTTTGTCAGATGCTGTAATAAGAGCTTTTTACGCAAAGGGATATAGAGTTCTCGTGTTAAGTAATAACTTCTCTTCTGAAGAAGAACGAAAAATCTTTTCACTTTTTGCTCATCTGTCAGTAGCAGGAATAATTAGCTCAGTGCCAACATCTCCAGAAAATTTCTCTCTTTATAGAGAATGTAATATTCCTTGTGTATTGTTGGCACAATCAATGGATAATTGTAAATTATCCTCCGTACAAGTGAACAGTTTTGCTGTTTCTCAAAAAGTAGCTCGTCATTTAATTCAAGAAGGCTATAGAAACTTTTTATATATAGGAAGTAAAAATTTATCATTGAATCGTGATGCACGTTTTATAGGTTACAGCACAGAACTAAAACATAAAAGATACCAGCTTGATGCAAAACATGTACTAAGATTATCAGTAACTTCAAGGAATGATGAAAAATTTATTTTAAAGCTTATACATCAGCAGAAAGAACCTACTGGAATTTTTTGTTTTCATGATCTTATTGCATCAAAATTATATCAAATATGTTCAGCAATTGATAGACATATTCCAGATGATGTAGGTATAGTGGGTTTTGATGACCTGTCTTTTTCTCGGACTTTGTCACCTCCCTTAACCACTGTACAATATCGCATTGCAAGTATGACAGAAATGGCGTCAAACCTTTTAATTGAAAAAATTAAAAACCCTAAAACGTCTTATGATAATTATTACGTTGAACCTAGTCTTATTGTTCGTGAAAGTTCCAAGCTTTCAGAAAGTATGGATATAAAAGAAAAGAGAAATATATGTTGATGCATGAATACAAAACGCAAATTTTTAATACACTTAATAAAATATGTTATACACAATCAGAAAAAATAATGCAAGCTGCCAGGAAAGCTAAAGAAGTAATAAAAAAAGATGGGATAATATATGTTTTTGGCTGTGGGCATTCTGGGATTTTATCTGAAGAAACTTTTTACAGAGCAGGAGGATTGGGATGTGTGGCACCAATTTTTTTCCCTCCGCTAATGTTGAATGTAAGCGCTTCAAAGAGCAGCAAGCTCGAAAAACAATCAGGCTTAGCTCAGCAGATTCTTAATGAATACAAGTTTACGAATCACGATTTATTTTTTTGTGTTTCTACATCCGGTATTAACGCGGTTCCTTTAGAGGTAACTGAAACAGTGCGCAGTCAAGGTGTTTTTACAGTCGCTATATGCTCAAGTGCGTATTTTGATAATTCTTCTTCTTTCTGTAATGGACGACATTTATACAAATTGGCAGATATTTGGATTGATAATTTGGTTCCATATGGTGATGCTTGTTTACAGCCCAAAGGCTCTAATTTTAATACTACACCATTATCTACTATTGCAGGCGCTTTTATTATAAACAGTATTTTAGCGGAAGCTATAGAACTTGCTATAGCGGACAAAATAGATGTGCCTATCTATTTAAGTGGCAATATTCCTGGGGGGTCAGAAGAAAACACTAAAATATTGAAACGTTATTTACCACGTATAAAAGGATTATAGATTATAAAGAGGATATATATGCAACATAAGAAACCTAATATTATAACTATGGGCCTAGGAGGCAAATCTGTTTTCTTAAATATTAATCATTTTCACAACCCGGGGGAAACTGTTCATGCAAACAGTATGTTTGTTGAGCCAGGAGGAAAAGCATATAATCAGGCTGTGGCTGCTTCACGTTTAGGAGCTGATGTGATTTTTATTGGCGCAATGGGAAATGATGATTCCCAAAAATTGTGCTGCGAAAATTTAAAAAGTGAAAATGTTCTTCCAATTATTGAGATAATTGCAGATAAAAATACTGCCTTTGCTTGCGTGCTTACTGATAGTAAAGGAGAAAACAGGGTTTCGGTTTTTGGAGGAGCTGCAGAGCAACTATCAAAAGGTTTTATATATAAACATGAAGAACTTATTTCACGATGTTCATGTATGTTGTTAAGCCTTGAAGCTCCTATAGATACCATAAGAACAGCGCTTAATATATGCAAGAAATATGATGTATTTACCATATTGAACCCGGCACCTGCAATTCCTCTGGAACTAGAGCTTTTACTTTCTGTTGATTTAATAACTCCCAATTTACAAGAGGCAACTTCTCTTTTGCGCTTACAAAATCAAACAGATATTAAAACATTAGCTAAATCCCTAAATCAGCATGGTTTTAGAAAAGCAGTGGTAACATTAGGTGAAAATGGTTCATTAGTGTTGGATGATAGCTATGCTTGGCTTTTTCCTGCGTTGCCATCTAAGGCTGTAGATACAACTGGCGCTGGAGATACTTTTAATGCAGCTTTAGCGGTATTTATTGCGGAAGGTCATTCATTATTTGAATCTGCAATTTATGCGACAAATGCATCTTCATTTTGTGTAAGTCATGCTAATGTAATGGACTCATTACCAACAAAAAAACAACTGTTAAATATGTATCATGAAATAAAACCAATACAAATTTTTAAATTTGATTAACTTTACTTATTAAACGGTATATAAAGATTAAAACATTGCCAGCGTCTGCTTGTTTAATAAATATATTTAAAATTTTTTCTTAGAGTAGCATTTTTTAGGAAGCATGAAGTATGCATATAAGGCAAGCGTATAGGACGATAAAAACCATAAGTATAAGCTATTTATAGTCAGCGGCAAATTGAAAGCCTGTTTTAATATGGCTTTTAATCCATTGCCAGCAAGGCTTGCCAATATAATAATCATAACAGGAAGGCTTGTTATGGTTTTCGCTTTCTTGTATATGAATTTAAAGTAAGCGGAAGCTGGATAAACACCACCAAACTTGTAAACAGAAATACCGTGGGAACATTTATGGCATAAAATGCAGCCAAATCTTCAATAGGAGAAAAGATTGCTATTAAGCCGCTTAAAAACATGCCTGCTACAAGCATAACAATGGTAAACATATAGTTTGTAAGGTACCTGCTTTTGCTACTTCAGAGCTTTTAATATCAAAATTTTATAAATCGGGTCTATGCAGGATTTTTATCCTACTATGAATGGGTATGATGTGAAGAGTAGAGAAAAAACTGCAACAAACCGATGATTTAAATAAGGCTTTTTGCTATTTTTAAGTAAAAAACGTTTAAAATAACGGGTATAAGCATATTTTTTATAGTTAAATACGGCTTTATAGATAAGATATCAAGTTTAATAATTTTTTAATATTCATTTTAGTTTTTACTCATACAGAACCATTATCCTGTCAAATGTAAATATGTCTTCTGCAAAGTTATCGGTCGTTCTTAACAGCTTATACCTTTTAACGGGCAGCTTGCAGCTGTAAGTATAATATCAAAGTCTATTTTTTTGACGATGTCCGTGCCGCACCTAAGTATCATAAAAGAATTTTTAAATTTGTATTTTTCTTTGGAAAGTGCTATGGAAAGCATTAGCTTTATTTTTATGCCACTTGAAAGTTTTTTCGATTTCAATTTTTATTTATGCTGAAGTTATGCAAAAACTGCCTGAACTTTTCTTCATGCTACGCATTATAGCATGCATGGCTTTGTTTGCATTAAGCAATTTTTAGCCCCCGGCTAGAAAGAATCGTCTGCGATGAAGCCTGTTTTTTGATTGTAACTTTTTTCACTGGAGCTTTTCCGTCAATAAGTATAATTCCGCTATAGCTTATCATTGAAAAATATGGATTTAATAAAACAGTTGTTTTCCTACGCCAACTCTGCCGCTAAACCCTGTTACAAAGCCTTTTGGGATGTTAAAAGAAACATTTTTAAAAGAAACTCAGACTAAACTTTGCTTAAACCCACAACTTTAATTTTATTTATTTTCATCGCTACAATAAATATATTACGCTAGATTCAGGAATTCTTCTTTGCTTATATAAAGCAGTTTGGCAATGCCGCGCGCCTCTTCAATGTGGCGTTCAAGTTTCTTTTGCGTTTCTTCGCAGAAGAAGGATTTGTTAATTGGCGTAATAGAGGTGCCAAAGTCCTGCTATATAGTTATGAGCTCTTCCTTTTTAAGCTCATAGCAGGCTTTTTTTACGGTAATAATGCTTCTTTTATTAAGCTCCCGCGGCAGCTTCCTTATAGACGGAAGCTATTCGTCGCAGGATAAATTTCCATTTATAATTTCTTACTACGCCGCATTTTCTATCTACCATATGGCGAAGAGTACTAAAACTATTTTCACCCCCGTTCTCCTTTGCTATAACAGTGCATAATAGCACTAAATAAGTTCAACAAGAAAAAGCCTGTAAGGCGCCTAAAAACCATATTGTGAACCAAAAGATGAATAATAATATATTCAAAATATTTATAGAAAAAGTTAAATGAAAACGTCTGTGCGAGAACGAAATGAAACCCATACTATCAAGGCGTTTTGATTGTTTATCGCAGATAAAATTTTAACAGACAAAATAAAACGGCTCCAGCTGTTTAGCGCTGGAACCATTTTTTACCCGCTTTAAAACAACAGCTGTTTAAAGTTAATACAGAGGGAAAGCTTCTGTAAGCTCTTTTACTTTTGCTTTTACTGCCGGTATGGCGGCTTCCTTTTCATTCAGTACTTTAACTATAAGGTCCGCTATTTCGCTAAGCTGCTCTTCCTTCATATTTCTCGTCGTTACCGCGGGGCTGCCCAGGCGAAGACCGCTCGTTACGTTTGGCTTGCGCTTGTCGCGCGGAACCATGTTCTTGTTGGTAGTAATATTGGCCTGCTCAAGAAGGTTTTCCATTTCCTTGCCCGTGGTGTCTTCCAAGTCTGCAAAGTCGAGCATAAGGAGGTGATTATCCGTACCTCCTGAAACTATGCGCACGCCTTCCTGCTTAAAGCGCTCTTCCATAGCCTTGGCGTTTCTAAGCACCTGCTGCTGGTAGGCTTTAAATGAAGGTTCCATGGCTTCTTTAAAGCATACGGCCTTGGCGGCTATTATGTGCATCAAAGGCCCGCCCTGGGTGCCCGGGAATATGGCCTTGTCTATTTTTTTAGCGAGCTCTTCTTTGCAGAGTATAAGCCCCGCCCTTGGACCTCTGAGCGTTTTGTGCGTTGTTGAAGTTACAACATCCGCGTAGGGAACGGGGGACGGGTGAAGTCCCGCCGCTACAAGCCCCGCTATATGCGCCATGTCGACCATTAAATAAGCGCCTACTTCATCGGCTATCTGACGGAACTTCTGGAAGTCTATTATCCTTGAATATGCGGAAGCGCCCGCTACTATAAGCTTAGGCTTAACTTCATGCGCTTTTTGAGAGAGCATTTCATAGTCTATGCGCTCCGTTTCAGGGTTTACTCCATAGGATTCAAAATGAAAGTATTTGCCGGAAATGTTTACCGGGCTTCCATGGGTTAAGTGTCCGCCGTGGTTTAATTTCATGCCGAGCACTGTGTCTCCGGGATTAAGCAGCGCAAAGTACACGGCCATATTTGCCTGGCTGCCTGAATGGGGCTGCACGTTTGCGTGCTCTGCGCCAAATAGCTTTTTAGCGCGGTTTATGGCGAGCGTTTCTACTTCGTCTACATATTCGCAGCCGCCGTAATAGCGCCTGCCTGGATAGCCTTCAGCATATTTGTTCGTTAAAGGTGTACCCATTGCTGTCATAACCGCAGGGCTTACAAAGTTTTCAGAAGCGATAAGCTCTATATGATCCTGCTGACGCTGCGCTTCCTGCTCAATAAAGTGCAAAAGCTCTTCATCGTATTGTAATGCATCCGGTGCTTTCCACATATCTATCTCCTCTTCTTAAAAATTATTTCGTAAACAAAAATGCCGCAAGGCATCAGGCTGCTCCGCAGCACATCCCAACATACGCTTACTGCTGCTTCCTTCCGGACCTGACAGGGTTCACGCCATGAAATCGCACGGAACCCAACACCTTTACGGCATAGCTATAATACAGTAAAATGCTGCGCTTTGCAAGTGCTGCTTGTTAATACTTAATTCAAGTAAGATAAGCTTTTCTAAACCGAACTTTTTTCATCTTTAAGCTTCTATAAATCGGAATAAGTATAAAGCCTTTAATTTATCATCTTAAGCGCTTCATCGTACGCGCGCTTAAGCTGTTTGTCGTCAAGACTGCCAAAATCAAAGTAGGCGTTTTTGTCTTCCTCTGGAATCTCTATTTCTATGTGCGGAGCTATGCCGAGCTCATGAACCTTATGGCCTTTTGGAGTAAAATATTGCGCCACGGTAAACTGCATGCCGCTTTTGCCGTCGCTCATCTGCACAACGTTTTGTATTATGCCTTTGCCAAATGTGTTTGTGCCTACTATTTTGGCTCTGTCATAGTCTTTAAGCGCTCCTGCTAATATTTCGGACGTTGACGCACTGTTTTCATTTACCAGAAGCACAAGAGGTATATCAGTCTTGCCGTCGTTTGTGTATGTCTTTTCCTGACGGCCCTGTCTGTCTTCGGTGTAAAAAAGAAGCTCTCTGTCAAGGAAAACGTCAGCTATGTTTATGCCAAGCTCCACCCATCCGCCGGGGTTATCCCTTATGTCTAATATAAGGGATTTTGCGCCTTTCTGTATGAGGGCGTCAAGTGCCTTTTTAAATTCCTTGTCTGCGTCGCCTGCAAAATCGTAAATGGAAATAAGTCCCACCCTGTCGTCTATCATGGAAAATTCTACGTTGTTAACGTTTATTACAGCCTTGGTAAGTTCAAACGGTATAATGTCCCCGTTTCTGAGTATTTCTATGTTTACTTTTTCTCCCGCCTTGCCGCGCATGGTGTTAACGGCGTCCTGCATGGTGTACGTAGTAACTTCTATGTCTTCGACCCTGTAAAAAACGTCGCCCTTGCGAAGCCCCGCTTTTTCCGCAGGGGTATTCTTGAACACCCGCACTATCGTAACGGAGGAGTCTCGCCAGCTGCCAAGCATCTGCACGCCTATGCCGGCGTATCTGCCTTTGTCTTCTTCCCACATAGTTTTCCACGCTTCTTCAGGGTAGTAGAAGGTGTACGCGTCGTCTGTTCCGCTTAAAAGCCCCTGCACGGTTCCGTCAAGCATGGCCTGCTCGTCAGGATCTTTATAGTAAAACTTTTCTACGTATTGACGGGCTTCTTCCACAAGCTCGTACTTGCTTAACGCTTCTACTTTTCTTTTAAGATATTCATACTCGTCTTTTGAAATAGTAACGGTGTTGCCTGTACCGTACACTACGCGCGGGCTTTCTCCAAACACATGGATCACAAGCATGAAGCATGCGAAAATAAGGCATAAAAGCTTAACTGTTTTTTTATTCACAATAGTTCCCTTTCTTCAAAATCGGACAGCCTAGACGTATTTTTAAGCTCGTATAACAGTTTAAATATAAGCGCGTCGTTAAAGCGCCTTAAATCAAGCCCGGTTTGGGCCTGCACTTTTTCAAGCCTGTATATAAGCGTGTTGCGGTGTATGTACAAATGCCTCGCAGTATCCGCGATATTGAGGTTATTATCCAAAAAAGTTGTTATTGTTTCCAGCATTTCGCGGTTGAACAGCTTTTCGTTTTCATTGCTGAAAAGAAGAGCGTGGTACTTTAACGCTTTATCCTTTGGAATTTCTGCCATAAGGCGCGCAAAAATCATGCTGGAATACTTGTATATATGTTCCTTGGGGTAAAAAGCGAGCCCTATTTTAAGAGCGCGCATGGCCTGCTCATAGCTTCTGCTTATATTTTCAATGCGGCTTACGGGTTCCCCAAGGGCTATTGTAAACTCTATGCCTTCCTCGGTAAGCGCCGTTTCAGATAAAGCTTCGACAAATTCATATATATCGTCAGACGAGGATTCATCTTCAAATGCCTTAACAACAGCAACGGTAAAGCCCGACAAAGGCACGAACATATCTCCTTCTTCAAGCGGAAGGAGGTTTTTAAGCGCCTTTAAGGCGTCCCCGTAAGGGCTTTGCCTTGCGGACAATATGATGCACAGCCTTAACTGCTTTTGCGCAATATGATACTTAAAGCTCAGCGACTGTATTTCGTTAAGCGGAAGCTCGCCTTTAAGCAGGCGTATGAAAGGCAGGTGCTCTGCGTTTTCGCTGCTTTCCATATAGAAAGAATCTATAAGGCCGGCGCAAAGCTTTAATATGTCTGAAGGCGTGCCTGTACCCGCGGCTATTATCACATGGCTTAACTTGCTTTTATAAAACACGTGCGCGCGCGTCTGCCGTATTTCCCCGGGGCTTATGTTAAGAGGAGTGGACATTACGTCTCTCACGCTGCCGCTTAACAGCTTGCCGAACTCGTCAAATGCGAGCAAAGGAACATCGAGCGAAGCGAGCAGATCGTCTATCTGCCGCAAAAACTTTTTTTCCACGCCTTCCTCCGTAAAAAATATATTTATATTATATCATGCACGCTCGAAAATTCAAAACCACAAAAAAGTAAATATTTTATATAAATTTCAGCCCTTTATGCCGCCTCTTGCCACGCCTCCGACTATCTGCTTTCTTGCGAATATGAATACCAGAATCATAGGCAGCACCACAACGGAAGACGCCGCCATAAGCAGCTCGTTGTTTGCTCCTACCTCCGTTGTAAACGTATAAAGACCGAATGGAAGCGTGCGGTTTGTGTCCTGCTTTATTACAAGCAGGGGCCACATAAAGCTGTTCCACGACGCCATGGCGTTTAATAAAATAATGGTTGAAAGCGAAGGCCTGGCGATAGGCACCATTACTTTCCACAGATAGCGCCAGTTGCTGCATCCGTCCACTCTTGCGGACCAATACAGGCCGTCTGGTATAGACTGAAAGAAATTGCGCAGTATGTAAGTGTAGAATATGCTGCTTGTAAATGGAAGAACAAGCGCCCAAAGCGTATCGTTTATGCCGAGTTTAACTATGGTGGTGTAGTTTGTTATTACGAGTATTTCAAAGGGAACCATCATCATGGAAAGAAGAATTGAAAATATTATTTCTTTTCCAGGAAAATTCAGCCTTGAAAAGGCGAACGCCGCAAGTATGGTGGTAAGGGTAGTCAATGCAACGCTGCTTAGGCACGTTACAACGGAGTTTATGAAATACTTTGCAAAGGGCGCCGTGTTGAAGGATATTACAAAATTATCAAAGTTAAGCCAGTTTTTAGGCGTCATCGTGGGGGGAAACAGGTTCATTTCCGCGCTCGTCTTAAACGCTGAAGATATCATCCAGTAGAACGGGAACACCATTATAACAGCGCCTATTATAAGCAGAATATGCTGCAAAAGCTTAAACGTTCCAAGCTTTGTCTGGTAAGAATGGTTTAAGTAAAGACCGAAAGCTATAAGCAGGGCGGCTGAAATAATTAATACAGGGTAAAGGCCGCTGTCTTTTAAAATAAGGAATACAATGCCCACGAAAAGCGCTGCTAAACCTAAAATGTAAAGAGCGGAACCCAAACGATTTTTAGCTTGCTTTGTCATATTGCCCTCCTCATATGTAGTTCCAGCGGCGCTGTATATAGCGCTGAACCATGGTGAACAACAGTATGAAAAAGAACAGCACTATCGCGGCGGCTGCGGCGCGGCCGAGCTCAAGGCGCTGGTGCATCATCTCGTATATGTAGTACACAACGGTGTACATGTTGTAAGCGGGTCCGGGGCTGCCGTTAAAAAGCACGGTTACCTCAGTAAATACTTTAAATGCGGATATGCTGTTTATAACGAGCACAAGCCCTATGGTAGGGGCTAAAAGCGGCAGCGTTATGCGCCTGAATATGCGCGGGGTTTTTGCTCCGTCAACCTTTGCAACGGTGTAATAGGTTTCATCTATGTTCTGCAGACCTGACAGCATAAGTATTATTGTAAAGGGGAGCGAGTTCCATATGCCGAATATTACCATTACAGCCATGGAATTTTCTGTCGCCTGCAGCCAGTTTAAAGGCTCCGCCGAGAAAAACATAAGCAGGGCGTTTAATACGCCGAAATTTTTATTGAATATCCAGCGCCACACAAGGCCTACTGCGGTTATGGAGGTAACCATTGGGAGAAAATAGGCTGTCTGATATATTGCCGAGCCTTTTAACTTTTTGTTTAATAAAAATGCTACAATAACAGATATCGCCGTTGAAGCGGGCACAGTGTAAAGAACATATAAAAATGTGTTTATAAGGCCCTGGAGAAAATAATTGCTCGTCCCCGGAATGCCTTTAAGCACATATTCGTAGTTGCCAAGACCCCAGCCGGTAAATGAACCGTCTAACTTGTATCTTTCCTGGAAAGACATTATTACTACGCGTATCATGGGGTACAGCGTAAAAACTATTACGCCTAAAAAGAAAGGCAAAAGGTAATCAAGGGGCTCTAACAGCGAGGATATCTTCGCCTTGCCGTCGCTGTCGTTCTTTATCCACAGGAAGCTCAGCAAAAGCGCGAACGCTAAAAACACAACGCCAATCCAGATAAGCGTGGAGGAATAGTACATAAGAGGGTACAAAGGCACGTTCACGCTAAGGCTTTTACGCACGTTTGAAAGGGTAAGGGAATCGATATGCTCCTGCGTAAAGCTGTCCACCTGATCAAATATAGCGTTCATGCTGCTTTGAGCTTCGTTTTGAACGAGCAGCGCCGTATCCGCGTCTAAATTTTTAGTTACCTCTTCTAAAAGCGTGTCGGCAATATGATTAAGCACAGCGGCGTTGTCTGCGCCTTCTTCAACCATGGCGCTTATGTCTTTTTTAAGCATGCGCTTGCGGCTTGAAACGCTCTTTTTTATTGCTGCGGCGTTGTCTTCGCCCGCGGCCTCGGAAAACAGCTTTTCTATTTCCGCTATGCCTTCTTTATGCAGCGCGTCTATGCGGCTTGAAAGCTTAAAGCTTTCAGCCTGCATTCCTAACCTGCTTCTGCCAAAAAAGCCTATGCCGAAAAACAAGGCCGCAAGGACAAAACACAGCGTAATATGCACTATAAGACGCTTAACACCAAAGCGCTTTTTCTTTTTTTTCGGCAGGCTTTTCATGCGTAGCGCCTCCCGCTTTCAAGGTCAAAGAAGAATACGCCGCGGTCCTTAAGCCTTAAGTGGGCCGTGTCTCCCGCTTTCAAGTGGTGGTCAAAAGAAATATATGCGCGAAGCTCAGTTCCGCCGAAGTTTAAAAGCGCCATTTCTTCCTTGCCTAACTGGTAAACGCTCAGCACTTCAGCTTCCATGGTATCCTCTTCCTTTTGAGGAGCCACTGTAAAGCTTTCAGCCCGCACTGAAAGGTTTATACCCTGACCGTCAGGGACTTTTTCTATGCCTTTGCATATAAAACCAGAGCCGTCTTTTGCAACGAATCGGCCGCCTTCCGCATGCCCTGCGATGTTGTTTATCGGAGGGTTGCCTAAAAAATCCGCAACGAATTGATTGCCAGGCTCGTTATAGAGGTTCTGGGGCTTATCGTGCTGCTGCAGGTGCCCTGCTTTCATAAGAGCTATATGGTCGGATATAGACATGGCTTCTTCCTGGTCATGCGTAACAAATACGGCTGTAACCCTGGTTTTGCGCTGTATGCGGCGTATTTCTTCGCGCATTTCAAGGCGCAGCCTCGCGTCAAGGTTGGAAAGCGGCTCATCTAAAAGCAGAAGCCGCGGCCTTTTTACAAGCGCCCTCGCTATTGCAACGCGCTGCTGCTGGCCGCCGGAAAGCTGCTTTGGCCTTCTGTCCAGGTAATCCTGCATATGCACCAGCTCCGCCATTTCAGTTGCCCTTTTAATGCGCTCATCCTTAGGCACGTTTTGTATTTCAAGCGGAAAACATATGTTGCCCAAAACCGTCATATGTGGATAAAGAGCGTAGTTTTGAAATACAAGCCCTATGCCGCGCGCCTCCGGAGGATATTTGGTAACGTCTTCCCCGTCAAACAGTATCGTGCCCGCGGTAACAGGCAATATTCCTGAAAGCATGTTAAGTACTGTGCTTTTGCCGCAACCCGAAGGCCCAAGCAGGCACATAAGCTCTCCGTCGTACAGCGTTAAGGTTAACTGATCCACTGCCTTAACAGAATCAAAGTGCTTGCTTAGCCCCAACATTTCAACCTGCATATAATACCCCGATATAAAAAATTATTTGGCGTTTATAATTACTGCCATTTAAATTAATAATATAAAAACAGGGTTGCCGCTTAAGCGGCAACCCTGAATTAAAGTTTATTTGCCCTGAAGCGATGCGTTTGAAAGCTTGACGCATTCATCCCATGCTTCATCTACTGTCATTTCATCAGCGGCTGCCTTTTCGATAGCTGCTTTTAAGAATGTGCGTATATCAGCGGCGCCCTGCACTGCCGGCAGCGAGCCTGCGTTTTTAAGGTTTGCGTCTACCGCTTTAAGGGAGCGTACTGCAAGATTGTCCTGAGAAACGAACGCTTTGTAGCTGTCTGTTTCCTTGGTCCAGGAATAAGGAGCAAGCGCTGTTACTGCTTCTACCCAGCCGGAGTTTACGTCGGCAGATATGAAGTATTTTACAAATTCATAGGCGGCTTCTGCGCGATCGTCATCGTCATAGTAGAATACGATAGGGCCGCGGTTCCAGCTTGGGTACCAGGTTTCGCTTGGGGCGGGAGCCATTTCGAATTCAAAGCCGTCCGGAGTGATGTAAGGATAGCCTGCGCATGAACCCATGTAGCATGCTACTGTGCCGGAGTTAAAGTCGTTAGAGAAGTAGTCGCCGCTTGATTTGATGGCGAAATAGCCCTTCTTTGCCATGTCGACTACCCAAGCTATCTTTTCGCGTACCTCGGGAGTGTCAAACAGCACTACTTTGTTTTCAACGTCAATGTAGCCTGCGCCTTCGGTTCCCATAATAAGCATCTGCAGGAAGTCTATCATGCTGTCAATGCCGAAGCCGGGTATGTCTTTCTTTTCCTTTATTGTCGCGCAGATCTGTTCCATCTCTTCCCAGGTTTCAGGAACTTTAAGGTCGAGCTCTTCAAAGAGGTCTTTGTTGTAGAAAAGTATGGGGCCTGTTGTGTAGGCGGGAAGGTAGTGGATAATCCCGTCTGTGAACGCCTTGACTTCGCCGTTCATAACGCCGGGAGCCAGGGATTCGTCGAAGCCCTCTATGCCGATTTCAGGGTCGTAGATGTACTGGCTTAAGTCTGCAAGCTGGCCTGCTTCAACATACTTTGCGGCTTCAGAAGCGTAGTTGAATATGATGTCCGGGCCTATGCCTTCGTTTACAGCGCTGTAAACGGAATCGGTAAAGCCTGAATAGGGCTGGGTGAGGGCTTCAACTTCTATTTTGTCCTGTGAAGCGTTAAAGCCTTCAACGGCCTTGTTGATGTACTCTTCCTGGCCCTTTGTAAACGTGTGCCAGATTGTAACCTTGATCTTGTCTTCTGCTGATGCGGGCATTATGCCAAGCAGCATAACGGCGAGCATTAAGCAGGCAAGCAACCTTGTAATGCTTTTACGGTTCATTTTAGTCCTCCTGATAATTTTTTGTCGGGCAAGCTTTTGCCCGCGGATTCAATTTAAGTTTACATCAAGCAGCGTATATTGGCAATGCGAAGCAAGAGCTTTTTTTACCCGATTATACATATTGTGTAAAAAGGAGACAAAATTTATGCGTTAATTCAGTAAAAGATATTATAAAATTTATATAAATATAAAAACATAGTAACTCATCTGCGCGCTTAAAAACGCTTTATTTTTTCTGTTTAATGCTCAAATATGTGTTGTAGCATTACATGGCGTTAAGTAAATATTTATACGAGTTATATTAGCTTTCATTTGCGAAAATCAGAATATAAAAAGCCGCTGAAAAGCTACATCTTTCAACGGTTTTAAGTGGAGCTGATGCCCGGATTCGAACCGGGGACCTCATCCTTACCAAGGATGCGCTCTACCTACTGAGCTACATCAGCGAAACAAAGCGGATTATACAATAAGCGCGTGTAAATTGCAAGCGAAAACAAAAAATCTACTTTCAAAATTTGTAGCTTTACAATAGATGTGAGACTGAAAGCTGAGAAAAAAGCGATCGAGT
>CAZFHI010000008.1:0-66756 GCA_964518875.1 uncultured Oscillospiraceae bacterium
CAGACTCGATCGCTTTTTTCTCAGCTTTAAGTCTCACATCTATTGTAAAGCTACAGTTAAGATTAGTTTCATATTTTGTCTTATTTGACATAATTAAAAGCTTGTACTAAAATTTAATCCTCATGTATGACATGAAAAAGAATAAGTTTCTTGCTTATAAAGGAGATATAAATGAAATTGTACAATAAATTGCATGAATCGTTTCGTGGCAAGCAGCGCGTTTTTATACTTATGTTAATAGATACAATTGCGCTGCTTGTGTCTTACGGCTTTATATTGCAGCGCATTTCATTAAACATAATCGATTTTGGATCAGGCAATGTTGCGCTTTCGGCACTTGTAATGCTTGCGTGCACATTTACACTGCGTTTTGCTTTTGGCTTGCAGCGAGCCATATGGCGGTATGCTTCTGCCGGTATATTTTTAAGGATGATAATATCTGATTTTCTTGCGGGCTGGTTGTATCTTATTATAGACCGCATTTTTTTTAGTGTTCATGTGTCCTTTACAAGTGCTGTGGCGGCTATGTGTGTTGGTCTTACAGCGTCTCTCTCTCTGAGGTTTGCATACCAGGTGTTTAGAAATCATCCAGAATGGCTGGAGCCTGGAGAAAAGCGTAATAGCATACATAAAGATGAAATCGCGATAATAGGTGCGGGTCAGTTGGGCGTCTTTCTTGCAAGAGAGCTTTTAAGAAGCGAAAATTCCCACTATACTCCTTATTGCTTTATAGATAATGACGAAAGAAAAATAGGCACATTTATAGAAGGCATACCGGTAATCGGGCCAGATGAAGCCGCCGCAAAGCGTCTGCCCAGCCTTCCTGTTAAAATCGTCGTTATAGCATTACCGGATTTAAGCCAGGGAAGACAGAAAGCTGTTTTTGAAATCTATAAGCAAACAGGATGCCGTGTAAGAATATATGACTTCCCATTAAAAGATGATCCCGGCACCAGCAGTAAACGTGTTATACGTGATGTAAAAATAGAAGATCTGCTTTTTAGAGACGCGCTTACTTTCACAGATGAAAGTACAATGCAGGCATACCGCGATAAAACAGTTTTAATTACCGGCGGCGGCGGCACAATAGGCAGCGAGCTTGCAAGACAAATAGCGGCTTGCGGTCCTAAGCAGCTTATTCTGCTTGATGTATATGAAAACGGTGTATATGATTTGCAGCAAGAGCTGTTGCGAAAGTATGGCAAAAACATTAATTTAAAAGTTATAATAGGCACAATTACTGATGCTATGCAAATGGATTATATTTTCCAAACGAATAAGCCTGACGTAGTGTTCCATGCGGCTGCTCATAAGCATGTTCCACTTATGGAATCAAGCTGTGCCGAAGCCGTTCGCAACAATGTTTTTGGCACTTATAATGTAGTAAACGCAGCAGAAAAAGCGCATGTAAAGCGCTTCGTTATGATTTCAACGGATAAGGCGGTAAATCCCACCAACATAATGGGCGCCACAAAGCGCATGTGCGAAATGATAATACAGTCGCGCAGAGACAGCAAAACACAATTTGTTGCTGTGCGCTTTGGCAATGTACTCGGTTCGAACGGTTCCGTTGTCCCGCTTTTTAAGCGCCAGATAGATGAAGGCGGCCCGGTAACAGTTACAAATAAAAAAATTATACGCTATTTTATGCTTATACCGGAAGCTGTGCAGCTTGTGCTGAGGGCAGGTGCTATGCAGGAAAAAGCAAAAATATATGTTCTTGATATGGGCAAGCCTGTTAAAATAATTGATTTGGCAGAAAACCTTATATACTTATCCGGCCTTACGCCTTATAAAGATATAGAAATAAAGGAAATAGGTCTTCGCCCCGGAGAAAAGCTTTACGAAGAACCGCTGATAGATACAAACAGATGCATTCGCACTGAAGATCACCGTATATTTATAGAGCCGGAAGGTGGTTTTAAAAGAGAATATGTTGATGCTCTGTTGCGCGGTTTACGCAACCAAGTAGATATTCTTCGGGAAAACGATGCCGTGCGCTCCTTAATTATGAATATTGTTCCCACATACAAGCCGGCAGAAGAAGTAAATAAAACAGCTGAGCATACATCTGAATTTCGGATGGCTGCAGATCACCCTTACATAAAAATTAAGCCTATACAGAATACCAGCAAAGGTTTATAGAAATATCTAAATGTATTAAGACTTTATATAAGTCTAATATTCGTTTATAGAGTACAAATCAATTAAATATATATAGATCGGGAGCTTAAGCTCCCGATTTTAATTATATCTATACTTCAATCAAAAAATTTTCAGTATTTTAATATAGCTCACAAAGCAGTTCAGACATTTTTTAAGAAGCATAAGTTTATAACATATTTATATTTTAAACTAACAAACAACTTTGCAAATCTTATATATAAATCCCTACCTTATCCTTTCATCCCCTGCTTCAACAAGGCGGTTGTATTCTTCGCGCGTCATAAGCGTTACGCGGGGCTTGGTGCCTTCGCTGGGGCCTACTATGCCGCGGCGCTCCATTTCGTCTACAAGCCTGCCGGCTCTGCCGTAGCCTACGCGCAAAACGCGCTGAAGCATGCTTATTGATGTCTGCCCGGATTCAACCGCCATTTCTATTGCGTCAGGCAAAAGCTCGTCAAATACTTCAGTATTTTCTGAGGAGTAATAGTCAGGGCCCTTCTTTTCCTGCTTTTTAGCGTCCTCTATATGCTCCATAAGATCCGCGTTATATTCTGTCTGGTTGCGGCTCTTTACATATTCTGTAACAGATTCCACGTCTTTATCCGATATAAAGCAGCCCTGAACGCGCGAAGGCGCAGGAGACGTGCGCGGCATATACAGCATATCGCCGTAGCCCAAAAGCTTTTCCGCGCCGACAGAATCCAATATGGTTCTGCTGTCCACCTGAGACGTAACCTGAAAAGCTATGCGGCTTGGAATATTAGCTTTTATAACTCCAGTTATTACGTTTACCGAAGGACGCTGAGTAGCTAAAATAAGGCATATGCCAGCCGCCCTCGCTTTTGCAGTAATGCGTTTTATATATTCTTCAACCTCTTTGCCGCTTGTTAAAATTAAATCCGCCATTTCATCTATGATCACAACGATATAAGGCATTTTTTCTTCGCCTGGGTTAAGACGCTTGTTGTAGCCCGCTATGTTGCGCGCGCCGCTTTTCTGCATGCGCAAATAGCGGTCGTCCATTTCGTCGCACAGCCACTCCAGTGCCGCGGCAGCATCATTAACGTCTGTAATTACAGGCGAAAGAAGATGCGGGCAGGCGTTATAAGGCTGCAGCTCAACAAACTTAGGGTCAACGAGTATAAGGCGCACCTGATCCGGCCTTGCGCGGTACAAAAGACTCGTAATTACAGAGTTAATGCATACAGATTTGCCGGAGCCCGTAGCGCCCGCTATTAGCAGGTGCGGCATACTACTTAAGTCGCATATTATAGGCGTGCCCGCTATGTCCTTTCCAAGGGCTACTGTGGTCGGCGAATTATTGTTTAAAAGCTTTTTAGAAAACAAGACCTCTCTTAAATATACGGTTTCCGCCTTGTCATTTGCTACTTCTATGCCTACAAGCGGCGTTCCCGGGATCGGTATCTCCGCGCGCACAGGCGCTTTCGCGAGCAACTCAAGCGAAAGGTTGTCTAAAACATTTCTTATCTTATTTACGTTTACGCCTTCGCCTAAACGTATGGCAAAGCGGGTTATGGCAGGCCCATGCACAATCTGCTGCACAGTCGCTGGAATATTAAAAGAATCCAGCGTCTGTACAAGTTTCTTTGCGCGTTTAACGTCTTCTTCGCTCGTATCTTCTCTGCTGCCTTCAGGACATGATGACAGCAGTCTCTCCGGCGGTATGTCGTAGTATTCCGGCACAAACGAAAGCTGTTCTCCGTTTGATTTTAAGTTCCCGCCCGATTTTTCGAATGTTTTCTTTTTTGGTTTTAAATTGACCGCCGTATTTTCAGCTTTTGGTTCACGCTTTTTGTTTTCTATTTTATTTTCGTTTTTATCTTCTTCAGGCTTGCTGTTTTCAAAACTTTTTTGTTTGAGATTTGGTGAACATGAAATATCCTGAGCTTCATCAGGCGACGTTTTTTGATCGTCTTTTATACATTCAGATGAATATATCTGACTTGTATTATTAGCTGTATAGTTGTTGTCTGCATCTTGTATTGCTTTTTTTATTCCTGATTGCTGCTCGTCTTGCGCTTTATATAATGCGCTTTGTGTCTGCCGCTGCGCGCGCACGTCGTTTATCATGGAAGCGTTTTCTTTATTAAAATAATTTTGCGAATGTTCATCGTGCTTTTTTATATGACGAGCTGTTTCCTGACCTGTAAGGTTATAGAAATCGTCCATATTGTCCTCAACAGGTTTAAATCCAAGCTGTTCATCTGTTTTTTCATTGTAAAAAGCGTTTGGATCTATTGCCGGCGCGCCGAAAAGAGATTCCTGCACAAGCGGAGCGTCCCACGTAACCTGCTTAGACGCTGTGTTTTCCTCAGCTTCATAAACAGGCTGTTTCTGCGTTGCCGCAGTATTTGCTCCTTCATGTGCATCAGTTTCATTTAAGGGGTCTTTATCTATGCTGTTAACAGCCTGAGCCCGCTTTTTATCGCTAAGCTTCTGTGCATAGATAATAGGATTAAAGCCTATAAGCGCAAAAAGCTGTGCCGCCGCCGCAATTACTATAAGCATTATTCCGCCCGCTTTGCCAAGCAGTTTCCAAAGCGGGAACGCTATAAGCATGCCTATCCATCCCCCTCCGGGCAATGGCGTGGCGCGCCCCCCAAACTGCGCATAAGCTGCGCTCAGATAGGCGCCGTAGCTTGTTGGGTTGGGATGTTTTAAATAGTGAATATTTAAGTTAAGAGTATAGTCCATAAGCGTTCCATAGCCTGTAACGGTGCTTATGAGCGTAATAAAAGTTAAAATACAAACATATAAAGAAAAACTTAACAAAGCGACTCTTAACGAAGCGCGTCTTTTTGAAGATACAGCAAAAGAAGCGCCCAAGGCTATTAGCAAAAAAGGCAGCGGCACATTAAAATTGCCTGAAAGGCTTATTACAACGCTTTTAAAGAATGCAAGCGAGCGCGTAGTTGTAGGAGCAGAAATGCCAAGCAGAAAACACACGCCTAGGGTTATCATAATAACGGCCATGCAAAGCATAAATACGCCCGCTCTGTCCGTAGAGCGAATATTCTGCTGTGCCTTGCTTCTTGTACTCACTATTCTCCTTCTTTCTGTATAAGCATCGCTGAAAATATATCTTGTTTATCTATACTTATCATAACGCTGAATTCGCCAAAGGAGTACATAAGTCCTTCCCCTTCTTCAACGAAATACTGCTCTGCAACGCTGCCTTCAAGCGGCAGCACGGCCAAAGGTTCGCCAAAAGATTTAATTATATCTTGTTTTTTTGTAACACCTGTTTTGCAGTTTGCTACTGACATTCTCTTTGCAAGCATGCCGTTCACCGTTGTTTTCCCATCATTTACTATAGGATAAATGTTTCTGAATTCCGGCGCTTCAAGCACGTAGCGTTCTGAAGAAATATAGCGTTCAGGGTCTGTAAGCTCTTTGTATTTTTCAAGCACTTCCTGTATTGGTTTTCCTATTATGTCAGGCACATTTGGAAGCCTGCCCTTTGAAATGTTTTCTTTATCTAAATCAGCGTTATCTGCATTAAGCGCATCGAGTTTTAACAAAGGACTGTTTTCGCTTAAATTGAGCATATCCTTAAGCTCATAATAATAAAATGAAAACGCCGCCGATCTGTCGGATAAAAACTTAAATCCCGGCTGAGAATAGCTTATAAATACGCCTGTTTGCGTAAGTATCGCTCTGTCAAGCGGTACAGGCAGCGCATCTGAAACATCGTAAAAAGACATATTGACAAGCTTGTCTTCAATCCATGCTTCAATTTTTCCCTGGGCGGAAGCGTTAAATATATTCTTCGCTTCAAAAGGCTCGCCGGTATCGCATAAAAACATAAGCGGTATATATTCATGTCCCCGCAATCCGGATAACAGCCTTCCTTCCACAGAAATAAGAACGCTTATAATATACGGTTCTGCTTTCGCGCTCAATATGCACGCTTCGCTTAATATGCTGGTTTCGCTTCCATAGCCTGATTCGCCCAAAGCAATAAAGCTGTCCACATTGGCCGCCTGTTTTATTGCATAGTTTATTTTCTCTTCCGCCGCTTTATTTTGAATATCCCTTATTTGCGGATAATCTATTTTTACGTTCCCGCTCGTTTCTTTTATAAATTCAATCCGTGCCTTACTTTTTACATTTGAAGCTATAAGCGGCGCAGGTGAAATATACGGCGTATCAGTATTTTGTTCTTCTTTAATAGACGCTTGCGCCAAAGCCGTTAAAGGCACAAGAATCGCAGTAAATATTATGCACAGGCGTTTTATTGTCTTCATGGCAAAACCTCCTGTATATATTTTAGCTTAAAGCATGAATTGTTTCAAGTTTAATACATAATATTTACCTATTATTACATGCAAAATATGTTTTAATTATAAACGGGGCCTATAAGCGCCTTGGCGCATGGGATATGCAGCATTTCAGACGCCGCATGCACGTCAGACCTTGTAACGGAGTCTATGTTGTTTAAAGTCTCAGACAGGCTTATATATTTTTTAAGGCTTATTTCCTGCTCTCCCAGGTCGTGCATGCGGTGCATAAGGCTCTCCTCAGCTATTACCACAGCTGTTTTAACCTGTACCTTGGCGTAATCAAGTTCCTCCTCCGTTACGCCGTCCGTTTTAAGCTTTCTAAGCTGTTCATATATTTCGCTTTCGACTTTCGCTATATTTTCCGGCCTGCAGGCTGCGTAAACAATAAAATCGCCTATATAAGGGTATGTGGTATAGCTCGAATACACCTGATAAGCGAGCGCGCGCTCTTCCCTTACGCTCTGGAAAAGCCTTGATGAATTTCCCCCGCCAAGTATGGTTGAAAGAATGGACATAGTGTATGCTCTTTTATCGCCTTCAGCCACGCCTTCAAATCCAAGGCATATATGCGCCTGTTCAGTATCCTTTTTGATATACAGCTTTTTATGTTCATAAAGAAACTTATTTTCAGGGTAAGCCGCTTCGGTGCCCTGTTCCCAGCAGGAAAAGCACCGCTCTATTTTTGATTTTATTTTTTCTTTATCAAATTTCCCAGCTACTACTACAAGCGCGTTGTTTGCTACATAATATTTGCTCCTGAAGTCATTTAACGACTGCGTTTTATATTTAAGCAGCGCTTCCTTTTCACCTAATATGGTTTCAGACAGGCTTCCCTCATACAGCGCTTTATTTATAAGGTCAAAAACGCTTTCTTCCGGCGAATCCTCAACCATGGCGATTTCTTCAGCTATTACGCGTTTTCCTTTTTTAAACGAGTCCTCGTCTAATACAGGGTTCAGCGCGATATCCGCTAAAAGCTCTATGCAGCTTTCTATTTCATCAGGCAAAACCCTTGCGTAATACACAGTGCTCGTGCGGCTTGTAGCTGCGTTTATCTGCCCTCCGAGAGCGTCCATCTGCTTTGCAATCTGTTTTGCGTTCCTCGTAAAAGTACCCTTAAACGCCATATGCTCCATGAAGTGCGAAAGGCCGTTTTCATCTCTGCTTTCAAGCATTGAGCCCGCCTTAACCCATACGCCTGCGGCGGCTGAGTAGCTCTTGCTGTCAAGATCCAGTATTACTTTAAGGCCGTTTGGCAAGCTGTAGCGTTCCGTCATCTATACCTTCTTTAAATAAACAAGACCTGCGAAAACCGCAGGCGTTGTTTTAATTTATCTGTCGTTTTAGTCGTTTTTTCTGTCGCGGCTCTGGCCGTCTCTGCGCGGCGGGCGGCGGCGTTCCGAACCACCGTGCGCTCCTCTGCTGCGCGGCTTATATTCCATGTCGTTGCGCAGAAGGTTTATCCTGCCCTGCGAATCTATTTCCGACACCTTTACTTCTATTGTATCGCCTATGTTCAGCACGTCTTCAACCTTATCCACATGCTCGTTTGCAAGCTTGCTTATGTGCAGCAGGCCGTCCTTTCCGGGCAGAAGCTCTATAAACGCTCCCATGTTGCTAAGTATTCTGACAACCTTGCCAAGATATACTTCGCCGACTTCTATATCCTTCGCGATGCCTTCTATTATGCTCTTGGCGCGCAGGCCTGCTTCTTCATCGTTTGTGGCGATAGCAACGCGTCCGTCGTCCTCTATGTCTATCTTGACTCCTGTTTCATCGATTATCTTGTTTATTACTTTTCCGCCGGAGCCTATTACTTCTCTTATCTTGTCCGGATTAATATTAAACATAATGATCTTTGGAGCATAGGGGCTTAAGTGCTTGCTAGGTTCAGGCTTGGCTTCAAGCATTATCTTCAATATGTGAAGCCTGCCCTGCAGAGCCTGTTCAAGCGCTGTTTTTAATATGGCCTTGTCGATACCTGAAATCTTTATGTCCATCTGCACTGCCGTTATGCCGTTTTGGGTACCTGCAACTTTAAAGTCCATATCGCCCAAAAAGTCTTCAAGGCCCTGTATGTCTGTAAGCACTATGACTTTGCCTGTCTGCTCGTCCTTTATAAGGCCCATTGCAACGCCAGCGACAGGCGCTTTAATCTGCACGCCAGCGTCCATCAAAGATAGGGTGCTTCCGCATACGGACGCCATAGATGAAGAACCGTTGCTTGATAAAATTTCGCTCACAAGACGGATAGCGTAAGGGAATTCTTCTTCGCTCGGTATTACCGGGAGCAAGGCTCTCTCCGCCAGAGCGCCGTGGCCTATTTCACGCCTTCCCGGGGATTTAAGCCTTCCGGTTTCGCCCGTGCAGTACGGAGGGAAATTGTAGTGATGTATATAGCGCTTGCTGTCTTCGTTTGAAAGGCCGTCAAGCATCTGCGCTTCTCTTAAAGTGCCAAGCGTTGTAACCGTAAGGGCTTGTGTTTGCCCGCGCGTAAACACGGCGCTTCCGTGGGTGCGCGGCAGTATGCCCGTTTCGCACCATATAGGACGCACTTCAGTAACCTTTCTTCCGTCCGGACGTACGCCCTGATCCACTATTTTGCGGCGCATTACTTCTTTGTTCAGGTTGTAAAGAGCGTCCGCAATTTCAAGCTCTCTGCCTTCAAAAATTTCAGCGAAATGCTCCTGCACCTCGTTGGTAATCTGTTTTTCTCTCGCCTGTCTTTCCTGGCGGTCATATGTGTCAAATGCCCACTGCACTTTAGAAAGCGCAAATTCGCGCACGGCTTCCTTTATGTCCTCTCCTGTAAGCGCAAGAGGGAAATCCTTTTTGGGCTTGCCTATTTCTTCAACTATTTTCTTTTGGAAAGCGCAGATTTCTTTTATGCTCTCATGGCCTAACAGTATGCCTTCAAGTAGCACGTCTTCCGATACCTCGTTTGCTCCGCCTTCAACCATCATAATGGCGTCTTCCGTTCCTGCGACCGTTAAATGCATTACGCTCTTCTGGCGCCCGGCTTCATCAGGGTTTATAACATATTTTCCGTCAACCAGGCCTACTTCAACAGCGCCTATCGGGCCGTTCCACGGTATATCGCTCACCGCTATCGCGGCGGAAGAGCCTATCATGGCGGGGATCTCCGGCGGTACGTCCTGATCCACAGATAACGCGGTAGCTACAACCTGCACGTCGTTGCGCATGCCCTTAGGAAAAAGAGGGCGCAGCGGCCTGTCTATAAGGCGGCATGTAAGTATGCCTTTTTCGCTTGGCCTTCCCTCGCGGCGTATAAAGCCGCCTGGTATTTTGCCAACAGAGTAAAGCTTTTCCAGAAAATCCACAGTAAGAGGGAAAAAGTCCGTCCCCTCGCGCGGTTCCTCGGACGCGGTTACGTTTACCATGACAACCGTATCCCCGTAGTGTACAAGCACTGTGCCGTTTGCCTGCTGTGCGTACTTGCCGAACTCAAGGGTTATTTCCCTTCCGGCAAAATCCATAGTATACTTTTTGTGTTCCATTCTCTTCCTCTCCGGCGTACTCACAGCACGCCTAACACCTTACTTATAAAAAGAAAACCGGACAACAAGGCGTTCTCCGGTTTGTTTTTGTCTTATTTGCGCAGCCCGAGCCTTGCGATTAATTCACGATAGCGTTCAATATCAGTGCGCATAAGGTAATCGAGCAGGCCGCGGCGCTGACCGACCATAAGCAAAAGCCCGCGCCTTGAGTGGTGATCGTTCTTGTTTTCTTTTAAATGCTCGTTCAGATGGTTTATACGATGCGTAAGCAAAGCTATCTGCACATCGGGCGAACCAGTGTCGTTCTCGTGGCGGCCATATTCCTTGATAATCTGCGCTTTAATTTCTTTGTCCATAATAATCCTCCTAATATCGGGGCGGTAGCCCTTTTATTATCCCCAAGAACTGCCGAATGCGTTGGAGAATCGCAGCCCGGCGTTCCGGTTCAAAACCGCTTGAATAATATACCACGGTTTCTGCCTTTTGTAAACCGTCATATATTAAGCTTAGCATTTTATATAATATTACTTGTAATCACAAAGGCTGTGAAAAAAAGCCGTACCGTTTTATTAACGATACAGCTTTTTATTATGCTTAATAAAATGGTAATTTATTCATTTATCAGCCACGCGTGTTTTTATTGTTCAATTGAAATACGTACTTCTTCCATATTCGGAGCGATTGGGCTTTCCGAAGTAGAATTAGCCTCAAAATATGCCTGAAGCGCGTCTCGCATATAAGTCTTATCCAAGTAGACCAGTTGCTTTGCGTCATCAGCCATTTCCTTGGAATTATCCAACAGGTTGAACATAGTATATCCATCGCCGCCGCCTGCCAGGAAGCTGTTGATAACCACCTTATATCGGGCGTTCATGTTAAGCGGAGTACCGTCTGATAGAGTAACGGAAGTAAGCTTATTGCCATCTTCTGACGCCTTAAAGGCATAGGTCATACCGGCCACCTGAGGGAATTTGCCGTTTCCTTCAGGCCATGCAGAGATGCCGTTCTGCAACGCATTCCAAATAGTCTCGCCGGAAGCTTCAACCAGCATCATATTATTATCAAAAGGAAGAACGGATGTTACTTCGCGTATTGAAACTTCCCCTGCATCCAGTTTGGCGCGAATACCGCCGCCGTTAACGATGCAAAGCTCAGCGCCATCTTCCGTGAAGAAATCAAGCAGCGCGTCTGTAACAAGGTTTGCAATGGGAGAATTCTGGCAGCGCACAAGCTCGGTAGACCAGGGCAAATCTTCCGCCAGATACCCAATGGTTTTTTCCAGCGCTGCATCCACCTGCGCGTTATACTTATCAACCAGCGCCTTTACATCAGGATTTTCAGCATAGGCGTCTGTCAGGAACAACTGGTTGCAGATAAAACCTGATACCTTGCCATCCAACACGTTCACGTTAATCTGCGTAAGAGCTTCTCCGTGCTTACCGGGGTTAATAAGATATTGATTGTCCCCTATAATAGTGGGACGGCCTGCGATATCGTTGCCTCCGCCAATTGAAATGTCGATATCCTTTTCCTGAAGCATGAGATCGTCATTCTTATTGTGCAAGTGACTAAGCGCTATAATAAGATCGCATTTTTCCTTATCGCGTAGTTTGGCAACCATTTCGCCGCTCTTAGTAAGATCGTCGTCCCATGTTATATCCGCGGTATTGGCATAAAGCGTTGTTCCTGCTGAGTTATTATCGGTGCAGCCGAAAATTCCAATTTTAAGACCGGCAGCTTCACGAATTATGTAGTCGCCAAACTGTTTGGGATACAGGCTTTCCGCGTCTTCCGGCTGATGGCCTTCCTTGTACCTGGTATTCGCGGACAACATGTCGTATTCCGCATTATCAGAAAGACGAAGCAGGTTCTCAAAAGTATAGTCAAAGTCATGGTTGCCCAGTACTGTTGCGTCAAGATCCAATGCGTTCAATGCTGCAACGCTCACGTCTCCCAGCGTAATGTTAGCGAGCGTAGTGTTGTAGGGAGAGTCGCCGCCGTCGACATACAGCACGTTTTCTTCGCCGATTTCCTTACGCACTTCGTCCATTATGGTTTTGATGCGCGCAACAGAGCCGATATTAAAATTGCCGTCTGATGATGTGTATGGAATATAGTTGCCATGAATATCGGACGTTGCAAATACTGCAACAATTTGAAGCTTGTCGGCCAGTTTATAAATTATATTTTGCGCAGCTTCAACCGTTATAATGTCATCCGTCAGCTGTTCATTAGTGAAAACGCCGTCGGCAACCGCTAATGAAAGATGATCAATATTAAGATCGGCGCCATACAGGCCCCTGGCAACAGCAAGAGCAAATTCCTTTTGGGTTACAGGCTTGCTCGGGCGGAATGAAAGGTTGTCGCTATCCAGCCCCATAAGGCCCGCATTTATTACAGCCTCAATCTCTGGCTGTGTTTCGTAGGAAACGCAATCCTTGGCGGCGGAGACAACGTTAGCGGAAACAACCGCCCCGTTGGAAGCTGAGTAACCGAGGTTGCGCGGAGTAGTTTCAAACTCCGGTATGTTCATGGGATGCACATCCGCTAGTGCGAACAAATCGTCCAGCATCACAGCGGCTGTTGCGCGGGTTAAATTTTCCTCTGCTGCTGTACCAGGCATAACGCTGAACAACAGCATAAAGGAAATCAGAATTGAAAAAATTTTTTTCATCAACTATTCTCTCCTTTCAAGTTGTCACTTTATCCTTTGCGTCCAAACTCACAGTTTAACTATAGCACATATTATATGAATACACAGAGGGCAAACAGTAAAGATTGTGTAAAATCATAAAACTCTCACAAGCAAATTGCTCATATTGAAAACTTTGGCTATATTGTGATAAACTTTATGTACAGGCAGATTTTAAATGTTTTTTGGGAGGATCAAATGTCAAAAACAGAGCTTAATAATATTTTTGATAAAAAAGATTTATCGCTGTGGTTAAAGAACATACCAAAGCGTATAAGCCTTAGACATTTTACGGAAAATACTCCTCTTGAAGATGTTAACGCGCTTGAATATAAGCTTGCCCGCATACATTTTGACGGCGTGCGGCTCAATATAGCTAAAAATGACGGCCGGCAGGATATAATAATACCGTTGCCATTTTTCCCGGCATTTGAAAATGTTTATTATTACATAGCCGTAATTATAGACGCGACTATGCCCTTAAGCACGTTTTACGCAGGCTTTTTAGGCGAAGCTATGGTGCTTGAAGTGACAAGCCTTAATCTTAACTCCTGCTGGATGAGCGGAAACTTTAAAAGAAGCGCATGCAAAGTAAAGCTTAATGAAGAGGAAAAGCTTATAGCCGTTATACCGTTCGGCGCGCCTCTTGGCAGCAACAAGGGTAAGGGCAGAAAAAGCCTTAACGCGCTTTGCAGGGACAACCCGAGCACCTGGCCGCTTTGGGCTTACAACGCCGCGGAATCAGTACGCCGCGCGCCTTCTGCCGTGAACAGGCAACCCTGGCGCTTTGATTTTACCGGGAATACGCTTCGCATTCAATTCAAAAAAATAAACAGTCTTGACGCAGGAATAGCCTGCCTGCATGCCATTTGCAGCCTTAACAGCGTAAAATACCGCTGCTTTATAGATGTTAATTCTGACTGCTGCGACTTTTTCGTGGAGGACAACGAATGACTTTGTTTGACTTTGCTGACAGGGACGACAGCAAGAACCGCCCATTAGCGGACCGTATGCGTCCCCGCAATCTTGACGAATTCTTCGGACAGGAGCATATAGTAGGCAAAGGGCGGTTGCTCAGGCGAGCGATAGAAATAGACAGGCTTACAAGCAGCATATTCTGGGGGCCTCCGGGTACCGGCAAAACAACCCTTGCGAATGTAATCGCGCAGCTTACAAAATCCGCGTTTGTAAGGATGAACGCCGTTACAAGCGGCGTTGCGGATGTGCGCGAAGTATTAAAGCAGGCGAAAGACAGGCAAAAAATGTACGGAAAGTCCACCTACCTCCTGCTTGACGAATGCCATCGCTGGAGCAAAGCGCAGTCTGACAGTATTTTGCCCGCAATAGAGCAGGGAGTTATAAAGTTTATAGGCTCTACTACTGAAAACCCCATGGTATCCATGACGCCCGCAATAGTTTCAAGATGCCGCCTGTTTCATTTTAATCCGCTAAATCAGAACGACGTAAAAAACATTTTGCTTTTGGCCGTTAACGATAGCGAACGCGGGCTTGGAAAACTGAACGTGGAAATAGAAAAAGACGCGCTTGATCATCTGATATTCGTATCTAACGGAGACGCAAGAATGGCGCTTAACGCTCTTGAGCTTGCGGCACTTACGACGCCGACGGTAAAGGGTAAAATTACAATAACGCTTGATATAGCCCAGGAAAGCATACAAAAACCTGTTCTTCGCATGGACGATAATTTGTATTACGACATGCTTTCAGCGTTTTGCAAGTCGCTGCGCGGTTCAGACAGCGATGCCGCTCTATTGTGGTTTTCCCGCCTTCTGTACGCAGGCTGCGACCCCATGCTTTTAGCAAGGCGCATAATAGCCCACGCAAGCGAAGACGTAGGACTTGCCAATCCAGACGCCATGGTGCAGGCTGTAAGCGCTGCGCAGGCGCTTAAAATTATAGGCATGCCTGAAGCAAGGCTTAGCCTTACGCAGGCAATAATAGCCGTATGCGAAAGTCCGAAATCAAACAGCGTTGTTATAGCAATGGACAAAGCTAAGTCGGACGCCGAAAAAGGAGATTTAGGCGCCGTACCCATGTATCTGCGCGACACGCATTATAAGGGCGCGGAAAAAACAGGCGCGGGCAAAGGCTATCTTTACCCGCACGACTTTGAAAACCATTATGTAGAGCAGAACTATATGCCGGAAGGATTTGAAAACACCGTATATTACACTCCCGGCAAGTTGGGATTTGAAAAAAATATAAAAAAACAAAAGGACAAATAATATGGCACACCATTTTTTCGCTTACCTGTCAAGAATGAAATATATAGCGCGCTGGGGACTTATGCGCAACATGCTTCCTGAAAACGATATGGAGCACTCCATGCAGGCGGCTATGTTCGCGCACGCCATAGCGGTAATAGGCAACGAGCGCTATAACAAAAATTACGATGCGGAGCATATAATGGCGCTTGCGCTTTACCATGACGCGAGCGAAGTTATAACAGGCGATCTTCCAACGCCTGTAAAGCACAACAACGCCGCAATTAAAAAAGAGTATAACAAAATAGAAGAAATCGCCGTGGAGAGGCTTTTGTTTATGCTGCCTCAGGACTTAGTAAAATACTACAGGCCTCTTATATCGGCGGATACTAAAACGCCTGAATGGCGTATAGTCAAGGCGGCGGACCGCATATGCGCTTATGTAAAATGCCTTGAAGAAAAAGCGGCCGGAAACATGGAGTTTGCTCAGGCTGAAAGCGGCATATTAAGCTCCATACGCGCAATAGAGCTTCCTGAAGTAAAGGACTTTATGGACGAATTCATACCGGGCTTCGCGATGACGCTTGACCAGATATCCAAGTAAAACTTGCGTTAATAATAATATATATAGTTAATAAATATATTTAAAGATTTAAAGTATCTCGCAAGCTGTTAAGTATCTTGGGATTTCTCCCCTGGTCTTCGCATCGCAGTTTTGCTTTTTATAAAAATAGCGTTTTTCAGTAATTTTTTGCTTAAAACTTAATATATATTTATAATTAAATTTATGTATTGATTAAAAGTTTTTAATTCCTGTTTTGCTTAAAAGCGTGTCTTTAAGAATTAAGCTCTACTTTTTATCCTTCATCATGTTGCGCAGCTCCTGCATAAAGCTTGGTATATCCGTAAACTGTCTGTAAACAGAGGCAAAGCGCACATAAGCTACCTCGTCCAATTCGCGCAGTTCATCCATAACCATTTCCCCTATCTGCTTTGTAGTTACTTCTTGCTTTAAGCTGTTGTACGCCATCTGCTCTACCTTGGAAACTATGTCGTCTATTTGGTTTGCAGTTACGGGCCTTTTATGGCACGCATGTATAATGCCAGACCTTATTTTATCAGGCATGAAAAGTTCTCTCGTGCTGTCTTTTTTTATTACAAGCAGCTGCACGTGCTCCAGTTTTTCATACGTAGTAAAGCGCTTGCCGCAGCTTGCGCATTCGCGTCTGCGCCTTATGCTCGTTTTATCCTCCGCAGGGCGTGAATCCACAACGCGGCTGTCCTCTCCTCCACAAAACGGACATTTCATAGTATTCCCCCTTAAATAAATTATATTTTAAAAACCGTTTCCGGTTAAATAATCATATGCTACGTCCATTACTGCGCGGCTTATATTGCCTACATGATTTGTCATCTTCTTTGAGCATCCGTTTGTAAGCAGCACAACTGAGGCGTCAAGATCCGGACAAAAATAGGCGTTGCAGACAAACTCTTCTATCATGCCCTGATGACCGTACCATTTTACCGGAGTCATATCGTTTAAAGAAATATCCACATTAAGCCCGTAACTGCTTTTTTCTGTTTTTACAGAAGAATTTGGAATCGTGGCCTGGTTTGTGCGCATGAGCTTTATTGTTTCAGGGTTTAAAAGTCTCACATTGTCAACAACGCCGTCCTTGCA
The DNA here is from genome assembly GCA_964518875.1 of uncultured Oscillospiraceae bacterium. Classification (GTDB taxonomy): domain Bacteria; phylum Bacillota; class Clostridia; order Christensenellales; family Aristaeellaceae; genus DTU024. The sequence goes on from CAZFHI010000008.1 coordinate 16,587, forward strand.
AAGAACATATGCAAGGCGAGCAAGATCCCTCGCGGAAATGTACAGCCCGCCGACCGTTTTGTAGTAATGGTTCTTATAGTCGCTCGTATCATTATAGTATCCTGAATTCTTTTTCATACGCTCCGCGGAAATTATAACATTGCCGTCTTTCTTAAAGCGCCAGCTTACAGTATTTATATCCTCTATTAAAGATACGTTATACGCGGCTTCTATGTTAAGAGGGCCAAAAACCTGCTGCTTCATAAACTGGTCTGCGCTCATGCCGCTCAGACATTCTATTACAGCTCCCAACAGGCCGCCGTTTAGATTGGCGTACTGATATCTGGTCCCTGGCGCATAGTCGTTCCATTGTTTGTTTGTGTTTCTGTTCGGCGTTAAAAGCCATTCAAGATCATGTTTCCTCGATCCAAAATTGCTGTCGCCAGATATTGAAGAAGTGTGGCTCATAACCTGTCTTAGCGTTACCGGAGTTGATTTATAATGCGGGTTGCCCACCCGAAATTTAAAATACTGGCTCAAATCTGTGTCCAAATCTATAAAGTTCTGTTCAACAAGGCGCATAACGCCTATTGCGGTAACCATTTTAGCTACGGAAGCGGTATGAAATTTGGTTTGAGCGTTTACAGGCATATCGCGTTTCCCCTGTCTTCCGTAATAATACTCATATACGATTTTGCCGTTTTTAACTATTGCTATTGCGCCGCCCACCGTGCTGTATTTGCGCAAAACGTCGTTGAAACGATCATCCCAGGGGTTATGGAAAGGGTATATATCAGCGCTCGCTAAAAAAGGCATAAGCAGCGCTGCGCACAGCAGTACTGCAAAAAACTTCTTCATATTAACCTCCTTAATCTTTACTCTTTCTATTGTATAGATAAAGCTTATCAATTTCAAGTAAAAATAATTGTTTTGCGCTGGCCGCAAGCCGTCCCGCTTTTAATAATTTATTTTTTTAGCCTTATGCTATAATTTACTCATAGGCTTACGCCTTAAATATAAAGGGGGTAATTATGAAAAAACTGTCCGCAATTATTATGAGCATTGCTCTCTTGCTGTCCATCATACCGGCTTTTGCCGCAGTAAGCGGCGAATTTACCGGTAAAGCTACTGGCTTCGGGGATGAAGTCAGCGTTACGCTCACAATCAAAGACGATAAAATCGTAAGCGTTTCAGCTGAAGGCGCAAGCGAAACCCAGGGAATAGGCTCCAACGCTGTTGAAATACTTCCGGAAAAGATAAGCGAAACCGGCAGCATAGGCGTAGAAACTGTAAGCGGCGCAACCATTACTTCAGAAGCGCTCCTGGAAGCCGCAGGAAACGCATTATCCAGCGCCGGGCTTAACCCTGACGACTACATGCAGAAATCCTCTGACGAAGCTAAAAAAGAACCCGTCGTGCTTGACTGCGACATAGTTGTAGTAGGCGCAGGCGGCGCTGGAATGACGGCTGCAATAAGCGCCGCAGATCAAGGCAAAAAAGTAATACTCATAGAGAGCCAATCCATGGTTGGCGGCAACACGGTAAGGGCGACCGGCGGCATGAACGCGGGCAAAACTCCAGTGCAGGATACAAACGATTTTAATGAAACAGCCGGAGTAGAAAAAACGCTTGGAAAAGCCAAGGATTTTCCTGACAACGCCCGCATACATGAACTTACGCAAATCGTTCAGAAGCAGTTTGACGAATATAAAGCAAATCCGGAAGGCTATTTCGATTCCGCAGAACTTATGCAGCTTGACACGCTTATAGGCGGCAAGGGCATCAACAATCCTGAGCTCGTGAAGACGTTCGCAGAAAGCAGCGCATCAGCAGTAGAGTGGCTGAATGAAAACAGCATTGCGCTTACTAATGTTTCAAGCCTTGGCGGCGCCTCTGTAAAGCGCACTCACAGGCCCGTAGGCGAAGACGGAAAAACAATATCCATAGGCAGCTATCTGGTGCCGCGTCTTGAAGAAAACGTGAGAGAAAGAAATATAGAGCTTATTCTTAACCTTGAAGCCGTAAGCCTTATAGAAAATGACGGCAGAATCACAGGCGTTAAGGCAAAAGGAGATCTCGGCGACGACGTAACAATAAACGCGGGCGCTGTAATATTATCCACAGGCGGTTTTGGCGCAAACCTTGATATGGTTGAACAGTTAAAACCTGAGCTTAAAGGCTTTATGACGACCAACGCTTCCGGCGCTCAGGGCGCTGGAATTAAAATGGCCCAAGAAGCTGGCGCCGCGGTTGTAGATATGAAAGAAATACAAATACACCCAACCGTTCAGTTTGATACTTCCGCCCTTATAACAGAAGGCCTGCGCGGAGACGGCGCAATACTTGTAAACGCGGAAGGCAGGCGCTTTACAGACGAAGTCGCCACTCGCGATGTAGTATCCGCAGCTGAAATAGCGCAGCCCGGCAGCTTCAGCTACCTTATAGTAGATAAAAACATGGCTGACGCTTCAAGCGTAATTGCAGGATATATCAAAAAAGGCTTTACAACGGAAGGCGAAAGCGTAGCGGATCTGTCAGATAAGCTCGGTATGGACGCAGCGGTTCTGCAAAGCACGCTTGACGCCTGGAACGAATGTGTAAAAAGCGGAGAGGACAAAGAGTTCGGCAGGACAAGCTTTACAAACCCGCTTGACACAGCGCCATATTATGCCATAAAGGTAACCGCCGGCATTCATCACACCATGGGCGGCCTTAAAATAGACGAAAACACCCATGTGCTTAATGAAAGCGGTCAAGCTATACCGGGCCTTTTCGCAGCCGGCGAAGTAACAGGCGGAATACACGGCGCAAACCGTCTTGGCGGCAACGCCGTCGCCGACATAGTTGTATTCGGCAGGATAGCGGGCATGCAGGCAGCCGAAAGCTTAGATAAATAATTACTTCTCTATAAAAAAGCGGGCGCTCGTTAAATGAGCGTCCGCTTTTTACTTCAAAAACATTACAGCCAAAATTTCGCCTGCTCCCGCATAGTTTTTTGAACGTCAAGATTATAGGCTTCATTTATTTGCCGGCTGAAAAGCACATCTTTGCAAAGGCCGCGCATTGTTACACAACCGTCCTTAAGCAAAAGGCAGTTTTCCCCGTACTTTGCCGCTATGCTTATATCGTGCACAACGGATATTACGCATCGCTCCCCCTTTGAGAGCCATAGCTTAACAGCGTCAAGCAGGCTTATCGTATAATGAAGATCAAGGGAGTTTACAGGCTCGTCCAGCAAAAGCACCTGCGGGTTCTGCGCGAACACCTGGGCCAAATAGGCGCGCTGCTGCTCGCCGCCTGAGAGCGTGCGCATGGAGCGGTTCTGGTATTCGCGCAGGCCTGATATATCTATTGCGTTGTCTATATAATGCATATCTTCATCGCTTAAAGCTTTAAACACGCCTGTATAGCTGTACCTGCCCAAAGCAACAACCTCTTTAACGCTTAATCCTGTAAAGTTATCGTGCAGCTGGCTCAGCACGCCTAATTTTTTAGCGTATTCCTTATGGCTGTATTCATGTATGTTTTTACCGAGCAGAGTAATATCGCCGCTGTACTTGATTTCCCTGCACAGCGTCTTTATGAGGCTTGTTTTTCCGGCGCCGTTCGCCCCGAGCAGCATAAGCCATTCGCCCTTTTGCACTTCGAACGATACGTCGTTAAGCGCCTTTTTGTTTTCATAAAAAGCAGATACGTTATTTACCTGAAGCAACTTTTTCCCTTCCTGCGTATATAATAACAAAAACAATAGCGCCTACAAATGATGTAACAACGCCTATCGGCAGCTCCACAGGGCTTAGGATAGTTCTCGCCAGAAGATCCGTAAGCATTAAAAAAATCGCTCCTGAATAAAGGCACATAGGCAGAAGCTTTTTATAGCTGCCTGAGCTTCTTATTCTTAGCGCGTGCGGCACTATAAGCCCTACAAACCCTATGCTGCCTCCTATGGAAACCGAAGTTCCTATCAAGCAGCTTACTGCAATCAGTATTGAAATCTTAACCCTTTTAACGTTTACGCCTATATGCAGCGCCTCGCTTTCCCCAAGCGAAAACGCGTTTATTTCTCTTGCGTGAAGCATTAAAACAAAGGATGCAGGCAAAAGCACCGCAAGCATAAGCAACACGTTAGGGAAGCCGGATCCGGAAAGAGAACCCATTGTCCAAAAAGCAATGGAGCGCAGCTTTTCTCCTGAAAAAGCCATTACAAGGCTTATAAGGCTGCTTGCGAACATAGAGAATATGACGCCCATAAGTATTATGGTGTTGTTTGTAAAATTTCTGTCCACGCTGAAAGCGACAAACATAACTATTATTAAAGATATAAAGCTGAATATTATTGCCATAAGCGCTGTGCCGGCAAGCGGAAAACCTGGAAACGTGATGCCTAAAGCTATGGACAGAACCGCACCGAGCGCCGCTCCGGAGCTTGTGCCAAGCGTACCTCCTTCAGCCAGAGGGTTCTGCAAAAGGCCCTGCATAGAGGCGCCGCTTACAGCAAGCGCAGCGCCTACTAAGCCCGTGCTTAAAACACGCGGAAGCCTAATAAAAATGAGTATGCTGGCATTTGTGCTGCTCTGCTCAACGCCTGACAACGCCTTGTACAATATATCCATGCTTTCTGTAAAGGGAATAGGCACAGATCCGACGCTCAGGCACAGAAAAAAACAAAATATAAGCAGCAAAAAAAACAATATATGCTGTTTTAAAGTCAGTTTTTCCATAAATTGCGCCGGCTGCACTTAAAGTGCAGCCGGAAAGTACATTCAATCGGCCTTATCTTCCGCTTTGTTTTCATATATGAAGTTGTAAAAATCTTTCACAGCGTCTACAAGCCTTGGGCCAGGCCTTGTTATCATGTCGCTGTCGGCATTGTAGATTTCGTTATTCTTAACAGCTGTTATACCTTCCCAGCCCTTGCGGGAAAGTATTTCTTCATCAGGCTTTGGTCCTTCGCCATAATATGAAGTCGTTGTTACTATGTAGTCAGGGTTCAGGCTTATAACCTGTTCTTCAGAAACTTCCGCCCAAGCGGCCTGGTCGGCAAATATATTTTCAAGACCAAGCATGTTTCCTATTTCGTCCATAAATGTTCCGCCGCCTGCAGCCCAGAGACCCCATTGCAGAGGCGATACTTCGTAGTAGATGGTGCCTGATTTTCTTCCGTCCACCTTTTTAATTATTTCATCAAAGCCATTTTGCATTTTGGCGATAAGTTCGCTAGCTTCCGTTTCCCTGCCCGATACTTTGCCTATAAGCTCTATTGCTTTATATACGTCTTCGATATTTTGCGCGTCAACAACAAGGCTTGGAACTCCGGCTTTTTCAAGAGCTTCCATGCTTTCCTTGCTGTGCGCCATTTTGGTTGCTATAACCAGATCCGGATTCAGAGCAAGCACCTGCTCAATGTTCATCTCCTGTCCGGATTTAACCGCTTCCACCTCTGATATCTCTTCAGGGTAGTTGCAGTATTCGCCGCGGCCTACTATTTTATCGCCCACGCCTATTTCATACAGTATTTCGCAGTCCGCAGGCATAAGCGCAACTATGCGCTCCGCAGGCTTTGAAAGTGTGATTTCTCTTCCTTCAAAATCCGTAACAGTAAGGTTTTCCGCCATGGCGCTGCCAACAAGCAAAGCCGCGGCAAGGATAAGAAGGATAGCCGTCTTTTTTTGCATATATGCCTCCTAAAATATATTTTGAATAGGTTTCGGCATAAAGCCGCCCCGATTAAAGAAGGAGCGGCAGCAAAAAAACAGGCTTCTTCCAAACCCAGGGAATATTGCAGCAGCAGGTTTCCCGACTTGGCATCATCCTCGCGGACGCCTTCCCGCTTAAGCAGTGGCATATTGTCCGTTCGTCAGCTTCACGGTTACTGGGATAGTCCGAAATTTTCATTCGCGTTCCCTCGGCATTTGCCGGCGCAAGACGCAAGGCTGCAAAACCATATTCAATTAATAAAATTATATGCACTTCGCAGCTTTCCGTCAAGGCTTGCCGCAAAATGAACGCGGTGTTATCATAAAAGCCGTAAAAACACGACGGGAGGTATTTATGGAACATCTTTTGCATGTTTATACAGGTGATGGTAAAGGAAAGACCACGGCTTCTATGGGAGCGGCGCTTCGCATGCTCGGCCATCACGGCAAAGTATTTTTGGTTCAGTTTATGAAGTCGGACAATTCAGGAGAGTTAGCGCCTTTAAAGGAGCTCGGCGTAAACATCTACCCTGCTCCGCAGATTAACAAGTTCACATTCCAGATGAACGAAGACGAGTTAAAGCAGGCAAGCGATGAGATGCAAAACGCAGTCGCCAAAATGATAGATGCCATAAACAGCTTTAAGCCCGCTTTGTCCGTTTTTGACGAGCTATGCGTGGCAGCGGGCCTTAAGCTTATTAAAGAAGATCAGGCAATTAAGCTTATAGACGCGGCCTTAAAGCATGGCGAATGCATAGTAACGGGCCGCTACGCACCGGCATCGTTCATAGAAAAAGCCGCTTATGTAAGCGAAATAAAGGCCGTAAAGCACCCCTTCAACGAAGGCACCCAGGCAAGAGAAGGCATAGAGTGGTAAATAATTTAATTAAAAAGCTTTATTTTTTATTATAAAAATCCCCGCCTAGTCTTTTTTTATTTTCAGCATTATATATACAGTATAGTTTAACGTTTTAAAATATATAATTTTTTATAGTTATTATTAGTTTCGCGCAATTTTTGTTTTGTTAACAAAGTTAGCCTAAACTTTGAAAGAAACAGGTTAAGTACATTGCTTAAAAATTTAGTTAAGCAGCAATGTTACGAGTTAAAAGTAAAATAATTTAGCTTATATAAAATTTAAATAGTATTTTAAAAAATCAACCGCGGGCGGAACATGAAAAAACCATCTTAAAACATTTTTATGTTTTCAGACAAATATCTATATGTGAAATTTTTCATTAACGCGTCAGCCCATAATATTTGCGCATAATGCGGAAGAATAGACCAGGTAAAAGAATATCGTGAAGAATAACGGCAAGGCGCTGAGAGAAGGAAGCTACTATAAGCTTGCATGGCGGGTTCTTTTTATTTACGGCCTTCGCCACTTTTTCACCAAGCTTTTCAGGTGAAAGCCCGTTTCTTTCGTCCCTTTCTATTCTGCGTACAGCGTTTTCATACGCGTTTTTATATATATTCCCAACATTTTCTGCGTGTTCGCGGTATTTCTTCTGCCCTCCGCTGTGATCCCCCGGTTCTACAACCATAACACGCACGCCTTGGTCGTGCGTTTCCATTGACAGGGCTTCGCTGAAGCCTTCCAAAGCGTGCTTTGAAGCTGTATAAGCGCCTTCAAATGGAGTAGCGAGCAGCCCGTTTATGCTGCTCACATTTACTATTATACCGCGCGTTTGTCTAAGATGCGGAAGCGTTAAGCGTATCATACGCGCAGCGCCTAAAAAACAAACGTCCATAACGCTTTTAAGCTCTTCTTCCGTATAGTTTTCCGCAGCTCCAAGGTTTAAAACGCCTGCGGCATTAACCAATACGTAAGGCGGCGGCAAAGCGGACAACGCGTCGTGCGCAAAGCGTTCATCGCTTTCTTCGCTTGTTACGTCTAAATTCAGGCAGCATGAAAGCGCGGGCGTTTCGCCTTTGGAAAAGCTTCTTGCTCCTCCCACGACACAGAAGCCCTGTTTTTCAAGAGCGAGGGCAATATGAAGCCCAAGACCGCTTGAAGCTCCCGTTACCCAGGCGACTTTTTTATTCATACGTACTCCTTAGCATGCTTAAACGCTGCAGCGGGTTAATATGCTTTTTAGTAAGTCCGCAAGCCCGATTACCGCGTATTCAAAAACAAGTTAAAATAAGGGTCTTCAGCCCATATTTTCCGTCAGCTTTTTGCCGGCCAGCATATGGAAATGCAGGTGCTGCACGCTCTGGCATGCGTTTTCCCCGCAGTTAGATATAAGCCTGTATCCTCCTTTTATGTTTTGTGAAGCGGCTATTTTTTCCGCCGCCCTGAGGCAGGCTGCTAATGCGGCGTCGCCTATGCCGTCCAGATCCGCCAGGGAAGCTGCGTGCTGCTTTGGAACAATAAGCGCGTGGAAAGGAGCCTGAGGGTTTAAATCCGCAAAGGCAAAGCAGTATTCATCCTCATAGTACTTTTTTGAAGGTACTTCTCCCGACGCTATTTTGCAAAAGATACAATCTTTCATAAATTATCCTCCTTTTTATTTACAAGCGTCCCTGTAAAGACGCCGTTGTTGTAATCAGTAAGTTTGGTAAGAGCAATATGGTTTGGTTCAGCGCCTGATGTTTCCACCCTTAAATAGTTTTCAGTATAGCCGGCCGCCCCTCCCTTATGCTCTTCCTCGTACAAAACCTGCACGGTTTTGTTTAAAAACATTTCAGCGTAGTTTCGCTGGGAGCGCTTTCCTATTTCAATCATCTCATGCGCCCGCTCATTTTTTACTTCTTTTTTTATTTGCAACGGCATGTCGGCGGCCTTTGTGCCTCTGCGCCTGCTGTATGGGAACACGTGCACCCTGCTGAACCGCATTTTTTCAACAAATTCAAGGCTCTCTGTATGTTCTTGCTCTGTTTCACCAGGAAATCCGCATATTACGTCAGTGGTAATTGCAGGGTTATCAAAATATCTGCGCAAAAGGGCAACGGCGTTTGCAAATTCCTCTGTATTGTAGCGTCTTCTCATGCGCTTTAGCACGCTGTCCGATCCAGACTGCAATGACAGATGGAACTGCGGGCATAACGGCTGTATACCGCTTATCTCTTTAACAAATTCCTCTGTTATAATCACAGGTTCTAAAGAGCCGAGCCTGAGCCTTAGCAGGCCTTCCTGCGACGCCGCTCTTATAGCGTCAATAAGTCCTGCATTGTCAAGGTCCTTTCCATAACTTGTCAAATGTATGCCTGTCAGTACTATTTCTTTATAGCCGTGTGCTATGAAGCGTTCAGCCTCTTTTTTTATGCTTTGAACGCTCCTGCTTCTTATGCCGCCGCGTACATAAGGTATTATGCAGTAAGAGCAGAAGCGGTCGCAGCCTTCCTGTATTTTCAGAATTGCTCTTGTCTTGTGCTGATACGTTTCAACGCTTAGCGGTTCAAAGTCCGCCTTTGTTATGTTTTCAACAGCGGAAATGCCGTTTCTTTGCGCAAGCGCCCGCTTATAAAGATTTACTATGTCTTTTCTGCGGCTGTTGCCTATAACAAGGTCAGCCCCTTTTAGCAACAGCTTATCCGCTTCTCTTTGAGCAAGACAGCCCGTTATTATAATAAAGGCTTCCTGATTAAGCTTTCTGCATCTGCGCGCCATCTGCAGGCTTTTTCTTTCTCCGGTGTTTGTAACAATGCACGTGTTTATTACATAAACATCCGCTTTTTCAGAAGGCTCTACCTGAGTAAATCCATCCTTTATAAATTCGTCGAGCATGGCTTCGCTGTCGTACTGGTTTACCTTGCAGCCAAGCGTATAAAATGCGACTGTTTTCATTCCAGATTACCGGACAGCATCATTATTCCGGCAGCAGCTACGAGCCCTGCCGTTTCCGTGCGTAATATTCTTTTGCCAAGCGTGATAACGTCCGCCTTAATAATATCCACTTCTTCTTTTGATATGCCCCCTTCAGGGCCTATTATAACGGCTACGTCCTTAGCGCCCTTGTAAACCCTCGTTAAGCTGTTTCCCTGCGCTTCCTCCCATGGCAATATTGCCTGTTCATGCTTAGAAAGAAGCCCGGCTAAGCGTTTTACATCTATCGCGTTATGCACCTTAGGTATTCGGCATCTTTGAGACTGCATTGCGGCTTCCTTTGCTATCCTGTTAAAACGCGGTATTTTCTTATCCGCATCGTGTACTATGCATCGCGAAAAATATACAGGAACAATGGAATTCACGCCAATTTCAGTGCATTTTTGCACTATATAATCCATCCTGGCGCCCTTTGCAAAGCCCTGGTAAAGCGTTATGCTTACAGAAGGTTCCGTTGAATGGAGAGTACCATATATTTTTGCCGAAGAATCTTCCGCTGCATATTTTGCCATATAACGCGTTCCGTTAAAAATAACCGCTATTTCTTCGCCGTCCTTAAGCCTCAGCACGCGCTTTGCATGATGGGCGTCTTCATTGTTTAAAATCGCTTTATTGTTATCTATATTATCTACATAAAAACTATGCAAGTCTTTCCCCTTTTTTCGCTTTAATTGCCGTCCAATCCGCCTTACGCCTTACTTCTGCTACAGCAAAGCCATATTTCTCAAGGGCTCTGATTACATTATCCTCTTTATCCTTAACTATGCCTGAAGCTATAAAGCAGCCGTTTTCATTTAGTATATCGTTAAGCGACGGCGCAAGCTGCACTATTGCTTCCGCCAGTATGTTGGATACTACGGTGTCAAAGCTTTTGTTTATGCCTTTTGCCAAGTCGCCAGAGATTATTTTAACAATATCGTCAACATTGTTTATTTTTGCATTGTTCCGCGCGGCTTCAACGGCAAGAGGATCCCTGTCAACGGCAAGCACTTCTTTCGCGCCTAATTTAGCCGCCGCAACAGACAGTATGCCGCTGCCAGTCCCTATGTCAAGCAGAGTGCCGCCGTTAAGATTTTCTTCAAGCAGAGTAAGGCACATATCCGTAGTTTCATGCAAACCTGTGCCAAAGGCAAGCCCAGGATCTATTTCAATTACAATTTCATCTTTTTGCGCCGTGTATTTTCCCCAGCTCGGCTTTATAACAAAACGGCTGCCTATATGCAGTGTTTTAAAGTCCTCTTTCCACTTATACTTCCATTCGTCGTCTGCAACGGATTTAGCGCTTAATTTAAGGCTTCCCAGATCTATTTTTGTTATGTTTGGCAAAGACTGCAAAGCGTTCTTTATACTTTCAAGCTGCTTTTCATCGTGAAGCCAAGCTTTAACCAGCACAACGCCTTCAGGCGGCCGCTTTATGCTTTCATCCAACAGCTCAAAATTTTTAAGCGCCTCTTGATAAGTGGGAATATCGCCGCCGTCTATTACCTGCGCGCCCTGCGCCCCTAAAGCGTGGAACTGCTCTACTATAATGTCCGCGCCCTGCGCGTTGCTTTCAACCGTTACTTCTATCCATCGCATAATTACTGCTCCGTTTTGTTTAATTGTGCTTTATCATTAACGCTTTTTTCATTAGTGGATTTTTTATGTTCGTCTTCTTTCGCCGCATCTTCCGGAAGTATATCTTCTTTTGTAAGCAGCATAAGCTCTTCCCTCGTTATATTCTGCTTGGAAGCAAGCCTGTCCGCCTGGCGCGCCACAGCCGTTTCAAACAGATTGCGCACCCCCCTTGCGTTGCCAAAGCCCGTTACGTCCACGCTTTTTTCTTCAAGCGTTTTTCTGAGCGCGTCCTCCGCGTCAGCAGACAGCTCATAACCGGCTTTTTTCATTCGCAGAGAAAAAATGCCCATCATTTCGTCAACGCTGTAATCCGGGAAATATATAAAGCGGTTGAAGCGGGACTCAAGCCCTGGATTGGAATTTATAAAATCCTTCATAAGGTTTGTATAGCCTGCGACTATTACGATAAGGTTATCCCTGTTGTCTTCCATAGCCTTAAGCAGGGTTTCCACAGCTTCCTGACCGTAATCCTGCGGACCTCTGCTTGTCAGGGCATAGGCTTCGTCTATAAACAGCACCCCGCCAAGCGCTTTGCCTATTACTTCCTGCGTTTTTATCGCTGTCTGCCCAACATAGCCTGCAACAAGGCCGCTTCTGTCCACTTCAACGAGGTGGCCTTTTGAAAGTATTCCCAGGGAATGATATATGCGGCTCATAAGTCGCGCAACCATGGTTTTCCCTGTACCTGGGTTGCCGGTAAAGACCATGTGCAGCGATAATTCCTCCGTAGGAAGGGAATGCTCTTTTCTCAGCTTATATATGCTTACTAAGTTTATAAGGCTGTTTACTTCTTTTTTAACTGAATCGAGCCCTATATACTCGTTTAGCTCTTTTTTAAGGTCTTCTATATTTTCTTTGGGGATTTTATCCTCCTGCCGGCTTTCGTCCTGCTTAACTTTCTTATTTTCATTTTTTTCGCCTTCAGAAAAAACATCCGGCACCTTTGGATAGCCTTCAGGAGGCGTGTCCCTGCGTCCCCACAGATCTTCGCCTACGTCGCGCAGATTGCGCTCAGTCATCTGGCGTATTATATCATTTTGCAGCTCGATTATTTTAAGCCTTCGTTTATCCTTGTCTTCTTCCATGGTCCTCTCCCTTCACGTTTATTATACGACAAATACAAAAAAATTACACGCCCAAATGGGCGTGCTGAAATTAATCCGAAAGTTCAAAAAAACGTTTAAAAACATAAATTATATGCTTGCAGACGCTTTGATATTGCAATAATATTTAATGGTGTGTTAATATGCTTAAGAGTTATTAAGGAGGATTTTAATGCACAAGTCAAACCGTATCGCCTTAGGCGCTATGTTTTTAGCCGTGATGCTGGTGCTCGGTTATATAGAATCCCTTATTCCATTAGGCGTGCCTGGCATAAAATTAGGGCTTGCAAACAGCGTTCTTCTGCTTTCTTTGTACTGGCTTGGCATTCCTTTTTCATTTGGGCTTATGTGTGCCAAGGTTTTGCTCAGCGGGTTTTTATTTTCAAACCCCAACGCAATGCTTTACAGCTTTGCAGGCGGCGTTCTTTCAATGCTGGGCATGATATTAACCGTGTACGTAATGAAAGGCGTAAGCCCTTTAGGCGCCGCAATAACAGGAGCTGTTTTACACAACGTGGGGCAGATAGCCGTTGCCATGCTTATGCTTAATACCGCAAAGCTTCTTTATTATTTGGCAATACTTATGTTAGCGGGCGTTGTTATGGGTTTTATAACCGGCAACGTTTGCAAACATCTGCTGCGCTATCTGCCAAAAAGCAGGCGCGAGCGCTTTTTTAAGAGCTCTGACAATAAAGATTCAATGGAAGCATAGAGTAACTATAAGGAGGATTGCATGGCTGTGCCCGCAAGAGATATTTCACTGTTAATGCCTTCGCTCATTACGCTTTACAACTTTATTTTTTGTATATTGGCATCTAACGCCTTAACGCAAAAGCCCATATTCGGCGGCGCTCTTTTTATGGTCGCTCAGGTTGCCGGCCTTGCGGGTAAATATATATTCAGCCACAGCTACAGAAACCTATTAAACAAAAAAGAGCGCGTAATCGTATATGTGCTTACGTTGCTTTGTTTTTTTGCAAGCATAGCTTTAATTTTGTTTTATCCAAAAAGAAGCGTTCTGCCTGAAGCGTGGGTTGTTTTTGCCATATCGCTCGCTACGTGGCTCCGCTCTCTAGGCTTAAGCCGCCTTATAGATTCCCCTATAACGTACAAAATGTCAGGCGTGCAGAAGGGCATTCGAATGGCGGAAATATCCGTACTGTTTTTAGCTGTGGTAACAGCCGTTCTGTTTTCTACTCAAAACGCGCAGACAGCCTGGTACATCACAGGGGCGTTCGCATTAAACTCTCTGGCGGAAGCCGTTACGCTTTCAAAATACAAAAGGTTTGATTATAAAGGCAGTCAGGTAAATACTGACGCCGTACAAAAGGCAAGCAGTATAAACGCTTACAATGTGTTCGTGCGTCTTGTGGTGTTTTCCGCGGCGGCGCTGCAGATTACGCAAATACTCATTTTTTCTTTTATAGCTACAACGGCAGACACCGTCTTTTTCGCTTTTCTTATAGCGATACTTACAAGCTTTGTTATAGCGCAGATAGTCCGCTTCTACATGGCGCAAAAAAAGGAAAGCGATGTAAGCAATCTGCTGCTTTTTGGTCTGTCCCTCTGGGTAATAAGCCTTTTAATGTTCTGGCACCAGATCAACAGCAGCAATCAGGTAATGCGTTATATATCGCTCGCCGCTTGCAGCGCCGGAATACTTTTGAGCATATCCGCGCTGTCCCGTCTTGAAAAAAACATGCAGGAAGTGCTGCTTTTTGCAGTAGACAATGAGGTAATGAAATCTTTGCGGCAGACAAAGTCCATAGTGATAGCCTTCGCTTCTTTAATAGGGCAGATGTTAGCTCTTATAGGTCTCGCCCTTTTAAGCTTCTTTGAAAACGATAAATTCCTAAGCATGGAAAACGTGTTTCAACCGACGCTTATACTGCCCGCTCTCGTTTTAGCGGCGGCCGCGGCGATTTCAGCGCTGCGTTTTCCTCTTACAAAGCAGCACTTAAACAAGCTGCATAATTATATGCTGCTCAAGCAAAACGGCGAAACCAACGCGCCTTTGCAGAAACAGCTCGAAAACGTTATTGTAAAAGTAAGCAGGAGACGCTACGGCTTAAAGCTTATAGGCAAATTTGTAAGCCTTTTTATGCGTGTGCAGATTGAAGGAGAAGAAAAAGTTCCTACGGGCGACGGCATAAGCAATGTATTTATATGCAACCACGGAGAGCTTTACGGGCCGGTCTGCTGCTATATATTTATGCCTTTCCCGTTCAGGCCGTGGATTACGGATAGAATGATGGATAAAAGCCTTACTGTTAAACATATATACGAAGGCACGTTCATGAGACAAAATTGGATGCCTAAATCCTGGCAGATGCCGATGGCTAAGTTTGTCGCCCCAATAATAAACTGGGCCATGCATTCAGCCTACGGCATACCTGTATACAAGGACAATCCTAAACTTTTAATTAAAACCTTCCGCGAAACCGCCATATGCATGCAGGCGGGAGACGATATTTTAATATTTCCTGAAAACCCTGCGGCAGAAAACAGCAATGATAATTTGTATTTAAGAAGCGGCATAGGCGAATTTTTTAAAGGCTTTACGCTTGTAGCGCCCATATATTATCAGAAAACGGGCAAGTGCTGCCGCTTTATACCAGTTTATGCAGATAAGAAGCGCCGCAAACTAAGCTTTGGCGACTACGTGCAGTACAACCCGGATAACAGCTCCGATATGGAAAGCAATCGCATTTGCGATGAAGTGCGCAGCGCCATACTTGATTTAGCGGAAGGCGGAGAAAAATGACCGCCGTACCTGTTTTTTTGGCGTTTGAAGTATGCGGGGTAACGCTTGTAAACCAGCTTATTCCCAAAAAAAGCCCTCTGTGCAGAGTATGGATAGGCTTAGTCTTTGGCATAATGATTATGATGTGGCTGCCTGCGCTTGTAGCGTTTTTCATTCCGTTCTCGGTTGTCTCAAATCTTATAGCGTTAGGAATAGCCGCCGTAACGGCAGGTTCAGCTGTATTTATTTGTAAACAAAGGCCTTCCTTTGCGCTTAGCGAAAAGGACAGAGGAGATTTGAAAGCCATAGCTCTTGTAGCCGTGCCTTTGACTGCTCTTTCCGTGTACCTGCTGCATACGCATATTCTGCGCCCTGTTGAAGGCAGCCTGCACGCGGGGCAGTCTACCTATGGCGATCTGCCCCTGCACCTGTCAATAGCTGCTTCGCTTAGAAACAAGCAGCTTCCGCCTATATACAGCATATACCCGAACGAAAGACTGTCTTATCCGTTTTTAATGGACAGCCTTTCCACAAGCTTTATGCTCTTTGGATCCAGCCTACGTTTCAGCATGATATTCCCCGCAGCCGTTATGATGCTGCTCGTTTTTGCCGGGTTTATGCTGTTGGCTTTAAGCTTAAGCGAAGAAAGGCGCGCGGCGGCGCTGGCGTCCTTGCTGCTTTTTATAAACGGCGGATTGGGCTTTATATATTCGCTGGATATGGCGGGCGTAAGCTTAGGGAGCGCTGGAAGCAACGAGCTTAAGTACGGCGTATGGTTAGACAGGCTTAGTACAATATTTAACGGCTGGTACCAGACCCCTGCAAACCACGCGGAGTTTAACACGTATAACCTCAGATGGAGCAATATAATAGTCGATATGTTCGTTCCGCAGCGGACTTTCTTAGCGGGATGGGTATTTTTGCTCCCCTGCATATATTTAATGTATGATTTTATCAAATCAAAAAATCGCGATGTCAGGCAGCTTGTGCTGCTCGGAACCATTGCAGGCGGCATGCCGCTTATACATACGCACAGCTTTTTAGCGCTTGTGCTGCTGAGCTTCGCATGGTTTTTATGGGATATTATAAAAAACAAGAATATAAAGCCCTGGCTTATATATATAGCGGTAGCGGGCGCATTGTCCCTGCCTCAGCTGTTTCTTTTCACATTCAAGCAGTCGTCCGCGAGCGAACACTTTTTAAATCTGCATTTTAACTGGGTAAACAACGACGGAGGCTTAAAAGACCCTTATATATGGTTCTACGTAAAGAACGTAGGGATTCCTTTTTTGCTTATTATATTGTCTCTTTTTGAAAAAAACAAAAAACACCGTTTTATATATTTCGGCGCCTTTATGATATTTGTTCCTGCGGAGCTTATACGCTTTCAACCCAATGTGTACGACAACAACAAGCTTTTCTATGTCTGGTACGCGCTCTGCACTATCCCTATAGCGGAATACGCCTTTTCAGTTTTTGATGCTTTAAAAAAATTTAAGTCGCGCAAAATAATCGCAGTTCTTTGCTGCCTTATGTTCTTTTTAACAGGCTCGCTTTCTATAATACGCGAAGTTAAAAGCGACTACCAGATGTTTTCAAAGGAAGATGTGGAACTATCCCAATGGGTAGAAGAAAACACCAGCGACGACGCTCTCTTTTTAAGCGGCACTCAGCACATAAACCCCGTTTCATCGCTTGCAGGAAGGAAGATAGTGTGCGGACCCGCCATGTGGCTTTACTACCACGGCTTTGATACCGCTGAAAGAGAAAAAGACATACAGCTTTTTTACTCTTCGCCGTCTTTTGGCAATGATATTTTAAAAAAATACGGCGTCGACTACATACTGTTTACGCCGTTTGAAGCTTCCAGATACGGCGTAAATAAAGACGATCTTGCGTCGGCGTACAAAACACTTTATGACAAAGGCAGCACGGCCGTATTTAAGGCAGAATATGATTGACCGTTTTTTAACGTATTCCTTGCAGCACAATAAAAAAGTTAAGGCGATGTGGCTCGAAGGAGATAAAATAAAGCAAGGCAACATTACAGTAAAAAAAATAGACGGCGATATTATATACTGCGCATTATCAAAATCTAAAGCGCTAAAAGCCATCGATAAACGGCAGCTGTTAAGCTTAGGCTACGCCCGCGGAGACAGCGGAGAAACTATTTAGCAAGGAGAACTTATGAAGGAAAAAATACAGAATCTGCTTAAAAGCAAGGACTTACAGCAGATAATTAAATACATAATTTTCGGTATATTAACGACGCTTGTAAACTGGGCCGTATATTTTTCGCTTACTTTTTTGCTGAAGCCTGAAAATTACCCTAAGGGCAGCTTTGAAAACGCCGCAATACTCAATGTTTCAAACCTGTTAGGCTGGATATTGAGCGTTCTGTTCGCATTTTTCACAAACCGGAAATACGTTTTTAACTCAACGTCGAAAGACAAAAAAAGCAAATGGAAGGAGTTCGTTCTGTTCGTGTCCGCAAGGGCTTTAAGCCTGCTGCTCTTTGATATAGCCCTTTACAACGTGTGCATCTACGCCTTAAATATGCAGCATGGCATAGTTAAAATACTCATGAACGTGCTAGTTGTAATATTCAACTATTTCGCAAGCCGCTTCGTTGTATTCAGACAAAAAAAACATAATTAGCCGGTTAAATTTCTTTAGCTTGCTTTATTTAAAACTCCTTCTTTTTGTAAATCCTTACAGAGCATACAAAAGACAACAGGTTAATAATAACAGTAAGCGCAAACAATATGCAGCCCGCAAGCTTTATGTTAACGCTTGAAAATACAGAAGGCCAGTTCGTTAATAAGTCTTTATTTGAACCGAAGTAAGAAAAAACAGCGAATACCACAAAGTAAAGAGCTACAAAAACCAGCCTTGATTTTTCCGCACCGAACTTATACATAAACGGAAGCTGAATGTCCGAAATAACCGTTGTAAGGAAAAGCATGGCAGGCAAAAGAACGTACCATGGCAAAATATAAGCATCAGCCTGAGGAATAAATCTTATAATAAACGCAAAGGCCGTGCCTATAAACGCCAGACACCAGATCGGTACATAGCGGCTTAATACTATGGTTTCTTTTTTTACAGGCCCTGCGGCTATATACTGGTCGGAGTGCGATTCCGCGTCGTTTCCAAAAAGCATGCCGATAAAAATAAGCGGTATTAAAATGAACATCAGCGGCATCGCTATAAAATTTTCTTCGTTGAAATTGTATATTCCAATTAATATTATCAAGGCCGCCAAAATTAATATGGGTTTTTTTATTGCAATAAAGTCCTTATAAATCAACGCTTTCATCAGCGGTTCCTCCTTATCATGTTAACCATAATGTCTTCAATGCTCGGTTTTTCCAATTCCATATTTTTTGGAGCAAGCTCTCTTACAAGCAGCACTTCAACGCCGAATTTATGCGTTCTTTTTCCCACTATGGCTTTTCTGTCTATGCTTTCGAGCTGCTCCTTTCTAATAGAAGCCTTGCCGTATTTATCAATAAGGCCGTCCTTGGTATCCATAAAAAGCAGCCTGCCTTCATGTATAAAAGCAATATAGTCTGCAATTTTTTCAAGATCAGACAATATATGCGACGACACCAAAACAGTATTTTCTTCATTCTGAATGTATTCAAGCAGCAAGTCTAAAACATCGTCGCGTATAACAGGGTCAAGCCCGCTCGTTGGTTCATCTAAAAGCAGCAGCTTAGCGTTATGGGAAAGTGCAAGCGCAATGCCCAGCTGCATTTTCATGCCGCGTGAAAAATATTTTATCGTCTTGTTTTCAGGCAGCTTAAAGTGGTTTAACAATCGTGAAAACGAAGCGTCGTCCCAGGCTTTATTGTACAGTTTTTTATGAAAATTTCTAACGGTTTCAAGCGTCATTTCCTTTGGAAGATAAAGATTGTCAAATACGAACGCTATATCTTTTTTCATTTCTGTTGTAAAGCTGTGTATATCCTTATCGAATATTTCAATTTTGCCGGAATCAGCTTCTATTAAGTCAAGCAGCAGCTTTATCGTAGTGCTTTTGCCCGCGCCGTTTTCTCCTATGTACCCTACGATAGAGCCGCGCGGAACAGATAGGTTTATGGGACCAAGCGTAAAATTGCCGAACGTCTTTTTTACGTCTGTCATTTTAATGGCATTGTTAATCATTATTTTCCTCCAGTATATTAAGCATGTTTATAAGCTCTGAATGAGGGATGCCGGCTATTCTAGCATAATGTATGGCATCAGAAAGACTTGCCTCAATATTTTTCAAAAGCTTTTCTTTCACCAGCTCAGGATTTTGAGCAGCAACAAAACTTCCCTTGCCTTGAACGGAATTTATAAAGCCGTCTCTTTCCAGCTCATCGTAGGCGCGCTTTGTCGTAATGACGCTTATCCTGAGCTCTTTTGCCAATATGCGTATGGAAGGCAAGAGCTCATTTTCCTGAAGCTCATTTTTTAATATAGCGTCTCGAATCTGGTTTTTTATTTGCAGGTATATAGGCTCGTCGCTTGAGTTTTTTATAAGTATATTCACGTTTCACCTCCATTCAAAGCTGTTTATATTGTACATATACACTTATATGTTGTCAATACCCCGGCAATAAAAAAGAGGTCGTTTAAGACCTCTAATATTAAAGTTGTTTTTTTGTCAGGCTTCCTCTATAGCAGAAACCGGGCAGTTTTCTTTTGCTTCAGCCGCTTTTTCAATGTTTTCAGCAGAAACCTCTTCATCGCTGGCCTTAGCGACTCCTTCGTCTGTCATAGAAAAAACTTCCGGGCATATTCCTTCGCACATGCCGCAGCCTATGCATTCATCGTTAACAAAATACTTCATAGCAAACCTCCTTTTCAGATTAAAAACAGCTTTAAGCTGAACGCTTAAGGACAACCTTGCGTTTTGCGTATATCAAGGCTTTTCCCTTAGCTTACGGCTTCATAATACTACAAAACGGCATATATTTATGTTGCTATAGCAACATTTTATCGAGCTTTTGCTTTTTTTATGCTGATTGTATAATTTTTTGCTACTCTTCAGCCTATCTCATTCTAAAATCCAAGTGCGCAGGCGGCGGATAATCTCTCTTTACCTGCGACATTATTTCTTCTGTTGCTGGTTTGCCGCTTGTTTTTTTAAGCGCGAACAGTTCGAACCACAATTCTGTAAGCTTAACCTCCCCTTCCCGCACGTCTGTAAGCTGTACAGGGCCGCGCAGCATTTTTTCAGCCAGATCATAGCCGCCGGTTTTGATAAGCGCTTCTATGTACAGCATTTTAACGCGCCCAAGCTCTTGCTTATTTTTATCAAGCTTTTTATACAGCTCTATTGTTTCATCGAAACGTTCGGCTTCGTTAAACGCCCGCATGGCTTCAATAATCAGATGCCTTTCCGGAAGCATTTGAACCGCTTGTTTTAATTTATCCGCCGCTGAATTTAAATCGCCTTCCCATTGATACAGCACCGCGAGGCAGCGAAGCGCCCATGGGTTTTGAGCTGCTTTTATAGATTTTTTAAGGTTTTCTTTTCCTGAAGTAATTTCGTTTCTGTAAAGCTGCATTACTGCAAGCAGATAATAGCCGTACCAGTGATTGCTTTTTTTGTTATTTATAGATTCGCTCAGCAGCTTCTCCCACTCATCGCCTATCTGATAGCTAAGCGGTTTGCTTAAAGGATCTATGCATGGCAGGCGTCCTTCTTTAACAAGTTCCGCCCACGGGCTTTCTTGCTCTCCTATATTTTCGTTGCTAAATATAAGTCCCGCGTCGTTAAAGGACTTGTCCAGCATTTTCTGCACCGCCGCCCAGCCATCTGCAGAATGTACTATTTTGCCGTGCTTATTGTCTAATTCGGCTCGCGCTGTTTTATGCATGTTTTCTAATTGTTCGCGCGGGCAGGCCTTATTAAGCGCGCTTTCAACAGCTTTAACGGCCTTATTCCAGTCTTCACCCTGGGTTGCTTCGGCGTCCGCTTCAATCGCACCGTAGGCTTCCAACCAGTCAAACGTTTGATTAGCTTTCATGGGCAGATGCTCTAACTGCGTACGCGCAAGCCCCGCCTGCAGTTCAATGTATGCCTGACCCGGTTCAGATAAAAACTGCTGCCAGTTTCTTCCGCCGTCCCCTGTTCCCCATACGAACAGCTTTCTTCCCTTAAGCGTATCAGTAGATGTCTGCACAAGGCCGTATCCGTTTGAATCAACGGCGGAAATCCACCTGCGCTGTCCTTTTGGCAAGTCAAAAAAGAAGTCCATTGACTGCTTAATCTGCGTTGTTCTGCTTATGTCCCAACAAGTCTGCATTTTGCTTAAATCTTGCGAAGACTTTTCATGGTTATCCCTGTATTCTTTAACGAACATATACGGTATTGAAACCTTGGACATTTCCCCGCCGTAGCCCCAGCGGTAGGCTGATTCGGCAGGAACAATGACGCGCACGTCGCTTCGCTCGTTAACGGCTATGTTACTCCACCAGTAAACCGCCGTATCTTTATTGCCCGCGTTATCTATGCGCACACGAACAAACAAAAACTTTGATTTTTCTGGAAGCATAGCTTCAACACGGTATACAAGTTTGCGCACCCTTTCATACTGGTACATGCGCAGCACAGGCGTTCCGTCCGATAAAGAAAGGGTTTCCGCAAAAACATTGTCCACCGTAAAAGGCGTGTGTCCTATAATGCCTATGTTCCACTCAACGCCTCCTGAAACCCACGCATTGCGCAAGGCCAAATTGCAGGGCTGAAAAACCGGGTTGCAGTGCAATAGGTCTTTATTCCTTTTCTTATCCTCAAGCGACCAAAGCCTGCCGCCTATTTCAGGCAAAAAAACAGCTTTTAGAAATTCATTTTCCAATACAACGGCCTTCCATTCCTTAGGACGCCTGTTCCTGTCAAAACTATCCTGAATCATGTATGGCAAAATACCGTTTACTCTTCCCCATCCCATGTATTTTGCTTCTTCTTCCGATATAGTTTTTTTGTCATATTTTATAGAAGCATGGCAGTCGGCATCACGTTTAAGATCCGGCAGCGGGTTTAATTCTCCAAGATCGGCTGATAAAATGGATATTTTTGTTAGGCTTAAGCTCGACATGTATAATAACCTCATTATCATTAAAAATTAAATGATATAATAACATTATTTTTCTTTAAAAACAACGGTATTTTGTTTTAAAAAAGTATTTTATAAAAAAATTACCGCGCAGATGCAAAGCCTGAGTCCAAGCTTGTTCATCCGCGCGGTATTGTTTAATTTATTAAAGTTTAAAACGAGTTATTCCGCTTCAGCTATCGTATTGCCAAATTCCATTCCAGAGGCAAAGCACCAGATGAGGTATTCGGCGTAAGCGCCGTTGATGTTGCCCACAACTTCGCCTGCGGCATAAAGCCCCGGGACCGGCTGCTCGTTTACATCCAGCACTTCAAAGCTATCCGAAACGTTTACGCCGCCCAAAGATGTGGCATAGCGCGCAACCGTTTGCAGAATATAGAACGGGCCGTCCGTTGACATTTCAGGAGTATTGGCGCGTTTAAAAGGATCTTTATTGCCGGCGGCTGCGTTTTCGTTGTAGTTCTTTACGGTTTCCGCAAGCTTTTCACCGTCAAGTCCCAATGCCGCAGCGGCTTCTTCAAGCGTGTCGCCCTTTACAAACTTGGTAACGCCTGCGCCGTTTTCTTCAAGCAGCTGCGCTATCCTGTCTTTTTTAAGCACGGTGTTTGCGTCCAAAACTTCTTCGCTTAAGTCGAAGCCTTCCTGATCCATTACAATATAGAGCCTGCCGTCTTTTGACTTGTACATTGAGGCAAGCGCTATATCAAGCTCGTCGCCGTCTTCATTTACAACGCGCTCGCAGTCGCTGTTTACCGCGATGGCGCCCGTCTTTTTAAACAGCTGCGCAACCAAATAGTGAATATGTATACCATAACCGGGTTCTGTTTCAACGCCAAAGTGCTTGGTCGCGAGTTTGTCCATGTTGAACATAGGAACGCCTATTTCTTTCATCATTATGTGCCCGTCGCCTGTTGCGCCAACAGGTCCGTAATATATTACGCGGTCAAGTATTGAAGTATCAGAAATAAGATCCGTGTTGTTGCCGTAGCCGCCCGTCGCCATAAGAACTTTGTTGGCGTTTATAGTAATTTTCTGGCCGTCCTTGCCCACAGCTTCAACGCCTGCAACAGTGTCGCCGTCCATAATTAAGTGTGTGGCGCGTGTGTTAAGCATAACGGGTATGTTTTCATCAAGCACGCGTTCATACACAGTGTTTACAGCCTTTACCGCTCTGCCTTCGCAGCCATAGTGAGCAATAGGCTCGCCTTCAACAGGCTCCCCTGTTATGCCTACGCCTTCGCTCTTAAGCCACTCAATAGTAGGCGTTGAAAGCCTTGCCTGCATCATGGTTAAGCGCGCATTGTTCTTGAACTTTCCTATTCTTGACAAATCTAAAAACAGTTCTTCTATGTTGCGTTCAGTTTCATCAGGGTCATCGGATACTACATATCCTGGCATGCCGCCCCCTGCCATGGCAGTCGCGCCGCCTATCGCGGGCATCTTTTCTATGACCAGGACGTCTTTAACGCCGTTTTCATTAGCGGACAGCGCCGCTGATAATCCCGCCGCGCCTGCGCCCACTATAACGACATTGCAGTCTATGGTTTCTTCAGGCTTGGCTTCTTCTGAAGCTTCTTTTTCAGCGAATATAACTTCATCCGTTCCGCCCGCTTCCTTAAGCGCAGCTTCTGCAGCGGCAAGAACAGCCTCGGAAGAAACGGTGCAGCCTGCAAGCGTGTCGACAGAGAGCGTCTGCTGCTCCACTATTGTTTCCGGCAGCTGCTCGATAGCGGTAGAGCCTATGCCGTCTGTTTCATTGGGGCCTTCAGCCTTAACAGAAATGATAGCGTCATCGCTTACTTCTACCGTAACCGTTACATCGCCGCCAAAGCCGTCCGCCGTTGCAGTATAGGTTCCCGCATTGTACTTGTTCTCTGCCAGCGCAGTACATGCAAGCATCATGCAGAGCGCTAACACAAGCGCCGTCAGTCTTTTGGTTCTAATCGTCAACATAGCAAATCCCTCCTTAGAGCTTAATTGACAATACAATTGTAGTATAATACACTTTTAGTGATATGTATGTTTGTTTTCAGACAAAGAGGGGGATTTTTTGTTAAAAGCGCTGCCTATAATTAAAAAGACAAAATTATTTTCAGGGCTTTCAGACACTGAAATTGAATCTTTAATCGCTAAAATGGACAGCAGGATTATATCCTTTAAAAAAGGAGATATAATATATTCCGCAAGCGTCAAATCTAACGGTATATTTATAGTGCTTGAAGGAAGCGTGATTTTAGAAAAGAACGATATCTGCGGCAACCGCTGCGTAATATCCGACTTGTCAGTCTGCGGGATTTTTGGCCTTCCATATGCGGTGCTTCCAAACGCTTCAAGAATGATGGACGCCACGGCCGCCCAGGACAGTATAGTTTTGTTTCTTAACATTAACGCTGTTCTGCAGGATAATGAAATTATGGCGCGGTATCCGGATTTTTTACGCAACCTGCTTATAATTATCGCTTCAAAGCTTGCAAGCGAAGTAGAGCATCCTTACAAAAACCGCACCACGCGCATGAAGCTTTTGTCTTTTCTCTGCATGAAGGCAAGAAAAGCGGGGCGCAAATCTTTTGACATAGTATTTACCCGCCAGGAATTAGCGGATTACCTCGGCGTTCAGCGCTCCGCCATGTGCACGGAGCTCGCTCGCCTTAAACAGGATGGTCTTATAGACTTTAACCGCAATCACTTTACTGTTTTTTTTGACGAGCCTTTTAATATTAAAAACAGCAGTCAAAAATAAAAGCGTAATTAAATTATATGCATTAGCTTTTGTTTTATAAATAAATCAGTCAATATTTAAACTGCTTAAGCCTAATTTTTTGTTTGTCTGTAATCCTCCTGCTTTCAACGGCTTTCTGTATTGTTTTGTTATGCGTCCACCTATCCAGCTTTCGCTTTTCTATAAACGGGAGCACGGCGTCGTACTGTTTGGCAAGAGCTGTCGCAAAATACCACGCCTTCATCATATTTACATAGTATTCTTCCGATCTTATTGACGCCGCCATTTCAGGATACCTGATGTTAAAATCCTCATCAAGGTAATGATCCATAAGCATTTTTACCGCAAACCTTACAGTATATGCGTCTTTTGACAGTATCCATTTTTCTATATATTTAATAAGCTCTTCTTTATGCTTTTTAAAAGACTTGGGCGACATTTGGTCGCACGTCGCCCAATTATCTATGTATGGTAAAAAGCGGCAAACTTTTTCTATACAGATATCAAAATTTTTAATTTCTGAAATAATGAATGCATGAAGCTGGTTTTCTTCAAAATATCTGTGAGGCAGCTTTTGCAAAAAGTCAGCGGCGCCGCCATTATTTAAAAGCTTTTTCGCGTATAGTCTTAGTTCTTTTGTCCTAACGCCTATAATCCTGCTTTTGTCTATATTGGGGATCATTTTAATTTCAAAAGCGCGGTACGATTCATCCCGCATTTTAAAAAGCGCGCTTTCTATTTCTGTGTTTTTCATTCTATACTGTTATTTATCGCCGCGTGAAGCCTTGCTTTGTGTTTCTTTAATAGGAAATTCCATTACAAAGGCTTTGGTATAGGGAGGCTCCATATGTTCAATATACAGCTTGCCGCCATGTTCATAAGTTATGTCATACGCTATGGACAGCCCAAGGCCGTACCCTCCGCCTTGGCTTCTGCTGTCGTCTAATTTTGCGAACGGCTTGAATATCTGCGCCTGCTGGTGCGCGGGTATTTCAGGGCCAGAATCCGCCACGTAAATGCGTATTGTTTTTTTTAAGCGCTTTTCGCATATTTCTGTTTTAACCAGCACTTCGCTGCCCTGAGGGCAATATTTGAGCGTGTTAAGCAGTATGTTTTCAAACGCGCGCTTAAAATGCGTTTCATCCAGCGAAAGCACTGCGTCATTAGAAAAATCGCATGAAAGGGACATTTTATTTTCTTCAAATTTATAATAATGCTCTGCAACTATGGCGCGCAAAAACGCATTTAAATGTATTGGAACAATAAATTTTTTTCTGTCAGCAAGGCTGTTTTTAGCGTAGTCCATCATTTCTTCAAGCATTTTTTCCATATCCGCGGACTTCCTGTATATGGTTTCAGCGGCCCGTTCGATACCTTCCTCATTTGATATCTTTTTAGTTGCAAGCGCGCGGGAAAAACCCATAATGCTGGTAAGAGGCGTCCTTATATCATGTCCCATATCCGCCATAAGCTTCATTCGCTCTTTGACTAAAGTGTCGTTATACTGCTTTATGCGTCTTTTCATGCGCCTGGCAAAGCATATTATAAACAGAACATGCAGCCCTATATCCGAAAGAAGATATAAAGCTATTTGAATTTGATCAGGATGTCCGCTCGCGTTTTTATCCGTAATCCATATAAAAATGCTCTCCGCCAACATTGTAGCAAGCCCCAGCGCCAGCGTGTAAATTATAATGCTTTTTATTAAATAACCGCTCAGGTTTTTTGTGTCCCGTCCCATTTGTACCCTATTCCTCTGATAGTTTTTATTTTGTTTTCTCCTACCTTGTTTCTAAGTTTATTTACGCACACCCTTATCGCGTTGTCATTTACGGGGAAGCTTTCCCCCCAGCCCGCTTCATAGAGCTGTTCAAGGGTAAGCACTCTCCCTCCGCCCTGAATCAGCGCTTCAAGCAGGCGTGTTTCTGTGGCTGTCAATTCCGTAACACTGTCCCCATTTGTAATAGTGCATGAGGCAGGGTCAAAGCGCACACCGTCAGATACGATCATGCCTCTATACTCAGTCTGCCTATACGCGCGGCGCAGAAGAGCTTTCGCTCGAAGCAGCAGTTCTTCAGGATCAAACGGCTTGCAAAGATAGTCGTCTGCACCCGACTGAAAGCCCAGCGTCTTATCTTCAAGCAGCGTTTTAGCCGTTATAACTAGTATAGGCACGGATTTATCCAATCGCCTTATTTCATTCATAAGCTGAAAACCGTTAATGCCCGGCATCATAATATCTATTACGGCTAAGGAAATAACGTTGCGCTTAAAGGCGTTCAGGGCTTCATTTCCGTCCTTCGCTGTTATAATACGCCCTAAATCCTTAAGGTACAGGCTGCAAAGAGAAAGAATATCAGTATCGTCGTCTGCTAAAAGTATGGTGTGCGCCATAGGTCCTCCCTATAAGAAATGGTATTGTCCAAAGCTTGCAAGCAGTATAATAAGAAGTACAACAGCGGCCGATCGGCATATAAGCTTTGTTTTAATACGCTTATCACTGTACTTTTTGCTGTCCCGGACAGTTCTGAAAATAATATACAGCATTATAAGGCAGACCGCAATGCTGGATACCAGAAGGCAAGCCGTAAAGCCGTTTATCGCTTGCTTTGCGGGGCTTTCGTTTTCCGCTATATGATTAAGCCCGGCAAAATAGGCTGCGCTTATGGCTGCTCCTGAAAGCGTTAAAATAAACGGCGCGATGTCGCGCTTTTTATGGCGTTTTGCGTTAACTACGCGAATTATAAGCTGTATAAACGCGGATATTATAAAGCCCGCCATAAGTATTATAAGCGTTAAAGCTAACAATAAAAACACATTGTAATTTTTTACAGGCGTTTTTTCAATAGGAATAAGCGAGTCGCCGTCTGTCCAGACAGTATCTACAATCCCGTCCCGCGTTTCAAGGTACAGCGTTTCAACCATTTCAGGGTGATTTTCCACACGGTAAAAAGAGCCTGTTTCTCTTATTGCTTTAAGGCCCATATCGTCAGCGCCAAAAAAGCCTGCTATACGCATAAGCGCGGAAGTTAAAAACGCGTAATCTCCTTCTGTTTTAAGGTGGTACGTGTTCACGTAGCTAAGCAAACTGTAATAAGGGAGGTTAAAAGCGTTGCGGCCTGATACATAGTATCCGCTCTGCGGCGCCGGCTTAGCGTCTGAAGGCATTTTTATTTTTTTAGATCCGCCCATTAGCAGGCGGTTTAACGAGGCGTTTACAGCGTTTGCGTAGGCGGTATTGCTAAGCAGCACATATCCTATATTTTGTTCGGGAACAACGCTTATCTGCGCCGTAAAGCCGTTTGTGTTGCCTGGATGCTGGTAGCCTTTCCCATTTTCCGCGTTCATAGTAAAAAGGCCGTGAGCGACGCCGTCCATTCCTTCAAGCGGCGCAAAGCTGTCTGAAAAAAGCATATCAAAAGTAGCTTGATTTTTAAAAATGCGCTTATCCCTGTTAAGCAGCGCAACGCCTAATTTCGCCAGGTCCTCCGCGGTTCCCCGAGCGGCGCCTGCAGGAACAAGCGCTACGCGCGACAAGCCCGTATTAATAAAGCTCCCTGATTCATCAGGCATACTGCCTTCCGCCATTTTTGCGCTGCTGCCGTTTAATCCTGCCGAAGTCATTTTGAGAGGAACGAAAAAGCGCTCATTCAAATAATCTGAAAATGTTTTATGTGACACGCATTCCACTATGTATCCCGCTAAAGCGCAGCCGAAGTTTGAGTAAGCGGTTACGGTGCCCGGATTAAAGCGCTGCACAGGGCAAGCCTTTATAAGCGCTTCTTTAAGAGGCGCTTCGGGCTCATTTTCTTTAAGTATCATATCAAGCGGAGCTTCCTCAAACCCCGCGCGGTGATTCATTAAATCAAGCGTCGTTATCGGCCATTTTAATTTAAGCGCGCTGTAAAAGTCATTCGGAAGATAGTTGGAAATATCTTCATCTAATTTAATCTTTCCTTCTTCAGCTAACTGCATAACGGACAGCCATACAAAAGTCTTTGTAACGCTGCCATATTCAAAGCCTGTTTTTTTAGCGTCTATCAGCCTTTTATTTGCGATGTCTTCCGCGCCAAATCCCTTTGAAAACAGTATTCCGTCATTTGAAAAAACGACTATGGCCGCCCCTAAAAATTCTTTGCCTGCTTTTTCCTTAAGCAGATTTTCCGCTTTTATCGCAAATTCTTCATTTGAAAGACCCGACGGCGTTTGCGCGTAAGCCATACTGGTCCCCATAGTAAGCACCGTCGCAAGCATAATGGCGACAGCTCTTAACACTCTTTTTGATGCAAATTTCATTACAAGTTCCTCCTGCCGTTTGATTTCGCTAAAAGCATATCACGCCATTATTTCTAATCGATACGCTGAACATTAACTGAATATTAACTTTTAAAAAAAGTAGTTTTTGCTTAGCGCAATTAAAAAAACGGGGCCGCATTTGCAGTCCCGTTCGCGCTGACAATCATATAAACGTTTCAGCATTTTTCCCGCGTCTTAGAGAGAAAGCGCAAAGCGATATGCCTAAGACTATGAAGCCAATAAGCGCAATAAAGCTGTCCGTTGTCGTAGAAATAGGTTTGCCGCTTATAAGCGAAAGGATCGCGGTGTTAGCCCAATAGTTAGGCGTAATCATGCCTATATTCTGCAAAAATTCAGGCATAAGCCATATGGGCCAGAAGCTTCCGCCAAGCATTGCAAATATTAAAGATATTGAGGAAGTAATACCTGAATAAAACCGGCTCGTGTTAGCGGCTAAGGACATAAAGATGCTGAAAAATATCCAGCATGTGCCGTGTAAAAGCCATAGCAGATATATAGGCCACGCTATATATGTAGGCACTATAAAGTTAGCGATGATAAAAATAGTAAACATATTAAATATTAATATTATCAGAGCCGTGAAAAACATAGCGTATATATAGTTAATGGACCTGATAGGCGAACACTTTATGCGGTTAAGCGTGCCGCCCTGCCTTTCAGATATTATAAGACTTCCTATTGAAAACATGCTTACGCTCAATACATAAGTTAAAAAGCCGTTCCCTAACTGCAAGCCATTCGATGCATTGCTTCCAGTATTTTTTTCTTCGTACTTGACGCCGCTTGACTGCATTTCATTGTAATAAAGCATAAGCTTCTCCGGGTCATCTGTGTTTTTTATTTCTTTCAGCTCAAGCAGCGAATTTATATACATGTTTACCCTGTTTTGCAGCATTGCGACTATCTCCTGCCCCTGCAAAACTCTTATGGAAACCTTTGGGTTTTCTCCGTCCATTACGCTTTTTTCAAAGCCTTCAGGTATTATAAGCAAAGCGTCCAGCGAATTTTCCAAAAGCTTGGAGTCAAGATTATCTTCTTCGCTCATATCTTTGTATAAAATCGAGCTGCTTTCAGTAGATGAAACGAGATCCTTTGAAAGAATAGTATCGTCCTTATCTACCAGGCCTATACGCCATTTAGCTTCGCCGCCCTGAGGGTTGAATACTGTAAGGCTCAGCGCGAGCAACAGCACGGGAAGTATAATCGTTATGAAAAGTCCGCCTTTGCTGCTTAATATAAGGCGAATATTGTTTTTTACAATCTGAAGCATTACCTTTTCCCTCCCTTTTTGGTGTACATAATAAACGACAAAGCTATAAACGCCGCGCCTAGTATTAAATTTATCGTTACGGATCTAATCAGCATGGAAGAATCCTGCGAATAGATAAAACGCATCAATCCCTGGTTCATCATGCCAACAGGCGTATACGTGGAAATGTTTGTTATTTCATTTGACAGCATGTTTAAAGGCACATAGCCTCCGCCTAAAAACGTAAAAAGTATTACAAGCACATTGAGCGTTCCGTTTGTGGCCTGAAAGTTTTCACCGCTCGCTTCATACACTAAAAGCCCTAATCCGCAGCTGAACAAGGCAAAAGGTACAAGGCTCAGCATAGATATGAACGCGTTTCCAAAGTTAGCGGAATAAATAAGAATGTTTGAAAGCATAAGTATTATTACCTGCATTA
This sequence comes from uncultured Oscillospiraceae bacterium, assembly GCA_964518875.1. GTDB lineage: Bacteria > Bacillota > Clostridia > Christensenellales > Aristaeellaceae > DTU024. Next base: position 47,390 of record CAZFHI010000008.1, read on the forward strand.
TAAGCACAACAGACGCCGCAAAAACTTTGGCAAAGAAAACGCCGTTCATGCTGTACGGGGAGCTTTTAAGCCTTAAAATAGTGTTTTCCTGCTTTTCACGGTTTATTGTTTCCGCCGTCTGTATGGCGCCGTAAAGTATTGTCATAGTAATCATTGCGATTGCATAATAATCTATACTTCCGGGGCTTTTGCTTCCGCTGACGTTTTCCACGTCAACATAGTTATTTCTTTCAGGTTTTGCAAAAGCTTTTGAAAGCTTTCCGCTTTTAACAGCCTCGTTTACAAGGTTTGACTGTTTAGCAAAAGAATCCGAATATATCCTTAGTATTAAGCTGTCCAGATCCGAATATACGTCTGAATACATTGTAATTTTATCGTTGTCTATTTCAACATATTTTTTCACCTCATTATTGTCCAACTTTTCCTGCAGATCATCTTTTGAGATTCTTTCAAATATGATGCCGGCGTTTTTCCCTTCTTTAATGTAAAGGTCTTCCATCAAGCCGTTTGACGCTATAACCGGCACGTTTATCTGCGGCATTTCGTAGGTGTTTTTAAAGCCCTGATTCAGCGCCGTTCCTAAAACCCAGGTGATTATAAAAGGAAAAAGTATCATCATGGTAAACGTCGTAGGATCGTTTATGAGGTGCAACATTTCTTTTTTTACAAGCTTAAAAAATCTCATGGTATTTTCCTTTCAGTCACGCAGGCGTTTGCCTGTAAGCGTCAGGAAAACGTCCTCAAGATCCGGCTCGCTTATAGACATATCTATAATTTCAACATGATGCGTTATAAGAGTGTCTAATATTTCCTTTAACTGGTTTTCCTTAAGCCTGCACGAAAAACGGTAGTCGTAGTCCCTTATGTCTATATTTTCAACGCCTTTTATTAAACGAAGCTCCTCAACAGGCACATCGCCTTTTAAGCGCATGGTTATAAACCAGTTTTCATCTATAAGCTGCCTTAACTCCTGCAGCGTGCCCTGGGCGACAATCTGCCCCATATCCATAATGGCTACGCGCTGGCAAAGCTGCTCCGCTTCCTCCATATAGTGCGTAGTGTAAAGTATAGTCATGCCTTCTGATTTTAATCGCATTATGTATTCCATAATGTAATTCCTGCTCTGAGGGTCTATGCCGACCGTGGGTTCATCGAGTATAAGCAGCCTGGGCCTGTGCACAAGGCCGCAGGCTATGTTCAAGCGTCTTTTCATGCCGCCTGAAAATGTTTTGGCCTTGTCTTTTCTTCTTTCGTACAGGCCTACGTAGTTAAGCGTTTCTTTGGTCTGGTTCTGCAACTCCTTGCCGGATAAGCCATACAGCGAACCAAAAAATGAAACGTTTTGTTCAGCTGTAAGGTCGTTATAAATAGCTAATTCCTGCGGCACAATGCCGAGCATGCTTTTACACTCGTTCAGGTTTTTATCCATATTTTTGCCTTCGATAAAAACATCTCCGGAATTTTTCTTTATAATTCCGCTTATAATGTTTATAGTCGTGCTTTTTCCGGCGCCGTTTGGACCTAAAAGCCCAAACACCTCTCCCGTATGAATTTCAAAGCTTATCTCGCTTACCGCAAGCACTTTACCATATCTCTTTACAAGTTTTTCAGCTTTAAGCATAACATCCTCCTGTTTTGCAGATAGTTCACCTGTACGATGAAGCGTATTAAGTTTAACATGCGCGCATTCATTCTGACAGTAAAAAAGGTCATAATTTAAAATGACTTTAGTCATAATTATTTTCATAGTTGAAGTAAGCAAAAAATACAGCTATAATCCTAAAAAAAGGAGGTTAGTATGCAGGAAACAATATTATGCTACAACTTAAACGAAAAAAGAAAGGCGGAAATAGAGAAGCTTGCAAAAGCGCTTGATATAGTAATAAAGCATATAAAAAAAGATGATTTTGCTCTGCCTCTGGGCGTTCTGTGCGGCTTAGAAGAAAACAACAGCAAAAAAAGCTCAAATGAGAGCTTTGAAGATGAAATGATGGTGCTTTGTTTTTTTAACGACGACAAATTCGGCGCTTTCCTTGCGTCTTTTAAACAGAATAATATAAAACCCGTTGCGCTTAAAGCGGTTTTAACGCCAAACAACGCTAAGTGGAGCAGCTTAACGCTTCACAAAAACCTGTTAGAAGAGCATATGTATTTTATGAATCAAAGAAAAAAGCAATTATAGCTCTCCCTTTAAGCGGCTTATAGCGATCTGCGTGCGATGATCAAGCCCGCTTTTCTGAAGAATAGAAGTTACATGGTTTTTTACCGTTCCTTCAGACAGAAAAAGCGTTTCCGCTATCTGACGGTTGCTCAGTCCCTTGGCTATTAAAGCCACTATATCTTCCTCCCTGTCGCTAAGCTGCGCAAGTGTTTTGCGGCTTTTAGGTATGTTTTCCCTTACGGCTTTCATAACTACCGCGTCGTAAACGTTTTTGCCTTTATATATTTCTATTATAGCGTTTATAATTGATTCGGGCGTTGCGGATTTAAGCAGATAGCCGTGCGCGCCCAAGCTCAGCGACTGGAGTATTTCAGTCTGCTCATCAAACGTTGTAAGCACAAGCACCCTTGTGTTTTTTAAAATTTCAGGAAGAGCTTCAAGCCCGGATTTATCTGGCATGCGAAGGTCAAGTAGCAATACATCGCACATTTTGCTAAGCTTTATCGCTTCATACCCGTCTTTCGCCGTACCTATAACCTTAATATCCTCTTTGCCGTCTATAAGAATAGATAAAGATTCCCTAATCAAAGCGTCGTCGTCCGCTATGGCTACTTTTATCATGTCTTCCTCCTTGGAATAATGGAAATTACCGTTGTGCCCTGTCCCCTGCTTCCGCGCACTATAAGCGTTCCGCCAAGGGCAGATACTCTGCTGCGCATTCCGGATATGCCCATGCCTTCGCTGTAATTGTCAGAGCCTGCGCCGTTATCCTTTACTTCAAGGCGCACAACGCCCGGCAGAACCTGTATGCATACCTTAACCTGCGTTGCGTGGGAATGCCTAATCACGTTGGACAACGCTTCATGCAGGTTTCCACGCAATGCTTCCCAGATATCCATTCTTACTTTCTCAGCATCGCCCTGAAGGCTGTATATTATCTGCATGCCGCTGTCGCGCCTGAATCTGTCTATGACCGCCTGCATGTCCCGCGTGCGCATATCAGGAACCTCGGCCCGCATTTTGTGAACAGCCGAACGTATATTGTCTACGCCCGCGCGCATGGAATCTGCCGCCTGGCTGAGCAAGGCTTTTGATTTTTCAGGCTCTTTATCCATTATTGACTTAGCCGCTTCCACCTGCAGAATGCTTGCAGTAACGGAGTGCCCTAATAGATCGTGTATTTCCTGCGCAATGCGCTGTCTCTCCCTAAGCTGTGAGTTTATTGTTATCTGGCTTTCGTATTTATCCTGCAAAAGCCTGTATAGCCTGACCTGCTGCGCTTCAAGCTTTAGACTGGTGTTTTCTTCTGTAAGGGATTTTATTTTTTTCTCCTGCAGCGAAAGATAATAATACAGCACCGCATAAAACGCGTACAAGAGTATAAGCAAAAAAGGCACATAATCCCAAAGGAAAAAAAGAAGCAAAGCGTTGCCTATGGAAAACGCATCGTGTATGGCAAGGGATAAAGCGCGAAGATCTATAAAAAAAAGCAGAAGCAAAAAAACATGGCTTATGCTTTCCGGCGCCACGAAAAAACACGCTATGGCATAGCTTGTTACAATTACAAAGTCGCAGAAGAGAAGAAATTTTTTAATAATATCAACTCCCGTGAATTCCATTAAAAAGAGGCTGTCTTCGCAGCCCCCTTATTTTAAATCATATTTACAAAAGAATCCACAGCGCCCTGCAGGAACTTTGCCGTATCAGGGTTTAAGTTTCCATCCTTATCAAGCAGCTTGTGTACGTTGCCCAGATATATTTCCGGATACTGCATAAGGTGCACGTTCAGGCACAGAAGCACCTGCCTTAAATGCGATACTGCTCCAAAGGCTCCCATAGATCCTGGAGATACGCCGTACAGAAGCCCCGGCTTGTTGCTCCACAGATTATGTCCCATAGGCCTTGAAGCTATGTCTATTGCGTTTTTTAAAGGCGCTGTAAACGAGCGGTTGTATTCAGGCGTAGCAAATATCACGCCATCCGCCTCTTTTATTTTTTGTCTGAACGTTATATAGCTTTCAGGGTATTCGCCCGTAAGCTCAAAATCCTGATTAAAAAAAGGAAGCGCTCCTATATCTATAAATTCCGCTTCAAAGTCTTCAGGCAGCATCTCAACTACTTTTTTAGTTACTCTTTTTGTAAAAGAATCTTTGCGCAGGCTTCCGACAAGTACAGCTATCTTTTTCATAATTATTACCTCCTAAAAAATTACATAGTTATATTACCATATTTTGTATGTTTTAAACAGTTTTACTGGAATAAAAGACATGTTCTTTGTATAATGTTCCAGGAAAGGGGGCGTCAGTATAAAAAAATACAGAGTAAGCACGATAGGTGTCTGGCTAAGCCATGTCCCCAAGAACAAATTTTTTTACCCGTTTTACTTAGCGAACCAGCTCGATACAACCAGGGAAATTTTTGCTTCCAATGACGTGCCTAAAAGCCTTGACGGCTTTAAGATAGCGTATTTTTCGGATATTCATTTCGGACCTATGTTCAGTAAAGAGCGCGTCTTAAACCTTGCTCAAAAAATAAACGCGCTTAACGCAGACCTTGTTCTTATGGGCGGAGATTACGGAGAAACAACGCTTACGGCCGTTGAATTTTTTAAGATTCTTCCTGAGCTTAAATCAAAATACGGTTGTTTTGCATGCATAGGAAACCACGACCGCAAGGGCTCGGAGGAAGAATTTGCAACGCTTTTACACGTTATGAAGAATAAAGGCGTTTCCGCGCTCATAAATAAGCAGATTGTTTTTGACACAGGAAACGCAAGTATATCCCTTTACGCAAGCGACGACATGTACCTGGGTCATCCTGATATTTCTTTTTTTGATAATGCAAAAAAATATAAAAACACGTTCAGTATCTTTTTCCCGCATTCGCCGGACATTATGCCTGATGTGCTTAAAAGAAACGATAAGTCCTTTGATCTTGCGCTATGCGGTCATACGCATGGAGGGCAGATAAGATTTTTTGGGAAAGCTCTGTATTCCTCAAGCGATTATAAAAACAGGTACCTTTTCGGCTGGAAAGAAGAAAACAATCACAGCATATTTATTTCAAACGGCGTAGGCACGTCCATTATGCCAGTGCGCCTTGGCGCAAGGCCGCAGATTCACCTTATTACACTAACCTCAGGGAAGGCTCCGCGTTTAAGCTGAGCCGCGACAGATCGCCTTTTAAAAGCCGTCTGTAGCCTGCGGATGCTATCATGGCTGCGTTATCCCCGCACAGAAAAAGCTCGGGCATATAAAGCGCCGTATTTGTTTTAGCGCATTCTTCTTTAAAGCGTCTGCGCAAAAGACTGTTTGCCGAAACGCCGCCCGCTATTAAAAGCGTGTCTGCGTTTTTCTCTTTAACGGCAAGCATGGTTTTTTCTATAAGCAGCTCAACCACCGCTTTTTGAAAAGAAGCGGCGCAGTCCTCTACCGTGTATGCTATGCCTTTCTGCTGCATATTGTGTAAGGCGTTTATAAAGGCCGTTTTAAGCCCTGAAAAACTGAAATCATACCTTCCCTGCGTTTTGGGGTGAGGCAGCTTTAAAAAGCTGTCTTCGCCTTCCTGCGACGCCTTATCAAGCTTTGGGCCGCCCGGGTAGCCAAGCCCCAGCACCCTTGCAGCCTTGTCAAAGGCTTCGCCTGCGGCGTCGTCCTGCGTGCAGCCTATCAGATTATAATTATCGTTTTTGTCCGCTTCAATAATATGGCTGTGCCCGCCGCTTACGACAATGCACATGCACGGAGGATTAAGCTCTTTAAAGCTTAAATAGTTAGCGCATATGTGCCCCTCTATATGGTTTACGCCTATAAGCGGTTTTCCGCTCGCAAAGGCCAGGGCTTTTGCGTAGGAAACGCCTACAAGCAGAGCGCCTACAAGGCCAGGGCCCCTGGTAACGGCTATGGCGTCAATATCGCTTAAAGAGCGCCCGCTTTGTCTTATCGCTTCCGAAACTACTATGTCTATTTTTTCTGTATGCGCGCGGCTTGCAATTTCCGGCACTACGCCGCCGTATATAGTATGCAGGGGTATTTGAGAAAAAACAACGTTGGACAGTATTTCTCTTCCGTTTAAAACAACTGACGCGGCGGTTTCATCGCAGCTTGTTTCAATGCCCAGCACAAGTATATTTTTTTTTGCTTTTACTCTATCAAGATTTTCTTTTTGCTTGTCAATATAATTATTCTGCATCTGATTTATTGCCTTTAAATATAGCAGCAAAGCATCCCATTGCTAAGCACAGCGCGGCCGGAATTATCCGTTTTAGCAGCAGCTTTGCGTAGCTTTCAAAAAATGCCTGCGGCATGAGCTTAAGCAAAATATCCTCTTGCGCGTTAAGAAGCCAAAGGTCGTTTGTAAAAAGCAGCCTGTGGAATTTTTCAAAAAGACCGTCAAAGTTTACAAAATATGCTATGACGATAGCCGCAAGACAGATTATGAACAATCCCACGCCTATTAGAAAAGAAATTTCAACGGTTCTGGCGCTTATGCTTATAATTTTTTTCCTGTTAAGCAAAAACAGCGCTAAAAACAGAAGCAGTATTATAAGCGCTGGCCAAAAAAACGAAAGGCCGAGCATTACAAGGCTCCGCACGTCCCGCATATGCAGCGTTTCCCTTTCGCTTAAAAGAATTTTACCGTTGTTGTCAGGGAGGGACATGTCAAGCGCCTGCTTTTCCCCTGACAGATATTGTGTAATATCCTCTGAAAACGCCCTGTACTGCTCGCCGCTGCAGTCTAACTCAGCATACTGCATAAACTGCTTCTGCATTAAAGCAGCGTCGACGCTAATATTTGCCATTTGATAGCAGCATATTAAAACCGCCGCGGCGAATATTAAAACAGCAAGGACCGCGCGCAAAAAAACGCTTTTTGCCTTCATTGCATTTTAAGGTAGGAAATTATGAAGCTGTCAAGGTTGCCGTCCATTACGTCGCTTATATCGCTTGTTTCACAGCCGGTGCGGTGATCCTTAACCATGGTATATGGCTGGAATATATACGAACGTATCTGGCTTCCCCACTCTATCTTTTTCATTTCGCCCTTAATTTCAGCCATCTGTTCTTCTTTTTCGCGCTCCTTAAGCTCTATAAGCTTTGCTTTGAGCATTTTAAGGCAGACTTCCCTGTTCTGTATCTGGCTGCGTTCATTCTGGCAGGATACCACTATGCCGGTAGGTATATGCGTCATGCGCACAGCGGAGTCTGTTTTGTTTACATGCTGGCCGCCAGCGCCAGTTGAGCGGTAAGTATCCACACGCACTTCTTCCATATTTATCTCTACTTTTCCGTCGTCTTCAAGCATAGGCGCTACATCTAAAGAAGCAAAAGAGGTGTGCCGCCTTGCGTTTGAATCAAACGGGCTTATCCTTACGAGTCGGTGCACGCCTTTTTCGCCTCGCAGATAGCCGTAGGCGTTTTCTCCGTCCACTTCGAATGTAACGGATTTCGTGCCGGCTTCGTCGCCGTCAAGGTAGTCGAGCAAAGTAAGTTTAAAGCCTTTCTTTTCGCAGTAGCGCGTGTACATGCGGTAGAGCATCTGCGTCCAGTCCTGCGCTTCAGTGCCGCCCGCGCCTGCGTGCAGGCTTAATATTGCATTGCAGTCGTCATAGTCTCCACGCATAAGTGTTTCAACTGCAAGGTTTTCTATGTCTTCGGAAAGCTTTTTCAAGGTATCCATAGCTTCTAATGCGGCGTCGTGGTCTTCCTCTTCTTCCGCAAGCTGAAGCATAGTTTCAACGTCGTCGCACTGCTGCATAAGGTCGTTATAATGGTTTATTTTGTTTTCCATCGTAGCGCGCTTTTTATTTACAGCCGTCGAGTGCTCAACGTCCTCCCAGAACCCCGGAGAATTCATTTCTTCTTTTATTTCTTCAAGCTGGTTTTTAAGGTCTTTTATATGCAAGCCTTCGCCTGTTTCTTTAAGTCTCTCGCGCTCCTGCTGCAATTGAGCGCTGCACTGTTCAACTTCAACTATCATTAATTCTTTCCTCCCGCTCTGCCGCAGCAATTCTTATATTTTTTCCCGCTTCCGCAAGGGCATGGGCTGTTGCGGCCAGGCTTTTTCCCTTTTACTATCGGCCTGTTCGCTTTTACAGCGTTTGAAGCCTGCCGCGGCGCCGTATCCGCCCCTTTTTCAGATGTTACCCTTGCTACCACCCTTCTTTCAGCAGGCTTTTGTATCTTAATCTGATAGAGCTGGCGAATCGTGTCCTCCTGTATAAGGTGCACCATCTCATCAAACATATCATAGCTTTCAACCTTGTATTCGTTCACAGGATCGCGCTGTGCGTACGCCCTTAAGCCTATGCCGTCGCGCAGCCTGTCCATGGCGTCTATGTGATCCATCCAGCGCAGGTCTACTGCCCTTAGAAGTATATTGCGCTCAAGCTCGCGCATGTCTATGCCTATGGATGTTATTCCCTTTTCTCTTTCTGAATAGAAGTCTTCAGAAGCTTTTATTAAAAAGTTTATCGCGCCGTCTTTGTCAAAATCAGCAAACGCTTCCCTGTTTTTATCTATCGTGCCGTTACGTACGCACAGCTTCTCCAGGTATTCTGCAAGGCCGTCGACATTCCACTCGGAATTTTCACCGGTTAAAAAGCGGTCAACAGCTTCAGTTATAAGCTTTTTAACCATGTTCCTTATGTTTTCGCGCATGTTTTCGCCTTCAAGCACCTGACGGCGCTCGCCGTATATTATAGTGCGCTGCTGGTTCATTACGTCGTCATACTTAAGCACGTTTTTACGTATCTCATAGTTGCGGCTTTCAACGCGCTTTTGCGCGTTTTCTATCTGCTTTGTAAGCATGCCCGCTTCGAGCGGTTCCGAATCGTCCATGCCTAATTTATCTGTGATAGCCTGCATGCGCTCTCCGCCGAACAGCCGCATTAAATCGTCCTCAAGAGAAATAAAGAACTGGGAAGATCCCGGGTCTCCCTGTCTGCCCGCGCGGCCCCTGAGCTGGTTGTCTATGCGGCGGCTCTCATGCCTTTCAGTGCCTATTATGTGCAGCCCGCCAAGCTTAACTACCTTTTCATGCTCTGCGTCCGTCTTAGTTTTATACTTATCTCGTAATGAGTTAAATTTTTCTCTTGCTTCTATTATCTTCTCATCGTCAGTTTCGCCTTTGCCAGTCGCCTGTTCTATAATATTTTCGTCATAGCCTTCTCTTGCCATCTGCTGTCTTGCCATAAAAGATGGGTTTCCGCCAAGCAGTATGTCTGTGCCGCGGCCTGCCATATTAGTGGCTATGGTAACAGCGCCAAAGTGTCCGGCCTGCGCTACTATAACGGCTTCACGGGCATGGTTTTTGGCGTTTAAAACCTCGTGCTCTACGCCGCGGCGCTTAAGCATGGCGCTTAAAAGCTCGCTTATTTCCACTGAAATGGTGCCGACAAGTATAGGCTGCCCAGTTTCGTGTCTGCGTATTATTTCTTCTATTACAGCGTTGTACTTGGCCTTCTTGCTGCGATATACCATGTCGTTTAAGTCCTGCCTTATCATAGGCATATTTGTAGGAACTTCTACGACGTCAAGATTGTATATGCCCTGGAACTCCGCTTCTTCCGTTTTGGCAGTGCCTGTCATGCCGGAAAGCTTTTCATACATTCTGAAATAGTTCTGGAATGTGATTGTAGCAAGCGTTTTGCTTTCGCTTGCGACAGTTACGTGCTCTTTTGCTTCTATTGCCTGGTGCAGGCCGTCTGAATAGCGCCTGCCTACCATAAGCCTGCCTGTGAATTCATCCACTATGACAACTTCGTTGTTTTGCACTACGTAGTCTATATCGCGCTTCATAATGGTATTAGCGCGAAGGGCGTTTAATATATAGTGGTTAAGCTCGTTATTTTCAGGGTCGGAAAGATTGTCTATGTTAAAAGCTTTTTCAGCCTTTTCGGTTCCCTGTTCCGTAAGAACAACGGAACGCTCTTTTTCATCTATGCTGTAATCTTCCTCGTTTTTAAGGCGTATAACAAAGTCGTTGGCCTTCCCGTACATCGCGGTAGGCTTTTCGCCCTGGCCGGATATTATAAGCGGCGTTCTCGCTTCATCTATCAATATAGAGTCCACTTCGTCGACTATCGCAAAGGCGTGGCCTCTTTGCACCATGTTTTCCTTATAGACGACCATGTTGTCCCTTAAGTAGTCAAAGCCCATCTCGTTGTTGGTGCCGTAAGTTATATCGCAGTTGTAGGCCTCGCGCCTTTGTTCGCCTGTTAAATCGTGCACTATAATGCCTACTGTAAGCCCTAAAAATTTAAACAGCTTGCCCATATCCTCGCCCTGGAAGGACGCAAGATAATCGTTTACTGTAACTATATGCACGCCTTTGCCTGTAAGGCCGTTAAGGTATGCGGGAAGGCACGCCGTAAGCGTTTTGCCTTCGCCCGTTTTCATTTCGGCTATCCTGCCCTGGTGAAGCACTACGCCGCCCATTAGCTGTACTTTAAACGGCCTTAAACCCAGTATTCTGTCCGACGCTTCACGCACAGTCGCAAAGGCTTCGACTAATATATCGTCCAGGGTTTCCCCGGCTTTAAGTCTACACCTGAATTCTTCAGTCTTATTTGCTAAGTCTTTATCGCTCAGCTGCCTGTATTCGCTTTCGAGAGCTATTATTTCATCAGCGGTTTTTTCTAACGGCCCAAGCTCTGCATTTTCACCCAGGCCAAGCATTTTCTTAATTTTATTAAACATTAACTTCTCCTTTGGCATAAAGCCTTTGTTATTATACCATTGTGCGGGTCAGCAGGCAATATTACCGCTTGCGCGACACGCAAAGCTAAGGTAAAATTAAGCGAGGAGGATATATTATGGAAAGTTTGTTTGGTTCAGCGGAGCTTACCGTAAAAAAAGAACATCTTGCAGAAAACATAGGATCCGGCGATACAGAGGTGCTATCCACCCCTGTTATTGCAGCGCTTATAGAAAAAGCCGCTTATCAAAGCATCGCTTCGCTTTTAGAGCCGGATGAAACAACGGTAGGCACGTTTATTTCTATTTCACACATTTCCCCTACGCCAGAAAGCATGAAGATTTATGCTTTCAGCAAATTAGTCAGCATATCGCAAAACCAACGAGAATTTTCTTTCCTCGTAGAAGCATATGATGAAACAGGCTTAATATGCAAGGGCGAACACAAGCGCGTAAAAGTAAAAAAACAAAAATTTGTCCAAAAAGCTGAAAATAAATTATTTTCCGATGCAAGGAATTCCGCTCCTGTTCCGTTTAATAGTTGAAATGTATCCGTATCGGAGGTGAGCAAGTCGTCGCAGGAAGATTATAACGCGATAGCCGAGTCGCTTTATATTAAGTACGCTAAGGATGTTTTGCGCGTAAGCTACTTTTATCTTGGCGACGTACAGCAGGCCGAGGATGTTATGCAGGAAGTGTTCGTACGGCTGCTCACAAATAAGCCTCCGCTGGAAAAAGGCAAGGAAAAGGCCTGGCTTCTTTCGGTGGCGTTTAACCTTTGCAGAGACATATGGCGGAGCGGCTGGGCTAAGCGAGTGTTTTCAGCTTCCGACAAGCTTATGTTTTATCCTGATGAAAACAGCGAAGTGGAAAACCTTGCGGATAAGGCGGCGCTTATGCAGGCTTTGCACTCTTTAAGCCCCGCTCTTAAAGAAACTATGCTTTTGTACTATTATCAAAGCTATACAATAGACGAGATAGCGCAAATACTGCATTCCACTTCAGGAACCATAGCAAGCAGGCTGTCGAGAGGAAGAGAAAAATTAAAAAAGATTTTAGAAAGAGGTGAAGGCGCATGAAAAACTTAGAACATTTACCGGAAATAGCTGATGAAATGCTTGACGAACTCAAACCGGATTCTTTTTCGTGGGCCAGGATTGTAGCAAAGGCGGACAAAAGAAAAGATAAGGTAAAAGTATGGAGCACAAAGCGCGTAGCAGCCTTAGCTTGCTCTGTCGCCGTCGTTTTGTTTGCAGGCCTTGCACTCTACAATAATTTTGCTAAAGACCCGCGGCAGATACAGACCGTTGCGGCTAGCGGCAAGGACCATCTGCGCATGACAGCGCTGTCCGTTCCCCGTGGCAGCATAAGCCTGTCCGACGGCCAGCCTTCGCAAAACATAGGCATATGGGCTGGCGTAAGCGGCGCCAACTTCCCTCTTATCGCGGCGGAAGGCAGATACTACCGTCTTTTAACTAATCCTACCGAAATACCTGAAAATATGTTAGGCAGAAAAATAGGCGCTGTTGATACGTTTACCGATGAACCCGCGCTCTGCAATGCCAACGCGCAGATAATAAGCAACGCTGCGGCGCAGGGAAGCGATGTCTATGCTGTTTCAGGCATGGACGGCGCCGTTGTTGCAGCAAGCGTCGACGGTTCGATGCGCGTGTTCCAGCGCATATCCTTTGGCGGACACGCGCTTGTAGGCAGCGAAAGCATAACGTCCACATTGGGCAGCGTTAAGCCCGTCGCAATGCGCCTTTCAGGCGTAGGCACCATTACAGATGAAAGTAAAGTAAGCGTACTCCTGGGAATGCTTAGTCAGTCTGACTATCTTGGATCGTCTGTCGCAAGCAAACCGCAAAAGCTTCTAATAGAGTTCAGCAATGGTTTGGTGTTGCAGCTCTATGCTGACGAGGACAGCTTTTACGCTTGCGGAGGCTTCAACTGCCCTGACTTTTTTTCAACCTTCGCTCAATCGTTGTAAAAGCAGCATATAAAAAACAGCCCCCGTACAATCGGGGGTTTTATTACAGCAGGCTGCCTCCGCCTGCTGTTTAAGTTTATCGAAAATAAATTTGCGTTTTAAATATTTTTAAAAAACGGTTCTCCGTTTTCTTTTAGTAAAATACCATAATCGTCAAAATGCAGTTCTTCAGGGGCCGAACCCATATACCGTATTATTTCGTCCATTTTTATGCTCTCCTGAAATGTCATAAGCGTAAAAGCTTCCCCTTCTTTTTTAGCTCTTCCGGTTCTGCCTATTCTATGCAGGTAATATTCATTTTCATTAGGCAAATCGTAATTTATAACTATGTCTACATCGTACACATCTATGCCGCGCGCAGCAACATCAGTGCATACTAATATAGGAAATTCGCCCTGCTTAAAACCGTTCATTATATGCGTTCTTTGCTTTTGACGTATGTCTCCATGCAGCGCTTTAGCGTTGTATCCGCTTTTTTTAAGCATTGCGCACAGCTTTTCCGCCATAAACTTGGTATTTACAAAAACCATGGCGCGGTTATACTCGTTAGAGTCAAAAAGATATAAAATATAGTCCGTCTTCCTGCTGTGCTCCGCTTTAATCACATACTGCTTTATTTTAGGCTTGTCTTCATTTTCAGCCTGTACTACGATTTCAACAGGCTTGTACTGGTACTGCCATGAAACAGTCTGAACGTCCTGGTTTGTAGTAGCGGAAAACATAACCGTCTGTTTATCTTCAGGCGTCATATCTAATATTTTTTTTACGTCTTCTATAAAGCCCATGTTGAACATTTCGTCCGCTTCATCTATTACCATAGTATGAATATACTTAATGGAAACATGTCTTCTATATATCATATCAAGCAGTCTGCCGGGCGTTGCTATAACTATATGCGGCTTCTTTTTAAGCTTGCTAACCTGCTTTTTTATAGGCTGGCCACCATATATAAGAGCTATCCTGACATCTTTTATGTATTTAGCAAGAGATACTATTTCTTCAAATATCTGCATCGCTAATTCTCTTGTCGGCGCCAAAACAAGCTCCTGCAGAGTATCGCTTTTAAGGTCTATATATTCAAGCATGGGTATGCCAAAAGCTATGGTTTTGCCTGTGCCGGTAGGCGCAATAGCAATAATATCCTGCCCGTCCATCATAAGAGGTATGGTCTTTTCCTGTATGGAAGTAGGCTTTACTATATCGAGGTCTGAAAGCGCTCTTTGCACTTCCCTGCTTACAAAAAGTTTTGAAAAATCTTCAGCCATTTCTAATCCTGTTCAGTACTTTCCTACATCATGCTCTGATTGTTTATTATTAGTCCAAAGCGCAGTCCCAGCTTTTCTGCCGCGCGCTTGCACAGCAGCATTCTGTTTAAAAATATTTCAAAATAATCTGAAATAGAGCTGACGCTTGTATCTATCTGCAAATTGAGCAGCACTTCTTTTTTTTGCACATCAAGCTGCACATCAGATTTTTCAACAGCATAGTTAACCCTGTCGTGTATATCAAAGCTGATATTATCCTTGTTGCGCACGCGGCTCCTGCGTACGTCCGTTTTATCCGCAAGTATAAGAGCTGCCGCTATATCGCTTACAGGCGAAGCTGTGCCCTCGTCGTGGTTGCCTATGGCGCCGACTACAAGCGCTATGTCGTCAGGTTCCGCCCCTAAACGATTTAATATTTGAAACACCATAACCGCGCCTGAAATCTCATGCCCGCTGCGGTTTATCACGTTGCCTATATCGTGAAGATATCCCGCAACCGCCGCAAGCTCCGCCTGTTTTTCTGTGTGCCCTGTTTCCCTGAGTATCCACGAGGCTATTTTAGCAGACCTTGTTACATGCGGAAAACTGTGCTCCGTGTAGCCCATGGCTATAAGCATTTCATCCGCTTTTTGTATGTATGTTTTTATTTCTTCGTTATTTTTTATTACGTCAAGCGTTAACTCCATAGCGTCCCCTGATCAAATCATAAAAGCCCGACTTGCGCCGGGCTTTAGCTCTTATTGCTGGGAAAGCTCTACAAGCTTTGTAAAGCCTTGCGTATCGTTTATTGCCATGTCGGCAAGCATTTTACGGTTGACTTCTATACCCTGCTTTTTAAGACCGTTTATAAATTTTGAATAGCTTGTACCGTTCATACGTGCCGCCGCGTTAATACGCGTAATCCACAAGCGGCGAAAATCTCTCTTGCGCATTTTGCGCCCTGCATATGCATAGCGTAAAGACCTGCGAACCTGTTCGCTTGCGGCACGATAATTTTTTGACCTTGCGCCATAGTAACCCTTTGAGAGTTTTAATATTTTGCGGCGTTTTTTTTGCGCATTAACCGCTCTTTTTATACGAGCCATTGTAGTTCCTCCTTAAAGCAAATAACTTATTGTTGAATCAAAGTGCGAATGGTACGCGTTTCTCTATTGCTGGCCAAGATACCGCCTGCACGCAGTTTGCGCTGACGCTTCGTATTCTTTTTGGTAAGAATATGGTTGCGGTTCATTTTCCTGTACTTTACCTTACCGTTCTTTGTCACACGAAAGCGCTTGACTGCGCCGCGGTTTGATTTCATCTTAGGCATAAATGTCCCTCCTTGATATTGTGATGCACATACGCATTGTTTATCGCTATTTGTTTTCTTCCGGCTTGTCGTCTTGAGAAGCAGGCGCCAGAATCATAATCATATGGCGGCCTTCAGTGCTTGGCTTTTTTTCCACAACGCTGACATCGCTAAGCCTTTGCGCAAAGTCTTTCATAACAGAAAAGCCGATTTCAGGGTGAGTTATCTGGCGGCCTCTAAAGCGTATTGTAACTTTAACTTTGTCGCCTTTGGTTAAAAACTTTCTTGCTCTTCTTTCCTTAACCTGAATATCATTCTCTTCAATAGTTACGGATAGCTGAACCTCTTTCACAGATATGGTCTGCTGGTTCTTGCGCATTTCCTTTTCTTTCTTTGCCTGTTCGTAACGATGTTTGTCGTAGTTCATTAGCCTGCATACTGGCGGCTTGGCGTTTGGCGCAACGCGCACTAAGTCCAAAGCGGCGGCGTCTGCTTCCTGCAGCGCCTTATCAATAGGCATAATGCCCAACTGTTCCCCGTTTGAACCTATTACTCGCACCTCTCTGTCGCGTATTTGCCTGTTCACCATTAGTTCGTTGCTGATAAACAATGCACCTCCTGAGCATAAAAATTGGCGGGCACAAGCACCCGCCAAAAACGCACAAACCACGTTTTAACCTTAACAAAACAAAATTCGTAAGGTGAGAAGCGGGCAGCTTCTGCTTTTCGCATGAATATATTACCAAACTTCACGCTTTTTGTCAATATTTTAATTTGTAGTATTATTCCAAAATTGTACCGAAGTCAAACATATGTGACGCAAGTCCCCGCTAAAACATATTAAATATTATTCCCAGAGAGGGCTGCTGAGTTTCACTCCATTTTATTCAGAGGGATTGTCAATGGCTTTAGAGCGCAGCGTGTACTTGAAGCCAAGTATTTGCGATGCGATCCGGCTTTATGTAACAGCCTTGCTGATTTTATTAAGAATTATAATACTTCTTATTTTGCATTAACAGTTCGGAAAGTTTGCATTATGGTTAGGGTATGGTAAGCATAAGGCAAATAAATTTATATAGTATTTTATCTTTCCTATTGCATATTCAACCGCTCATTTATAACAGCGCATTTTTAGTACTTTATACTTTTTGCTTAAATGCAGTATTATATATAATGCAGCATAGTATCATTTATTGCAGTAAATTCGCCTTATACTTGCTTATCTATAATTAAAGAATAGTATTTTATTAAAATCAAAAATATAGAACGCTATAAATTCAGCAATAAAATCAGATTTTTTTTGAAAAGCATCTCTGTTTCTCCGGTTCATTATTTATTTACAAACAGTTCATAAACAAACCTTGACAAAGTACGTGTTTAATGTATAATAATATTAGCACTCGCGAGATGAGAGTGCTAAAAAGTAAGAGGACTTTAATTAAAAGGAGTGTATATTATGGCAACATTAATTCCATTTAACCACAGGAGAGATATATGGGATGGCAGCAGCCTGAACAGCATACATAACATGCTTGACGATTTCTTTTCTTCAGAATATCCAACAATGAGGAATCTGGCAAGCGATACATTTAAAATGGACATTCAGGAAAGAGAAAAAGACTACATCATAGAAGCGGAGCTTCCAGGCGTAACAAAGGACGACATCAAACTGTCAATGGATAACGATTGTCTTACAATTGCAGTTGTAGTAACCGAAAAAAGCAAACAGGAAGACGAAAAGAAAAACTACGTTCATAAGGAACGCCGTTACAGCTCTATGAGCCGCAGCGTTTACCTTGACGATGTAAACAAGAACGAAATAAGCGCTAAGCTTGACAACGGCATTTTAAGCATAACCGTTCCAAAGCAGATAAAGGACGAAAATGTAAAAACAATTAACATAGACTAACAGTATTTTAAAACCCCCTCCTAATATGGAGGGAGTTTTTATGTCTTTGTCTTTGTTTTTGCATTACGTCATTTCTTATTAAAACTACATATCAGCTTATTTTAAAACGATAAGCGCCATAAAGCAAATTACAGCGCAACAAAAAAAGTAAACACAATAAAACTAATCCCCTATTGTTTTTAGGGTATTAGCTTTACTGCAAAGAAAGCAATAAGCCCCTTCCGGGGCTTATTGACTTTAAAATTATTCAGCTACTGTAAGCTGTAAATCCATTCTGTTCTCATAAGCTTCTTTTAGCGCTCCCAGAATATCGCCGTGAGCGTCTTTAAGTGACATAGTCGCAGAAGACGTTACGTCAGCAAGCATAGCCTTTTCTTCTTCAGAAAGAGCATCATACTTCGCCTGATCTTCTTCATTTTTCTGCTCCGGCTTAAGCGGACGGCCGTTTGAAGCTGCGTACTTGTTAAACCAGTCTTCAATTTCTTCCACTGTCTTTCCAGCAAAGAAATCCTGATAGGCGTCCATCTGGCTGCTCCATGTTCCTGTAGCAAGCTTGTAGCCTTCACCGCGTTCGCGCTTGGTAGCCCATGTTAATATTTTTTCGCTGAAGCTTTCTTCGGTTATCTCCGGCGCGCTTTCATCTACCTTGCCATCGTGATCAAGATCGCTGTTATAGGGTTCGCTTCCAGGATAACCTGAGAAGTGCGGCATTGAAGGGCCGTCATAGTTTGGAGAAGCAACTTCAAGCTGATCTATGTAAGAATCCAGCACTTTGCCATCCTTGTCAAATAAAAGCGCCGCGAATACTTCGTTAATGCTGTAAACCCTTGTACCAAGATCGTCCTTGCCAGGGCCAAGCCTGCCGGACGTATTTAAGCTGATGCCTATTGAAGAAGCGTTCTCAAGGTCCTTAAGAGGCACCCTGTTTTCATATGCCTTGCGGTATGAGCCTATTATATCCCCATGCGGGTCCTTAAGAGACATAGTCGCAGAAGACGTTACATCCGCCAGCATCGCCTTTTCTTCATCAGACAGAGCGGCATACTTTTTGACGTCCTCTTCCTTTTCCATGGTTTCTACGAGCGGACGTCCGTTCAGATCTGAAGTATATTTGCTGAACCATTCTTCTACTTCGTCTACGGTTTTCCCAACAAACGCTTTCTGGAAACCGTCCATCTCCTGTACCCATGTTCCTGAATTCATCTTATATGAATCGCCGCGCTCGCGCTTGGTTATCCATTCGGGTATTTCTTCCATGAATCCGTCTTCTGTAATCTCGATTTCCTTGCTTTCAGTATCTAATACGCCTTTTTGTCCCGGCCAGCCTGAGAACCTGGCGCCGCCCTTTGAACTTGGCGATGCAAGTTCCAAGGTGTCTGCATAATTGTACAGTATTTTGCCGTCTTCATCAAAAATAGCAAACAATAAAACTTGATTTATATTATAGGTTTTTGGATCGCCTTCGTTATGTCCATTTCTTATGCGGGCATTAGGCAGCATTGCAAAGCCTATTGATGGGCCGCTGATTTCTTCTTTTGTTTCTTCAGCAGTAGGTTCTGCTTCCGCTTCGCCCAAGGCAATTTTCGCAGCTTCGATTATAGCTTCAGAAGTAATTGTAGCTCCTGAAACTCCTTCCACGTCAGCGCCATTTGCATCGATAATCTGCTGTGGCATTTCATCTATTGCATTTGATCCTATTCCGGCAGTTTCAGAATCGCCGACAATTTTAACATCTGTTATTTTGTCGCCGTCCTTAGTAATTGTTACGGTTACCGGACCGCCGAAGCCATCCGCTTCGCCTGTCAGTTCTTGCGCAAAAGCTCCAATTGAGAGCAGCATGCTAAGAACCATGATGATTGAAAAGGTCTTTTTCATTCTTAAGCCTCCTGTTTATTTTGCTTTTATAAACTTAATTGCAAAGGTAAATCTATAAAAGCTGTTAATATTTTTATACCACATAAATTTATTTTTAAAACAGCAAACTTGTATTTTATGGAATTTTTTTGTGTAGCTTTACAATAGATGTGAGACTGAAAGCTGAGAAAAAAGCGATCGAGT
>CAZFHI010000009.1:0-65647 GCA_964518875.1 uncultured Oscillospiraceae bacterium
TACAGACCGTCGTTTTATCTTTAACTCGGTCTCACATCATTGACAAATGTACATTATGCTTTAAGTAAAGCCGAAACATGTTCGTTATTGTCCAGCAAATAAAGTATACGCTGCGCAGAACCGTTAGGCTTGTTTACTCCAGCTTCCCACGCCTCCACAGTACGGGGGGACACGCCGATTACATTAGCAAGCCCTTTTTGTGTTAGGTCTAACTTGTGCCGTACGGTTACAATATCTCTTGCGTTATATTCAGGTATGTCTATGGAGCGTACAATGCCGCGCGCGGCTCTTTTGTTGCCACGCTTATATTCTACGGCTTGCTCCAGACTTTCTGTTAGCAAATCAAAATCTTCTTTTTTCATAGTATCACTCCTTTAACTTTATTATAAAGTTCTTGATTACCTTCTTTTTGCTTTCGTTCATGTTAGTTTGCTCATTTTTGGCGTATGCTGCCAACAAATAAATTTCCTTAACAGCTTATATGTCTACATAAATAACTCTGGCGCCGCCACGCTTACCATGTCCTTTAACTGGTACTCGTATTTTTCGAGCACCGCCTGTGCCTTGTATAACATCTCCTGCTTCGGGATCTATTAATAACACGTTCTGTAACGCTATGCGGGCTTTATCGTCAAACCCTATTGCCGCCCATGATCGGTCTTAAAATAAATTGTCGTGTCAAAATATCCCCTACTGCAAACACATTATATACTATTTAATAGTAGCTTACAAGCTTTATTTGTTTAGAATAATCGTCCCCGCTGTCCGTATTTGCGGTAAAATAACGGCAAATTATTTATATATCTACTTAACAGTATAATTAATATTGTTGGTTTTTTACTATTTTATGGTTTCTCATGGAGTCTTTACGGTTAAAAAATATGCCGCTGGAGGAATAGATTTGACGGAACTATAGAATCGCTAAGAAAACGGTCTACACGCCCCCCATAGTCATCCCAACCGGCGCACAGAAGAAGAGCTTGACATTATCAGGCATATGTAAAACGTCGAGGTTTAGGACACGTATACCGTAAATGTAAGGACGCAGGGTATAAACGCAGTTACGATTCTATGCGCCGTCAAATTATAAGGCATGTGCGCACAAGACCTTACAGCCCATGGCAAAATGAATATGTTGAAAGGAGCCGCCATGAAGATGAAGAAAGATTCTACCAGAGAAGATGGTTTCCAAGCTAAGAAGAAATGTATAAGGCACACAAACGCTATGAAAGCATAAGAAAAACCACATATCGCAATCACCTGAATTTTAAAAGCCCGGAAGAAGCATTGAAAGAATACTTAAAGAGAGCTGCATAGTGATTGTCATTTTATTCATCAGTTTAGTCAAGGTACGCTATGCTCTAAAACCCTTGACAACCCCTCTGAATAAAATGGAGTGAAACTCAGCAACCCTCACAGGGAATAATATTTAATATGTCTTAGCAGGGTCTTGTGTCACATATGTTTGACTTCGGGACAAAATTTATAGCCTTAAATAGTCTTTTTGGTGTTGCTTTTAATCGCAATAAATGTTATAATTGCGCCTGTTCATTAGTTGATGAACCCATGGGGCATTAGCACAGTTGGTAGCGCGCTACATTCGCATTGTAGAGGTCAGCGGTTCGAATCCGCTATGCTCCACCATTAGAGGCCAATACGAACACTTTCACTATCTATGTGTTTGACAAAATGTTTGTAATGGTACTCCCGATTAATGAAAAAGTCACCGGGTAATCCGGCGGCTTTTTTGTGTTTAAAAATAACGTAATGTGTGATAAATTAACAAATTCAAGCATATTTTAGTCCATGCTGGTAGATTACTTGTAAAGGAGAGCATGGTCATGATTAGAATTTTACTGTCTACTAAGCTTGGCGAGCTGAGGTGGACGCAAGCAGACTTAGCGAGAAAAACAGGTATAAGACCATCTACTATCAATGAACTGTACCATGAGATGTGCGAAAGAGTAAATCTAGACCATTTAGACTTGATATGCGAGGCGCTTGAATGTGATCTTTCAGAGCTAATCATACGAGTTCCTAATTCAGAGCCGAGAATTGATAAGTCCAGAACCGGTGCAAGCATTAAACCAAAGAAATAGCTATTCCGCTGGAAATGCCCACTGAAATAGTGGGTATTTTAATTATTTAACAAAAAAGGCGGGAAATCCCGCCCAGAATACGCTTATTTTGCCAATATTGAACATTAATTCTTTTCATCTGCTTCTTCTTGCATAAAATCTCTTACCGCCTGAACAAGTTTTTTAAAAATTTTTTTGCACACAAAAAAGCTCCCCATTGTTTCGGGGAGCGTAGTTTTTTCTTATATTATTTTATTGGCTGTATTCTTTCTTTTGAGACTTACTTTCGGGCAAGCCCATCACGACTTCTTTGTTGTGCAAAGTTAATGCATCACAGTCGCCGCCGAAATTTTCACAGTACAAATCAAATAGCAATGCTATATTCTGCTTAGCACTTCTGGGACACCAGCCCATCTCTAAAACATATACATTATATATGCTTTCCAGGCGTTCTCTTAGCATGGCGGCGTTAAAATATTCAAAGCGTTTTTGTCCTTCTTTGATTTGTCTTAAGTCTTTGATGACTGTGTACTTAAATGTAGGGTGCTTTTCTCTAAAGCTTCTCCAAGCTTTTTTAATCAATGCGATAAGCCCTAAAACACCGGTGACGGTGCCTATTATTGTGCCTATTGATTTGACATGATCCATGGGGTCAGGTGTCTGCATACATCTTCGTTCCTCCCTTTTATTCTCATTTTGTAGGGCGGTCATATTACAGCACTCCCTTAAATGTCCTAAAAAATAGTCTTTTCATACTTTCGCCTCGTAGCCCACATTTACTTACTGTTGCTTTGCCAGATTTTATTTTTAGCAACAGTTGCTTCGATTTTTGTGGTAATATAGTTTTCAACATTACCAAAAACACTTTCTATTACGCCTTTGTATTCCGCATTTAAAAGGTCTTTTATTTTTTGATAGCTCATATTAAAAGCAATTTTCTGTTGCTCGACATCAAACTTATTATCTTTTTTTAGGGCGCTAACATAAGTTTGTGTTGTTTCTGTCACTACATCGATTATTAAATTACCTACCCTTTCAATCACAGCGTCAATATAGTCACTTTCTGATTCATCTTGAAGTAATTGTTTCTCTTTTTTTATCCAAGTTATGATATACTTTGACACAATAGGTATAGCCGTAATAATAACAGCTTGTAGAATGATTAAAATTATTTCTTTTACTATCTCCATTTTATTTCCTCCTTAACCATTTTCTTGTATGTCGTTTTGGTATTGATGTGTAAAGTCGTATTCTTTTCCCCAGTAGCGTATTTTTTGAATATTTTCAACACCCGCCTTTCCGAAGTAGCCGCCGAAAATAACAGCGTATATCGGCACGCTTACATTCATTAGTGCAACCGCATTTTGTGCAGCTACAGGTTGCCATAAGATAATTATAAGGGTAAACAGCACCTGCAAGCCGAACATAAAAAAGCCTTTATACACCACCTGTTTACTAAATTCAAAATGATTGCTAATTTCGGATGTTTTTTTATCCTTGGACACGTAATCACCACTATTCATTAAACAGTTTTGTATAAAGATGTTGCAGCTGCTCTATTACATTCTTCAGTACTTCTCTTGCGTCATCACTTTCTATAGGATTAGGGCTTAGCTCCGACAGTAGAAATTCTTCCATCATCCAGCCTTGCTTACCACTTGCGAGTCTAATCATTTTCCATCCCATTGTTTCGCCTATTATATCTACATTAGTACCTATAGGCACACGCTCAACAACAGCTGCATTTTTATTTGCTTGTTGTCGCAGATTAACCGTGCTACCTTGCTTAGCGTATACTTTAGCTTCAACCGAAAATTTTTCTTCATTCATATTAAACGCTCCTTCATAATCTGAATAGTCAACTTCTTTTAGCCAGCCAACATGTGTCCAGCCATTTTTTAATGTGGAGGGATATACTCCCCCTCTGCTTGCAGAAGAATGCACAGCCTCATACCCGCCTATCCCGCCGGTATACCATCCTATATGACTTGCGTTGCCCTTGCCGTCCACTTTATACCTTTCAGGCTCTCTTCCGTTATGTTCCAGTATGAAAAGAACCGCACCAGGCCTTAAATGACCGCTTGCCACGGCGTTATCCAAAGTATCTAAATAACTGCAAGCATTGCGAAACATATCATTACTGCCACGGTAATCCTTCATTTTGCCACCTGCACGTTGAACTGTGTTTTCAATAAACGCCTGACAATCTTCTTGGTTGTACATTATTCTTGGTTTTGCATTAACAGCTCTTACGGCTTCCCTGGCACATTCAATTGCTTTTACGATATTTACCACCCTTTCTGTAATTTAAAAACCGCCTTGTTGTTGGCGGCTATGGAATTAGTTTGTAGATTATTCTTAGTTTTTTCTTACAAGGACGAAGTCTTCAAGTGCTTTTCTGCGCAAGGCGTCACAATCGCAATGTTTAAGCATACCTAAATAACTATGAAGGACATTAAGGCATTTGTCTTGGTCGATTTTTCCTTCCGCATAAGTCTTCATTAGATGTTTAAGATGTCTTTTCATTCTAAGACTTGTAGATTTCCTTAAGGTAATTTTGTTTCTCCATACCCTTCTGCCTAAAAATTCAACGCCATAGTCAAGAGGCAATACTGCTGTTTTATCGTTTAGCTCAAGCCTTAGGTTGATGTTTAGGTAATCGTTCGTTAATCCTATCGCTTCCCAAGCTTGTGTTTTGCTTGGAAACAACATTATCATATCGTCCATATAGCGAATATAGTACGGTGCCTTAATAACTCTTTTAATATAATGGTCCAAAGGTGTTAATACTACATTTGCCGTCATTTGACTTATAAGAGAGCCCACCTGCATACCTATTCCACTTACTCTTTCTGCTTTTTCGACATCATTCGCTTCAAGAGGGAGGCCTAGCGGTCTACCATCTCCTATGATCGCTTGTTCCAAAAACCACATCATATCGACATCATCTAAAGGTCTTCCAAGTTCTCTTAATTGCACATCTACCGGCAATCTAAAAAAGAACTTGCGTATATCAAGCTTGGCAATACACCAAAGCTCTGTCTTATTGCTTACAATCCTTAGCCAGTATTGAAGCCTATCAATCGCCTTATGTGTACCTTTATTAGGTATCGATCCGTAACTATGCTCATAAAAGCTTCGCCTGTAGATTGGAAAAAGCACATTGTATGCAGCACAATTTACTACCCTATCCTTAAAAGGAAGCGCCATAACTAGCCGTTTCTTGGGATAATGCACATAAAACTCACGCATTCTTGATACCTCGTAAGTTTTGTGTTTAAGGTGTTCTATGCTGTTTATAATGTTTTCTTCTAAGTGTGCACTATACTCCAGTATCTCTTGTCTGTAACGCTTATTACGTCTCACTAAAAGATAGGCTTTGTAAAAATTATCAAAGCTTGTAAACCTTTCAAAAACATTCGTTTCTTTCCGCATAACTACCTAAAAAGTGCTGCGCTTTACAGCATGACTGCGGTATACGCAGCTAAAAATTTTTCTGCACTTGGCAGAGGAAGCAAATTCCTTTACCTACCCGTACTGAGAGCAAGCACTTGAGCTTGCAATTTCTGACAAAAGGTAGATCGGGCCGACCGCCATAGCCGACGCCCAGGCCGCCACGGCTGTCATCACAATACACACAGTCGAGGCCGGCGTTGGACGTATTCCAGTAGTTGCCACCATGACGAGGATAATTCAATCTACTCCCTATGTTATCGATTGACACCACTTTTTACAAACTTAAGCCAACCGCCTAACATCTTACCTAATTCAACAACTTTTCCTGCCCAAATTTCATACTTTTTTGCGGGCAAAAATCGCAACTTGTGCGCTAGGCGTAAATAAATTTTAAGCTTCTCAAGCTCTACATCTAGCTCTTGCAATGTAGTTTTCTTGTAATACTTTTTCTGTGCCTCAATAATTCTTTCAAGCACCTTATCCATACTTAGTTTAATATCTGCAGCCAGCGCATATTTCTCGCTTTTGGGGAATTGTCTTAAGGCTATGTAGCCATACTCAATCATATCCTGTGCTTTCTGTAATATAATTAAGTCGTTAGCCATGTATCAATTCTCCTTTCACAAGCAGCAATTTATCACAATTTCTCTTTCTTTGTATGTTTTTTGTTCGGTTGTAACTGTTTTATGTGTTTTATAACATATCTCGTTAAGTATAAAAACAAAAAATTTTATTACGGCTCTGCTATCGCAGAGCCTATCAGTACACAGTTTTTCAGATTACAGTTCGACAAAAGCGGGCCGACCGCCATAGCCGACGCCCAGGCCGCCACGGCTGTCATCACAATACACACAGCCGAGGCCGGCGCTGGACGTACTCCAGTAGCTGCCACCAAGACGAGGATAATATTCAGTGTTTAATTGATTGCGGACATAAACTCTCCCTTGTGTGTAGGTATCACCAGAACAGGGAAATAATCCTAGTTCTTTTATGATTGATGGCACAAAAGGAACATTGGTTGTATTAGCCTTAATGTCCTTAAAAAGCTCGCTCATGTATTCGTCCCCTTCACAACGCAAAGATATATTCGTATCAAGTATAAAAGAAACTCCATTTCCGGCTGCTGTTTTGTTCCATTTTAGTGTTCCGGCACTACCTGGTGCAACGAGCGTATAGCTATCGTCTACTTTACTTGGTAGAATAGCTCGCCATTGCGTGCTGCTTGCACTATTGTCGGCATGAATACTTGCTGCGTTGTTGTTTTCGAAAATTTGTATCTCTCCATCATATATTCTATATCCCGGCATATTTTCCATAGTGTTACCCACGATATCTACAAGGCTATTTGGCGTGCCATCGAGATTCCAACTTAAAGGACCGCTACCGGTTATAGTTAAATAGCCTCTGCCTTTTTCCCATGTTCGCTGTTTAGGATCAGTAATACCTCCTAAAAAACGTAACCTTTTCCAATATTTAGGTGCTATATCAGGCTTAAGCTCCGCAACAGATGTATGCGAAGTTATACACTCATATTCCCAGCCGCACAACACTCTTTTTGAGCCAACAGTATAGTTATTGCCTATGTCCCATGGTGTACCGTCTCTATAGTCAACGCTGAGATAATTATTTCCTTTAGGGCTCCAACCATTCTTTTTAGCTAACAATAACAGTAATCCATGCATAGCTATTGTCATGCTGCATGCGCCGGGGAACTGTCTTATCCTTGCATCGAATTCATCAGCTCCGATTGAATGCGCTGGCGGCATATTCGGCAAGCTATACAGCGTTCCTCCTGGTGTCAGTTTGCTTGCTAGATACTTGCCTATCAATATACGGTCAACCTCTTGGCCGTTGACTACAAAGGCGGGGTGTGTATGATCCGGTAGAGTAGGGTCGAGATCGCTCGATTTACACTTGTAAAACGGCACAAAAATGCTGGGGTTACCGTCTTTGTCGTATTTAACAACATTATCCATTTGTTCTGCTAAATATTCTAATGGTGATTGGTTCATTTTCTCACTCCTTTATAATAAAAATCCGCCTGATAGCGGTTATATTTCAAGATGGAGCGGCAGAGCCACTCCTGCGTTGCTTGCCGACTTATTCAGCTAGCTCGGGTAAGTCCAGATCAATCAAAATTTGCTTAACCTGTGGCTTTAGCAGGTCAGGTACCTGCGCAAAGGTCTTCTTACCCTTTACGATTAAGGTTGCATAGATAATTGCCATAATCACTTTCGTCTCCTTTCTCGCTATGCGTAAAATAATATTAAGCAGCACCTGAATCACCATCCAGAATGCGCTGAACATCATCTTTAAGCTGTTCCGGTACATCGTTAATGGTCTTTAGTCCTTTTTTAATCAACATCGCATAAATTTTTGCCATAGTATTCTCCTTTACGGTATCAACATTTGCTCGTAAACATCAACGAGAGCCATCTGCAAGTCGGTTAGTTCTGTAGCCTGTGTTTCCAATTGAGTTTTCAGGCTGCGAAAAGGCTCTATCTTTGCCTCTAGCTCAGCTGCTCGCTGTGCTTCCAGTTCTGCTATTTCTTCATCAGTCATGCCGCCCATTTCAATTGATTGTTCCGGCTCGGGGTTTGTTAAAATTTCACTCATGTGTTTTCCTCCTTATGGCGTTAAGGCCGCAAGCTGGGTTTCTGCCAACTCCAGCCGTTTTTCAAGTTCTCTTATTTGTGACTGAGTTATAACATAGTAAAACTCAAAGGCTAAGTTAGTGTGCATTAGACCGTTTTCCAAGCGATTAAAATGATATGCGTCTTGGTTAGTTCCTTCTTGAATCGTTTCGCCTGGAAAAGGCTCATGCTCAATAGTGCCATCTGCATTTTGCGTTTCAATAAACCTATTTTCAAATTCGACTACATGATCTTTCCAAATTGTTTTTTGATACATTAGCTTTCCACCTCCGTGATATTAAAATCAAACCATTGTAGATAATGCGTCTGAAGTGAGTTAGTGCTGACATTAATGTCTTTGCTTGCCCATACTTGATTAGCGGTCGAGAATAGGCGTACTTGGTTTATTGTTGCCGGCGTTGAATGGGTAATTGGTATTTTTATTCGCACCGTTCCTTCTGGTGTTATTTCTGTTTCGGAAATATCTACCCTGTAATAAGTTGTGCCTATGCGATATTCTCCATAGGCTATCCTGCTTTTAATAAATTCTCTCAAGTCAGTTAAGGCTGTCGCAGTTAGCATTTGTTTCCTCCTTTTATTTTAGCAGAGTGTTATGCTTAGTTCCGCATTTCTTAACAGTAAAAAGCGTTCCCTCAGCTGTTGCAACAGCCTTTAGGGCGTCGGTCTTTATGTCACCTTGGGTTGACACCACCGGCTCAGTTCCTGCCTTTACAGTGCCTGTTTTAGGCACAGAATAAAGGAAATGTTCTTCTTTTTCTATTCCGCCACGTTTAGATACTTTAGGTGAAGTTCCGGTCTTGGTGGTACCAGTTTTGGGTACAGAGTAAATAGATTGGCGGGCCTGCGTGTTGACGGTTATATTATCAGCTGCAATTCCGCCTTGTGTAGATACTCCTGGTATCGTGCCGCTCTTAGGTACGCTATATCCAATACCGCTTTCCGATGTGTTAATGGCTATGCCACAGCTGATACGTACTACAACCTCGTCCTCTTCCAAATGAGAGCGAAAAGACTTATAGTATTCAATTGCACTTTTAAGCATGCCAATATTTGCGGCTTCTTTCGTTTTGGTAACATCAACCACAACCCTAAAACAGTGGGGTTGCCCGCCGTACTCAAACCATTCTCGAACCGTGCTGTTAGGGAAAATGTCAGAAAGCGCACGATCTAGAGCGCCCTTTGTACCAAGACGACGGTGAACATAGAAGCTATCTCTTATTAAATTGCGTTTTGTTTCCAAAGAGTAGTTGTAGTCGTACCACACAACGTCAAAGTCATGAGCAAGCATATCAAGCACCGGCTCTTCAAGTTCATCTATTCTAGAATATATTTTTACCAGATATGTTTTGGTCTTAAGCTTGGATAGCGCATCGGCTATTATCTGGCCAAGCAAATTCATTCCTTTGTCCTGAGCCAGTACCGTTGGTAAAGTGCGCATCAGGTTATCTTTAGTCAATCCATACAGTTCATTATTCATCCTCATAACCTCCATTTATCACAGAAGTATTTAAAGCAACAGCCAGCGCCGGAGCAGTGCCGTCACTTCCATCAGCTAAGATTGTAAAATTAGGAGATGTCAAATCTACACGTTTAACGCCTTCTACTTCCATAATAATGCTAATCAGCGTGGAAGGGTTGATGTCACGCCCAAGCTTACCGCCCTGCCATTGTTTAAATTCTTCTACCGCAGCAGTTACAGCTGCTTCAATTTCTGAAGCGTTTTGAGTTGCCTTTTTGCTTATATAGTATGTCAAGGCAATATTATATTGTACTTGTATCGGATCAAGTACTTCTACATGATCAGTCAGAGGTCGCACCTCATCAGAATTACACGCCTCAAGCACGGCAGCCTTTACTTCTGCACTGGCGATGTTCCCATCATCCATCAGCACATATAGCTTGACTTCTCCCGGCAAAGGTGAGTTTACTACAACGTCAGCAATATTGGTGTTGACAGATTTTGCCCAATACTTATATGAGCCAACAGCTCCTGCGGTTGAGTAGGCATCTTGGCTAGCTACCATTAAATCATAGTATTCATCGTCCGTGGCGGCATCTGCACCACCGTCGCTCACGGTTATGTTGGCACAACTCAAGTAATAAGGGAAAGGGTCTACCAGCTCGGTAATTTGTCCAGGCAAATACCCATTGCCCACTTCGCCATTAGTTAAACATACCGCTCTTACTGTTGCTGAAGTGCTCCCGATTGGCACATAGGCGTCTTCTTCGGTTACAAATACGATCTCATCATTGCTTACCGATATTCGTGTTCCTTGAGGGATTAACACGGAAGATGATTGCGCTTCTGATATGTTAAATTGCATAGCTACATACGCCGGCTTTGCTTCAGGACGTTTTTTTCCGAAATACAATTCGCCTAGAGCATCAAGGTTTTTTCCTACCGCTTGACTTGGTATATTCTGATTAGCCGCATGGTTAATCATAGCTAAAATTTGTACTAAAACGTCACTTATCCAGCTTATGAACAGCCTGACAGGGCTTGATGGTAGCACCATATCACCTGTTATTTCTTCATATAACGATATTAAAGATATTTCGACAGCTTCTGGATCGGTATCGACAAATTCATGCGGAGGAGATAGTCTACTCATAATACGTTACCTCTATAATCGGATTTAATTCACCATCAATATTGGTGTTGTCAAAAATCACCTGATTCACTCGAATGTTTGGAATAAAGCGTTCAACAGCTTCTGACGCTGCGCTTGCATAAGCGGTTTGTGCAATATTAGCGGGCAAGTGCTTATAAGTCATATCAATTCCAAACTCTCTATTTAACGGTATGGACCCACTTGGAGTGTTTAAAACTATTCGGATTGACTCCGCTATCTTTTCTATCCACGACTGGTTTTGCAGTTGAATCTTTTGTGGAATTGTAGTCTCTATTTGAAATCGCATTTTTTAATACCTCTACCACATTGTATTTTTTTGCTGCGTCTGAAACAGCTTTAACCACCTTGATACCTGCTTTCACTGCCAACCCAACAATACCGGTACTTTTAGCGGCGGTGGTTGTTTTCTTTTTGGTTTTTCTTGTTACCGGTTTTGTGTTAATTCTTACAGGTCTATCGCTAGGAGGAATTACCGGTTTTCTTTTTGCTCCAGCTTTTGGATAAATAACATTGCTTGTTTTCATTCGATCTGTAAAAGATATACGGTTGCTAATTATCGGCATATTTATGCTTTTTATGTATTCCATTAGAGTAATTTTTACTATGCAGGATAACAGCGACCCGTCTTTGTGTAAATGTTCGATCTTTCTTTCCATGTATGTAATTACCCAATGTCCAGGAATCGGAATGTTGCCGACAACAAATTTAACCGCCTCATGATTGCGTATCAATGTATTTAAACGATCCAGCATGTTGGTTGGATTTACTCCTAAAAATGCACTCAATTTAATTTCAATATTAATTTTATCAGGGGTATCGCCTACATACTCTAGCATATCAGTTTGGCTATGTCTTGTATGTTCCTTATATCTTGCAGAAGTGCTCCAATCAAGATTATTAAGCAATATACTTTCATTAATCGATGTGTAAAAAACAACATCTCCCAAGCTTCCGATTATCATGTGATAACCCCCAGTACATAACCATCCATAGAAAATCCAGGCGTATAAACCACTAATACTAAATCATTTACTTTAGGCATCCAATAACGGTATTTAACTGTATGGCTGTGATTATCTTGCGTTGATACAGAATATTCTGCTGGGTGCTGTAGCACCTTAAGCCAACCGGACACCATGTTATTAAATTGGGGGAAGTGAACACGTACAGTCAGTTCGCTTTTTTTTGTTGCAGAAATTACACCAACTCTAACCAGGTTTTTATAATCGCTCATTGACGCTCCTTTCATATAGCTTTGCGTAGCTCGATATCCGTCTTATATCCTCCACTCGAAACATCGTGTATGGTTCTTTTTATTATGTACCGTCCGTTAAAAGCACCAAATCCCTCTAAATCAATACCTTCACTTGCTACAAGAGAAGGATTGCCCGGCAGCGTAAAACGCCCTGTCTTTTCAAACTTATTGTGTGCTCTAATCAACTTTTCAGCCAATACTATAGCATCAGCATTTGAGTCCACCTTCTGGTTAGTTATAATAAGCATTCTGTTATTGCCGTCTTCTTTATAATCATCAGTTTTTACTTCTCCCTCTATAAGTTTGCCTGCTGTTGGACTCATATAACGCACTACGCAATGCGTATAGTCAACTTGACTTTGCGCACTTCGTAAACTCCAGCGTGAATAGCTTCCGTCATTTTTAGTGATAGTCGCAACGCTTTTTAATTGTGCATATTTAGATTGGTCAAAAATAACTATTTTTCCATGCGATATTTTAAGTGAATAACCTGCATCTACACATAGACGCTTCAAAAAAGCAATATCAGTTTGATCATTCTGCTCCTTTCGCTCAAAAAACGGATCGTAAGCGCTATCAAATATAAAACCCATGCCGCTACGTTTTGCTATTTCGTTACCTATACCAGAAAGTCTATAGCTTTCCCAACTTTTACTTCGCTCGGTTGAACGAATACCGTTTTTATCCGTTAATGAAGATGCTTTTATCGTTATAGTTGCAGGTGGCCCTGTTGGTGATATTTCGTCAAGCGAAAACTTTCCACAATCCAGCATTAAATGTTCATTTGGCTTTGTCCAGTTATAGCAGTGTATTTTTGCTGTTATGGATAAGCCTTTTGTTTTTATTCCGACATCGGAATTAAGCTGAGCTATCAACATATCATCTAACCATTTATTAAGCCACTTTTCATCACGGTCATTAAGGATTATCTGCAGGTCGTCCGCTTCTTCTTCCTCGCTATCAATGTATCGTAATCGGATTAAATCCTTTTTTACTTCTTTGGATATGTCGACCCCGTCAAAAGTAAGTTGAACTTCAGAACGCCTTCCTTTGCTCATTTAAACCTCCTGACGCCAAGGAGGCAGATGACTAAGTGATGCCTGCTCCAGCGTGATTTTAGGCAGTTGCAACTCAATCCCGGCCGGAAATATATAGTACTCCAGTAACTCCGTGTTTGCTGCCATAAGTTTATTAACATGTCTGGTGTCACCCAATTGTTTAAAGGCGATCAAATCCCATTTGTCGCCTTGTTCTGTTACATATACATTAGGCATTGTAAGACCTCCTTCTCCGGTCGATGTCAGCTTCTTCCACCACGTTTAAAATGAGTTCTCTTAAACCATCGTTCTGTTTTTCTAATGTATCACGAACGGCATCAGTATTAACGCTTCCGGTTATGTTATATACAGGGCTGACTTTTATTTCCACCCCTTTTGAGTTGTTAACTGAATTGTCAGAAGTAATTACGCCTGTTGGTTGTTCAGTATGCAAGAAAATACGTCCGTCACACTCATAGGCCATAGGCCCAAGCACGCTTAGTATGTCGGCATTTTGATAAGCATCGACGCCGGCCTGTGCCACCTCTTTCATGGCATTAGCATATTGTTCTTGATTTTTTTCAGCACCTATTATTAAACCTTGCATGTTAAAATCACTGATTTCTTCCATTACTTTAGAAGGACTTTGAATTTTCATTTTTGCATTGATAGCATCAATCGCAGCCTGTGCTACGCTTTCATAAGCTTCATAAACCTGACCTTTCATGCCTTCCGCTCCGTTAATCAAGCCTTGGATTGTGTCCTTTCCTGATTTGTAAGCGTCTTGATACAGGTTCATTTGGCTTACTTTTGTTACGAGTTCCTGCTGAATATTTGCCATTTTTTCTGTGAAATCGGTTTCCATTTCAGCAACTGTAGCAGCAAAAGTTTCCTTGCCTTCACTTACTCTGGCGAAGGCTTCATTAATTTCAGTAATCTTTCCCGAGCTGCTGTTTACTATGCTTTGTAAGTGCTGAGCACTTTCTGCACTGCCGTCAGATAGCTGAGACACTAGCTCTTGAGCAACGCCCATTTCCTTTGCTTTTTGTAGGTTAGCGTTATAGCTATCCAGATAGGCCGCTTGCGCTTGTAGGGACGCTAGCATTTGGTCAGTATTCAGGGTTTTTTCAGGCTTCTGTAACTCGCTAAACAGCTTCAGCTGACCGCTTATGCTTGCGTAAGCGCTGTCGTATGCTTGGTCATACGCCGCAGCCAGCTCATCCATCTTGACCTTGGCTTGATCCACAGCATCCTGTATGGTTAAAGCTTGTTTTCCGACTTCTTCCGCTTTGTCGCCCAAATCAGATGCAGCCGCAGCTGCCTCTTTTGTTCTTTGTCGGACATACTCCATAATATCAGCTACGATTTGCGCACCATTCTCGTAACTGCTAAAGGTTTCAGTGAGCATTGTTTCGTATTCTGCTAAAGTGATACCGCCAACGGTGACACCGTCAACTAAATTTTGCAGAAATGCCTCTTGCACCTTTTGAGCTTCTGTTACCTCACCTTGATACTTCGCTACACCTGCGTTAGCCTCGTTCCAGCTCTCTCTGAATTTGGTAGAACCTTCGTCCAGATTTTCAAGATCCCAGAAAAAGATTGCGGGGTTACCGGAGTAATCTATAGTTGTCCCGTGAAGCACACTCATCAGTTCGCTTGCGTCTTTCACTAGCTGCTTATGTTTGTTTACCTGCTCATCATAAGTAAGCGATTCATCATCCCATACGGAACCCATCGCTTTTCCGAGGTTATTAGCCTTATTGATTGCCTCATCGTAACCTCCACCGATTATAGCAACAACTTCCTCCTGTTTCGCTTGCGCAGCCGCTAGCTCTATACTGCTCCGCTGTTCTTGTTTAATGGCTTCAGTATATGCTTTACTTTGCTTTGTTAGATTTTCATAGGCTTTTCCTCGAGCTTGATCACGCTCCATCTGAATTATGGTTTCAAGCGCAGCCACCTGTCTATCGAACGCCTCGGTTTCGTTATCTGTTGCTGTAATCAAACCTTCTGATCGTTGTACTAACAGGGACTTCACCTCAGCAAGGCGTTCTTGCTTGGCTGCCAGCTCTTCGGTTGATAACTTCCCGCCATCGATTTCAGCCTTCAATTGCCGATATTCATCGATTAGGTCAAGTGAAACATTATGTTCGCTGATAGTCTTCATCAGACCACCATACTCTTCATCGAGCTTTTCAAACGATATGCGGTTGTTGTCTATGTGATTTTTAAGCAATACGAATGCACCGCCTACAACCGCAAGAGCCGCAACGCCGCCTAATACCCAGCCTATGCCAGGAATAGCCGCTTTGAAAGCACCCATAGCAATTGTAGCTAGGTTTACAACGCCGGTGTAAGCTAAAATAGCACCCATCCCCAATACTAAGATACCACCCATGGTTAGGATCGCTTGCGTTAGTTCTGGGTTTGCCTCCATCCAGTTTGTTATACCCGTTACTACATCAGTAATCTTCTGTGCTACATCTCCAATAACAGGTGTTAGGTGTTCGCCAAGGGTTACTTTTAGGTTTTCAAATGCGTTTTTCGCCAATTCCACTTTACTTTCAGTGGTGCCGTAACGCTTATTAGCTTCATCTTGTAGCGCCGTATTATCTCGCCATGCTTGGTTTGAGGTTTCAATCGCTCGGTTCATTAAATCACCGGAATTGGCAAGAGAAAGTAGCATGCGCTGTAAACGCACCTCACTAATACCCATCTCTTCAAGTATTACGGTTGCAGATTTGCCATGTCTTTCTATATCATTAAGACCAGTTATAAACCTCGCCAATGCATTTGCGGCATCTTCGCCCCATGCTTTAGCAAAATCAGAACCTGCCATGCCCGCAATTCTTCCAAATTCTTGAATTCCATTGCCAGTTTTTACTGCCTTATCTAACTCGGTTATCAGCTTAGAAGCCGAAGATGAGCCTGCCTGTGCTTCTATACCAAGGGAGCTAATAGCAGCAGATAAGCCTAATATGTCAGCTTCGCTCATGCCGGCAAGGCTGGCACTTGCTGCCATACCCTGTGCCATGTCGATTATTTTTTGTTCTGTGGTTGCAAAGTTATTGCCTAAATCAACAGTTGCAGACGCTAAGCGTTCATAGTTGGAAGGATCCATTTGTGTTATATTAGCAAACTGCGCCAGCAGCATTGCCCCTTCCTCAGCAGTCATGGTAGTAGCGGTTGAAAGCTTGGCCATAACCTCTGTAAAGCTGGCAATATTTTCTTTTGCAACACCAAGTTGGCCTGCAGCTTCAGCTATTTCCGCTAATTCGTTAGCAGAAACAGGAATAACTGTGCTCATTCGTTGGAACTCGTCAGCCATAGCCTGCAATTCCGAACGAGTTAAGTCACTTGTCTTATCAACTCCAGCCATGGCACTTTCAAAAGTAATGGCTGCTTGTGCAGATTCGCTAACAACATCAGCCAGCTGTTTAATCAATACTGTTACGCCCAAAGCCGTCAGCATGTTGTTAAGGCTTATGACACTTTTATCTAAACTATAGCTCATCTCTTCCGCAGCTTGCGCTGCTTGTGTTTGGCTTTCAGCTAAGCCTTCAAGCTCCGTATCTAAGCGTTTGCTTTCATTGCTTAAATTTTTTGTGTCAATACCCGCTTTTTTTAACGATTCGTCCATGCTGTTTAGCTTATCTGTTTGCTGTGCAAGCGACGAGGTTGTTCTATCGATTTGGTTTTGCTTTGCAAGAAGTCGATTTTGCATGGAGGCAGAGCTATCGCCGGTTTCTTTCATTTCGTTTTGAATATTGTCATATTGCTGTTTCAGCATTCCCAATTTCTTACGGGTAGCCTCAACTGCGTTCTGTTGCTTCCGGTAGGACGATATGTCCGCCTGTGTTCTGTTCAGCTTGTTTATTTCACTTTGCAGTTGTGCTACAGGGCTTTTCGCCCTTGCAAAGCTACTGTTAAATGAACTGCCTAATTCTGCTTGCAGACGAAATAAAGCTTCATATTCTTTCCTTCCAGCCAAAAGCTCACCTCCTAGATCATGTTTTTTGCGACTCGTATACTAAGTCGTTGCTGTCTGATATCCATTCACTTAACGCTTGCAAAGAGAGCGATAGCCAAAAATCAACCGGAGTTTGGTTGGTTCTGGCCATCAATAGACACTGTTTTCTTATCCAGTGCCCGCCGTCGCCTATCACGACTCCACATTTAGCAAAAAACGCCTTGCGGCACCTCGGATAGCATTAAATTCACGCAAACTCATGTATTCAAAAGCATCTGTACCAATTTCTTCAGTACAAGCTTTGCTAGCCATATGTGCAAGATAGTCTCCATTAAACTCCGGCACAATTACAGTAATGCCCTTCCTTGCTAAATCACGCTCAATTTGTAATGTGTCCGCACCTGTCAAACTCTCAAAATCGAAGGTTAGGCTTTCATACTCCTTACCGTTGTAGCTAAACGGTTGCTTGAACACATGGGTAAAAATATCTACAGCATTATCAGTCGCATCTGTTTTAGCCATTTCTAATTCTTCATCATTTAAATACTTCAATTCTTGCTTTGCCATAATTACTCCTTTCAAAATAACTCCCGGTGTTATTGCCGGGAGTTGTTATTTTCTGGTTATTTTCCTAATGCGGAACGAACTTCTTTCATGTAATCTACACCGTTTATTTTACAAATGTAGTTGTATGGATCAAGCTCCCATAGTTGTTTTTTACCTTTGTATGCAGCGTAATAATATATTGCATATTCACCGCTTGCATCTGCAGGAGAGGCAGGTGCAACGCCGCCTACTGTTAGGGTCTTAGGTATTACCACCATTACATATTTAGTTGCAACTACTTCGCTGCGTGCGGCAACCTTATTCCACTGCTGCTCTGCAACTCTTAGGTCTATGTTATGTTTTACCGGCGCAATCAGATTAACTGCCGCATCGGTTGCGGATAAAAAGTCAAGCCTTAACGTCATGGTATCCATCATACCTTTAAGTACAGCTTCGGTGTTGCCAGCAACTCCTGCACCGCTTATGGTTTGCGTTAAAAACTTAATGTCGGGTAGTGTCGCCTTAGCTACGCCGAGTAATTCACGGCTATTTCTATATACCGTAAAATCGATATAAGCTTCTGTTCTTTTCATATTATCCTCCTTATTGGAACGCTTCTGTTAGGTAGCTGATGTCATATTCTAACGTGAAGTTGATCTCTTGCGCCGGACTCGGTGGGGTGAGGTATACATGGAATTTCACAATCCCTTGCATAAGGTTAGTCGGAGGGTTCTCTTCCTCCAGCATTTCAACACGACCACCTAGGATATAGCCGCTACCGGTTAGGCCGTTCAGCCAGATATTAAGCATGTCAACTATGTTATCTATTACTAATCGGTTCATAGGCATATCGACATAGTTCCAGCAAGTCTGGATTGTTGTATTGCGTACCCAGTCAAACATACGGCTTACGCATATCAGGTTATCCTTAACATCGTTGTTAGTAGGATAACAAGCTGTATAGTTGCCCCAAGCTTTCCAGCCGCCCATAAAATTGAGAGCAGTTACAACGCCTTGAGCGTTCAATACATTAGCTTGATCAAGCGTTAGATTAACTTCGTTATTTTCTCCGTTAATAATGCCATCGATTAGTAATGTTTTATTGCTCGGGCTGACATAAGGTGCATTGAAATTAGCGTCAGTTACAGCCATAAGAGCCGCTAAATGAGTGGATAGGTGATAGGTTTTTCCGCCAAACGTAGCTTTAGGCCAGCATAATATCTGGTTTTCATCAACCAAACTGTTGTTATTTTTGTATTCCAGCACATCGCTGTAAGCTTTAGCTCCAGTAGCACCGCTCGGAATATCGATAATAGCTTTAGAGCTAAACATACCATTGATGCCACCTGCCTTTGCTGCCATCACAGCAGCTACAGCCTTATCTTCAGAGAACTTAGGAGCAACAATTAAGTCGGGGATAATTCCAAGATTTGTAGCACATAGTTCGATAGATTCCATGCCGATAGCTACTTGATTTGGCAGAATAGCAGCAGGGGTAACCTTTGTGTATCCTACATTTAGCTGAACAGCTTCATAAGCTCCGCCCGATGGCAGAAGTTCTATAACTGCCTCACTATCAGTATATGTCACTATGTAGTCTGTGTTCTTTACATAAGCTTCGTCAGTTCCTCCGGCAGGTTTTACTACCAACAAGTCATCATCGATAGTTTCTGGCGGCAGGATAATCTTTTTGTTGATTACGTCTAAATCCGCCGCTACAACGGGTGCTTTGTGTGTTGCAGGGTCAAGCAAATTGACGAGTATCACGGGTTGCATGCTATAGAGCGCAAAGTATGCAAACGCAAACTCGCAAAGGGTATAGTTCTCCCAATCGTCCGAATAGCCAAACCTCTCTCTAAATTCATTCCAACCGGTAATGCGAACTGGCACACCTACAGGTGCGGGGTTTTTAGCACTCTGGATTGGGGCTGTTCCGATTACAAACGGGATTCCTGTAGCGGCAACGACAGGCGCACCAATGCTGGTTGCCTTCTCGTTAACAAAAACGCCATGTTTTGCCATTGTTTTTCCTCCTTTTAGGCTTTATTAGCCAATTCCTTATAAGTTTTCGCAAGATAACCATCATTGTTCTTAAGCGCAGCTCTTGCTTCGCCTATTTGTTCATCAGCAATCAGCATATGCTTAATCCTAGGTTCTAATTTAATCTTGTTATATATGTTCTTATCATTCGCATCAAAAACCGCATTTTCAGAAATAAGTCCCCTTATGGTAGGGCCGATGTAAACAAAAAAGCTCGCTTTAGGTGCGGGCTTTTTAATGTTTGTTTTAGTTGCTATTTTAATTTCTGCATGTTTATCTTCGACTGTTTCTTTTTTTGCAGTTTCTTTAGCCACATTACTTTTCTTTATAGCCATAGTTCTTTAACCTCCCTTTTCACTGGTGGCAGTTTCCACACTGTCGCCATTTCGGCCAAGTAATAAGGTGCTGTATCATCTGGATAAATCATTATCTCCAATCCTTCGCTTAAGTCCAGGGTATAGCTCTCTATAACCACATAGCGTAATAGTTCAACGCGCAGTCTTTCTATAAGATTTAACAGCGCCATACCTCCCTCTTCCTCGTTCTCGTGGTATACACAAAATATGGAGCGTATGACAGCGATACTTTCCAGTTTTTCTCCTGGACTTTGTTGATCTCTCCCCGTAATTACGCTATGAATGATATAGGGTGCTTTTTTGTCGCTAGCTTTCATCTCCGGCAATCTTGTCAAATAGACTTTGGCTGCACGAGGAGCAGGTTCTTCTAAGTCTGTTTTTTGTCTCCTAACAGGTAGTATTAAATCTCCCGTAGCTTTTTCAGTGAACGCCTTAAGGGCTTCAAGTAATCCATTCTTTGTCATGCATTACCCTCCTAAAATCCTGTTTAGTTCATGCTCAAAGCGTCTTTCGTATGTTTCTTGCATGACCTCGACCATCTTATCTGCCACTTTTTCATTCTGCATCATATGGCCGGTTGAAGGTCCAAACAGTTTCTTAATAGGAAATCTAGCAGGTGTTAGTCGGGTATATACATTTGGTGAAGATCCTAGTGTTGCTATAAATGAGTTTCTTAAGACAGCACCGCCAGAGCTTTTCATAGCTTTTGCAAAAATCCCGCTTGCGGAACGTTTTACATTGAATTGTATCAGAGGTATAACACTTCCGGCATATCTAATTGTAATACTCGCTAAACCTTGTGTCTTAACCGACTCTTTTGTTTTACCTCGGAACTGTGCAGGGGTAATATGATATTCAGCTGTTACCAATTTGCCCGCTTGCGTTCTTCCAGATTGAGCGGCTCGCTGCATAGCACGCCCGCTTGCTTGCTGTACCTGTTTTGGTATAGAAGACAGCAAGGCGGCTATACGTTCAAGCGAAATACCACTTTCATGAACCTTTATGCTCATTCATCTAACGCCTCCAGTTCCAATGTAATCATTCCCATGGTGTTAGCACTGGTAATTATGTAGTATGTTTGAAAAAAATCAGATGTTTCGCTGATATACAGCTTAGTCCCTTTCTGGGGTACAATACCGTTTAGATATTTTTCAGCAACATGTACAGTTGCGTTCACACGGAATATTCCTTCGCCGTAATCATCTTTTAATTGGCGTCTGTCTTTTTCGCGTGCTTTTGTTATTACTATTGGTATACCTAAACCATCAGCGCCTTCATAGGTGACGCCCTCATATTTAACCCTGCGTAATTCTGCAAACTCTTGAGGATTGCAGAACACGTCTGAGTTATCTTTCGCCACCATAACCTTAAAGCTCATTCTACCACTGGGCTATCAACGCTCAGGTCGGGCACTTGCCCTGGTTCTTCATCGACTGCCTCGTCATCATTGGCAGGAGTATCAAAGTAATTGTCCAGAGCATCCACCATTTGCTGTTTAGTGATGCCTTCCTCATATGGCAGTTCGAACTCGTCCATTAGCGCTTTCAATTCGTCTGCACGGTTCTTCATGCTGTATTCAGGACGAGTATCTGTACTCTCCGGCAGCTGCGCCTGGCTTTGTAATTTCAAGTCGCTTTCGACAATGACGGCTACTCCAAGCTCAATCAGACGTTCAGCCTCGGCGTTACTAACTTCAATTTGCGGATGTTGCTTCGTGATGAGGGTCACGCTCTTGCTGCCTTCCGGCCGGTAGCCATAGCTACCGGCGATAATTTTGATACTTTTCATTATTCTATCCTTTCTGTTTATCAGACTACGTTTGCCGCATAGGAATAGGGCAGGAAATTGCGGGGTACGGGCAGAGGACGAGCCGCTATGCGTAGTTTGCGGATATCATTATCACGATTCGCTACATACTTAGGCACACGGGGCATGGCGAAAGTATGGAAATTCTCGTCAGGCTCAAGCTGTGTTACTGCGCCATACAGCAGACGGCCACAATTGGGGGCAGTCACCAGCGCTGAAGTAGTGGGGAAGTAGGGTGTCGTAACGCCTGCTTCATTCTCGAAGGTTTCATATACGGACCAGACGTCAAGTCTGAATCCACCGAAGTTCAGCACGCCAAGCCACGCTACGCCAGGATATCTCACAGCAGGAGCGATATTGCCAAATTCCATACGACGGTTATCGAGAAGTTTCTGTACTAGCTCAATTTTAACAATTTCTGCAGCAGCCGTTGAACCAAGCACTAAATCGGCGGCTTCTAGGCCACGCATGGATAGACTCTGACACATGGCGGTTACATCGCCGAAGAAGTCGCCAGCTGCTAAGTTCCACTTGTTGGCAACAGTGTAGACATGGTCGCTAGCAGTGCCTTCGTAGAACTTAAGCTGTCTTGTACGGCCGACTTCTTTATCGTCTACATATTCAGTTACACTCACGCCGTTGTTGATTAGTACTTGCGCACACATCCACTCCTCGCGGCGTGCAATACGTGCGTCTAGGTCTTCTAAATCTTTCATATGCAGTGCTTGAGCACGTTCTGCGGCGGGCTTGTCTGAGAACATAGCCTCACCAAATCCCCGCTGGTTCAGTTGATCAATTGTAAGTAAGCGTGAAGGCGCTACCTTAGGTGGGATGAACTCCAAGGCTTCGAATTCGTCACGTGCTACAGGGATATCACCTTGTTTATCGGCAACAAATACGGCCATTTTCTGGTTTCCGCCTTCATATTCAAGTAATACTTTGTTGCTATTAAAAATATCGCCGGCACCGGTCGGGAAATATCTGTCCTTGAAAAAGGTTTGCGTTGGTGTAATTTCCCTAACCATGCCAATCATGGTATAAGTGTCAAAAAGGTTAACGTTGTTAGGCATTGTTTCTTTCCTCCTCGATTAAGAGATAAAATCTTTAAAGACGATGTCTCGGGTGCGCAGTGCGTCAATGTCAGCAGCAGTGAGAGCATATCCCTCAGTTGCTATGACGTGATCAGGGCTGAAGCAGCCGGAGCGATAAACAACAGCAACTGTATCTTCGGCAGTGCCGATAACAGTATCTTCAGCAAGTACATAACTGGGGGTAACGCCTGTAGTGCCTACTATAAGCACAGCGCCGGTTGAGTCAACACCAAGCAGAGTACCACGCTTATAGGTGGTTTCAGCGGTTAGCTTGGCAATTTTGACAGCCTGCACCTTGGCTTCAGGGTACAGGTCAGTGATCAGGTTGTCGGGCTGGGATACGCCCACAAAGCGATTAAGATCCATAATTTCTCCTCCTTATTTTTTGCCGTTGACGGCACGAGCCATTTCAACGCCAAGAGCTATGCGTTCTTCTTTGGTAGGCTCGCCTTGTTCAGTGGGGTTGGTTTCAGCTGCTGCGGCGGGCACTTTATCAGTGTTAGATTCTTTTCCGTCCGCTTCCATGTCTCTTAGGAAATTTTTGCCTGCCTTCGCTGCCTTTTGAGCGGCACGGAAAGTCATCTCCTGTGCATTGCAGGGGTCGCCGTACTTCGCATCATTGACGGTTTCGTCATCATATATCGACGCTATGCTGTCAATCTCATGCAAACGCTGACGTTCTGCATTAGTAGCAGCGGCTACATCTTCGGCCACAGCTGCCTTAGCTTCGGCCATTAGACTTTCCGCCAGTTCGGGATGTTGAGCCTTTAGCTCTTCAAGGTTTTTTACCATTTCTTCATTTCCTCCTTCGCCGTCTTCATCGGGCGGCTTTTGTTGTGTTATTAGCGCTGTATCATCAGCTTCTGAAGCAATAGGGATGCTATCTGGCAATGGGTACCCCATAGTTGCGAGAGTATGCCCGTTAACAAATAGTCTACTTAGGTCAGCACTAGCAGCGATGACCGGCACCTTATCATCTTCAAGTAATTTATCAGCAAAACCCATACCTACAGCTTCCTCTCCTGTCATATAGGTTTCACGTCCCATCATGTATAGGATTTCTTCTTCCATTAGTCCTGTTCTCCTGACATAGATAGCTGCAAGGGCTTTATCTACGGCTCTGTTTGACTCACTAATCTTTGTCAATTCTTCATCGTTATAATAGCCACATAGCATTGCGATACACTTGTGAATCATAATCAAGCTTCCTGGATTCACTTTAATGATATCTCCGGCACACATTATTATGCTGCCGCCAGACATGGCTACTCCGTCTATTTGCACGGTTTTTTTAGCTTTTAGTTCCCGCAATCGGTTGTAAATCAACAGCGAAACATAGGCGTCACCGCCTAGCGAATCTAGACGGATATTCAGGTTACGCACATTCTCAATGGCTTTTATGTCTTCGAGAAACTCACTTTTTACTATAAAGTCACCTTCGATTGGTTCGCCTGTCCAAAAGTTTTTAGGCCTACGCTCTACAATTTGACCGTACATTGTAATTTCTGCGTTTTTGGAATTGTTTGATGTTATGGCATAACACTCCCGTTTTATGTTCACAACATCTTTTTTGTTTCCAAGTGATAGGCTCATCTATTTTTCCTCCTTGTTTTCTTCTTCCAGTTCGTCAGGTTCGGTACTCTCTGCGCCTTCAATATCCGGACTCATACTTTGCTTAGTC
Organism: uncultured Oscillospiraceae bacterium; assembly: GCA_964518875.1. Taxonomy (GTDB): domain Bacteria; phylum Bacillota; class Clostridia; order Christensenellales; family Aristaeellaceae; genus DTU024. Next base: position 24,604 of record CAZFHI010000009.1, read on the forward strand.
TTTCTTAGCATTTCCGTTTCTCTTATCAATTGCTCGGCGTTTTCGTACCAATCGCTGTTGCCGTATTCACGGGTAACTTGTTCGTGAGTTTTTATTCCTCGGCCTATAGCTAAAATATCAGCCTTGATTTCTTCTAACGGATCTAGGTGTCCTTGAACAGGTCCTATCCAATGTGCACCACTCCAAGCCGCTCTTAATAGCGGGTCTTCAAAGAATCCGGGCGCTTTAATCCGTCCACGGGCAACAGCTTCCGCAAGCCATACCTCATATACAGGCTGGCACAGCTTTTCGACAATCCAGCGCCTGCGCATTCTGAAACCTTCCCACGCTTCGAGCAAAGCCGCCCTTGACGCTGAATAGCTTGCGTCAAACTTCTTAAGTAGCACATCGTAAGGGATTTCCAACGCTGCGCCTATCTGTTGAAACACTGCTTTTGTGAAAACATCAAATCCAGGGGTAGGTACGCTTGGATTACCAAATTTAATATCCTCTCCTTCTTGCAGGTGCGTCACTGTACCCGGTCCCATCTCGTACTCATTTTGATGTTTAGATATACCGGGCATATCTGCCGGCTCACCGTCAACACCGACGACACCGCTTCCCACCTCATTTAGCGGAATGTCCGAAGGATTTGTACTGGTTACTATCCAAGCGGTAAAGAAGCTTTGTATAAGCGCCGCTACTAGTTCAGATTGTGTGTAACGGTTGATTTGCAGAAGCGGCTCTATCACTTGCGCTAAATAAGTAATGCCTCGGTACTGGTCTGCACGCTCAGCATTCATAATCTGCAGGATATTTGGCAACCCCGTCTTTTCACCAAACACCGGCACACGCTGCCATTCCATCTTTGCTAAATTTATCGGGTCGGGGTATTCATTGCTAATGTAGTAGGCAGCAATCATACCTTGGTCGTTAACTTCTACACCGTCATAGATACGGTTGCCGTTTTCCGCCTTTCCTGTTGTTCCGTTGCCTAAAGCGAATGCTTGCAATGAATGTGTAGGCGTGCTTACTCGATCCGCTTCCACCAAGTGCAGCCGTAAACTGTATGGATTAATAGGCGTTGGTTCATAGCGTTTAAGAAGGCTGAACACGTCTCCGCTTGCCAGCCAAGATACAACAGCTAATTGCTGTATGCCGTAAAAGTTATTTACGCCTGTAGCGTCGCAGTTTGAAGCCTTATCTGCCCATAATCTAAACTCAGCTTCAGTCTTTCTTTGCCAAACCTTAGCAGCTTCTGAACTCATGCCTAAAATCTCACGATGTATTGCGCTATTTAGCGTTAGCCCTGGACCTACCACCTTGGTACGGTTAGTATTTATTGCGCCTGTTGCGATAGGGCTTCCCATGTAAAGCATTCTGCCACGCTGGCGCAGGGTTTTATTGTTTGCGTCAATGTCTAGCTGAGGACTAAGCGATCTGGCGATAAAACCTCGCAATGCTCGTCTCGCCTCGCTGGCGCCGACTTCTCTATATCCGCTCATTCACGCCTCCTACCAATCTCTGGTAAGGATTGCAAATGCACGGCGTCGTTTGCCGCCACTGTTTAGCGCTGTTAGCTCATCTACCACACGTTCTTCCTCTCGAATTTCTTCCATTAGTCGTGGCAAATCAAAACGGGTGAGTGAGCGGTCATCAATGGTGTAGCTTTGTACACCGCCCTCCACCAATGCTAGATAAGCCTCTTGTAGCTTTTGTAATGCTTCTTGGTGGAACGCCAGCCGCTGTTTTATGATATTGCGGTTCACGCTCATTTAAATCCTCCTTTACCAGTTATCATAATATTTGGACAGCGCACGTCCTTTCTTCTCCTTGGTGTCGGCAGGCTTAGTCGGCATAATTTCAATAGCCGGAGCCTTGTCCGCCTTTCGATTACGAGCTGCCTTAATCTGTTTGGCAATCAAATCTAGGTCAGGTGCTAGTGCTTGGAAAGCAGCATTAGCGTAATTTCGACAGTCCAAGGCCTCGTTGCGCTCATGTCCGGGTATCTTCTGCCACTGCCACGGGTTCTTGCGTCCAGCTAAATAAACAAGACGTTCTGATAGCAGCTCATGAAAGAACTGTTTACCGTAACCTCTCTCTTCATCTAGGGGGAAATGACAATATTTTGCACCGGGTGTCATGACACGCAAGTTATCATAGATTTTTAGTTTACCTGCATCTACACCCAGCATATACTGCCATGTCGTGCCTATATACTTGCCATCTACAGTAATTTTTACCTTCCGTGGCGGTGCTGTATAGGGTACGCTCTGCCCTCCAGACGAGCCTTTAATAGCAAATACCTTTTGTTCAAGGCGTGTACGGCAGGCCATGCGTACTTCTTGTGTAAAGTGGCCGCCTTCGTCCACGAAAGTAGTTGATACTTTCAGTCCATGACCTTCCTTAAACCTATACGCATAGTTAATGACAGCGTCTAGCTGCTGCCATACTTCCGCACCATCCGGTCTGCCCATGAGTACGCCCGTACGAATTCCCCATGTTTCGCCAAAATGCCCGTGTCCCACAACTTCATACTGTAGCCTGTCGTCTTGCGTATCAACTCCGCAAGTCAAAACAACAACGCCATCAGGCAGGTCTGCCGGATATTCCTCACGCCTACCCATATAGGCATCTTCATCTTCTAAGTCGCCTCTGTCTTCCCATAGTTCACCAAAACGGGTATTAAAGACAACTTGCAAACGCTTTGAACTTCCAAGAGCATTTAGATATTCTTCAACAATCGTTGTCCAGCTTTCCCAAGGGCTAACAAATGCGTTTAGCCAAAAGGAACGACAGCCCGTTTCATAAGCGGCAGGGTTTTCAGCAATCCACTTAGCCTCGGTTCGAGCTTTCAGTTTCATAGCTTTTTCATCAGAAATGGCACCACAGTGGGGGCAGACATAGCGTACAGCCGTAGCCCTATAAGTGCGGTAACCTCGAACGACGCTTTCTTCCTTATCAAAGCGTATGTCTGAGAATTTGATGTCGTTGTATTCATTGCAATGTGGACAAGGCACGCACCAGCGCTCCATAGTGCCTTCGGAGAAGGACTTTTCAATCGCCGAAGCGTTCTTGATGGTCGGCGTTGATACCTCTATAGCCTTACGATTGTAGAAAGTAATCTGCCTCGCTCTTGCAAGCGCCCAAGGATCGCCCTCTTGACCAGCAGATAGCGCCCATCTATCACGCTCATCGCCAATAATGGTACGGATAGGTTTTGACGCCAGTGAGTGAGCTTCTTGCGAGCCACACATGGTCAATATTCCACCGGGAAAAGCTTTTTGTAAAATGGTATTGCCACTATCACGGCCTTTTGCATCAGACACTTTAGCAGCAAGTGCTGGACTATCTCTTATCATCGGAGCAATTCGCAGCTTAGAAAACTCCCTTGCATCTACATTGGTAGGGTGAATGAATAGAATGCTGCCCGGGTCTTGGTCAATAATATAGCCGATTATGTTCAGTTCCATCTCCGATTTACCAACCTGTGAAGCTGATACAAGCACAATACGCTGCACTTTTGGATCGTTGAAAGCGTCCATTGGATCTTTAAGGTACGGTGTTCTTGATGTACGCCATGGTCCGGGCTCTGCGCTGGATTCAGATGAAAGCCTGCGCTTCTTATCTGCCCATTCACTAACTGTTAAATCTTCTGGAGGTTGAAATCCTGATACCGCCTTGCTAACAACTGCATTTAAACGTGCGAGACTACTCTTCTTCATCGTGTAATGTGTCCCAAGATCGCCGCTCACGTACACGCTCTTCATACCGCTTGGGGTCGTATTCGTACTTGGACAGCTGCTCCATTACATGGTTGACTTCTCGGCGAATGATGATAGATGCTTCCGCTGCATCTTTCGCATTAGCAACGTCTACTGCTAACCTTCCCGGCAACGCAACTAGCATGTTACGTATGGAGCACACTAAATCCTCAGTCAATGCTGCCACGTCTTCCGATCGGTGCATTTTTCCTTGAAGTTCTCCCATCTCCATTACGGCAATAGTTGCCTTAGCCTTCTTTAGTCGCATTTCGGCCTTGCTTTTGTCTGCTTCTACCTGCGCTGATTCGCTGTTGACTTTACTGCTGCGTTCTTCAAGCATTTTACAATACGCTCTCATGTTCACTCGCAAGTCATACAAGTTGCCATGAGCGGTTTCTTCCTTATTCAGAATGCCTTGAGCGGTCAGTTGACCAATCCATTGATTGGTTTTACCCGTCATAGCACATAGGTCAGCAGTTTTTACATATATCGGCTTGCCTGCCTGTAATACATATGTTGCGCCTTTTATCTCAATGCGCTCTTTTCCGGTTTTGCCGGCCACTCTATCACCGCCTTTCTAAAACATGTAGCACCAGCAGTCGCCAGTATTATTTACACATCGGCCTCCTCCCGCCTTTTGATGCGTTTCCCTTCCTCGGGTCCTCATTTCCCGCTTTCTTTCATCCTGAATCGGCTCATCAGGCTCTAAATTAAGTATTTTTCCACTTCATTTCTGTTTTCGTCAGTAAAATTCCAATTAAACTTGGTGAATTTTTTCCTTAAAACTATGCACGAGTCGGGGTCGAAGGCGAACTCGCATTCTACGCAAATCTGTCACAGTACCTTTTTTGTAGGGCTATATTTGCGTTTTCTGAAGCTGTAACGCCTAGGTAGTGTTACCCCTGTCTTTGCTAAATTCGTCGCATTTAAGTCTGTTGCAACATCTCTAATGAGACACACTACAGCTTGGTTAACATTTCTGCTTTACTATACTCGTCTATGCCTTTACTCATCATGGCAAGAAAGTCTTCTTTGGAGAAATCGCTCAGGCGAAATACTTCTTCGGGCTTCATGCCTAATTGCTCAGCTATCTCTTTGATATCCTTACCGCTATCAATGAGACGCTTAACGATGGCCTTCATAGGTTCAAGCAAGTGTGTACCACGTGCGCGGTTATGTGTTACTGTTCCATAAATATCTCCTGCCTGATCTTCATGCTTAACGATAACTATCGGCACCTTGCCACCTAACATTGTTAGCAGCGGTTCTTCACCTGCGACTGTCCATCTATGGAATCCGTCGATAATAGTGAAGTCTTCCCGTACTACGATAGGTAACGTCCAGCCGTTTGATAGAATTGATTGCGTCAGTAGTTTAAGGTTCTCTTTATTTACCTTGTTAGGGTTGTAGTCATTCGGTTTTAATTTCTCACGATCCACCCATTGCAATGTATCAAGGGGTGCGAATAACTTCTTATCAGACATTCGTTTGCCCTCCCTTCTTACATCGGAAGCGCTTTGAATACTCTGCATGATCACCGGCTATGCACTGATAGATAGCCCGCATAGTACGCAGCTTTGGATCTCCTGCTATCAATGCCTCGTATACCATACGATAGTGCTTATCGGTGGCAAAGCTGCCCATCTTAATCATCATACGCCGGTATTGTGTATAGACTCTTCGTTTGTTTTTAGTATCTGCGTACTTATCCAAGTTTACAAACAAGCGGTCTTTTACTAATTCCTTGTAGTTGCGCTTTTGTTTGCCTTCTGCTTTCCTGCGTCTAACGCTCCTGCGTCCGAACATCTCGCTGTCCCAATACAGGGCCGCAAGGTAAGCGTTTGGTTCTCGGCTAATTACCCTGTCCATCAGGTCAGGATAGTACTCATTCATTCGCACTAGTGAGCCTGCTGTATCGGAGGAGAAGAACTGTGATACTCTAAGGGCGTTCTTACCGACACCCGCCTGCCACATATATAGATATACGGCTGGAATATCCACCTTCTTGCGCTTCAGATATAACCATACATCTCGTGTTTTCCAGTCGAAGATAGGATATATCATGTTCTTCCCTGTGATACCTTTGGCACCTACGCCGAGATTGGCCATATATTGCAGGCGTTGTACTGATTCCGCAGCACGCACTCCGGTCAACATAATACCGTCTTTGTAAACACGTGGCATTAATGTTTGGTAGCTGTCAATGCGAGGACGCAGTAGAGGGTGATTCCTAATAGCAAAAGCCGGAGGCTTTCGTACCCATACATCTTGCTTTTGATTATCCCAGCAGATGAAGCTCTCATCGTTTGTGAGCTGATTGAAGCAATTGAAGTGTTTTACCTCAACACACCACCAATCGAACTTAGCACCTATCAGCAAGAATTTCTTTCGCCAATCAAGCACCGTCTGTTCAATGCAGGGAAATATCGCTTCTTCATCCACAAAAATTACGGTCAGCTGTTCAGCCTTTATACGCCCTTCTTTAATTAGCTTATATACAAGGTGTGCTATGCATAAGCTGTCTTTACCGGCTGAAAAGGACAGATAGACGGGCAGGTCATTGTTGAATACATTAATAATTCGTGTCCGTGCCGCCTTTACAACGTCAATTTTGCCGGTTCTGCGTTTTACAGCCATATCACTTCACCACATTTAGGGCAGGTGATACTTCTCGGCTGTACTGTTTTTACCAGAACACTTTCACCATTTTCAATAGACGCTTGTTCATTCACAATTTGAACCGTAGCTGCTTCTTGTCGTTCTCCTTCAGTCTTGATACGCTGTACATCTTCCTCGTCTAGGCTACCGTACTCCATTATCATTTCTGTAACCTGATCACTATTAGCCACTAGGCTTTCAAGCAGCTCATCGTCATAGCCGGGGATATCTAAGTCATTTTTTAAATCTTCCAGTATCGCCTCAAAGGCGTCTAAATCGTCTGTTCCAAGGGCGTATATGCGGTTATCCGCTAGCATTAGCTTCTTCTTTTCGTTCTCGCTAAGTCCGGTTACGATATAGCAATCTGCGGTTTCGTACTTAAGCGCAAGTAGCGTTTCATATAAACCATTACCCGCAAGTATTACGTGGTTTTCATCTACCACGATAGGGCGAATTTGCCCGAACATCTGCACGCTTCTTTTAAATTCTGCAATCTGCTTATCTGAGTGCATGCGTACATTGTGCTCCGGGTGTTTCAGATCCATTAGCTTAATCTTGGTGATTTTCATGCGCTCACCTCCCTGATAAAGAGGGCAGCGCTTTCGATATGCTCAGAAGCCGCTTGTACGATTGGAGGATCGATGTCGTATATTTCCTGCCAGCCCTGCTGATGGTTTTTCATTCGGCTTCGGGCGGGCCAAGGGTGCGTGCCTTGCGTATAGCCGTCTTTCCATGTGTAGATAGGCGGCAGCGGTAAGTTGTTGTAATGTATGCCGGCAAGTACCATTTCGTGCGGCCAGTCATGTAGTGGGCTGTAGCGAGTTATGCCTCTGCTATTCGTATATATACCGTTCTTTCCGGTATAGTTGCCGTCTGCAGTTCTGCGCCCAAGGATAAGCATGTCTAATTCGTTGCGCTTGAAGTATTCCTCCTGTGCTCGGTGCTGAACTATAGCAAACCAACGACCAACCTGCGCTGAAGATTGGGGAAATAACATTCCCTGATGTTTAGCAAGCCATTTAATGTCTTGCCCGGTATTTATAATCTCGCAGCCTTCGGGCTTATGATCGTTAATCCATTTTATAAAGGCTGGATACTCTAAATCGCATATGCCCATCATTGAGGCCGTGATACCGGCCTTATGGCATATGTACGCAAGTACTATACTGTCTTTTCCGCCGCTATAGGCGTAGGCCGCCTTTTTGCCCTTGGTAGTTTTCTGGATGTCGGCAATGGCTTTTCCCTCTGTAGTGCGATAGTCTTTTTCGCTTACCATCTCTTTGATATTAGCCATAGCTTCAAGCCATACGGCGTTATCCCCTGATTGTTTTCTTATGACTTTCTTCATGCCTGCACCCCCTTATTTGAGAGCGCAAGTGCTACAATGCCGCTTGTAAGCACACTAACAAGTGAGCCTATGGTCTTGAAAGTGGCACTGCCGGTCAGGCTGCCATAAGCAAATATTGGCAATCCTAAACATAAAGAAGCAAGCACGCCTGTATATACGCCTTTAGCCGATAGCTTCTTATCCAGAAGCGTTAGCACCGTTGGCATTAATGTAGTAGCCCTCAGAGTTCCATAAAACAGAAATAGCATTGTTACCGTTAGCCCGGGGATATTAGCTATCAAGATAGCTATACTGAGCAGCGCCAACATAGTATAGCGGCTCTTTTTAATGGTACTTCCACTTTTAAGGTCGGTCGTCATAGATGCTGCAGCGCAGAGATTGCTATCAACTGTAGATAGCAAGCCGGACAACACCATGAAAAGGAACGGTACCATCACCCATGAAGGGAGCAGGGCTTTTATAAACTCAAAGTTCACCATTGATGGATCGGCAGCTGCAAAATTGCTTCCTGCTGCTAAGAAACCTATAGAGCCCATGCCAAGTGGCACTAATGCAAATATCAGAGCGCCGATAAAGAAAGCCTTTGATAAGCCTTTGCTATTGACAGCGAATGCACGCTGCCAGAAGCATTGATCCCCGAACGGTCCTGATAACAGACCAATGGTAGTAGGCAGTCCGAAAGATAGAAAAACTTCAATCCCCGGACGGTCAAACATAGCCGTGTACTCGCCTGTGATGGAGCTAAAGCCTTGTCTTAGCGAGTTCATTCCGCCCGTTCGGCTTAACATCATCGGAACGATGATGGCTATGCCTAACAGGATTAATAGCAGCTGCACCACATCCGTAGCGATTGAGGCTCTAATACCGGAGAATTGACTATAGCTGTATGCTATGGCCGCTAAAATGACGGTGAGTAACCAGAACGGCAAACCCGTCATGAGATTAAGCATCTTGCTTCCGGCAAGCAGTTGTACAGCTGTAGATAATATAGCCAATGCGCCCAGCTGAAAGCTGTACACGCCTTTGACCTTGTCTGACTTATATGTTTTTGCCATAAAGCCAGTTAGAGTAATGCCCTGCGGATAACGATTGCGTATACGCTTTGCAAAGGGTATGAACAGCATAAGGCACAGCACATTTGGAACGAGGAACCACAGAAAGCCAGGTAATCCATTCATGTAAGCTTGCTGTCCTGATACAAACAGGGCAGGCGCCCAGATCCAAGTTGCGGCTATAGATAGTGCAGATACTATTGTACCGACGTTACGGTCAGCCACATGAAAGCTTTCTGCACTGTCTGTCTTTCGTGTAAACAGTAAAGTAGCGCCTATCATTAGCGCAGAATAGAGAATAAGAACAATTATGCCCAATAACATTTTGAGCCCTCCTTTTTTAAATTTTCCGTCAATGCGCATAGTCGGCGTTACTTTGCGTATCCGCAACTGCTCCGCCCAAGGAGAAAGACGGTAGCTTTGAGCCCTCCTTTTTTACATATTAACGGCCCTGCCGTAACAGAGCCGCTGGTCGTTTAGAACTTTACACTTTATACATTACCACATTTCGGCGGGACATTTGGGACAACTTTCGCATAAAATCATATTATTTCTTTTTAAGGTATCGGTAACAAGTCTTTTTGACACTATCCTCTGTATTGCCTCCGCCTATTTTTTCCGCAATCTCAGACCAACTTTTCAAATCTACAAACCTAAGCAGGAATATCAGCCTGATTTGCTTATCTTCTATGCGGCGCAGATACTGCTCCAGCTCTGCCTTTTCTTTTTCAAACCTTATCCTGTCCTGTGCAATCTTTTTTTCAAGTTCTACAAGCTCAGTAACTCCGTTACCTACTTTGTCGGAAACCCCTGTCTGTTTCGGCATTCCGTCCAAGTTCGTTGTGATATTTGTAAGCCTGCTGCGTATTTGCTCCAAGCGCTCCTCATCACGCCTTATTAGCTTATCCAGATAATATAATTGCGAAAGTTCTTTTAGTGTCATATAAAGCTCCCTTGATAGCGTAAGTAAATATTAGTCGTCCGACAATAACCCGCTAAATTCTTTATTCTCAAACATATCGATTTGGTTTCTTCTAATAGTCTTAAGGTAATAACATTCCTTTACCCTATCCCATACCATTTCATAGCCTTCAGGCATTTTTCCTCTTATCTCATCGATTAGCTGTATCTGAGTTTTAACATTGTGTTTAATAACGGGCATAACGCCGGGTCTCTCGCCTCCAAGGCCATCAGGCATTATTGCGTCTATTAGCTCTATATCAAGAGTTACAGTCATTTTCGCTTTATCGTGGTTAGTTGATTGCATTTTCTGTATAGTCCTAGTAAGTAGCTTATCGATTGCCGAGCGCAAAGCGATAAGCGCATCAGACTCCATTGAGATAGGCAATTCATTGTGATTACTCATGTTATATATACTCCTCTCTATTCAGCATTGCTGATTTTAACTATAATTTTTGGTCTTTCGGAATAGAATTTTTTAACTGTACATTCTATAATTTGCGAATCATCACGGTAAGCAAGTTTGTTAAGTGCATCTGATACTACCTTCCCAACATTATCCCAGTCCGGCCTTTTTACAGGTCTTATTTCGCCCTTAGCCATTGCCGCTCTTTTAGTTTTTGACGCTGAAGCAGGTATAAGGTATTCAGCTCTTACATCCATGCACAAAGGCTGCTTATCTTCAAAGCGAAAGTCATTGCATTGGCGCCGGTATTCCGTCTTGATAAGGTTTTCATACATTACGGTTTTTTCAGGGGTATAGGTTCCAAACTTTGTAACCCGCTGCCGTGCTTTGCCTACCGGTTCACCTAACACGGTGAAAGTGATTGTCATTGTTTCTTGCTCCTTTTCTTTTTAGTTAACGCTTTAATTCTGATTGCTTCCTCTTCGGTTGGAGATTCTTCTTTGTCAAGAATTCTCCATAATCTGGACACGCTCATTTCTAATTTATGTGCTAAGCTCTTAACAGATAGACTGTTCTTGCTAGAATAGTCAATTAAAATTTAGTCCAGCCCGCCACTTTTCTTAACATCGTTTTTACCTCTTGGCCGCACTTTTGCAGGAGCGGTTATTTTTTGATAGCTGTTGATATAGTCCTTCATCAGGGCAGCTGCCTTGATAGCTAAGCTATTCAGCTCTACAGTAATCTCCATTATGCTCTTGATGTAAGCTTCGTCTTCTGCTAAAAGTGTCTGCGCTTCTTTTCGGTTTAGCTCATCTCGAATAGGAATACTATTACTCATTGCTTGCCTCGTTTTCACTTTTTTGTTCCCCCCTGTACTCAATCAAAATTGTTTCGATTTCTAGCGGGGCTTTTGAATATGATTTGTTTAAATCGTTTAAGCATGAGTTATCAATCATGATAAACTCACCGCACCAGAGCCAGCCATTTTTTTCAGCCCATGTGGGCATTTTAACAGTTGCATATAACATGTTGTATTGTTTATCTGTATTAACATGTATCAAATACCTCATTCCGAAATCGTACAAGGCAGATAGCTTTCTAAGTTGTTCTTCTGTAAAATCTGGAATTATGTTTATTTTTTGCGGGTTATTAACAAGCTGGCAAATTCTTCTTGTCGACGCACTGTTATCCAGATGGCTGATTTTTCCGTTTTTAAGACATTCATGCACATATCCTTGGAGGGTCACGTAGAAACACTGTGTCTCGTCACCGTAGGTGAAAAGCTGATACGGCTCAACACACAATATTGCATGCATGTTGGTAGGATATTTTTGAGTTCTCATTTTTCTAGCCCTAAATTTTTGTTGTTTTTGACTGCCAGAAAATATCCCTTTACCTTCAGTTCAAGCACGTGATTTTTTTCAGTGTTTCTAATGATTATTTCGTATCGGTCGGTTAATTCGTTAGGGGCTTTGTTATCCATTTGATTTACCTTTCTTTCTGAATTTATCGGAATTTGAGCATGTCGCCCAGTGGGGAATATAGCCAAGCCCTGTAGATTCTTTTATATCGCCCATAAGCTCACAGCTCAGCACCTCTCCGTTGGGCAAGACAATCCTTTCACTGCCTTTTTCTTTTTCCCAGTAATAGGTGGGCGAGGGATTACACGGCATTGCCTTGCCGGCCACCGTTTTAATCCAGACGATAAGTTCGCCGCAGGCTTTACATACAGCCATTTTATGCGCCCCCTTCTTCATCGGCATTCTCAGCCTGCTGCTCAATCCCCGGCTCAAATAATGGGTGCTTGCCGCTCATGAGCAGCATTTCTTCATCGCTTATCTGATATCCAAGGGTTTCTAGAAAGTCATATATACGGTCAAGTTGCATGTTTTGCGAATAGGTAGGATAGGTCAATTTATCCCAAACCGTTAAATCATAACTTTGCGATAGGCTGTCTCCAGATGAAATATAGGCTGCATAGAGAAGCGCTTTGTTTTCGTCTTTTTCCATAAGCTTTTTAAAAGCCTCTTTTCTTTCGTCCACCTCTTCTTGATATTTTAGATTTTTAGCTACGCCAATCAGGTACCCTAAATCTCTATTTGAAAAATAAATTTGCTCTACGCAAAGTCCCGTTAAAAGCATATTAATCACTAGAGGTATTTGCTTTTGTGTCAGATGATGGTTTTTAATAAAGCTCTCTCTAAGATTATATGCGGTTTCTGCTTTATCTTTAAGCTTAGCTTTAATCATTTCAACATCTGCTATTTTTTCCGTAATTTTTGAATCTTCTTCTGTTTCGGTATTGTCGTCCATATAGTATAAATATATTCTATCCGGCGAAACATTATAACCGTAAAATAGAATTTCTCTATCTTCAGGCAACTCCTCGATATTTGGCTCATTTTTTATAAGAATAGCCCGCTCATAGCGCCAATGCGTTTCGTCATCATTTATTTCAACAGCGAACTTTTCTATAAGCTCCAGCCATTTTGGCAAGTTCTCTTGACTTTGCTGTTTCTGTATAGCCTGATTTAAGTACCATTCGAAGTTAGAAGTGTCAATATGCTTGAGAACATTATTCTTTTCTTCCTCGTCTTCTATCTGCTCTAACTTCACTAAATCCATGAGCGTTGCTCCTTGTGTTAATTGCTGTTCTAGCAGCTGCCTGTCAAGCTTGCGGAGATTTAGCCTGCGTCTTATGGTGGTTTCAGAAAACCCTGATTCCTTGGCTATCTCACTGCGGGTCATGCCTAGGTCAAGCATTGTTTGAAAGCCGTCCGCTTGTTCTAGTAGCGTTAGGTCTGACCTTTGCATATTCTCCATTAGCATTGTTTTAATCTGCTCTTCAGGGTTCATATCAGCTACCACGCAGGGTACATGGCTTAAGCCTGCAAGTTTTGCTGAGGCTAAGCGGCGATGGCCTATTACAACGGTGTAATATCTTTCGGTGATTTCAAAAGCGTTTGCAGGTACAACCGTCAGGTTTTGTAAAATTCCGTTTTCTCGAATACTTTCGGTTAGCTCTTGCAAGTCGCCAAGCTCTTTTCTTGGGTTTTGAGGGTGAGGCAATAGGCTGTCTACCGGCAGCATTTGGATTGTCTTATTAAGTTCTTTCGTCTGTGTTGTCATTTTTATTTTTCCTTTCACAATTTATTTAACTCAGTTTCTGAGTCGGGTTCAGGTAATCCTTGATAAGTCGTTAGTCGCATAAACCTTTGGTAATCTTGATAGTTTGCATCTAGCTCATATAACTTTTTTGATGTACCATCATCAAAATGTCTTTGAGCTTCGTCAATCCTATGTCTCAGGTTCTTTGGCATAACGGCACGCTCTTTATCTCTCTGTAGCCTGTTCTCATAGGCTTGTATGAATGCCACTCGGTCAAGCCCTGCCTTCTTGCTGTCGCCTTGAGCTACTGAACGGCTAAGCGACTTTAAGTTTTCATAGCCTACAGCATCTACAGCTTCAGCAATAAGCTTCGGCAAGAATGCGTTAGTCGGTGCATATAGCCTTTCATGCATAGCCAGCAGCTTTTTAACCAAGCTCCACGCTTCCTCAACGGGAATTAGCTCAGGGTGCGTTATCTCCGCCATAATCTCCCGCAGCTCAGCTATAGACGGCGGCCATTTGCTTTTTGCGATGTGCTTTTCAACCGCCATTTGTACAAGACCAAAGTCGTCATCAGCAAACATCTTGTCCCAAAGAGCAACAGTACTGCGTATATGCGACTCGTCTTTAAACTTGTCATAACTTGGATACGCAACAATCAGCAGCCCGATTATCTTTACGGTTTCTTCGTGTTTCATGGATCATCCTCCAACATTTCGTTAAGTGCGCCTAAGGCGTCAAAAGTACTAGCTTTAGCGTTTTGTGCATTATTTCTTCTGCCACCACGGTTTTGTTCTCTAGCTAGCCAAGAGTTAATAAAGCGTTTAATACCACCCTTGGTCTTTCTTTGTTTTGGATTGCCATCAAGCCAGCCGTACATATTGCGAAGCTCCTGCATTATGTCAACAGCGGGATAAAGACTGGTGTACTTGTCTATGTCTTTTTGAGTGACTGAATGCTCAGAGCCATCGTTAAGCGGCAGAGTGAACACCGCCGGCTCTTTTGGCGCAGGAGCGGTTTTACCGCTCTGCGCATTAGTACTACTCTTACCTATACTAGTCTTATCTAAACTACTCTTATCTATACTACTCTTATCTAATCTAATCTGCGTCAACCGTTGGCCAACCAATGGTTGACCGTCTGGCAACCGTGGTGTTTCTTCGTCTTCCAGAGGCTTTTCGATGACAGCCTTTCCTTCAGCCAGAGGCTTATAAAATCCCCCTCCTGAGTGGTCTGTATAAGCGCCATTGTCTTTAAGATACAGCTGTGACTTTTCGCTCAGATACAAAGTTTCCTTGTACCTGTCCTTGCGGATATAGTTGTGCAGCCGCCAGTGCTTAATCACTATAACTCCCGACTCAAACGTCAAGATATAGCGTTTGGTTATCAATAAGCGCATATCGTCCTCTGCAGCGCCTACTATCCGCATTATTTTGCGTGGGCTGTCTATAAAGCCATCGTCATCAGCCCTCATGGAAAGGTGAAAATATAATGCTTGTGTGCTCATAGGCATAGACAGGAAGGCGTCGCTGTCTATAATGCTTTTTGCAAACATTCTTTTTTCAGCCAATTTATACCTCCGTTTTTGTTTTGTGGTTTACAGCCTTAGCTGCCTGCTCCAAGTAAAAGCGATAGGCATCTGCGTATTGCGGATTTGAGCAGTGTACAACATGTAGCATTTCAAGCAATATACGGGTATCTGCCATAGCCTTTATAAGCTCGTATCTGTAGCCTATATTTTCTGTTGCGTCATCTGCTACATTGGCAAGCTTGGCAGCAAGCCCTATGCGGCCTATCTCATATACGGCTTTCATGTCGACTGTCCTGCCGGTTTTAGATTTCGCTGCGTTTACAATCTCTGGCATCCATTTATTTACTATACCGTTAGGTGTTTTTTGATGTATCTGAGTAGTCGCTTCTTTTTCGCAGGCTGAACATATCTGTCTGCCTTCGGGTATATACACCCCGCAGCGGTAGCATTTATCGCTTGTCATACCGAGGCACCTCTCTTGATGTGTACTACACGCTTACCTTGCCTTAGTGCTTCTTCGTCTGTTTCAGTGAATACATCAAGGGGCAGAGGTGCGGCTTCGATATCGTTATTAGCTGTTGCAACAGGGCTATTTGGCATAGATTTGTAACACGCTAGGGAAACCCTTGCCCTTTCGTATTGAGCCCTGTAATGCTCCGTTTTAGCCTTTTCTCGGTGTACGTGTTTATCTTTGTAGTTAACTATCATTTTCATTAGACTTGCGCCAAAGCCTGTGCCTAAAAAGAATAAAATAATATCATAGTACATATGCTATATCTCCTATATCTGAAAGCCTTCAGGGTATTTAGTTGTCAGCGGGCGATAATTGCTGCCTAAGCTTTTTTCGCTTTCTCCGCATTTTGGGCATATCATAGTCGGAATAACATTCTGGTGAAAGTTAGCATCGTCATAACCTTTTTTATTTTTTTCAATATGCCCGCAATTGGGACATTCGTAGTCTGCATAGAAGTCTCTTCGATGTTGACGGTTAATATTTTTAATTCTCATGGTTTCCTCTTTCTGCCGGGAGCTTCTCTCCCTAGCGATAATAGTAGTAGGCAGGGGCGGGGCTGCGCCCCTGCGTGAAATAATTAAAACGGTAAGTCTGAATCATCTACCTGTATAAAGCCTGATTGCTCATCTTGAACAACGCTTTCGTTTGCTTGTTCGGATTTAGGAGTAAGGAACTCTACCTCATCAGCGTTTACTTCAAGGCTGTATCTAGGTTGGCCGTCATTGCCGGTGTAGTTTTGCACCGTCAAGGTACCAACAACACCTGCTTTCCTGCCTTTAGCAAGGTAGCGGTGGCAGTTTTCGCCAAGCTGTCGCCATGCAGAAACTCTGAAAAAATAATCAGCCTCGGGCTGTCCGGCTTCTGCTCCGCCATAGCGGCGTCTGTTAAATGCTACAGTAAACGTACATACGCTAACACCGTTTGGCGTGGTACGCAGCTCTGGATCACGAGTTAAGTTGCCGATGATAAAAATGCGGTTGATAGGTCATCACTCCTTTTCTTTTGTATTAAGCATTTCTCTATACTCAGTGCGAAGCCTTTCTCTCTCTTTCCATGCAGTTTCTATAGACGAACCGAGAATATAATCATCATCGCCCTTATAAATAAAACTTTTGAAATCTATTATTGCATCAACACGTCTGTTTATAATTATTGATAAGCGTGTTTCTGCTTCGATTAACTCCTCAAAGCGCTCTCTAGGTATAGCAACAACATCATCTTGACGTAGTTGTAAAATTGGGGTTTTAGTATTTTCCATGTTATTTGTTCCTTTCATAATTACATATTTCAATAACTTTTTTGCATTCGTCTACATCAAACATTCCTATATGGGTATGTTTTTTAGGTAACTTCATCTGTTCTGATAACCAATCATATGCTTCATTTCTTCGCATGCGACCACCTTTCCATAGTAGGTCAAAAGCTGCGTGCGCTTTCTTTTTCCATTCCCTAAGTTCTGCATTAGCAAGCCTACCTAAAGGTTTATTAGTACCTTTATGTACGCCTACCCAAGCACGACATGGGGCGCAGTAGTAGATAAGCCCGTAGCTTCGCCCGTATACAAGGGAACTGTCTACCAAGTGGGCTAATTGTCCGCAGTAATCGCAAAATTTAACGGTGCTCATTTTCATTTCCAAACATCTCTATAAGGAAAAAAGGTAAATTGTACATTTTGCTCTATAGGACTGTCCGGCTCGCCATCAAAGGCGTTTCTATACTTGGTGTATAAAGCGGGTTCTCTGTCAGCACGTGGATCTGTATCAACATACAAGCGTTCATTATGTTTATATACCGGTCTCATCCAACTATCTCTGCCGACAAGTTCAAGTATGATGTAATTTGTCATATGTTTTTCCACCTCTCTTTAAATTGCCTTATCTGCTCCGGCGTGTCGGTGTCAATCCCAAGATCTCTTGCTTCTTGTATAACTCCGTCAATCAGTACCGACATTTCTTTTGTATCGTACTTAGAGCTGCCGACTAACACATATGCATGTGTGAATTCTTTGCCATTGGCGATACCTGTACCTATAACCTTGTAGTACTCAAATTCCCGTATCACGCTTTCAAATTGACTGCTTATAATAGACACCTGCCCGCCTTGACCGTAGCGCTTAAGCATAAGTAGATACACTTCTTCTTTATTCATGGGAGGGCTTATAGCTTCGGCAATTTTATTTATAAGCACCCACATATAGGCATTGGCGTCAAGACTTCTTAGATTTCTTTTTTTCTTGATGATTATGTCTACATCGCTATCCTTTAGCTTTTTATACTCATCTCGAAAATCTCCTAAAACGGTAACGGTAATGTTCTGCGTTCCGTTTAAGTTGACCGTTAAGTCTTTAAGCCTGCCTTTCATCAGAGAGCCTCCCAGTTGTCTAAGTAAGTCTGCGTTAAGCCTTGCCCGTCCAGCCAGTCGAAAAATTGCTGTATAGTCTGTATAATGTCAGGCGTTTCATCACGCCTGTAATGCTCGGGCCATACCTGCGTACCGTTGCTTGCAAGGTAAGTAAAGCCATACGCTTCCGGCGCCAGCGCCATATACATTGGGTGCTGTGTGCTGTCAAAGTATTTACCCGAATCGTAATTTCTGGTAAATTTAATATCGTAGATTACACCTGCTTTCAAAGCGTCAAAGCGCCCATATAGAAAAACATTTCTTTCGCCTAATCGAATAGTGCGGCTGGCTTTGTGCTGTAGTTGTGCACCTTTTATAATGTCAGCTACTTCAAGTGCTGCATTAAACCATTTATGCGTGGTGTCTGCAGTGCCTTTTAGAACGCTTGTCACCAAGTTCTCAAAGTCTATACCGTTTTGCATGGATTCATTTGTCGAAATAGGTTCCCGGCGAAGCGTTGCCATGAAATCTGCCATAGAATCTTTTTCGCTTGTTAGGTCTTCAAAGGGATTTTCTTTTATAGCATAGTTCCAGGAGTTCAGCAGGGAGTGCGTCACCATGTAGCGCTTATTGCTCATCAATCCCACCCCCAGCAACCGCAGTAATAGCTGTCATACTCTTCATCTGGACAATATTCAAAAAACGGTAATTCCCACTCAGAAGGTATTATACCTTTGCAGGTATAGCCACGCTTTGGCGATGAGTATAAGCACTTTGCCTTGCGCCCTTCTAGTCCGTCAGTTCCTTTGCATTCCCTTTCAACGATTTCAGCGTCCGAAGTAACGCCAGCACATATTGCGCATATAGGCTTTGAATTTCCGTCTTTATCATAAGTATGACCACTTGCCACATGCCCGCATTTCATTAAGTACGCCATTTTAAGCCTCCTTTTCAGGGTCTGCATATAGCTTCGTCTTTTTATCGTAAATAAGATTTAGCTCCACAATCTTTGCCTTCCACAAGTCGCCTATCTCGTCTTTGCTGGTTAAGGCGTGGTCAATATTAGCTATAGCCTTTGCCATATTGTTAGCACTATGTGCATCTACCACTTGGTTTATGCATTCTTCGCCCTGCATTATCGCCTGCTTGTATTTTTCTTCTTGTTCTTTTAAAGCCTCCATTTCAGCTTCGCTTTTTTCGTTGTACTTATCAAAAAGCTTTTCTAAAAAGTCATTGGCACAGCCTGCTTCAAGTGCAGGTATTTTAAGTATGCCGTTTATGCCACGTGTACCTTTGGCATAATATCTTTCGCAGTTTGAAAGACCGAGTGTGCGGTTATTACCGTACATCTCCATAAATCCGCCTAAATCCATAGGTATCCAGACATTGTTTTTAGTCTGCCCTTCAACCATCAGGCGAAGGCGTGTATTTTCACCGTCTTTTTCTTCAGTAGCGTGGAATATTACAACCACATGCTTTTTTAATTCATAGAAGCAGTAGTCCATAAGGCGTACAAACTCCCTGCCCACCACGCCATAACCTGCAAGGCTTAAGCTGCCGTCCCGCTTGCCGTTCTTGGGGTCATTCTTAATTGCCCAAGGCTTCATAAGGTCAATAAGCTTTCCGCCTGTGTCAAATACTAAGGTTTCAAATTCTTCAAGGTTTTCGGGTTTAAGGTCGTCTAATATCTCTTGATAGCTTGCCGGCTGTATATATGGCCTTCTGTACTGCGGGTCTATTCTGTCAATGCCAAAGTCTATGTCGATATGCAATGCTTTTGGTGCGGATAATCCAAGCGTGCTTTTGCCAATACCGGGGTATCCTGCTATTAACATTCGCATTTTTCTTTTCGGTGTTCTTGATGTCTTCTGGATTTCTAATCATTTGTCTACTCCTTTAAATATTTTTTTATTAGGCTATATAGCCAGTCTTGCATAGTAGAGAAACCTTCAATTTCCATTAGCTTTTTAACGCTTTCATAGTCCTGTGTGCTTACTCTTACCGATAGTCTGCAAGGAAATGTGCGATTGTCCTTCTTTTTCTGTTTCTTTTTATCTTCGGGGGCATATGCTTGTACTAGTAATTCCATAGCATCCTTGCATATCTCCACTCCGTAATACTGACTGTGTTCACATTTACTTTGTAGGTATTTATCGTAACCAGGGTAAATCACGTTCACTTTCTTTACGATTTCAGAAACAGGTATTTGCTTTGTTATCCTTAGAGCTCTTAAAGAATTGACAGTTTTCGCATTTTCGGTTAGACTATTAGTGAGTTCGTTCGTCTGGACTTCTATAGGTTGCTCCTTTTCTTGTGGGGCAGCCTTATTTCTTACCGTCATAATTCACCTCCTTTCTGCTGTTCCGCTCCAAAAGCCAAGCTTCAAACTGCTCTTGCACTCCTGGTTGGCTAAAGTAATCAAGCACTGCATTGCAGGTAACTGCTGCTATTTGCTCCGCCTTGGATTTCGGAATTAGTGCAGTATCTACAGCTTCTCTTTGATCTGATGTAGCAGTTTTCATGATTCCTCCGTTCTAATCATTAATGCCAAGCAAATAATCTATAGATACGTTAAAGATATTTGCGATAGCAACGAGATTATTTGCAGGTATTTTTTTGTTTTACCAGTGAAGTATCTTTGTAGTGTCGATTTTGATATGCCTGTTAATTGCTCTAATTTCGGATAGGAATATCCAGACTTTTGATATAATTCATGCAATCGTTTAACTGTATTTTCCATGAATGTGGCTCCCTTCTGAGACAAGATTATGCCTTTTGTTCAATTTAATTGAATAAGCTGAGTAAAAAAATAATCTGCAATGTCTTCTTTCGACAATTCGAGCGCATCGGACCAAATCTCAATATCTTTTTGTTTAAAAGATACACGGTTGTTAAGCTTTAAAGAGACAGTGCGCTCTGAGGTATCTACAGCCTTTGCAAATTCACGCTGCCCTCCGAATTTCTCAACAATGCGTCCTGTTAGTTTGCTGTAATCGTATTGTATCATAAGCCGCTCCTTTCTTTCGTTGAGTTGTTCAATATCTTTGAACATCAATACTATACCACAAGGATTTTATTTTTGCAACACTTTTTTTCAAAATTTTTGAACTTTTTACATTAAAGGCTTGAACATAAGTTCAAAACAAGTTATAATACTTCGTAGAAATAATCTACTTTGGGGGTTGAATATTATGAAAGAAAGCACCACTGCCGAAAGATTACAAACATTAATGACCGAAAGGAATATGCGTCAAGTAGACATTTTAGAAGCAGCTAAACCTTTTTGTGAAAAATATAATGTTAAACTCGGTCGAAACGACTTGAGCCAGTATGTGAAAGGCACAGTAGAACCGGGGCAACAGAAATTGACAGTACTTGGTTTGGCACTAAATGTTTCCGAAGCGTGGCTTATGGGTTATAACGTGCCTAAGGAAAGAAAACCGCTCACCTCCACAGCAGATGAGCGTGCACAGGAGTTTTTAAGCATATACTCACAACTCACAGAGGAGCAACAAACTATGATTATTCAGGCAATGCGAGGCATCGCAGAATCAAAATGATTTCCTCCTGCTCTTCTGGACTAAGCATAAAAAACAACTCAAAGGCTTCTGTGGCAAGGGTCTTTTGGGGTAACTTAACATGTTCGTTCTTCATGATAACTTCTCCTTTATTATTCTTTTTTTCTGTGGAATAATATATTACACATTTAACTCTAACGGTCTTTGTTCCCGTTAGAAAATAACAAAAATCATGGAGGTATACTATGAAAAAAATCACTTGTCTGCTCTTGGTCTCACTGCTTCTAATCTCTTCAAACGCCCTTGCTGTAAGCAACCTATCAAACATGACTATAGATGAACTAATTCAACTTAAAACGCAAATAGAAGCTGAGCTTGCTTCGAGAAAAGAAGTCAAATCTTTTTTTGTTCCGCAAGGAATCTATGTTGCTGATGAGGATTTTCCAGCAGGCGCTTATAGAATAACGCTGGATGGGAATCCAATGTTGCCAATGGCTACCTTGCTTGTAAAAGATCCAAGCAGCAGCGATACTATTAGCGATATGTATTCGATATCTCCTTCTGTTGGTACGGGCGAAATAGGGAAGGTCGAACTAAAAGAAGGTATGATTATAGAGGTAAACGGATCAAACTTGTTGTTTACAGTCTATACCGGACTGGGGTTTTAAATAGTATAGGATATTATGAAAAAGAAATATTTATTAGTAATTTTAATTATTATAGTGGCTGGAGTAGCGGCTTACTTCATAAATCAAAAAAATATCGCTAACCGTGAGGCACGATTAGTTGAGATCAATGAGCTTTTGGAAAAGAAAAGCGAAGAGTTGTCAGCTATAGAATTATATTTAGATACCAGAAAAAAGGGAATTACGGACGAAAAAGAATTATCCTACCTTCAGGAAAAAATAATACTAATAGGCGAAGGATTGATTACAGCTGCAAAAGAAAATTTAACGGCTTTTGATAGAGAAACTAAGGCGTTAAGAACTATAATCCAAATGGAAATAGACGAATTAGACGAAGAAATGCAAAAAATCAGATAATGGTTAAAAGCAAGAAACAAAAAGCCCAAATCAGGGCAGTCATATATGCAAGGTATTCTTCTCACTCTCAAAGAGAAGTAAGTATTGAGCAGCAAGTTGATGAATGCCGGCAGTACGCCGATAACAACGACATACTTATTACGCATGTGTACAGCGATAAGCATGTGTCCGGCCGCAAAGATACAAGGCATAATTTTCATCGCATGATTAAAGACGCCAAAAACGGTGAATTTCAGCTAATGATAGCGTGGAAATCCAGCCGTGCTTTCCGTAATATGCGAGACGCTATGAATTATGAGGATAAGCTCCTTAGCTACGGCGTACGCTGCATATATATCAAAGAGGATTTTTCAGATACCGCCGCCGGCAGATTTGCAAAGCGCACAATGATGAATGTAAATCAATTTTATAGCGAAAATATGGCGGAAGATATTGTGCGTGGCATGGTGGATAATGCAGAAAAGGCACTTGTCAATTCAAAAGCACCGCTTGGCTATAAGCGTGGTGAAGATGGAAAGTTTGTTATCGATATACCAAACGCAAGGATAGTTCAGGAAATATATCGCCGCTTTATCGCAGGCGAAACCTTGGCGGGTATCGCAAGAGACTTAAACGCCCGTGGCATAAAAACTGGAAGTGGCGGGCGTTGGGGTAAGAACAGTTTTCATGCAATGCTAAAAAACGAACGCTATACAGGCGTATATATATGGGGCAAAGTCCGTGTTCCAGGTGGTATGCCAAAAATTATCGAAAAAGAAGTATTTAACGAGGTGCAACGTATGATTAAAAAAAGCAAGTCTATCAAAGGACGCAAAGGCCCTAACGCCGATTACATTTTAACGGGAAAGCTTTTTTGCGGGCATTGCAAAAGCCCTATGGTTGGAATATCCGGTACAAGTGGATCCGGTCAAATATACTATTACTATACATGCAATAAGGCACGTGATAAAAAATGCTGCAAGAAAAATGTTGCACGTGATTGGGCGGAGCGCACAATCGCCAAGGCGGTGCTTGATTATGTTCTGCAATATGACATCATAGAATGGATAGCAGATAATACGCTTGAATATTACCAAAAGCGTAGGGAATATAGCCGCATTGATGAATTAGAATTGCGATTAAATAATATAAAAAAATCTATTGATAATCTTATGAACGCCATTCTTCAGGGCATATTAACTGATGCCACAAAATCAAAAATGTTTGAGCTAGAAGAAGAAAAAAAGATACTTGAGGAACAGCTAAGCCAAGAAAAACGCTCACTCCCTGAAATAACCCGAGAAAAAGTTATCTACTGGCTTGAGAGCCTGCGCAAAGGAAAGATTAACGACAAAAAATTCCAGCGCACCCTATTTGATACTTTCTTGTCGGCCGCCTATTTATATGATGACCAGCTTAAATTAGTCTTTGACTTTACCGGCATTGCAAGAGAATGCCACGTGCCACTTGATAAAGAAGTCGCAGACAAAGCAGTAGACTCTCCATCCAGCAGCGCCGGAGGACTCCCGTGTTCGTATAGTGCCTGTTATCCTCCACCAGATTAAAGCAGAAGGCATATGCCTTCTGCTTTTTAGTGTTAAAAATTATGATAGCGGGTTATTAAGGTAAGTATATTTGCAGTTAAATGTACCTGTCCAAAACATCATCAATTTCTTTTATTCTTTTGCGCTTAGGATTCCTGATCAGATTTCCTCTTGCAATAACCATGGTTACGTTCCGTAAAGCTGCAAGATCATCAAGCGGATTGTCTTTTACTACGATCATATCAGCAGATTTGCCTTTTCCTATGCTTCCTGTTTCTTTGCCTATACCGGCAATTGCGGCGTTGCCCAAGGTAGCCCTATAAAGCGTTTCCTGTGTTGACCTCCCGACGTATTTATGGAAAAAGCATAGTTCCCTCCAAAAGTTATAATGCGCTACAAACGGGCAGCTTGCATCGCTTCCAAGGCCTAAAGGTATATCGTTTTCTACGCATGATTTAGCGCAGTCGATAATACCGTCCATAACAATTTGTCCGTTATTCTTCGCCGCCTGCGTAGCGTAGCTTTCTTCAAGTTTAAATTTAGCGTACGGGACTGCAGGAGAAAGCGTACAGATAACCGCCGCTTTTCTTTCCTTAAACAGTTCTATCATTTCGTCTGTAAGCTTCGCCCCGTGTTCAACGGTATCGACTCCATTCTCCAGAGCAACCTTAACGCCTTCCGAACCCTCGACGTGCGCGGCCACGATAAACCTGAGCCTGTGAGCTTCATCACATGCCGCTCTTACAATCTCCGGCGGCATCTTTAGCATGCCGGGCATTCCTTCTGCATCTGAATCCATGACTCCGCCCGTTATCATCAGCTTAATGATATCAGGTTTCGTCGCCGCTATCTGTCTAACAAGCTCCTTCGCTTCCTCCGGAGACTTAACAGCAGTTGCGATAGAACCTGCAAAATGTCCTCCCGGAACTGATATAGCAGCATTTGCGGCGATAATGCGGGGGCCTGTAATTTTGCCTTCATTTATAAGATCTCGTAGCTTAGAGTCAAAGTCAAGCACGCCGCCGACAGTCCTTATCGTGGTAACCCCGCTCATTAACTCCGTCCTGGCATATGACGCTATCCTGTGTTTCATAACCGCTCTTATTAATCCGTTTCCAGTAAGAAAACGATATAGCTTTTCATAGTCAACATGCCTGCTTTCTTTTTTTGGCTTAGCAGGCTTACCGTTAAGGGCAAGATGCACGTGAAGGTCTATTAATCCGGGAAGCAGATACGCTCCATTAAGGTCGATTATTTCATAACCATTAAGCGGCGCATTATCAGAAACAATATCTGTTATTTTTTTATCGTCTGTCAGCACCGCCTTGCCGCTGACAGGCCGCATGTCTTTATTTCCATCAAGGATTGCTCCGTTTATAAACGCATATTTCATATGAATGTCCTCCGGTTAAAAAGTGTTCTTTACTGTTCAACTAAGAATCAGTTTCTTGGCCTTATGTCCATTACAAATATAGCACAAAGCGAAAATATTGTGTACATAAAAAAGCATCCTCCCAGGGCTGATTTTGCCAAAGAAGGATGCTCGTTATAAGTTTTAATTTATATTTTAAATTTGCAAAGTTTTACAGATATTCGCTTTCAGTTTCCTTCATCGCCTGAAGCGTCATGTTAAGCAAATCGTTTGTCTCCCAATTTAATTCCTCCGCTCCATGTTTTATAACATCTCTTGAGCAGCCTGCCGCAAAGCTTTTATCTTTAAATTTTTTCTTAAGCGATTTGAGTTCCATATCCGACACGCTTTTTGACGGCCTTACAAGCGCCGCGGCCCCTATAATACCGGTTAATTCATCACAAGCGAACAGTATTTTTTCCATTTGTTTTTCCGGTTTATTTTTGGTTCCGGTAAGTCCGTATCCATGGCTTGTCGTAGATTTGATTATTGACTTGTCTATGCCTTCGGCTTGCATTATTTCAGCCTGCTTTACGCAATGGTTTTCCGGATACATTTCAAAATCAAGGTCATGCAAAAGACCGACTACTCTCCAGAATTCGATATTGTCCGGGTCGTATTTTTTAGCAAACCACGCCATTACCGCTCCTACGGTTTTCCCATGCTGTATATGAAAATCTTCTTTATTATATTTTGAAAGTATCTCCAAGGCTTCATCGTAGCTTGGTATCCTGCCCATTATAGCGCCTCCTGTAATTTCTGCTTATAAATTATCATTGAGTAGTATACATCACGGCCGTTGTTTATTCAAATTAAACAAAGCGCAAAATTTATGTATATTTTTTAATATTCGCTATAATATATCAAACGCGGGACTGAATGCGGTTATGCGAACATCGCCCATTTCTATATCCACCTGGGCTGAATAGCTGCCGCGCGGTAATATGCTCCCGTCTTTAGCGGCGCCGTTCCAGTATATAACGCTACCGCCGCCCATAATTCTCTGCGGGCGGCTGAGCGCCTTTATAAACGGCCGCGCTACGATATCGCCCTGCAGGTTTCTTATGCTTACGGTATAAGCGCAGGGCTTTCTGTGCGCTATGCGTAGGCAAAGCTCCTCACCTTTTTGCGGCGTGAACCTTTTGCCTGACGTTACCTTTACCGCTTCAGCTTCGCTTTCCTGCACCTGAAGAAGCGTGCCCGCAATCGGGGTTACGCTGTTTTCATCCAACGCTACTATAAAAAACAGCACATAGCCGTTAAGGCGCTCGTCAAGCTGTTCAAGCGTTAATGTTTTGCTCTTTCGTCCAGGCCACAAAACTGCGCTGCCAGCTTCAAAATCGTCAATTACCTGCGGCTTGTCAAAAAGCCACTGTCCGTCTTTTTCATATATTATCTGGTAAGAAATTTGCGCCTTTTGGTTTAATGTATATGAGAAGTCAAGCGACGCGCCGGCCTGAAGCACTCTTCCCTGAAACGACACATCGCTTATTATTCCGTTTTGCTTTTCTGAATACAAATCATATTGAATAAGCGTAGTATTATCTTTTTCAGGGTAAAACTGCGCAGTAGACGACGGCAAGCCTTCCGTAAGATAGGCCTGCAGCTCCCGCATAGTTATATTTCCGTCAAGGTTTACGTCTGAAGCGAAGCCGCCCCAATCGCTTAATCCATTACGCAGGGCTATCATAAAATAGCTCGTTCCGCGTCTTTTTGTTATGCCGCTTGACCAGTTGTAGCTTAGCTCCGCGCCGCCCGCGCTTGTTATTATTTTTATGTTTTCAAGCTCAGGCGGGTTAAAATCGAGCTGCCCCTTGGATATTATTCTTCCGCTGTAACAGCAGTCCAGAAACAGTATTTTTTGGCCGGGTATTTGTCTTATTATGTTGAGCAGCTCATCTCCTGTTACGCTGTTTTCAGTATTTCCATCACCGAATATTATTTCAAGCTCGCCGTCTTCGCTTGTTTCACCATGAGTGCTTATGTATATTATGTTTGTGTCCTGATAAGAGGCTTCATAAAAAAAAGATTTAATTTCATCTGAAAGCGTCTGCTCGTCATACGCTATATTTATCCTTGATTCAATTTGCTTATATTTTCTTGTATCGCATGCAAATATGCTTTTCAAGGCTTCAGCATTGCCGCTTGCGGATGGCGCTGTGCTGTCTTTAATTACAAAGGAATCGCAGGCTATAACAAGCGCGCGCATTGTACCGTGCTCAGCTTCCGGAAAAACCGTAACAGGCAGCATGGCAAGCATAAAAAGTACTGCCATTATGCGCTTCATAGCCTACCTCCTTTTCAAAAAAATATACCATTAAATTTCTTAAACGTCAATATAAATAAACAATTTCGCATTGATTTTGTAATTTTTTAGAAATTAAAAAGCCCGGCCTCAGCCGGGCAAAAATTGCTGAATATTACTTATTGTCTACGCTGTACATATGGCGAATGAGCTCTACAACCTTGTTGCTGTAGCCCCACTCATTGTCGTACCAGGCGATAAGCTTTACAAAATTGTCGCTAAGACCTATGCCTGCTTCAGCATCGTAAATGCTTGTACGCGGATCATGCAGGAAGTCTGAAGAAACCACCTGGTCCTCCGTATAGCCTATAATGCCCTTCCAGTTGGGGTCTTCGCTAGCTTCTTTCATAGTCTTGTTTATATCTTCCATGGAAGCGGGTTTTTCAAGCCTGCATGTAAGGTCCACAACGGATGAATCTATCGTGGGAACCCTGAACGCCATGCCTGTAAGCTTGCCCTTTAATTCAGGTATAACAACGCCAACGGCTTTCGCAGCGCCTGTTGAAGAAGGAATGATGTTTGCAGAAGCCGCTCTGCCGCCGCGCCAGTTTTTCTTGCTGGGGCCGTCAACCGTTCTCTGTGTAGCGGTTGTTGAGTGCACAGTCGTCATGAGGCCTTCGACGATTCCGTACTTGTCGTTTATTACCTTCGCCAAAGGCGCCAGGCAGTTGGTTGTGCAGCTTGCGTTTGAAACAACGTTCATGTCGCTCTTGTATTCATTGTGGTTCACGCCCATGACGAACATAGGTGTTTCCTTGTCCTTTGCGGGGGCGGAAATGATAACCTTTTTTGCGCCATGCTTAAAGTGGGCAGATGACTTTTCTGTAGTCGTGTTGATGCCGGTTGATTCCACTATGTATTCTGCGCCGCTTTCATCCCATGGTATGTCGGAAGCGTTCATTATGCCGTACGCTTTGATGTCGTTGCCATTTACAGTCAATACATTTTTTTCCTTGTCGAAAGAAATGTCTTTATCAAAGCGTCCCTGCGCTGTGTCATAGCGGAGCATATATGCCATATAGTCTACACTGATGAAAGGATCGTTTACAGCAACGACCTGAACATCGTTAAAATTTTCAATGGTTGCACGCAAAACAAGCCTGCCTATGCGTCCGAATCCGTTGATGCCGATTTTAATCATAATTTCCCTCCTAAAATTTCTAAGGCTTTAGCCTTGATAATTATAGCAACTGCTTTGCATTTTATCAAGCTCAACAAGGTCATAAATGCGCCAAGTTGTACAACCGGGCGAATTTTGTCCCCATAGGGCATATTTTGTAATTTATTTATACTTAAAATAAATTATAAGTTTCTTTTTTTAACGCCCTGCTTGACACGAAAGCCATTATCGGATATAATTCGCTTCGTGCTTAGGGGCATGGTGTAATGGTAACACGTGGGTCTCCAAAACCTTTGTTGAGAGTTCGAGTCTTTCTGCCCCTGCCAAACCGATTTTTATCGGTTTTTTTATTTGGAATTTTGTTGAGTTTTCTGAGCTTGGCAGGCTTTTTCTTTATTGTCAGCTGCGCTGTTATTATTTTTACAGCTTTCATCGCTTTTTTTGCCGGCTTCAGCTCGCTGTCTTAAGCGTATTTCCGCATCTGATTCAAGCACAACCTTGCATATGTTAGCTAGCACCGGGCCTACTATAAGTCCCCAGAAACCCATGAGTTTCATGCCTATATACATGCTAAGCATAGTTACAAGCGGGTAAAGGCCAAGCCTGTGCCCCACTACGCGCGGCTCTATAACTTGCCTTAGCGCTACAACGGCTATATAAAGCGCCTCTAGTTTAATGCCTAAAGCTATATTTCCTGCAAACAGATTAAAGATCCCCCATGGTATAAGCACTGTGCCCGCTCCAACAATAGGAAGCACGTCTATAATTCCTATCGTAATGCCTGTTACAAGGGCATAATCCACGCCGAATACGTAAAATCCTGCTATAAGCAGCAGCATAACGCAAAACGATATAAATATCTGCGCGCGGATCTGCTGTCCTACGGCATGCCAGACGCTTCCAGACAGCGCGTTCGCTCTGTACACAACGCCGCTTGGAAGCAGTTTTTCAAGATATCTGTTTATTTTTTCTTTATCGCTTACAAAATAATATGACGACATAATTGTCATCACGATAAATAATATTACTTTGGGAAAGCTTGTTACAAAGTTTATCGCGCTGTTTGCAACCGTAGGAGTCGCCTTGCCTATAAAGCTGTGCACATAATCAAGAATGCTGTCGTTTGCTTCGTTAAGAAGAGTTCCAAGCTTTTCCTGAACGCCCCCTGTATCAGCAGGGTTTGCTTTTTGCGTCCATTCATACATTATATTTTCTATATAATCCAATATATCAGGCAGCGCGTTGATAAGCTTTTCAAGCTCTGAGTATATCTGCTTAAAAAGCAATGTAAGAAGAAAGCCTATAACGCCGTAAACCAGCAGCATGGACAGACCTACCGCTATTTTTTTACCGCATTTAAGCTTTGAAAATGCTTTTGATATAACTTTTACTATCGGGTTCATTAAAAGCGCAAACAAGAAACCCAGAAGAAAAGGCCACAGGTATTTAAGCAGTCCAAATATCGCTAAAGATACGAGCAATACGCAGCATACTAAAAATATTTTGCGTGGTAAATCGTCGTATTGTTCGTCTAAAGCACGTATTTTTTCTTTTAAAGGCATATGACCTCCAAAGTATTATTTGCCTACGCAAAAGTTTTGAAATATTGCGTCTATCACGTCTTCCGTTACATGGCTTCCAGTTATAGCGCCGAGGCTGTTAAGCGCCGCCTGCACATGCACAGCGCACAGGTCCAGGCTTACGTTTTCTTTAAAGGCTTCTGCCGCTTCAAAAAGGCTTTCGCTTGCTTCCAGGGCAAGTTTTACATGGCGCTGCAGCGTAAGCTCGCTGTCCTGCACGCAATCTGCATTTTGCAGTATGCCTTTTCTTATATTTTCTATGCCCTCTCCAGTGTATGAAGAAAACATCGTTACTCCGTCTATATGCGGCTTTCTGTTTATATCGTACTTACTTTGGAGCACAATATGTCTTCTGTCTGTATTTTCATTTAAGAGCTGGTGCGCTTCCCTGCTCAAAGGGCCTGCGCCGTCTAAAACTATGAGCAGCAGATCCGCGGTTTCCATTTCATGCCTGGCTTTGTCTACGCCGAGCTTTTCAACCGCTTCCTCGCTGTCCCTTATGCCCGCCGTATCGTTTAATATAACCGTTGTTCCGCCCATTACTATTGACTGGCGCAATACATCGCGCGTTGTGCCTGGAATGTTCGTAACTATCGCCCTGTCTTCCATTAGGAGGGCGTTAAACAGAGAGCTTTTTCCGGAGTTAGGCGTGCCTATTATGGCAACCTCAAGCCCCTGGTTTAAGATTTTAGCGCTGCGCATGTCGCTCTTGCTTTTTAACGTCTGCGCTATGTCAAGACATTTTTCTGCGTATTCCCCGTACGAAAAGTCTTCCTCGAGCTCATCCGGAAAATCAAGCACCGCTTCTATTGAACTTAACATTTTAGTTAATTGTTTTTGTATATTATTAATAAATGAAAACGTGCCGCCCTCAAGCTGGCGCAGGGCGGCTTTTTTAGACAGCTCACCCTGAGCATTTACAAGCTGCATTACCGCTTCCGCCTGGCTTAAATCTATCTTTCCGTTTTCAAAGGCGCGCCTTGTATATTCTCCGGGTCCCGCGGGCGCTGCCCCGCATCTATATAAAAGCTTAAGCGCTTGCTTAACTATAAGCGGGCCTCCGTGAAGGTAAAGCTCCGCGCTGTCTTCGCCTGTGTATGAATGCGGAGCCTTAAAAACAGCGGCCATACACTCGTCTATTAAAACGTTTTTATCATGCAGATTGCCAAGCATAAGGTGTCTTGGAGCAAAAGCGTTATTTTTTGATTTAGGCGCAAAAACGCTTTTTAATATGGATATGGATTCATCGCCGGAAAGCCTTATAACCGCTACTCCTGCTTTCCCAGCCGCCGACGCCAATGCGGCAATCGTGTTTGACAAGCTCTCCGCCTCCTTATGCTTAAGCTTAGCGCAGCAAACTCTGCTGTACTACTCTGGATTATACAGTCTGCCGCTTTTCATTGCAAGGCTTGTGTTTATGCGGATTGATAAAAAACGTTCAAGGCTTTATAATAATTTCAGGAGGACGAAATGGCTTTTGCGCATCTGCATTTACATACTGAATACAGCTTGCTCGACGGGGCATGCAGAATAAAACCCCTTATTAAACTTTTAAACGAAAAAGGCTTTAATTCCTGCGCCATTACAGACCACGGCTCAATGTACGGCGTAATACCTTTTTACAAGGAATGCAAAGCAAACGGCATAAAGCCCGTTATAGGCGTAGAAACATATCTTTGCAACGACAGGTTCAGCAGGAGCGTTCAGCAGGAAGGGCCTTTCCACCTTATACTGCTGTGCGAAAACAACGAGGGCTACAAGAACCTTATGAAGCTTGTGAGCATATCAAACCTGGAAGGCTTTTATTACCGCCCGCGCATAGATTATGATGTGTTAAAACAGTACCACAAGGGGCTTATAGCCTTGTCCGCCTGCCTGTCAGGCGGGCCTTCAACATACCTTTTGCAAAACCAGCACATAAAGGCCAGGGACCACGTGCTTCTTATGCGTGATATAATGGGCGAAGGCAATTACTTTATAGAGATAATGGACCATGGAATAAGGGAAGAAAAACAGGTTCTCCCTCAGCTTATACGGCTTTCCATAGAAAGCGGCATACCGCTTGTAGCTACAAACGACTGCCATTACCTTAATAAGCAGGACGCGCACGCGCAGGAAGTGCTTATGTGCATACAGACAGGCAAAACAATAGAGGAAGACGGCCGTATGCGTATTGCTACGGACGAACTGTATGTAAAAAGCGAAGAAGAAATGCTTAAGCTTTTTCCCGATATGCAGGACGCTGTAAACATTTCGCAGCAGATAGCTGACCGGTGCAACGTAGAAATAGATTTTTCTAAAATTTATCTTCCCTCTTTCCCCACGCCAAACGGTGAAAGCGCCGGCGAAATGCTCAGGCGTTTATGCGAAAAAGGCTTTAAGGAGCGCTACGCTAACCCTACCGAAAAAGCTAAAAAAAGGCTCAATTACGAGCTTAAAATAATAGAACAAATGGGTTATCTGGATTATTTTTTAATCGTATGGGACTTTATTTCTTACGCTAAAAGTCAGAATATCATGGTAGGCCCCGGGCGCGGTTCAAGCGCCGGCAGCATGGTTGCGTACTGCCTGGACATTACTCAGCTTGACCCTTTAAAATACGACCTGCTGTTTGAACGCTTTCTAAACCCTGAACGCGTTACCATGCCCGATATTGACGTTGACTTTTGCTTTGAGCGCAGGCAGGAAGTTATAGACTATGTAGCCGACAAGTACGGGAAAGACCACGTCTCGCAGATTATTACCTTCGGCACCATGGCGGCGCGCGGCGTTTTGCGCGACGTAGGGCGCGTCTTAGGCTACAGCTACAAGGAAACAGACAGAATAGCCAAAATGATTCCTGTCATGCTCGGCATAACGCTTGAAAGCGCCCTTAGAATAAACCCTGAGTTTAAGGACGCCTATGAAAACGAAGAACGCGTTAAAAAGCTTGTGGACACTTCTCTTTTGCTTGAAGGCATGCCCCGCCACGCTGGAACGCACGCGGCTGGCGTTCTGATAACAAAGGAGCCGACGACAAACTACGTCCCGCTTCAGTTAAACGACGGCGCCGTTACTACGCAGTACCCTATGGGAGACGTGGAAGCGCTCGGCCTTTTAAAAATGGACTTTTTAGGCTTAAGGACGTTAACCGTTATAAGGGACACGCTTGATCTGCTTAAAGAGCGCGGTGTTTTTATAAAAGCGGAAGACATCCCTATGGACGATAAGCCCACCTACGATATGATTTCAAAGGGCGACACGGCGGCCGTGTTCCAGCTTGAAGGAAGCGGCATGCGAAGCTTCCTTATGAATCTTCAGCCAAGGAATTTTGAAGACATAATAGCGGCGATTTCCCTCTACCGTCCCGGGCCTATGGACTTTATACCAAGGTACCTTAAAGGAAGAGAAGACCCTGAAAGCATAAAATACGAATGCGGGCAGCTTGAGCCAATATTATCCGTAACCTACGGCTGCATAGTATATCAGGAACAGGTTATGCAGATAGTAAGGAAGCTTGCGGGTTATTCCCTTGGGCGCGCCGACCTTGTGCGCCGCGCCATGGCTAAAAAAAAGCACGACGTTATGGACAAGGAGCGCCATAATTTCCTATACGGCATAGAAGAAGAAAACATACCGGGCGCTATAAAAAACGGCATTTCAAAAAAAGTCGCCGAGCATATATTTGATGAAATGGTGGGCTTTGCAAGCTATGCCTTTAACAAAAGCCACGCCGCAGCGTACGGCGTAATAAGCGTCCGTACGGCATACCTTAAACGGCATTACCCTGCCCAGTACCTTGCCGCGGTTATGAGCAGCTTTTTGAATAATTCCGGCAAGATCGCAAGCTATATACAGCATTGCAGAAAGAACGGCATAGACGTTCTGCCTCCGCACGTAAACAAATCCCAGGGCACGTTTACAGTTGAAGAAAAAGACGGCAGGGAATGCATACGCTTCGGTCTTTCAGCTATAAAGGGGCTTGGCGAAAAAGCCGTTGAAAGCATAATCGAAGAAAGGGAAGCCGGCGGCCCATACCGAAGCATTTACGATTTCTGCCGCAGGCAAAAAAGCGAGCAGATAACAAAGCGCGCGGTGGAAGGGCTTGTAAAAGCAGGGTGCTTTAAAGACTTAGGCGCAAACCGCAACCAGCAAATATTGGTTTATGAGCAGGCCATGGCATCGCAAAGCCAAAGGCGGCGCAACAACATAAAAGGACAGATGTCCTTATTTGATATAGCCGCAGCCAGAGGCATAGCGCCTGAAGAAGAATATCCCGATGTAGAAGAGTGCCCGTACGAACAGCTTCTTCAGATGGAAAAAGAGATGACCGGCGTATATATATCGGGGCATCCGCTGGAAAACTACATAAGCGCCCTTGAAGCGCTCGATTTTTCCACCCAGGTTATGGAAGAAATAAATGACAGCGGCGATGAAGCCTTAAGCTTTGACGGAAAAAATGTTACAATAGGCGGACTGGTTTCTGCAATACGCACGCAAACCACAAAAAAAGGACAGCTCATGAGTTTTTTGACGCTTGAAGACCTGTACGGTCAGGTGGAATGCATACTTTTTCCCCGCGTGCACGACCGCTTTTACAGCATGCTCAACAAGGACGAAGCCGTAATGGTTTACGGGAAACTGTCCATACGCGAGGACGAGGACACAAAAATACTCGTGGACAATATAAAGCCGCTTAACAAGGCAGGTTCAGCAAAAAAAGACACGCAAATCAAAAAAAATCCAGGCGGATTAAACGACGTCCAGCTTGCAAAAATCTCGACTGAAAAGCTGTTTTTAAAAACGCGGCGCAGCAAAATGCAGGCCATAATGAATATTTGTAAAAAGCATAAAGGAAACGTGCCTGTATATATTAACCTTGATGATGAAGGCATTACGCTGCTCGCTCCGCGCGAGTACTGGTGCTCAAGCGGAAAACAAGCCAAGGAAGCGCTTGCAGAAATGCTCCCCGATGAAAATATGAAGGTGGTTATTAACAATGAGTGATTTAACTATTACAGTACCGGCAGAACGCAAATGGATACTCGCTCTGCGCACTACCATAGGCGCATGCGGCAGCCTTGCGGGGCTTTCTTTGGATACCATAAGCGATTTGCGGTTAGCGATAGACGAAAGCTACGACCTTTTGTCCCACCAGCCGCGCGCGTTTGAAAAGGTAAGAATGGACTGCGCCATAGAAAACAATAAGCTTAACATAAAGCTCATGGGCATACGCAGCGACAGCTTCCAGTCCTGCGAGCCGCAGGACCCGCAGACCGCAAAGCTTATAATAGGTATGCTCGTTACGGATATACAGCTTGAGGGCGACAGCTGCGGCATACACAGTATATCCCTTTCTATAAACACTGGCGAGGAAATAAATGAGCGCAGATGATTTACACGCAAAAGCAATACAATACGCCAATAGTCCATCAGACGGCAGCTTAAACGACGCAGTTGAAGCGGGTCTTCCCCTTGCGTACGCCATCGCCGTACGGTTTAAGGGACGCGGCATAGAGATTGAGGACTTAAAGCAGGTGGCCGCCATGGCGCTCGTTGAAGCATTAAAGCGTTTCGAGCCTGAAAGGGGCCTGCGTTTTTCCACATTCGCCATGCCTACGATTACAGGCAAAGTTAGAAACTATATACGCGACAAGGCCGATATACTGCGCTCCCCAAGGACGCTGCGCGAGCAGGGCATTAAGATGGACAGGGCGAACGCCGAGCTTACCCAGAAGCTTAGAAGAGAACCGTCCGTTCAAGAGCTCGCAGAGCATTTAGGCTGGGATATAGAGCAGGTTTTGGATATAGAGACCATGCGCGACAGAACCAGCGTAGCTTCTTTAGATATGCCTGATGAAGATGGCATGTATCTGTACGACAGAGTGGGCGAAGAGGATTTAAGCTTTAAAGCGCTTGAAACAAGAGAAGACTTAAAAAAAGCTATTAAAATATTGAGCTCCAGGGAAAAAGCTTTGCTGTTCTACCGCTTTTCTGAAAGGCTTTCTCAAAGCGAAACAGGAAAAAAATTAGGCATGAGCCAAATGCAGGTAAGCCGTATGGAAAGAAGAATACTCGCTACTTTAAAGGAAAAGCTCCAGAGCGATTGATAGATTAAGAAAGGAATTACATGCTAAAAAAAGACGACACCCTGCGCATATTTGGCGTTACAAGTGTCGAGAATTTATTTTTTTCACAATATATGCCAGACGCTGACGGAGATTTTGTTAAAGTATATTTAAGCTGTCTTTACCATTGCCAGCTTGGCGATGAAAGCTTTTCCCCCACGGAAATAGCAAACGAGCTGCATCTTGAAAAAAACAGAGTGGAATCTGCGCTGCGCTACTGGGAAAGACGCCGCCTTATTACAAGAAAAAGCGACAATCCCCCTTCTTATGTTCTGCACTCGTTAAGCGCGAACATGCTTACGGGGAGGGATTCGTTTAAGGCAAACGAAGATTACGTTCATTTTACAGAATCCGTTTACGCCTTATTTAACGATAAGCGCAAAATACGCCCTTCTGAAATAGCTAGCGCCTACGAATGGGTGCAGGATTTAGGGCTTCCGCAGGCGGTGGTGCTTATGCTGCTAAGCTACTGCATGTCCTTGCGAGGCATAAACTTCAGCTTTTCTTACGCGCAAAAAGTAGCGGTAAAAATAAAAGAAGAAGGCATAAGCACGACCGACGAAGCGGAAATGTATTTTTCAAGGTCTGAAAACGTGCGCAAGGGCGCTCAGAAGGTGCTTAACCGCTTTGGGCTTAGGAGAAGACCTACGGACGACGAAATCGCTTTATACGAAAGCTGGATGTACAAGCTTGGTTACAGCGAGAAAGAGATTTTGGAAGCCTGCAGGGAAACGGTAAAAGCGACTAACCCGTCCTTTGCTTATCTTAACGGCGTATTAACAGGGCTTAAAAAGCGCTCAAGCGGCGCAGGTCTTGAGCAGCAGCTAAAAGAAGATTCAGACTTAATTGAAAAGACAAAAGAAATATTAAACATATTGGGCGTAAGAACATCTCCTGTTGCGGTGCAGAATGCGTATAAATCTCTGTTAAACCAAAACGCTCACGAAATATATGTTTTGGCGGCAAGGGAAGCCGCGAGGAAGGGGCTTATGTTTGAGGACCTTCTGCCAATAGTTTCCGTTTGGCAGAAAAACGGTCTTAAAAGCGCGGAAGAAATACGGGAGTACCTTAAAAAGCAGGAAAACGTTATGCCTTTAGCAAAGCAGGTGCTTTCAGAAAGCGGACAAAAAGGCTTTCCTTCTCAGGGCGATATAGGTCTTGTGCTGCGCTGGAAAGAGCAATTCAGCGATGAAATTATACTGTACGCCGCATCTCTTTCACGCTCAGCGAAGCAAAAAATGCCTTATATTGACAAAGTGCTTAGCAACTTTAAGCAAGAAGGCATAGATACCGTTGAAAAAGCAAAGCAGCACAACCAGTATAAAACGACAAAACAGGTGTCCGCCCAGCAGTATGAGCAGCGCAGCTACACAGAAGACGAGCTGTCTTCAAACGCGCAGGAGCTTTTAAAGGAGGCTGAAAAAGGCATTGGACCGCGAAATACTTAAGCAGGCTCTTAACGAATGCAAGGCAGAGCAGCTAAAAAACAGACAGCTTGAAATAGAAAAACAGCGTGAAGCATTTGAAAAAAACCCTAAGCTTATTGAGCTTGTTGAAAAAAGACACGATTTAATTTTTGAAAATTTAAAATCCGCTTTTTCTGATTCATCTCCGGAAAATATAGAGGCGCAGGTGCGCGAAATAAACGAACGGATAAAGCTTGAGCTTAGCAAAGCGGGTCTTCCCGAAAACCAGTTGGAAGCCATATACACATGCAAAATATGCAGGGACACAGGCTTTGTCGGTGAGCATAAAAAAGAATTCTGCAGCTGCATATACAGGCGCTGCCGCAGTATAACCGCTTCAAAATTCGACAGCGTTGTAAGCGATGAAACCTTTGAAAACTATAACGAGCTTGTGTTTTCAGACAGGCCTTTGCAAAACAGCAGCGTTTCTCAAAGAAAGTATATGCAGCTTATAAAGGAAATATGCGAAAGCTACGCTGATAAGCTGCCCTTCGCAACGCCTGAAAACCTGCTTTTTTACGGCAAGAGCGGGCTTGGAAAAACTTATTTGCTTAACAGCATATCAACGCGCGCAAAAAAAAGAGGCGTAGCGTGCATAACGCTTACTGCCAACAGCCTTTTAAACGAAATACGCAAATCTTATTTTGGAAAAGACGATTCTTCCATAAATTCTATTTATGAAGTTCAATTATTGCTTATCGACGACTTAGGCACAGAACCGCTCTGGGAAAACATAACGGTAGAGCAGCTTTTTGCGCTTATAAACCACCGTTTTGCCAACCATAAGAATACCGTGATAAGCACAAATTTGTCTTTAACGGAGCTTCAGCAGCGCTATACGGAGCGCATCGCTTCAAGGCTTCTGGATCCTCGCGCCTGCAAGGTTATACAGTTTTTAGGCGAGGATATACGAAAAAGAAAGCTAAAGTAAAAGTGCGGCTGTTAATTTATAATATCACATAACAAAAAGACCGGTTTTTAATCGGTCTTTAAATTATTATGTCAACGCCGCAGCGGATTATATACGCTTTGGCGCTTTAAGCAAATTCAGTCGTCGGTTTCCTCAGTGTCGTTGTCCTCGAAGTCTTCTTCGTCAAGCTCCGGAAAGAGAGGCTCGCCGCAGGACGGGCAGAGCGGTTCTTCTTCTGAATCAAGATCGCATGAGCTTAGCAGCATAGAATAGCCGCAGTGAGGGCATTCTATGTGTACAGGGTGGTCAAAATCTTCATCGTCTTCTTCTCCCCCGCTGTGCAAATGAAGTCCGCAGCTTTCGCAGTCGTCGTCGTTGCAGAAATCGTCTTCATCGTAAAAGATCTCTTCTATATCCTGAAGGTCCTCGTCTATTTCTTCTATATAGTTGTCAAGCTCCTCCACCTTGTCTGAAAGCTCGCCGTACGACTTGGCAAACTCCTCCAGAACGTCAGTCATGCTGAGCAGCAGCTTATTTGTGTTGTCATCCTCCGACAGGTTCATTCCCGCTACCAGTCCCTTTAAGTATGCCACCTTTTCAGATAAGTTGCTCATATTTCCTCCTTATGATCTTGACAGATACTCACCTGTGCGCGTATCTATTTTTATTATATCACCTATGTTAATAAACAGCGGAACCATAAGAGAATATCCCGTTTCAAGCGTTGCAGGCTTATAGGTGTTTGAAGCGGTATCGCCCTTAAAGCCGGGTTCTGTCTGCGTTACTTCGAGCTCTACAAAGTTGGGGGCTTCTACGGAAAAGGCTTCGCCCTTGAAGAAGCGTATGTTTACATTAGAGTTTTCCTTTACGAACTGTATCGCTTCTTCAACCTGGGATTTGTTTAAAGGTATCTGCTCAAACGTGTCAAGGTCCATAAAATAATACAGGCTTCCGTCGTTATACAGATACTGCATTTCCTTTGTTTCCACAACGGCCCTGGGCATCTTGTCCGTAGGGTTGAACGTGCGCTCTATAACGGCGCCCGTCATTATGTTTTTAATCTTGGTGCGCACAAACGCAGCGCCCTTTCCCGGCTTTACATGCTGAAAGTCAACGATGGTCCATACGCCTCCGTCCCATTCAATAGTAATGCCTTTTTTGAAGTCTCCAGCTGTTATCATGTTTTTTCCTCCAGTTATTTATTATAGTATTATAAGTTCTTTAGGTGAAGTGATGAGCGGTTCAAAGCCGTCTTCTGTTATAAGGCAGGTGTTTTCTATGCGCACGCCGCCAATTCCCGGAATATAAATGCCCGGTTCTACGGTTACTATATGGCCCGGCTTAAGACTGCCCCCTTCTCTCGTGCTAAGATGCGGGTCTTCGTGTATGTCTATGCCTACGCCGTGCCCCAGGCTGTGGCCGAAATACTCGCCGTATCCCGCGTCGCTTATTATACCGCGGGCAAGAGCGTCGACTTTCCTGCATTCTTTGCCTGGCGCCAGGATATTTTGGCTTTTCTCCTGCGCTTCAAGCGTTATGTTGTATATTTCCTTAAGCTTGTCGCTCGGCTCCCCGACGGCTACTGTGCGAGTCATATCCGAGCAGTAGCCCGCGTACCTTGCGCCAAAGTCCATGGTTATAAAATCGCCGCTTTTAACTACCCTGTCAGACGGCACGGCATGAGGAAGCGAGCCGTTCGGGCCTGAAGCGACTATGGTGCTGAAAGCCACGCTGTCTGCTCCGAGCTCGTACATTTTAAAGTCGAGCGCGAGCGAAATTTCCCTTTCAGTCTGCCCTTCCTTTATAAAGGTAAGCATATATTCAAACGCTTCGCATGAAATGGCGCACGCTTTTTTTATGGCCGCTATTTCGTTTTCGTCTTTAACAGTGCGCATTTTTTCAGGAGCGTTTGAAAGCGTAACAAGCTCCGCCCCATAAAAGCACTCTTCTAAGCGCCTGTATTGCTTCAGCGTGATAAAGTCGTCTTCCAGATATACTTTTTTTATGCCGCTTTCAATAGCTGACGCAGCTTTAAAGTGATCGATGCCTTTGGATATGGATTCTACTCTCCATCCCGGCGATTCCTTTTGAGCCTGTTCCACATAGCGAAAGTCCGTAACGACAACGGATTGGTTTTCGGATATATACAGCAGGCCTTCGCCCTTAAAACCGCTTATATAGAAGATATTAGACGGCTTGCTTATAATAATTGCCTCGTCCTTCCGCAAGGGTATTAACTTTTTAAGCTTCTCTGTTCTTTGCATTCCGACTCTTCCTTTCTCAGACTAAAATTATATTATCACAAATCGTCTGAGTTGACTATATCTTTTTAGTTTTGGGTATTTGCGCGTGTAGCTTTACAATAGATGTGAGACTGAAAGCTGAGAAAAAAGCGATCGAG
>CAZFHI010000010.1:0-57878 GCA_964518875.1 uncultured Oscillospiraceae bacterium
AAAGACCGTCGTTTTATCTTTAACTCGGTCTCACATCATTGACAAATGTACAGAACAGCGCATTGTAAACGCAAAGTCGCTTTGCTATAATATTTTCGCGCCAGGGACAGTTTGGGACAGCCTGATAACAGGCGTTCCTTTGCCTGCGCGGGGAGGTTATATGCCGTCGCTAAAAAAATACAGCCGCAAGCTTGAGTACAGCTATGCGCCGGGAACTTTTGCCACGATAGAAGCGCTGAAAAACCGGCCGGAAGCTGTAACTCGGGTGCTTATATCCACTAAGATTGATGACAACATATTAAAAAAGCTTATTCCGCTCTGCAGCGGAAACGGCGTGCGCATGGAGCAGGCGGACAAGGCGTTAAGCCGCATATCCCAAAGGGAAAGCTTTATGTCCGCCGCCGTTTTTGAAAAACGCCAAAGCATTTCAAACGCGGAAAAAAAGCACATAGTGCTGCATAACCCGCAGGACATGGGCAACATAGGCACCATTATGCGTACGGCGCTTGGATTCGGGTTTTACAATATCGCCATAATAAGCCCTTCCGCCGATCCGTTTGATCCAAAGGTTGTGCGCGCCGCCATGGGAGCGCATTTTTCTCTTAACATAAAAGAGTTTGATAGCTTTGATGAATATAAAAAAGACAACGCGAACCGCGTTTTTTTCCCTTTTATGCTTAATGGGTCTGTTCCGCTTGACGAAGCTAAAAACAAGGGGGACGATTCCTTCGCGCTTATATTTGGAAACGAGGGGAGCGGGCTGTCGGCTGAATTCGCCAGTATAGGCAACGCCGTAAGGATACCGCACAGCGGCAAAATAGATTCGCTTAACTTAGCCGTAGCGGCGGCGATAGGCATGTATAAATTTAAGTAAAAATATAATTTAAATAAAATTAATCAAGCTAAATAATAAAGCAGTTATTTAATCGGCCTTTTGCCAGGTATGCCGGCGCGCCTTGGATACTTTTCGGGCGTGCTTTTTATTTTCCTTACAATCTGCACAAGGTGCGCGCTGTTTTTTATGGGCAGCTCTATGCTTTTTTCAAATGTTCCGCCCAATATGCGCGCTGCGTTTTCAGACTCCTTGATTTCCTGCGCAAGCTGCGGGCCCTTCCAGCAAAGGGAAGCGCCGCCCAGCTTTACAAAAGGAAGCGTGTATTCAAGCAGCACGCGCATGGGGGCTACGGCGCGGCTTAAGCTTAAGTCGAAAGCTTCTCTTAAGTCCCCACACGCCGCGTCTTCCATACGCGCGTGCACGACCCGCACATTGTTTAATTTAAGCTCCTTTTTTACCAGGTTTAAAAAATCGCAGCGTTTTTTTAGCGCGTCGAGCAGCACAAAGGATACGTCATCTCTCGCTATCGCAAGCGGCACGCCGGGAAAGCCCGCGCCTGTGCCCGCGTCCAAAACGTAGATCCCGGGCCTAAACAGACTTTCATAAAGCAGTATAAAAAGACTGTCCGCGTAGTGCTTTACAGGCATTTCCTCAGGCGGTATGTTTGTAAGGTCTGTAAAACGGTTTGCTTCGTTGAGCAAGGCGTTAAAATACTCAAGCCTGTCATATACGCCGTCGTTTAACATGAGCCCCGCTTCTGTTAATATGGGTTTAAGCGTTTCTTTCATGCGGCGCCTCTGTCTTTCAGGTTCAACAAGCGGTACACGGCGTTTTCAAGCGAGCCTGTTTCAGGCATTTTTCCTGATTTTACGCCGTACTCCGCAAAAATAAGCATCTCGTAGGCTTTTTTCAATTCATCGGCGGTGTAATTCCCCGCCGCCCTTGAAAGCTTGCCAACAACAAACGCGGGAACGCCTAAAAGCCTCGCTGCTTTGGCGTTTGGCGTTTTTGACTCATTTAATATTTTAACAAACAGCATCTGCCTGTACTGCCTTTGCAGAAGAGCGAGCAAAAGCAAACGGGATTCGCCGTCGGATATAAGGCTGTTCATAAGCTTAACCGCCTTGGCGCTGTCGCCTGAAGCTACCTGCTCCGACAGATCGAACACCTTGTACTCGCGCGTTTTTGCGCATATGGCGTCTATGTCTTTAACGGTAAGTATGTCGCTGTCCGCGTTTACCAACGCGGCTTTCGCTATCTCGTTTGAAAGGACCGTCATGTCCCTGCCGCATGTGAACATAAGGTGCTGGGCTGTCGGAACGTCTGTTTTTTTGCCGTATTTTTTAAGCTCCCTGGCTATCCACTTCGTGAGCGCGGTTTCGCTAAGCGTGTCAAAAAGCACCTGCCCGCCGGAGTTTTTAATCTGCTTTACTATTTTTTTGTTCCCTGTGGACTTGCCCTTGCAGTAAAACACTATGACGGAAGTATCCGGCATGCCGCCTAAATATTTAAACAAACTGTCCTGCTGCTTTGGGCTTTTGCTTTTACCGGCGCCTTCCTGCACAAAACGGCTTTCTTTTATTACTATAAGCCGCTTTTCAGCCATAAATGGCAGGGTTTCCGAAAGCTGTATAATCTGCTTGTCGTCAGGATCCTCCAGCACGCTGTAATTCATTTCGCCAAAAGGCGGCTTGATTATTTTTACTTTAAGCGCTTCAAGCGCGCTGCGCTTTAAATATTCCTCGCCGCCCTCAAATAAAAAGCAGTTAAGCGTTAAATCTTTTTTTAATGAAGAAAAAAAGCTGTTTGAATTCAATTAAATCTCCTTATATACGCCTTGCCTTTTTCACAGGTTATTTTTATCGCGCCGTTTGAAAAGCTTGTTATAATTTTAGCGTTTTTAAGCTTTTCGCGCAAGCGCGCAGCAGTTTCCACACCTTCTTTGCCGCTTGAAACAAGAACGTAGTCGGGCTGCGCGATATGCAGAAATTCTTCGCTTAAAGCGTTTTTTGAGCCGTGGTGGGAAGCTTTTAAAATGTCAGCTGGAACCGCCGCGTACTTTTCGTAACGCGTTCCAAGATCCCCGCAGGATAAAAAATCAACGCCGTCAAGGGATATTTTAAGCGCCAAAGATCTTTCGTTAAGCGGCAGAAGATTGTGCATGCGGTTTTCATATGGCCACAGGACGCTTATTTTAACTCTTCCAAGGTCCAGGCTGTCGTTGGCGCTTAGCCTGCATACGGGTATGCCGCTTTCTTCAGCCAGTTTTAAAGCGCGCGGCATTTGTTTAAGGTCCGGCGCGTCTTCCGCGTTGCAGCTCAAGTAAATTTTGTCTATCTTAACGCCTTTTTCAATAAGCTGCTCAAGGCCTCCTGCATGGTCGTCATGCAGATGGCTTATAAAAACAGCGTTTACTCTTTTGCCTCTGCTTAAAACATACTCCGCAAGGTCATAGCCGTTTGAGCCGGTATCTATTATATAGCAATTCGCCCTGTCTTCAATACAGGCGCTATCGCCTTTTCCAACGCTAAGCATGGTGTACGTTACGGCGCTTTCGTATTTGAGCGCGCCTGCGCCAATGGAAAAAAGCGCCAGGAAAACTATTACGGCGGCTCTTGTTTTAAAGCGGAACGTTGTATAACGGGACAAAAGCACTAAAAAGCAGTAGTAAAAAAATGTAAAATGCCATGGAAATGCTGGTAGCTGGACAGCGGAAAAAGGCACGCGCGCTATAAGCTTT
Source organism: uncultured Oscillospiraceae bacterium (assembly GCA_964518875.1). GTDB lineage: Bacteria > Bacillota > Clostridia > Christensenellales > Aristaeellaceae > DTU024. The sequence continues at coordinate 3,576 of CAZFHI010000010.1, forward strand.
GCTGTATATTCAAAAACGCTTGCGGCGAGGTTTACAGGAACTGCTAAAATATTTGCCAAAGGCATAAACACAAAGGATAAAATAAATACGAAAAGGTAAGCGGGCATAAGCACGCCAAGGGCAAGAGCCGCGGCTGGGCTTAACAAAAGCGAGACGAAAGGCGCGAAGTGGAAGGCGTTGGCCGTTACGGGAAGCGTAAACAGCGCGGCGCCAAGGCTTACGCCGTAAGCAAAACATACATTATGAATTTTTCTGTAAGGGCGGTGTCTTAAAAAATATCGAACGGAATTTACGGAAAGCGCTATGCCTGATACAGCCAGAAAGCTCAGCTGGAAGCCCGCGTTAAAAAGCTCAAGCGGTTTAAAAACAAGTATTATTAAAAACGCCAGGGACAGGCTTGTAAGCGTATCTCGCCTGCGCCTCGCGGTTTTTCCTAAAATAAGCGCCGCCGCCATAATGGAAGCGCGCACAACGGATGAAGAAAAATTAAGGAATACGCAGTAGAACGCCAGAAACAAAAGTATTATAAAATTTATAACGCCTCGCGGCATTTTAAGTTTGGTAAAAGTCCAGCTTAAAGCGTAAACTAAAAGCGATATGTGCAGCCCGCTTATTGCGAGCAGATGCGCTATGCCGGCGAGCCTGAAGCTTTCCTTTGTTTCTTCGCTTATTCCGTCTCTTGAGCCTGTTAAAAGCGCCTTGGGAAGGGCGGATCCGTCTTTAAACACAGCGTCAAGGCGTTCTTCCGCGAGAAGCTTTAAGCGCAAAAAAGGGTTCGCGTGCGCGTTGATTTTGCCTTGAGCGAAGCGCATGTCCCTCGCCCCCGAAAGCGCTGCGGGTATGCCCTTTTGCAGAAGATAAAGCCTTAAATCAAAACCGTACGGGTTTTGCGCGGGGGACGGGTGGTACAGCCTTGATGAAAATTCCATTTTTTGGCCGTCAAAGGGCAGGGCTTCTTTATTTGCGTAGTACGTTAAATAAGCCTTAGGCAAGCTGTACTGCTCCCCGGAATCATATTCAAGCAGCGCGTTTTTAAGCGTAATGCGCGCGCGTTTTCCATCGCGGCTTAAAGACGATTCGCCGCAGGCTTCAGCTGAAACTTTGACTTTGCCTTCAGGCGGCAGAACAGGGTTGTTTGCATACGCGCAGCGAAGCAAGCCCAAAAAGAAGCTTAAAAGGCACAGCGCTTTTATTGCGCTTTGCCTTTGCTTTATATAAAAAACAGCTGCAAGAAAAGACAGCGCGGCGCCCGCGATTATTAAATAAAATGCCGGGTCTTTCCAAACAAAGCCTGCAAAAACGCCCGCGCCGAAAAAGCAGGATATGCAGAAAATTTTTCTCTGGTTAAAGAAGCCGCGCTCTTTCATTGCGTACAGCTTCAAAACGCTTGTTTTCTTCCGCCAGGCAAACGTTTTTGTATATTCTGGCGGCTTCAAGCAAAAGCGCGTCAAGATCTGTTCCCGGTATAAAGTGGGTAAGCGCAAGCCTTGCGCCTTTTGTTTTTTCAGCAAGCTCCGCCGCCATGCGGGCGCTCATATGCGCGGCGTTTTCATTTCTGAATTCGTCTGAAAACGCGGCGTCGCACAAAAGCAGGTCGGCGTTTTCACAAAACGGAATAAGATTGCTTTCATCGGCCAGGTCGCCAGTATATACAAAGGACGCGTTTTCGCTTTCAAGCTTTACCGCAAAGCACGTAACCGGGTGGCGGGTTCTTGCCGTGCTGAACGACAGACCGCCTATATTGTGAACCGTTTCTATATCTTTAAATTCAAAGGGCAGCTTACTTAAAACAGCCTTAATATCCGGCGGAATTTCAGGCGATATTAAAGGCAGGTTTTTTTTGGCGTCTTGGAGCAAATATCCTAAAACAAAAAGATCGCTCATATGATCGTAATGCCAATGGCTTATTACAACGGCGCTTAAATCAAGCGGCGAGGCAAAGCGCAAAAGACGGCTTACAACGCCGCTGCCGCAGTCGAGCAGCGCAAGGCTGTCTTCGCTCGAAACAAGGTAGCCTGATGTAGCGTGTCCCGCCGAGGGGTAAGGCCCGAAAACTCCAAGGCATGTGATAAACATATACGCTCCTACCTGATAATAAAAACGGGGCTGCTTTTTTCAGCGTCGGCTATGTTAAGGTCTATGTCGCGCCCCGCTTTAACGCCGTTTTCTTCAAGAATATGGGAAACTGTTTTAAACGCTATGTCAGGCGTGTTGTTCTGCAGGCTCAAGTGCCCCAACATAACGCTGCGCGTGCCTTTTTCGCATATGCTAAGCAGCGCGTTTGCGCACGCCTCGTTGCTGAGATGTCCCTTTATGCCCAGTATTCTTTTTTTAAGGTAAGCGGGATATCTGGGGTTATTTTTTAGCTTATCAGGGTCGTGGTTGCTTTCAAAAAGCAGGAAGTCCGCCCCTGAAAGCTCGCTTTCAATTCTTTTGGTAATGTGGCCTGTGTCCGTAGCTATCGCGACTGAATGCATTCCGTAATGCACGCGGTAGCCCACTGGGTCGTTTGCGTCATGCGATATGGAAAAAGGCGAAACGGCTATATCGTCTATGTAAAATTCTTCTCCCGCGTCTATTACGCGTACCTGGGATTGCGGTATTTCGCCTACCGTCTTTTTCATGCCGTTCCATGTTCCTTCGGTAGCGTAAACGGGAATATGGTATCTGCGCGCCAATACGCCTATGCCCTTTATGTGGTCCGTATGCTCGTGCGTAACGAGTATTGCGCTTAAGCTTTCCGCGTCGGCGCCTATTTCGAGCAGCTTATCCTTAATCCTTTTAGCCGAAATGCCGGCGTCGACGAGTATGCGGGTGTCGCCCGCCCCTATAAAGCTGCAGTTTCCGGTAGACCCGCTCACAAAAGAACATATCGATAAGTCCATTTTCCACTCCTTTGACAAAATCATACTAATTATACCCGCGGGCATAGAAACAGGCAAGCCGCTTGAAAATTCGTTTACAGCAATATTTGCAATAATACAGGCAACAGTAGTTATTTAAATTGCATAAGTTGTAGTATATTATAAATATGAGTATTATGCGTTTGATCAGGGGGAGTCTGATAAAATTATAAATTCGTATGGACTTTTCTGCAAAATAATGTAAAATGGTTTTATAAGAACTGTCATATGAACGAAAGCGTTAAAGGCTCTGGCAGTTTTAGAAGCTTTTTTAAAAATATAAGGAGGTACGCGATGAAATTACCATTTGAAGTGGATTTAACAGGCAAGGTAGCGGTCGTTACAGGCGGCAGCGGCGTGCTTGGTTCCTGCATGTGCAGGGCGCTTTCCGAGTGCGGGGCGCATATAGCTATACTGAGCCGCAACAAGGATAAAGGCGAAGAAGTTGTTAAGGAGCTTAAAACAGAGGGCATTGCTCTGTCCGCTGACGTTTTGGATAAAAACGCGCTTGTTTCAGCCAAGGAAGCAATACTTGGAAAATGGGGAAGGATAGACATACTTTTAAACGCCGCGGGCGGCAACAACCCTGTCGCCACAACTGACGACGAGCAGTACGACGGCGCGGCAAAAGACGTTCAGGACTTTTTTAAGCTTTCGCCCGAAGGCGTGCGCTTTGTATTTGACCTTAACTTTTTAGGCACTCTTCTGCCTGCGCAGATATTTGCGGACGAGCTTTTAAAGCAAAAAGACAGCACAATAATAAACATAAGCAGCATGGGAGCATATCTGCCTCTTACAAAGGTAGGGGCGTACAGCGCGGCAAAGGCCGCGGTAAGCAATTTCACACAGTGGTTAGCAACCTATTTTGCAAAAGCAGGGCTTAGGGTAAACGCCATAGCCCCGGGATTTTTTGTAACAACCCAAAACAAATCGCTGCTCTTTAATGAAGACGGGAGCCCGACAGCGAGGACGGGGAAAATATTGGCCGCCACTCCTATGGGACGCTTTGGCGAGCCGGAGGAGCTTATAGGCGCGCTTCTGTACCTTGTTTCAAGCGAGGCTTCAGGCTTTGTAACGGGCGTATGCATACCGGTGGACGGCGGATATACCGCATATTCGGGGGTGTAAAAATGTTGGATTTAATTACCGCTACAAGCATGGGCGTTCGCATAACGCCGTTTGTAAGGCAGCCTGTCGGCATAGACAACGTGTACATAATGCAGTCAACAAGCGCGGAAAGCAACGTGCTTAACGTAGCGGCGTCTTTGGGGCTTAAAACGCGCGTTCTTACGGCCTTTGTAAAGGGCAGCCCTATATCGGACTTTATTAAGCGTGATCTGCGCCGCCGCAACATAGGCTATGAAGGGCCGGATATTGACGCCGGCGGCCCGTGGGGCTACCGCCACCAGTTTAACATTGCGGATTCAGGCTTCGGCGTTCGCGCTCCCCGCGTATGGAACGACCGCGCGGGAGAAGTGGGGCGCGAGCTTAGCGCCGAATACTTTGATCTGGACAGGCTCTTTAAAGAAGAGGGCGTCCGCATGATGCACTTTTCAGGACTGTTCGCCGCAATGAGCGAAAAAACCGCGGAATTTTGCCTGGAGCTTGCCGAAAAAGCTTCAGAATCCGGCACTAAAATAAGCTTTGACTTAAATTACAGGGCGTCTTTCTGGGAGGGCAGAGAAAAGGAACTTAGAGAGACTTTCCAAAAAATAGCCGCCGTTTCCGACGTGCTTATAGGCAACGAAGAGGATTACCAGCTCGCCCTCGGCATAGAAGGGCCTAAGGCGGGCGGCAAAGGCATAGCGGACAAGATGGACGCCTTTAAAGACATGATACAGCGCGCCAGAGAGGAATACCCAAACGTTAAAACGTTCGCCACCACTTTAAGGGAAGTAAAAAGCGCGAACGAACACCTTTGGGGCGCCATACTTTTCAGCGACGGCAAATGGTACGTCGCAGATCAAAGGCCCATACAGGTGCTGGACAGAATCGGCGGCGGCGACGGCTTTGTAGGCGGGCTGCTGTACGGCATGCTGCGCGGTTTTTCCATGGAAGACGCGCTGCACTTCGCGTGGTCAACGGGCGCTATGGCAGTAACCATGGTTGAAGACTACGCAACGCCCATAAGCGAAGAACAGGTTTGGAACGTGTGGAAGGGCAACGCACGCGTTGTAAGATAGGAGGAAAAAATGAATAAAGCGGATATAGGTTTAATAGGTCTTGCAGTAATGGGGGAAAACCTCGTTATGAACATGGAAAGCAAGGGATTTACGGTAGCCGTGTACAACAGAACGGTGGCCAAGGTGGATAGATTTATTTCAGGGCGCGCAAAGGGTAAAAACATAATAGGCGCGCACAGTTTGGAAGAGCTTGTTTCAAGCCTTAAAAGCCCGCGCAAAGTTATGCTTATGGTAAAGGCCGGCCAGCCTGTTGACGATTTCATAGAAAAGCTTATACCTTTGCTTGACAAGGGAGACATTATAATAGACGGCGGCAACAGCCACTATCCTGATACTCAAAGGCGCGCCGAATACGTTGAAAGCAAGGGGCTTTTGTACATAGGCACCGGCGTTTCGGGCGGCGAGGAAGGCGCGCTGCACGGTCCCAGCCTTATGCCCGGCGGATCCAGAGAAGCGTGGCCCCATGTAAAGCCCATTTTGCAGGCGATAGCCGCCAAGGCGGACGGACAGCCGTGCTGCGACTGGGTAGGCGAAGGCGGCGCCGGCCACTACGTAAAAATGGTGCACAACGGCATAGAGTACGGCGATATGCAGCTGATTTCAGAAATCTACATACTTATGCGGGATATGCTTAAGCTTTCCAACGATGAAATGTCCAAAATATTTACGGAATGGAACAAGGGAGAACTGGACAGCTATCTTATAGAAATAACGTCGGACATTTTATCCTACAAAGATGAAGAAAATAAATACGCCATAGACTATATTCTGGACACCGCGGGACAAAAAGGCACAGGCAAATGGACGGGCATTGACGCGCTTGACGAAGGCATACCCCTTACCCTTATAGCGGAAGCCGTTTTCGCAAGGTGCTTGTCGAGCGATAAAGATCAGCGCGAGCGCGCGGAAAAGCTTTTTGGCAAGAGCAGCCCCAAAGCGCCTGAAAACAAAGAGCAGTTTTTAAAGGATATGGAAAAAGCCCTATACGCCGCTAAAATAATTTCCTACGCGCAGGGCTATGTGCTGCTCAGAAGCGCCGCCAAAACGAACAACTGGAACTTAAACTTCGGCGGCATAGCGCTTATGTGGCGCGGCGGCTGCATAATACGCAGCGTCTTTTTAGGAAAGATATACGACGCGTTTATGCAAAACCCGGATCTTGAAAACCTGCTTTTCGCGCCTTACTTTGCAAACGCTATGAAAGAAGCGGTGCCTTCTTTAAGGCGCATATGCTCTTATGCCCTTCAGGAAGGCGTGCCCGTACCGGCCATGGCAAGCGCGCTGTGCTATTATGACGGGCTTAAAACATATAACGGCAGCGCCAACATGGTGCAGGCGCAGCGCGATTATTTCGGCGCGCATACTTACGAAAGGAAAGACAGGCCGCGCGGGGAATTTTTCCACACCAACTGGACGGGCGAAGGCGGGGATACCAAGGCCGGTGTATATAATGCCTGAACTGCTTGAAGGCGTTTACGCTGCCGGTAAAGACGCCGGTTTTTCCAAGGAAGAATTAGCGCGCATAATACAGCGGGCTTTAAAACCGGCAAAAAGCAGCATAAAAAAAATACTGCTCGTTCCGCCGGATTTTACGCGTATGCACTCAATGGCGGGTGTAATTTCTGAAATTATTTATAAAGAGCTTAAAGATTCAGCGCAGGTGGATATTATGCCGGCGCTTGGAACCCACGTCGCCATGACAAAAACGGAATGGCAGACCATGTACGGCTCAATACCCTATGAAAACATGCGAGTGCACGACTGGCGCAACGGCATAACAAAAATAGGCGAGGTGCCAGCGTCTTTCGTAAAGGAAGCGTCTGATGGACTGGTTGAAACAAGCATACCTGTTGAAATAAACAAGCTCCTGCTTGATAAAAGCTACGATTTAATACTTTCAATAGGGCAGGTCGTGCCGCACGAAGTCGTAGGCATGGCAAACTACAGCAAAAATTTGTTTGTTGGCGTCGGCGGTGCCGGCATGATAAACTCTTCCCACATGCTTGGGGCGTATTACGGGCTTGAGCGCATGATGGGTAAGGATCATTCCCCTGTGCGCCGCGTGTTTGACTACGCGGAGGAGCATTTTTTGCAAAATATGCCTTTGCAGTATATTTTAACCGTAACGGACGCCCCGGGAGGGAACGTAAGAACCCACGGCGTATTCATAGGCAGGGACAGAAAATACTTTGAAAAAGCGGTCGGACTTTCGCAAGAAAAGAACATAATAAAGCTTAAAAAGCCTATAAAAAAAGCCATAGTGCTGCTTAATGAAAATGAGTTCCATTCAACATGGCTCGGCAACAAGTCCATATACAGGACGCGCATGGCCATAGCGGACGGAGGGGACCTTATCATATTGGCGCCCGGAGTTAAGCGCTTCGGCGAGGATAAACAGGTTGACGCCCTTATACGCAAATACGGCTACAAGGGCACCGGCTATGTTTTAAAGCAGATAAAGCTAAACGGCGATTTAAAAAACAATTTATCCGCTGCCGCGCACCTTATACACGGTTCAAGCGAGGGCAGGTTCAGCATAACCTACTGCACGCAGCACCTTACAAAGGAAGAAGTGGAGCAGGTCGGCTATAAATACATGCCGCTTGATGAAGCTGTAAAAAAATACAGAGCTCAAAGCCTGAAGCCCGGGTACAACACAGTAAACGGCGAAGAAATCTACTACATAGATAACCCCGCCTTAGGACTTTGGACAGCTTAAGCTTAAATAAGCAACGTAAACTGCTCATACTAAATTATAAAGTATCTTTAATCTTAACAAAAACCGGCGGCGTGATTTCGCTCCGCCGGTTTTTGTAATGCTATATGTCTATAAACTGATTGACAATTATAGTATAAAGAAAAGTATAAGGCAGGCTATAAGAGAAAAGCAAAGGCAAAGAGGAACGGCCTGGAACATTAGCTTAGGGAAAAGCTTAGATCTTTCTTCTTCACTTTCTATTGAACCTAATATAAGGCTGCCGCCGGACGAAAAAGGTGAAATTGACGTTGCCTGCGCGCCTGTTACTATAACGGTAAACAGGAGCATGGGGTTTAGACCGGATGCCGCTGCGATAGCTGGCACAACAGGAAACAGCGCAGGCGTAACTACGCCAAGCGTGCTGCTGAAGAAAGACATGAATCCGCCGATAAGCGTGAGCACGAACGGAACTAACCAAGGCGCTATGCTTGACCCTACCCATCCTGCTATCATATCGACAGTACCTGCTTTTATTGCGACCTTTATAAGCATTCCTATGCCGCAAATCATAATAAGGGTGTTCCACGGAACCTTGGCTATTACTTCACGCTGATTTCCAAGCTTCATAAATAGGGCGATAACGGTAAATATTATAGCTATAAGACCTACGTCTATTTTTTTGTTAAGATACGCAATGCCAGAACTGTTTGGGAATATTAGTGAAAGTATTGGGAAAATAAGCACGGTAAACACGAGCGCCAATATTAAATACAGCGTTTGCTTTTGCTTGGTGTTTAATTTTTCAGGCTTATCTATTCCATACTCTTTTATATTATGCCCTGTCTTTGATGATATGAGTATCCATACTGATAAAACAACGATAGGCAGTATAAAAGTTGTTAAGAATATGGAAGTAGTGTGGGCAAAAGCATCAGGGGCGTATTCGGTCTGTTCTATAAGTCCTCTAAATATCATGCCGCTTGCGCTTGTCATAAAGTTAGCTCCTGCCAAGGCGCCATAGTTTACAGCTACGGAGCCTAATATCAGGCTAAGCCCCGTTTTGCTGCATATAATCAAGGTTATGGGTGCAAAAATAGCAAGCACTGTAAAATATCCTGCGCCCAACGCTGCAACCAGGGTCGCCGCAAAATATATAAACAAAGGTAGAAAATTGGGGAACTTCCTGCATGCGTATAGCAAGTGCATAGCCAGTTTTTCAAGTGTTCCGTTTACAACGGCGAAATTATAGAACAAAGAAATCGCCATTATTACGAAGAAAATTTTTGTCGGCCACATAGCTATAAGCTCCGAGGGCTTTAAACCCATGAAGAAGCAGCCTATTATGTAAGCGAATATTATACCAAAGAAACCTGTGTTTATTTTTGTTTTATATCCTAAAGCAATAGCCAAGGCTATGGCTAATAAAATAGCAACAGTCATAAATATATTCCTTTCAAATTATTCTTTTATTCCTAAAAGTTTAGCTGGAATAATATGCGTCATATACCACAACTCTTCTTTTGTAACGCCTGCGTTAAACAGGTATTGCATATATTCTTCAAGTGCTATTTCCCAATTCGGGTTTTCCACTTGCCCTCCGTCTGTATCCACCATAACATTTTTATATCCTACAAGCCTTATAGTTTCAAGGTTATCTTGAAGGTTGCTCTTGTAAACTCCGCCACCCATAGGCTGAGCGTAACAACGCTCCAGTATAACGTTATAGTCGTCAACTATGCGTTTCTGGTCTTCATGGCTCATGCCGACTACCCAAAATTCGGGGTGCGTTATGACTATCTTTTTAAGCCCTAAATTTCTTGCGTAATCGACGACAGCGAATATTTCTTCAGGGGATAGATGCCCTGTTCCTAAAACCACGTCGTTATCTTTTATTATTCTAAGTATCTCCTGCAATTTTGGAACAGGTTTAAAGTGTTCGTCAAGGCATTCTATGCCTCCGGATTTACCGTTTTTGCTAAGCTGGTTTTTAGCGTGCGTAGTTGGAAGCCAAACTACCTTAGCACCCATTTTTATGCCTGTTTCAACAGCGACGGGGTTAAGCCCTCCTATTGCGTAGTTTAAAGTAACACTGCCATACATAACGAAATCATTATCTCCGTTATGAACCTTGCGATTATACTCGTTGCAAAGAAAAGCTCTGTTCATCGTTGTTCCGTGGTGCGACTTTAGCACTATACCTTTTGCGCCAACCCTTATTCCGGCTTCCATAAGCTCAAAATCTGTATAAGCTCTCTCTCTTATGTCCGGCGCGGAATGCACATGCATGTCGTACACGCCTTTTAATCTTACCTTTTCCATAAAACATCTCCTAAAATAAATTTAAAGATTTGCCCGTTAGTGCCGAACTTATTTAATATGCATTATTATTGCATAAACTAAACGTATAAGTATTTGCTTTATTTGGTGATAGTTTAAGCACAATAAGAGCCGCTTGATTAATCTTATCTTAGTATAGCCCGCCTGTGTGTATAATGCAATAGAATTTATACTCTTTATATTCATCATTTTTCCCCGCTTGCGCTGCATAAGTTATTGACTTTATACCTTTTTTGGAATAACATTTATGCGTAAAATATGTGAAAACAAAAAGAAAAGAGGAAGTCTATGCATCCTGAGGATATAAAAAGTATACAAATTGACGGCGACAGCTTAAGTTTGGAAGAGCTTGTCGCGGTGGCCCGCTTTGGCGCTGAAGTAGAAATAAAGAAAGAAGCGTTGGCGGCTATGGAAAAATCCCGCCGTATGGTGGAAAAGATACTGGAAAAAGGAGAGCCCGTATATGGCGTAAACACGGGCTTTGGCGCTTTAAGCCAGGTCAGCGTAGACGCTGAGCAGGCGGGGCAGCTTCAGAACAACTTAATACTAAGCCATGCGGTTGGCTGCGGCAATCCGCTGCCTGTTGAAACCGTGCGCGCCATGCTTTTGCTGCGCGCAAACGCTTTAAGCAAGGGGTGCTCCGGCGTAAGGCCGCAGATAGTTTCTACGCTTGTTGAAATGCTTAACAGGAAGGTGCATCCAATAGTGCCTGAAAAGGGTTCTCTTGGGGCGTCGGGGGATCTGGCCCCGCTCGCGCACATGTCGCTCGTGCTTTTAGGCTGCGGTGAAGCGGAATACAAGGGTGAAATAATGCCCGGCAAAAAAGCCATGGAACTTGCGGGGCTTAAAACGTTCAGCCTTCAGGCTAAAGAAGGCCTGGCGCTTACAAACGGCACGCAGTGCATGGCGGCAATAGGCGCTCTCGCGCTTTACGACTGCAAAAATCTGTGCCTTTTAGCGGACGTTGTTTCTTCAATAAGCGTGGAAGCTCTTCAGGGGCAGATAAGCGCGTTTGACGAGCGCGTGCACAGCCTGCGCCCGCATTCGGGCCAGCAGACCTCCGCTAAAAATTTAAGGCTTATACTAAGCGACAGCGAAAATATAAAGAACTGCCGTGGCCTGCGCGTGCAGGACGCCTACGCTCTGCGCTGCATACCGCAGGTGCATGGAGCGGCGCGGCAGGCGGTTTCACACGTTGAAGACGTTTTAAACACAGAGTTTAACTCTGTTACGGATAACCCGCTTATATTCGCGGACGAAGGCGACGTAATTTCAGGCGGCAACTTCCACGGCGAACCTCTTGCCATATGCTTTGACTACTTAGGCATAGCGGCTTCGGAGCTTGCGAATATTTCTGAAAGGCGCCTTGAACGCATGGTAAACCCCATGCTTTCAAACGGGCTGCCGCCGTTTCTTACCGCTGGTTCAGGCGTAAATTCAGGGCTTATGATAGTGCAGTACAGCGCGGCGAGCATGGTGTCGGACAACAAGGTTTTAGCGCACCCTGACAGCGTGGACAGCATACCGTCTTCCGCTAACCAGGAGGATCATGTGTCCATGGGCACAAACGCCGCAAGGCATTTAAGGATGATAGTTGAAAACACGTTTAACGTGCTTTCGCTTGAGCTGTTTGCGGCGTGCCAGGCGGCGCAGCTAAGGAAATGCCATATGTCAAAAGTGGACACTGCTGTTTTTGATCTTGTAAGACAACATATAGATTTTATAGAGCGCGACAGGGAGCTAAGGCGCGACGTAATAGAAATACAAAAGCTTATACGCACTGAAGAAATAATACAGACGGCTTTAAATATCTGCCCAGAGCTTAAATAATTGGCAATTTGCTGAAATTCAAGTATACTATGCTCAGCGCATTTATTTAGGAGGAAATATGCAGATATTTAACACTATGAGCCGGAAAAAAGAAGAATTCGTCCCACTGCATGAAGGAAAGGTGGGCATATATTCCTGCGGGCCTACGGTTTACAACTACTTCCATGTAGGCAACGCGCGCCCGTTTGTGGTGTTTGACGTGCTGCGCAGGTATCTGGAGTACAAGGGCTATGAGGTAACGTTTGTACAGAATTTTACCGATATAGACGATAAAATGATACAGCGCGCAAATAAGGAAAACATTACAGTAAAGGAACTGGGCGACCATTTTATAGAAGAATACTTTAAGGACGCGCATGCTCTTGGCGTGCGCGACGCCACGCACCATCCGAGAGCTACGGAGCATATAGACCGAATTATAGAAATAGTTAAAAGGCTTGAGGAAAACGGCAAGGCCTACGAAGTAAACGGAGACGTTTATTACGATACGAGCGCGTTTTCAGGCTACGGCAAGCTTTCCGGGCAAAGCTTAAAGGACCTTAACTCCGGCGCCCGCATTGAAATAGATAAAAACAAGAAGCACCCGGCGGATTTTGCTCTGTGGAAGCATGAGCGCCCGGGAGAACCCGGCTGGGAAAGCCCGTGGGGCAAGGGGAGGCCGGGCTGGCACATAGAGTGCAGCGCCATGAGCACGCAGTACCTTGGCGAAACGTTTGACATACACTGCGGCGGGCAGGACCTTATATTCCCCCACCATGAGAACGAGGTTGCCCAGTCCGAGGGAGCTTTTGGAAAGCCGTTCGTAAGGTACTGGATGCACAACGGTTTTTTAAGCATAAACAACGAGAAGATGTCCAAATCTCTCGGCAACTTTTTTACAGTAAGGGATATACTAAAAAAGTACGACCCGGAGTCCGTGCGCATGTTCCTTTTATCCGCGCATTACAGAAGCCCTCTTAATTTCAGCGAGGAAGCCATTAAACAGGCGCAGGCTTCTCTTGTAAGGCTTTACGCGGCAAGGGACAAGCTGAGCTTCCTGATTGAAAAAAGCAGGGAAACGAAACTTTCGGAAAATGAAGAAGCCATAAAACGGGAAATTCAAGAGTACGTAACGAAGTTTGAAAGCGCCATGGACGACGACCTTAATACGGCGGAGGCTATGGGAGCGCTGTTTGAACTCGTATACGCCGTAAACACCAGGCTAAGCGCGGATTCTTCAAGGGAGCTGCTTGAGTTTGCGAGAGAAAGCCTTGTAAAGCTTTGCGACGTGCTGGGATTACTCATGAAAAAAGAAGACGAGCTGCCGGAAGACGTTAAAAACATCGCCGCAAGCCGCGAAAAAGCGCGAAGAGAAAAGAACTGGGCGCTTTCAGACGAGCTTAGAAATAAGCTTAACGCCATGGGCTATTCCGTAGAGGATACGCATGACGGCCAGAAAATAAGCAAAACACTGTGAATACAAAGCGCGCGGCACGGCTTTTTACAGCGCTTGCGCTGCTCGCGGCCGCGCTGTGCCTTGCGCAGGCGTTTTCGAGCTTAAAAAGGCCGCCCGACGAGCCCATGCTTTTCAGCGAAAAAAATATATTAAGCGCGCAAAAAGTACAGGACACAGTCGACGAAGCGCGTAAAATATCCATAAACACAGCGGATAAGCAAAGCCTGATAAGCCTCAACGGCATAGGGAAACATACGGCGGAAGAAATAATAAAAAACCGTCCGTATTACTATCTTGAGGACGTAATGCTCGTAAAGGGCATAGGCGAAAAGCGCTTCAGCCAGATAAGAGATTTTATAAGCCTTGAATAAAACCTCGGCCGCTTGAAGCCCTTAAAACGGCGCTTAAACTTAAATACTCCATAAGCTTTAACAAAAACAAACAGAATTGTCTTAATTAAATTAAAAAGGGAAATTATGAAAAAGAAAGTTTGCTTTTGCCTGATTTCCACTTTGTTAGCCTTTTGCATCTGCCTTTGCTTAGCGGCAGAGCAAAGGGTTTTTATTTATCCTGAAAAGTCAAGAATAGATAAATCTAAAGACCTGATGCGCCTTTACGTTCTTGACCTTTTAGGGGCGGACTGCATGCTGCTTAAATGCAGGGACGACGTAATGCTCATAGACCTGGGCAGGGACAGCCAGTACGATCAGCTTAAAACCATGCTTAAAGGGCTTAACGTAAAAAGCCTCGACGTGTTCAACACGCACCCGCACAACGACCATACAGGCGGGCTCATACAGCTTTTGGACGAGTATAACGTTAAGCGTTTTTACACGCTGTTTAAAAAAGAAAAATATCCCCGCAGCGTCTCACGAAAATTAGCTGAAAAGAAAGTAAATGTTAAACTGCTTTCTTCAAACGACAGCCTGCCGTTTAACGAAGACGTTTCTATTGAAATTCTGCAAAACAAATATGGCATGAACCTTAACGAGCAGTCCGCCGCGCTTAAAATAAGCCTTAACAAGGCTAAGCTTTTTCTCACGGCGGACATTAGCGCGGGCAGCCAGCGCTACTTTATAGACAAATGGGGCGCGGACTTAGACGCGGATATAATGAAATCTCCCCACCACGGCATAGAGGATTTGAAATCGGACTTTATAAGCAGCGTTGCGCCGGAATTCTGTTTTTTTACGCATGGAGAAGCGGACACCAAAAAAATGCAGAAAACGCTTAAAAAGCATAAGGTACCATGCCTTTTTGCGACGCATGGCATAATATACATTGTTACAGACGGTGAAACGTGGTACGTAAGGCAGCTTGGAACAACAAAGCGGCCTTAAGCTTAATAAAAATTAATTCGTCCGTTATTAATTCAGTTAGCAAAACCTTTGCGCACTTGCCGCGCCATGTTAAACCGGCGCAGCCATGCATTTTTAACGGGGCTTAGCTAAAACTGTTTTACGCCGTTTGGAATAAGCGTTAAAGCTTATTCCTCGCTGTACTCAAGTATGTCGCCCGGCTGGCAGCCAAGCGCGCCGCATATGGCTTCAAGCGTTGAAAAGCGTATGGCCTTCGCCTTGCCCGTTTTCAATATGGACAGATTGTTTATGTTAATGTCCGTTTCGCGGGACAGCCATGTAAGGCTCTGCTTTTTTTTAGCTAAAACCACGTCTAAGTTTACTTTAATCGCCATTTTATATTCCTTTATGTTTAACCCTTCTATATAGTAAGCTCGCTGTCCTGCTTGTAATGCGCTCCCTGTAACGTAAGGCGGTTAAACAGCATAAACAGAGCCGTCGCCGCAAGACAGGCAAACACAGCCAACAGGGAATACAGGTTTGTAATTGAGCCGCTTACCTGGCTTTCAACGTAGAATATAAAAATAACCTGCAGAATGGATATGCAAAAAAAGCAGAGCGCTATAAGCCTGATTACATTGGCCGTTTTTTCTGAATACATCTGCCCTTTAAGCGCAAGGTACATAACTCTGAGCCCTAAAATGCATATTGCTGCAAAAAAACCAAGGGCTGTTTCAAGCTGTACCAGAACAGGCACGCGCATGCGCGCTTCCGCCGTATATGTTTTCGCCGCTTCCAGGCTTAATTTTGGCAGGAACGCCATTATAAGCGCAGTGAGCGCTGTAAGCGCGGCTATGCATATAATTACAATAACGCTGAGTACCTTAACCTGTTTTTGGATGGATTTCATAAAACACACCTCTCTTTCGCGTATATTATACACGATAAACGATGAAAAATAAACGATTATCGTTGAAAAATCTTGTATACAATTTGTATTAATTGTGTTTTTTGTGTTTAATTAAGTTTAATTCCGCTGCATTTGTACTATAATAGGCTTAAAAGCTGGGAGGAAATATGCCGAACTTTAATTTACCTGACGAAGTATTTCTAAACGCCGCGGAGCGCTTTGGCACGCCGCTGTATGTCTATGACGAAAAGGGCATACGGAAAAACGTAAGCGAAATAAAAAAAGCATTTTCATGGAACAAAAAATATAAGCAGTTTTTCGCAATAAAGGCGCTGCCCAACCCCGCCATACTTAAAATTATGGCGGATTCGGGCTGTGGACTGGACGCTTCAAGCGAAGTTGAGCTGCTTTTAGCGGACATGACAAATGTTTCCGGTGACAGCCTGTTTTTTTCCGCAAACGCTATGCCTGAAGAAGAGCTTAAAATGGCAAAGGACCGCGGAGCACATATAAATTTAGACGATATTTCGGATATAGACACTCTGTTAAGCTTTGGCACGCCCCCTGAAACCATATGCCTGCGCTTTAACCCGGGAGGCGTATTTAACGGCGAAAACGCCATAATGGGTTCGCCCGGGGAATCCAAGTACGGTTTTACTAAGGAGCAGCTTTTTTCAGGGCTTAAAAAATTAAAGGAAGCGGGGCTTAAAGGCTTCGGCCTGCATGCGCTGCTTGCGAGCAACTCTCAAAAAGAAAGCTATTACCCAAATCTGGCGGATCTTTTATTGAGCGTTGGAAAAGAACTGGAAAAAGAAGTCCAGATAACTTTTGAATATATAAATCTGTCGGGCGGCATGGGAATACCATATAAGCCAGAAGAAAAAAAGCAGGATATTTTTAAAATATCGCAGGAAGTAAAAAAAGTTTTTGATGAATTTGACTGTAAGAATTTAGCTTTATTTACGGAAATGGGCCGCTATATTACAGGGCCTTACGGTTTTTTAGTTACGCGCGCCACGCATGAAAAGAAAATATACAAGCGCTACATAGGCGTGGACGCGTGCGCGTCCAACCTTCTGCGCCCGGCAATGTACGGCGCCTACCACCATATACACGTGGCGGGCAAGCGAAAAGCGCCTCATGACCATGTTTACGATATTACAGGCTGCCTGTGCGAAAACAACGACAAGTTCGCGATAGACAGAAAAATGCCCGAGATAAATATAGGCGACCTGCTTATAATACACGACTGCGGCGCTCACGCGCACTCCATGGGCTACCAGTACAACGGCCGCCTGCGCTGCGCAGAAGTTCTGTACACAAAGGAAGGCGGTTTTAAGCTTATACGCCGAAACGAAACGCCGGAAGATTATTTCAGAACGCTCGTTATATAAAAAACACCGCTTCTTTAATACATTCAGTGTTTGATATTCATTATTAAACATGCTATATTAAAATATAATAGATTATTTTTTACGGCTTATAAAAAGGAGCAGATATGTGCTATAAACGCAACAGACTACAAATATTCCTGTCTTTTTGCGCTGTGCTTTGCATTGCGTTAAGCTCTGCTTTGGCACAGGAACCAGCTTTGCTTAAGGCAAACGCTTCGTCTTTTTCTGCACTGCAAAAAGAAATCCTTAATCTAAACGTAAAAAGCATGTGCGAATATGATAACGCGCTTCTTTTGCTTACCAATGACGATAATTTTTATATCTGCGACCCGTATCAAAGCAAATTAACGCCCCTAAAAACAGAAAACGCGCCTGCAAACTCTTTAAATTGGCTTGTTAACGACAATGGAACATTATATGTTTACAGTTTTGAAGGCTTTTTATATAAAGTTGAAATAGCGCAGGGCTGCTTAAAATTAAGCGTTGCCGCAGAACTTTTTTGCGACATCGGCTTAGAAGACATAGATTCTTTAAGCCTGCCGGAGCAGGTTTTAATATCAGACGGAGCGCTTTACGCGCTATACCGCCCGCAGAGCCTTATGGGGCTTAATACAAAGCTGTTCGCCTGGGATATAGAAAGCGGTTCTTCAATACATATAAAGCAGCCGGATAATATGCAGGGTATGTTTTTAGACAGCAAGGGGCGCATAATATCTGTATGCTTTGAGGTTCAGGAAGTGCAGGAAGCCCTGGCAGAGCTTTTCTGTTTTAATCCCAAAAGCGGACAAAGCGAATATATTTGCAGCATCAAGCAAAAAATATCCCCGTTTGAAGTGGCTTTAGCATATTTAAAAGACGGAACGTTTATATATGCTGCGGAAAATAAACTTTACAAAAAAAATAATGACGGCAAAGAAAACCTGCTAAAATACATAGGCGACGCCTCCTTTGTTGAAGGGAGCGGCAGCCGTATAGAAACCCCGGGGGATAAATACTGCGCCTATTTAAGCCGCGGTTCCGTCGTTATTTTTGAAGCCGGCAGTGGCATAAAGGATGAAAAAGTCCTTAACATATGGGGAGAACCTTCAGGAAATATTTTAACCGATAAAATAAGCCGGGTTATGCGTGGCATTGACTTTAACTTTATAGATGTGGACTGGAATTATGCCCAGCGCTTAGCTGAAATTCTTATTTCAAAACCGGACGATATAGACGTTATGTTTTTATTTTCTCCCCGCGATGATACGGATATACTTATAGACAAAGGCTATCTTATGGATTTAAGCGACAGCAGAATTATAAAAGAACACCTTTTAAATTCCTATCCCATAATACAAAATAAAGCTATGCGAAACGATTCCATATATCTTGTTCCCATATATTTAGATTTATTTTTGTATAGAGCAAATGTAAATTGTTTTAAAGAATTAGGCATAAATATACCATACACTTTTGAAGACCTATGCTCATACCTTGAAAATTGGCAGCTTTATGCAGATAAATTAAATGCAGATGTTTTGCCGGTAAGCTTTGTAAATGTTTTAACAGCTCTGCGTTCTACTGCAATTAAAATAAGGTTTTCTCTTTTCCGCTATTTTAACGAGGAAGAAAGTTTTGATACTCCGCTGCTTAGAAAAATGCTTAAAGCAGCAGAAAAAGAAAGCCTGTATGCTTTAAACCTGCCTTTTCCGGAAAAAGATACAACTGTAATGCTTTCGGCAACTTCTTACAGCCTTAATAACTTTACCTGGGAAGCAAACAACAACCCTGAAAACCCAATTGAAAGCGTTATAATAAGGGCAGATAAAAATTCTCCCCCGGTTACGCCTGTAAGCATAGGGTATTTAGCAATTAGCTCTAAAAGCAAAAAAGCGGAAACCGCGTTAAAATATTTGGAAGCCTATGTAGAAAATTTAGATGCCGAAACGCGTATAATGCTTTACCCAAATAAAAACGAGCCGGTAAAATCTGAAAATATAGACGAATATATAGCCTCAAAAGAAAAACATATAGCGGAATTGGAATCCAAGCTAAAAACAGACGATGTACAGCTTAAAAATCTGCTGCAAGAAGATTATTTAAAAAGCATTGAAAGCCTTAATTATGCAAAAGCCAACTACTATTATATTACGGAAGAGGTGATAAAAAACTACAGAGATATTATGCATTATGCCGTTATAAAGGACAAAGGGCTTGAGTTCGCCAGCTTAGACCAATCACTCGACAGTTTAATTAAACGCTATATCGACGGAGAAATGCCGACCGATCAATTTATAAAAGAAGCCGACCAAAAGCTGCGCCTTATGAAGCTGGAAACGCAGTAAAGCATACTAACATAAAACAGTTCCGTCTTGTTCTAATTTTGAAAGCTAGATAAAAAAATAAAAATGAGTATATTATGAGTAAAAAGAAAATATTTTTATCTATAGTTATTGTATTAATGCTATCTTCAGCTTTTGCTTATGCAAAAGACGGCTATTGGACAGCCGGAAATAGCAGAGCCGGTGTAAGCTTAAGGATTTCTGGTGCCAGGTATACTGGAATATGCAGTAATGATAACGACAATGCCAAAGTAAAAGTAAAAATAGTAATTAAAATTTATGATTATTATGATGGAGTACATGTAACCCCACAAACAGCTTAAAAAAGTGGTCTTGGCACAGTAACATGCAATTATAACATTGCACCAATAACATCACGGCAAGGGATTAAATCAGCAACAGCTACAGGATATGTCGAGGGACATAACATAGGCATTGCGGGGTATTAAAAATTATTTAGTGATAAAGCAAAATATCAAGTACGCCCCTAAGATTAAGGGGCGCATATTAAATTCAACAGTATTAAATGACATTTATAATTTTTAAGAGTTAAATATGCCTCTTATTATACCCAAAAAAACTTTAATTATAACCTTGAATATTTGAACTACTATAAAGAACATCCAGCCCATTACGGGGAGCACTATAAGCGCGCTCAAGGCTGAGAAGAACAAGCCTATTAAGCCGCCTATCAAGCCGGGCGCCAGGCCGAAAAACACAATAAACATGGCTACGCCTATAAGGCCTTTTACTATGTTTGCAGGAGTGCTGGAAAATTTTTCCTTTTGTTTTTTGGCTTCTTCGCGGAAATCGCCCTGCACTTCTTCCATAAGCTTTTTGCGCTTTCTGGCTTTTTCGTTTTTTTCTTTCTCTTTTTTAAGCGCGGCTTCTTCAGCGTCCTCTATATCGCTGTCGTATATAGGGCCGTCAACCCCGCCGTATTTTCTGGCTATTTCGCTCGGAGAGTCCATCTCCAGTATAAGCTCGTCCTCAGTAAGGCCCTCGCGTATCTTTTTAAGCTCCATTTCGTAGCGCAAGTCCTGCATAATACGCTCCCTGTCTCTTTTGGGCAGGTTGCGCAGCTGCCATTCCACCAGGGCAAGGTATTTTTTCATGTTGCTTTCCATAATTCTATCTCCCTATTTATATTGCAGACTTGCCTGCATATAAATAGTACACTATGCGGTTTAATATAAAATAAAACGCAGATTAGAATTTACTAATTTTATGGGTATAAATGCAGTTAACGCGCAATTTTTTAATTCAGCGCTCCTTGGCAAGCCCGAACTTGTAGCACGAATATTTGCTGTCGCGTTCTTCAACGCTGAACTGCTTGTAGCGGTGCTGGCTCTTATGGCAGTAATAGCCCGCCTGCGCCACTTCAAAACCCGTAAGTCCGCTGAAATTATCAAGCGGCTTATCCCAGTCAAACTCTGTCTGGTTTTCGGGGTACAGGTGCAGGTACAGCTTCTTAACGTCGAACGAACCGTACAGTTCAGCGCTTTTAGCGTATTTTTCAGGATCTGAAGCCGTGTCGAACGCCAAAAGAGCCGCGTCCGCGCACATGCGGTGCATGCCGTGGCCGTATTCGCCGTTTATATCGTGCGTAAAAACAGTATCCGGCTTATATTTGCGGAAAAGCTCCACAACGTAGCCGCGCACCTTGCTTTTGCCGAAATACTTGTAGGCGTCGCTAAGTTTGTTGGACCATTTGTCGGAAAAAGGCCCGAACACGGGGTAGGTTTTAAGCCCTGCCGTCCACAGGGCGTTAAGCAGCTCGCTTTTCCTAAGCTTGTTTGAAGGCGTTATAACCGCGGCGACGACGTCCTGTCCTAATTCTCCGGCAAAAGTGGGGATAACGCCTCCTAAAAACAGCATTTCGTCATCAGGGTGGGCGAAAAGTGCCAAAACGTCGTTCTTTTGCTTAGGCTCTTCCCAAACTTGGACGTAGCGCGGCAGGTTGCCCTGCGCAAATAAAAACAGCTCCTTTATAGCGAACCATTCTTTCCTGTTGTTCACAGGCTCTATGCGTATCTGCGTCGCGCCGTTAAGCGGTATGAACTGGTGCAGGTAAGGGCTGTCTATCGTTTTTATTTCAGTTGTAAAAGCGGCGGTGTATTCAGTAAGCGTCCACTGCTTAGGGTCGTCGTCAAAGCAGACGTACATGCCGTACGCGGGCTCCGACAGGCTTATATTTATGCCGCGGGTCTTAAAGCGCGTGTCATAGTCGCGGTCGGAAAGCCTGAAAAGGTTTTTCGCGTTGTTGTCCGGCGTCATAACGGCGCTTGCGCTTATTTCCCGCGCGTCGCCTTCCCTGGGCGCGTTTATTATGTCATAGTACGGCGCGCCTTCCTGCGCCAGAACGGAATTTGATACTACCAAAAGTAAAACAAAACAAGCCAAAAATTTTTTCATAAAAACCTCTTTAAATTATTGCGCTAAGAGCCATTAGGTATTGCGCCGCGTAGTAAAGCGATATGCATATTACGTCGTTATGCTTTCCCGCTTTTTTAACCAGCCTTAAGCCTATAAGGCTGTCTGAAATTACGAACAGAACTGCTCCAACGGCCGCAATGGGCACAGAAAAAAACGCCTGTGAAAGCATGAACATTAAAACAAGAGCGTATAGCGCGAAAGGCGCTATGCTTTTATCCGTTTGTTTTTTTGCCCACAGGTACAAAGCGTAAACAAACAATGCGAGCAAAACGAAAACTAAAACAGAGTATAAATTAAACGACCCTTTTATAATAAACGCGGATATGTAAAAGGCGTGCCCCAGAGCGAACACGCCCATGCCGGGAACAAAGTAACGCTCAAGCAGCATGTCCGCCAAAGCGCATAAAAACAAGGCCGCGCTCACAAGATAGGCGTATGCGGCGCCTGAAGAAATCGCGCTGTACAGTGCAAGCCCTCCCGCAACGCAGGTCGTAGCGCCCTTTAACAGCGTGGTTTTCTTTGTGGGCGCGTCCGCCTTAAGATCTTCTTTTTTATATTTTATGCCTAAAATAAGCATAAGCGCGAACGCCGCTATGACCGCGTACATTTTGTCCCTCCTAATTCATAAGCTCAAGCGCCTGTTCAAGCGTAGGCATAGCGCCCTGGGCGCCCGCCTTTGTTGTAGAAAGAGCGCCGACAGCGTTAGCAAAGCGCAGGCATTTTGATATATCCCATTTTTTACTCAGGGCGTAGGCAAGCCCCGCGTTAAAGCTGTCGCCCGCAGCGGTAGTGTCTACGGCGTTTACTGTAAAGCCTTCCTGGTAAATGGAGTGCGCGGCGTCGATGTACATGCAGCCTTTCGCGCCAAGCTTCGCTACGACGGCCTTTACGCCTCGGCTTAGAAGGCGCTTTGCGGCGGCTTCGGCTTCCGCTAACGTGCCTGTGGGAGAACCCGTAAGCAGGCGGAGCTCGCTTTCATTTGGCGTTATAATGCTTATATTCTGCAAAAAGCTGTCGTTTAAGGGCACGGCCGGGGCGGGGTCCAGTATTACTGTGGAGCCGGCGCGGTTTGCGTATTTTGCTGCCTGCTGGCACGAGTACAGGGGTATTTCAAGCTGCAAGAGCGTAAAATCAGGCGTTTCGCTCGCTTTTTGCGCGTTATTTATAAAGTCGTATTCGCACAGCGCGTTAGCGCCCGCCGCCAGAGCTATCCTGTTTTCGCCGCTTTTGTTTACCTCTATTATGGCTACGCCTGTTGACGCCTCGTCCGTTTTTTCTATGAAGCGCGTGTCCACGTTAAGCTCTTTAAAGGTTTTAAGATAAAGATCCGCGTAGCCGTCGTTTCCAAGCTTGCCTATGAACTGCACGGGCGCTCCTAATTTAGCGAGCGCTACGGCCTGGTTGCCGCCCTTGCCGCCAAGATAGGTTGTAAAGTTTTCGCCGGAAATGGTTTCACCCGCCGCGTGAAAGCGGGGAAGAAGTATTGTAAGGTCCACATTCAAGGAGCCTATTACCTGGAAAACACTCATTGCTTTGCCTCCAGAACAAAAGGAGATTCGTTGGCGCCTGTGCCGGAAACAACGTTGACGCTGTCAAGCTTAAGCCATATTACCGGCATTATGCCAAGATCCTCGGATTCCACGCCTATAAAGCCTATGCTTCCGTCAACCTTTGTGCTGCGGTTCGCGTGCTTTTTGGAGGATTCCGTTCTTGTCCAGACAGGGCTGTACTTCCTTGAAGAATACTTGAACAGGCCGTTGTTAAGGGCGTAAGGCGTGCCTGTAAAGGCGCGGCGGTCGTCGTTGTTTTTAAAGCCGTAGCTCTGGTTTTTAAGATCGTCTGAAGACGGTATGGATACGAAGCCGAACTCGCTTTCATAAAGGGCGTTTTTTTCGGCCTCGCTGAAAGCCGCGTTTAAAAATTCGCCGTTTAATTTTGCGTTTAGCTCGCTCTTTGCAAAGCCTGGGTAATTGCGCTGGTCAAAGTGCACGCGCGAAGCAAAAAGAATTTGCTCGCTCATAAGGTAGGCTGTATCGTTTTTTATTTCCAAAACTTTCCAGCGCATGGGCGTCACTTCCCCTGAAGCGCCCTGGGGGAAGGAACCGAATTGCACTATAGCCTGCGGCGCCAATGCATAAGATGCAAGCCCCGAAGCAAGGCCTAAAATACACGTTATGGATAATATAAAAGCTATAATTTTTTTCATAAACACTCTTTCTTCCGCACCTCTTTCTTTTTTAGAAAGTATAGCAAAATCCCCGGTGTTTTACAAGGAAGGACTGTAAAACATAGCTTGGTTATCTGTACCGAAGTAAAACATATTTAACACAAATCCACGCTTAAAATAAATATATTTCCCGTGGGCTTATAAGTTCCATTGCATTTTATGCAGAGGATTTGTAAGGAATATAGAGCGCGGCGTCATTTTGCTAATCTAACGAATAAAACGAAAATTGCTTTACAGCTTTCTTTATCCATCACTTGTCACATATGTATTGTGGCCTAACAAGTATAATAAAAAATCTTTTCTCCAAGGCTTGACAAGCGTTGTAAAATCAAATATAATCTATTGCGCTGTTGACACACGATTAACTGGTTTTTACCGGTATCGTGCGAAACATACGCGCGGATGTGGCGGAATCGGCATACGCGCACGTTTGAGGGGCGTGTGGTTTTACCGTACGAGTTCAAGTCTCGTCATCCGCACCAGTTTGCCCGAAGCTAAGGCTTCGGGTTTTTGTTTTATACTAAACTTTGCGCTTTTTAATTTGCCAGCTTACTTGCTTAGTTTTGCGTCCGCGAACTTAAGGCCTGCCGTCGTGCGCTGAATGAAGGCGTCTAAGAAGTACAGAAGGCCGGGGAGCACGAAAAGCACTATGAACAGGGAAAGGAGGGCGCCGCGGCCTACGAAAACGCCAAGCTGGGCCAATATGCCATGGCTTGACATGTTTCCAAGCAGGAAGCCGACGACAGCCATAACGGAGCCTGAAGTAAGCACGGAAGGGGTTACGACGGCAACCGTGTTTAATACCGCCTGCTTTTTATTTAAATTAGAGCGCGATTCGCAGTACCTGTCCGTAAACAATATTGCGTAGTCTACGGTGGCGCCGAGCTGAACGGAGCTTATTATTAAATATGAAATATAGAATATGGTATTCCCTTCAAAGTACGGTATCGCAAGGTTTATCCATATGGCGTTTTCTATTGCTAAAACCAGTATCACAGGAAGTGAGACGGACTTCATAGTGAACAGCAGCACTAAGAAAACCGCTATTATAGCTATAAAGTTTACCTTTAAATTATCAGAGGTAATGGTATCCATAAGATCGTACGACGTAACGCCGTTTCCCGTCATGAAGTACGCGCCGGGGAAAAAGCTGTTTACGGTGTCGCGCATGCGTTCTATCAATTCAAAGGTCGCGGCGCCTTCATGTTCAGCGTTAACGGTAACGGCAAAGCGGCTGTAATTTTTAGAAACAAGCCGGGAGAGCAGGCCGCTGTCAAGAAACTCCACAGGGATTTCCGCCCCGACCGTGTCCACATAGGAAAGCACGCTTGTTACTTCAGGTATTTTATTAAGAGCGTATGAAAGCTTCTGCTCCATAGCAACGCTGCCTTTAGGCACCATTATGGCGTATGTATCGCTTTTGCCGTAACGCTGTTCTATCGCCGCGGTGTCCCTGTAAAGCTGCGTGCCGGGGCCGTATATGTTGGAATAGCCGTAGTAAAAATCGTTGGAGTTATACGCTAAAAAGCCAGGAACGACCGCTATAACGAATATGCAAACCATAGGAAGCATGGCGCGGTATATAAGCCTGCCAAAGCCCTTGAAATCGGGCAGAAAGCTTTTGTGCCTTGTGCTTTTAATTTTTTTGTTCGCTGACAATATAATAGACGGCATGAACACGAACACTGTTATAATGCTTATAGCGACGCCCTTTGCGAGCGCGCGCCCGAGGTCCATGCCTATGCCAAACTGCATGAACATAAGCGCTATAAAGCCTATAACTGTCGTAAGACCGCTTGAAAGTATGGAGCCTGCGGATTTGCTTAAGGCTTCCACCATAGCTTCCTCAGGATCGCTTATTTCTTTCTGACACTCTTCAAAGCGGTGTATCAGGAATACGGAATAATCGAGCGAAACGGCTATCTGCAAAATAGCGCTCGCCGCGTTTGTAACGAAAGAAATTTCTCCGAATATTATATTGCTGCCGGCGTTTATAATGGCGGCGACGGCTAAGCCCGCCATAACTAAAAGCGGCTCCATCCAGGAAGTCGTGGTAATTATAAGCACAAGGTACACGAACAGCACGGCTATTATCGTTACTAAAGCGACTTCAATTATAGTGCCCGTAATGGCGACGGCCGTTACGACGGCGTTGCCTGTCATGGCGTTTTCGCTTCCTATTACAGCTCTTACAGCATTTATGGCTTCTTCCTGCATGCCGTCTTCAATTATAATCGTAAAAAGCGCGTCGCCGTTTTTATAATATGTATTAAGCAGATGCTCGTCTATTGTTTCAAGGGGCTTAAACACGTTCTCCGCGTCGTCAAGCCACATTACGCTTGCAACGCCCGCGCATTCTGATATTTTCTTTTTATATTCAAGCGCTTCGGGAACGGAAACGTCCCGCACCATAACGCGCGCGTTTGGTATTCCGCCGTCAAACTCTTCTGCCATAAGGCTTAACGCCAGCGTGGACGGGCTGCTCTGCGGCAGATAATCCGCCATATCGTAATTTATTTTTACCTTTGGGTACAGCAAAATACCAAGAACGGACAGAAATATAAAAACTACTATTATTATTTTGTGGTTTTTTACAACAGCCTTATAAAATCTTTTCATAACATATCCTTTTAGCGTAAAGGCGCTTTTGAAGCCGTCCCTGAAATGCTGTATTTTTCGCTTCCTGAAAAAAGCGTAAGGTTTATTTTGTCTTTTGATATTTTTCCCGCGCCCTCATAGGGAAATGTGCGTACCAGGGTTGTGATTTTTCCTTTTATATGCATGGCGCCGCGCTTATCTGTAAAGCCGGCAAAATTGTTGCCGCGCTTTAAAATATGCAACGTTCCGCATACCCTGCCGTTATCTTCCTCAACGTACATGCTGCCGTACCTGTTTCCTACGGGGGTCCGCATGGTTATATCGTATTGCGTATTCTGCATTTTTTTAATCCTCCGACGTTTAAAAGCTGCTTTACATATATGATATTATAATAAAAGAAGGAATGATTAAACGGTCAATATGCATAATGTGTGCAGTATAGAGCAGCGTTAAGCTGTGTATACCTTGTAAATAGATTGGCTTAATAAGCGCGCGCAACTGCAGTATTCCGAAAGCTGAATATTAGAAGGCTCTTAACGCCATAGCATGGCGTGCTAAGGTTTATAAATTACTCTTATAAAACAGCAAAGAGCCTTCGTTGCGCCGTTTTAAGGATAGCTGTATAATAAACATAATCTTTTGCTTTAGGAAGGAATTAAAGATGACAAACGCGGAAAAGTCTTTAAAAACAAAGCGGGCTTTATCCGACGCGCTTAAAAACGCCATGAAGACAAAAGAGCTGTCAAGAATTACCGTAAGCGAGCTTATAGCCGAATGCTCTGTTAACAGAAAAACGTTTTATTATCACTTTAAAAATATATACGATCTTTTAAAGTGGACCCTCGACCAGGAGGCCATAGAGGTAGTAAAAAACTTCGACTTAATTGTAAACGCGGAGGAAGCCATATGCTTTATTATGGACTATACAGAACAAAACAGCTATATCATAATAGGCGCGCTGGATTCCATGGGATACAGCGAAATAAAGCGCTTTTTTCATAAAGATCTTTTCTCTGTAATATACAGCGTAATAGATTCAAGCGAAGCTAATATGAAGGTTCATATAGCCCCTGAGTTTAAGCAGTTCCTGGCGGAATTTTATACCGAAGCTTCCGCGGGAATGATAATCGAGTGGGCGAAAAAGCCTGTTAACAGGGACAAGGAAACGGTTATTAAAAACATATCGTCCATATTTAAAATTACCATTCCCGCTGTATTAAGCGCTAAATATGAAGAGCGAAAAACGTAATAATTAATTAAACTCAAAATGGTAATTTTGTTTGGATAATAAAGGCGCTAAAAAACGCATGCCGCAAACAAAGCAATAAGCTAAAGCGTGTATAAAATATTAAGCCAAATAAAAACAGGCTAAGCCTTAAAGCTTAGCCTGTTTTTATAAGCAAAGGGCTTCGCTTTAAAGCCCGCCCCGTGCAATTTTTATATATTCGTTAAACATTGGGTTTAGTTAATTCGAGTATTAAAGCGCGTTTACCATGTTGAACATGCGGCGGTCAAAGTGCGGCTTGGCGTTAAGAGCAGTATCAAGCGGCATATGGAAGGTCCTGCCGTTTCTTACGCCTATAACCTGGTTTGAAATGTTGTGCTTAAGCAGGTTTACAGCCATAGCGCCCGCTTCAAACGCGAAAGCGCCGTCGCGCGCTGTAGGTGCGTGGCCCCTTTGCGTGTAGCCTACCACTGTGGCGCGTACGCTCGTACCGGTCTTTGACGCCATGGCCTGAAGCACTCTTGCGAAGTTAACGGCGTTTATGCGCTCGCCTTCATAGGCGCCCTTTACGCCTCTTTCTTTAAGGAAGGACACATAGTCAAAGTCCGCCATGGTGCGCCATGCGCCTTCCGCTACGACTACCGTGGCCCTTGTGTTGCCTTTTTCTATAAGATTGTTAAGACGCCTTGAGACGTCCGTTACTTCCCAGTTTTTTACTTCCGGCACGACTACTATTTCGCATCCTGTGGACTGCGCCGCGGTAAGCGCTATATCCCCGCAGTTTCTGCCCATAACTTCAACAACGTGCGGCCTGTCGTGCGAGCGGCTTGTCGCGCGTATGGCGCGTATGGCTTCAACGCAGACGTTTACGGCGGTGTCAAACCCTAAGGACATCTCCGTGTAGCCAAGGTCGTTGTCTATGGTTCCCGGTATGCCTATGCACGCTATGCCTTGCTTGCACAGAGACTGCGCGCCATGGAACGAACCGTCCCCGCCTATTACTACAAGGCCCTGCACGTCAAGAGAACGCAGAAAGTCCGCTCCCTTTTTCTGGTATTCCTCTTCCTTAAACTCCACGCAGCGCGCGGTGCGGAGGTAGGTGCCTGGCAAATCCGCAATATCGAGTAAAAGGTTAAGCGAAAGCTCTACGTAATTGTCTTCGGGGTTCGGGTATTTGCCTATAAGGCCGTTGAAACCCCTTTTAATGCCTATCAGGGGCATATCCAGCAGAGCGGCGCTTCTTGCGACGCTCATAACTGCCGCGTTCATGCCGGGGCTGTCGCCGCCGCTGGTTAAAACTGCAATTTTAGACATAGTTCCTCCTGATTATAGATCGTGAGGACAAAATCTCACAAATACATTATACCAAAAAGCAAGGGCTTTTGACAAATTATTTGTAAAAGCGCGAGCTAAAAAAACGCGTAACATAAAGACGCGTAAATTACCCGGATTAATATAAACGCCGCGCGCGCCAAAAGAACGACCTGCGGGGAGCGTGCGGAAGCATGCCATGGTTAGTAAACGCCGCGCGCTAAAAAACAACGCCAGAAAAAAAGCGCCCGTTTCGGGCGCTTAACAAGCTGATTATTACTTTTCCGCGCTTTCCCTTATCTTAGGGGCCGCAGGAACTCTCAGCCTACTGGCTTCCGGCATGTTGGAGCCTAAAAGCGGCTGCAGATAATACTTAAAAGCGGGCGTTACGTTGTTGCCTTCCGCGTTAATAAACTCGTCCGGCATGTACTTTGTCTTCGCGGCTATTTTTTCAAGCGGCTGTATCTGGTAGTCCACAGAGTAATAGCCTGTGCGGCTTA
The DNA here is from genome assembly GCA_964518875.1 of uncultured Oscillospiraceae bacterium. GTDB lineage: Bacteria > Bacillota > Clostridia > Christensenellales > Aristaeellaceae > DTU024. Next base: position 33,182 of record CAZFHI010000010.1, read on the forward strand.
TGGTTATGCTGCCGTCGGTATCGTGCCATATGGCGAACTGGGCGGATTTTTCTCCAACCTCTCTTGCTTCCCTCTGGTCCACGTCGCTTACGCAGCCCATGAACGAACGCTGCAAATAACCTAAGGTGTCGCTCCTTACGCGGTTTACGTCAAGGTTGTTTTTAATCTGCTGCACGAGAAGCTCTCCAAGAGCGCCTGTGCCGCTCAGCTGTATGTTGCCGTGCGCGTCTGAACCAAGATCAACGTATTTGGTAAGTATTGGCGTGCCGCTTTCGTCCTGTATGCCTTCAGATACCGCGACAACGCACCTGCCTAAGCGCTGGTAAACGCTGTTTACTTCGTTTAAGAATTTTTCCATTACAAACGGCCGCTCCGGCACATATATAAGGTGCGGGCCGTCGTCGGGGTATTTCTGGGCCATTGCGGAGGCGGCTGTTAAAAAGCCGGCGTGCCGCCCCATGACGACGCCTATATGCACGCCGGGCAGCGCTCTGTTATCCAGATTAAGGCCTATGAAGCTCTGCGCCACGAACCTTGCGGCGCTTGGATATCCCGGCGTATGGTCGTTTAACACGAGGTCGTTGTCTATGGTTTTTGGTATATGTATGGCTCTGAACTCGTAATGGGATTTTTCCGCCTGTTCGTTTACTATGCGCACGGTATCCGCAGAGTCGTTCCCGCCTATATAGAAAAAGTAACGCACGTTGTGCATGCGGAATACCTCGAATATCTCTTCGCAGTATTTCGCGTCAGGCTTATCCCTTGTAGATCCTAAAGCGCTCGAAGGCGTTCCTGCGACGCGCTCAAGGTTGTTTGTTGTTTCCTGCGTTAAATCTAAAAAACGCTCGTTTATTATGCCGTTCACGCCGTTTACGGCGCCGTAAACCTTTGAGACCTGCTGGAACTTGCGGCTTTCCAGCACGACGCCTACAAGGCTTTGGTTTATAACGGCGGTAGGGCCGCCGCCCTGCGCGACGACGACTATGCCATGCAGTTCACTACTCATATATCCTCCTGAAAAACAGGGCAGGCAAACAGCCCGCCCGTACGCTTTAAATCATCCCTTGTTGTTGCAGCCCAGCACGTCTACTATCTTATGGCGCACCATGTCGCGCAGAGCCGTGCGCGCTTCGCCGAGGTACTGGCGCGGGTCGAAGTGATCCGGATGCTCGGTGAAGTGCTTGCGGATTGTGCCGGTGAATGCAAGGCGCAGGTCGGAATCTATGTTTATTTTGCATACCGCCATGCTCGCGGCCTTGCGCAGCATGTCTTCCGGCACGCCCTTGGCGTTTTCAAGATGGCCGCCGTTTTCGTTTATCATTTCCACGTATTCAGGTATAACGCTTGAAGCGCCGTGAAGAACTATAGGGAAGTTAGGAAGGCGTTTGCCCACTTCCTCCAAAATATCAAAACGGAGCTTCGGCTCGCCCTTGAACTTGAACGCGCCGTGGCTTGTGCCTATGGCTATCGCCAGGCTGTCAACGCCTGTGCGTGACACGAACTCTTCAACTTCTTCTGGGCGGGTATAGCTTGAATCCTCAGCGGAAACCTTTACCTCGTCCTCGACGCCTGCAAGGCGGCCAAGCTCGCCCTCTACAACTACGCCGTGGTCGTGCGCGTAGTCGACGACCTGCTTTGTAAGCTTTACGTTTTCATCAAAGGGGAGATGCGAGCCGTCTATCATTACGGAGGTAAATCCGCCGTCTACGCAGGCCTTGCACGTTTCAAAATCCGGGCCGTGGTCAAGGTGCACAACTATGTTAAGGCCGCTTGTTTCTGCCGCCGCTTCTATTAACTTCATAAGATATACATGGTTTGCGTAGCGGCGGGCGCCTGCCGACACCTGCAGTATAAGCGGGGCTTTTTCCATCTCGGCGCCTTCCACGATGCCCTGTATTATCTCCATGTTGTTTACGTTAAACGCGCCTATGGCGTAGCCTCCTTCATAGGCTTTTTTAAACATTTCTTTACTGGTTACTAATGGCATAATTCTGCCTCCTTTATAAATTCAATCCTATTTTAATTATAGCTATTTTACATTGCGCTGTCAAACAAAGCGCGCTGCATGCGGCTGAACGAAGCGAAGCGGCAGTCGCAGGGAAAATCGGGGTAATAGTTTTCAGGGTCAAACAGCACTGACGCTATTTCAGCGTTTTTTGCAGAGCCGAGATCTATAGGCCTGTCCCCGACCATGCAGCATTTATTTTTATTAAGGCCGTATTTATCTATTAGAAAGTTAATCGCGTCAGGCGACGGCTTGCGCGCAAAGCCCATTTCATTTGTTATTACGTCTTTAAAAAATTCAAGCGCGTTTTTTGAAGCGAGGGCTGAAACGGCGCTTTTGTCCCTGTGTGTGAAAAGGTAGTTCTGTCCGCCGTTATCTTTAACGCTTTTTAAAACTTCATATGCTCCGTTGTACAAAGGTATATCCGCTGGGTTTCTTTTCAAGGCTATACGCTTGTACTCTGAAAGAATGTCGTCGGCCAATTTTTTATTTCCGTCTGTAAAAGAAAGAGCCGCTTCGCCTAAAGTGGTCTTTATAAGGCGCAGCAGCTCGCTTTCATCGGGCAGAGGTATTTTAAAATTATCAAGCGCCTGTTTAAAGTCCTTAGCTACAATGGGGTAGGAGTTAAACAGCGTGCCGTCAAAATCCCAGAATACCTGCGAATATTTCATGCTTTTTTTGGACTTGGAAGCTCGCTTGTGCAGTGCGGGCAGCGCGTGGCTTCATTCGCAATTTCGCCAAAGCAGTAAGGGCATTTGCGGGCTTCTTTTTTGGGCGCTTCAGGCGCCGGTTTCCTAAGCTTGTTTATTCCGCGCACAAACATCATCATGCAGAGCGCTATAAGCAGGAAGTCTATAACGTTTTGCAAAAACATGCCGTAGTTAAAGGTCGCTACGCCCGCTTCCTTGGCGGCGTCTATGCTCGCGTACTGAACCTCGCCTCCGTCAAGCTGCAGGAACAGGCCGCTTACGTTCGTGCCGCCTGTAATAAGGCCTATAAGCGGCATAAAAATGTCGTTTACAAGGCTTGTGACTATTTTGCCGAAGGCACCGCCTATTATGACGCCTACCGCCATGTCTATAACGTTGCCCTTCATTGCAAACTCTTTAAATTCTTTAAGAAATTTGCTCATAATTAACCTCCGGTTTTTTTGCATTATAGCATTTTACTTTTATGTGTTCAAGCTGTTTTATTGTTTTATTATAATAAAATACCTTGTGGCCATGTAAACGGCTTATTAAAAAAGCGCAGCCTCTACCTCTTATGCGACTTTCTTGAGCTTGTTCTTCGGCGCGTTGGGAGCGGCTGCTGGCGTTCGAACGGCTTTTCTCCTTTCAGGTCGAATACCTGGTCGCGCAGCTTTGCCGCAAGCTCGAAGTTTAATTCTCCTGCCGCTGAAAGCATCTGGTCCTCAAGCTTTTTAACAAGCTCAAGACGTTCTTCCTCGGGCATGCCCTCGCGCTCGTAAATTTCAGAATCGCGGCTTATGGCTATAAGCTCGTGTATTTTTGACTGTATGCTTTTTGGCGTTATGTTGTGTTTTTTATTGTACTTTTCCTGTATCCTGCGTCTTCTGTTGGTTTCGTCTATGGCGCGCAGCATAGAGCCTGTGGGCTTGTCCGCGTACATTATTACGTGCCCCTGAGTGTTGCGCGCCGCTCTTCCCATGGTTTGTATCAGGGAAGTTTCAGAGCGCAGAAAGCCTTCCTGGTCTGCGTCAAGTATCGCTATAAGCGCTACTTCGGGCAGGTCAAGCCCTTCGCGCAGGAGGTTTATTCCAACAAGCACGTCATAATTGCCTAAGCGCAGATCGCGTATGAGCTGCATTCTTTCAAGGGTTTTTATGTCGGAGTGGAGGTAGCGCACGCGTATATCGTTTTCGCGAAGAAAGTCCGTAAGCATTTCCGCCATTTTCTTGGTTAATGTGGTAACGAGCGTACGGAAGCCTTTTTCCGTTTCCCCGCGTATTTCGCCTATAAGGTCGTCAACCTGGCCTGTGGCGGGGCGCACTTCTATTTTAGGGTCAAGCAATCCTGTCGGGCGTATAATCTGCTCGACGATCTGACGGGACGTATCTGTTTCGTAGCTGGAGGGCGTGGCGGATACGTATATAACCTGTTTTATCCTTTCGTTAAACTCGTCGAACGTTAAAGGCCTGTTGTCAAACGCGGAAGGGAGCCTGAAGCCGTAGCGCACAAGCTCTTCCTTTCTTGCCCTGTCGCCAAAGTACATGCCTCTTATCTGCGGTATGGTAACGTGGCTTTCGTCTATTATGCACAGAAAGTCCTTTGGAAAATAATCAATAAGGGAATACGGGGGATCGCCCGGCTTCCTGCCGTCAAAATACCTGCTGTAATTTTCTATGCCGCTGCAAAAGCCTATCTCCCGCAGCATGTCTATGTCGTAGCGAGTGCGCTGGCGTATGCGCTGCTCCTCTATTAAAAGCCCCTGCTCCTTAAAGCTCTTGGCCTGCTTTTCCATGTCCCGCTCTATTTCTTTTATCTTGTCTTCGCGCCCTTCTATGTTTGAAACGTAGTGGGAGGCGGGGTATATGGATATGTGGTTCACGCTCATCAATACTTCGCCTGTCGCAAGCTGGAACTCCGAAACGCGGTCTATTTCGTCGCCGAAAAATTCAACGCGCACGCCGTTTTCCCTGCTGCCAACGGGTATAATATCAAAAACGTCCCCTCTTATGCGGAAGTTGCCGCGCTCAACGCTTATGTCGTTCCTGTTATATTGTATCTCCACAAGCTTTTCAGCCAACTCCTCAGGGCTCATGCGCATGCCGGGGCGCAGAGATACCATCTGCCCCTCGTACTCAGAAGGGTCGCCCATAGAGTATATGCAGCTTACGGAGGCTACTATTATAACGTCGTTACGTTCATATAGCGCCGCCGTGGCGCTGTGCCGCAGCCTGTCTATCTCGTCGTTTACGGAGGCGTCCTTTTCTATATACGTGTCGCTTGAAGCTATATAGGCTTCCGGCTGATAGTAGTCGTAATAGGAAACGAAGTATTCAACGGCGTTGTCGGGGAAAAAGGCCCTGAACTCGCTGCAGAGCTGCGCCGCGAGCGTTTTGTTGTGCGCTATTACGAGCGTCGGTTTCTGTACTCGCTCTATAACGTGCGCCATGGTGAACGTTTTGCCGGAGCCCGTTACGCCAAGAAGCGTCTGACGCTCAAACCCGTTTAATACGCCGCGGCTTAAGGCTTCTATCGCTTCCGGCTGGTCGCCCGTAGGTGAAAACGGAGCCTTTAATATAAATTTGCCCATTATTTAAATATAATGTCTTCCCTGAGCCTGTAAAGCGTGGCTCCTCTGCCTCTGTGGCAGAAGGCGTCTACAAACCAGTCTATCTTCTTTTTGGCGTCGTATTGCGGCAGGCCGTAGCGTATGCCGTTTTTCTTTTGCCCCTTCATGTTGGAATCCGTCCATAAAACGCTGTCGCTTTCAGGGTTGTAATCCTCTGTGAATATAAGGCTGTGCGCGCCAACGCCATAGTAGTAGTCGGCGCTCATCTGGAAATAATCGCCCTTTTGGACCTGCTGCATGAATTCGCGGGCCTTTTGCTTGTTTTCCTTTTTGGAAAGCTCCTTGTCATACTTAAACTGTGCGGCGACTACAAAGGGGTTCCCCTCGTCAGGCTCTACCTGTTCCCACTCTATGCCGTACTGGTAGGGCTTGGACTGCTCCCTAGGCAGATTGTTCGGTATGCAAAGCTCTACGTCAGGAAGTTCAGCCATACGGTACTTTTCTTTAGCTTCAGTAAAAACGTATACGGTGAAGTTTTTGCACAGGTATTTGTCGCCTGCGTAATGCGCGGGCTGCAGCCTGCCGTTTGCAGCGTCATACAGGGACTTTGCTTGCGAAAGATAGTCCTCTATAAAGGATTCCCTTGCTGTTTTTTCAGGCGCCGTATTTTGCGCGGTTGCGAGCGCCGGAAGCGCCATAAGTATTGAAAGCACTAACGCGATTAATTTTTTCATAAAATCTCCTTTATTTATAATGAAAATAAGTGTTACGCAAAAGTAACAATTACATTATACACGCTTACAGCCTGTCGTTCAAACAGCGCGAGCTTCCAAAAAAAAGGAAAAAATGCTAAAATCTATTCGGTGTTAGGAGGTATTTTATGGCATCCTTTGTAGACAGGGCGAATGTAACGTTCAAGGCCGGCGACGGCGGGAACGGAGGGGTTTCGTTCCATAGGGAAAAATTCGTTGTAAACGGCGGACCGGACGGCGGCGACGGCGGGCGCGGCGGCGATATAGTGCTTGTGGCAAGCGCTAATTTGCATACCCTGCTGGATTTCAGTTATAAAAAAAATTACAGCGCGGAGGACGGAGCGCCAGGCGGCGGCAACAACAGAACGGGCAAGTCCGGACAGGATTTAATTATACCCGTTCCTTTAGGAACGGTTGTAATAGACAAGCAGACAAACAAAATAGCCGCGGATATGTCTGAAAAAGGCAAAAAAAAGGTGCTGCTTCACGGCGGGCGCGGCGGCTTTGGCAACGCGCGCTTTGCAACGCCTACAAGGCAGGCGCCTAACTTTGCAAAGCCGGGCGTAAAAACGCAGAGGAGAGAGTTTATACTGGAGCTTAAAACCATTGCGGACGTAGGCCTGGTGGGCTTTCCAAACGTCGGCAAAAGCAGCATACTGTCTGTTGTAACAAGGGCGAAGCCCAAAATAGCGCCTTATCACTTTACAACGCTAAGCCCTAACCTTGGCATATGCGCTTACGATGGGAAAAGCTTTGTTATGGCGGATATACCGGGGCTTATAGAAAACGCGAGCGAGGGGGCGGGCCTTGGCTTTAACTTTCTAAGGCACATAGAACGCACAAGGCTTATTATACATGTGCTGGACGCTTCAGGCATGGAAGGCAGGGACCCTGTGAGCGACTACCGCCTTATAAACAAGGAGCTTCAAAAATACGGCGGTCTTGATAAACGCGCCTTAATAATAGCTGCGAATAAGATGGACCTGCCAAACGCGGAAGAGAACCTGCCGCGCATAAAAGAAGTGGCGGGGGATATTCCCGTCATTCCCGTAAGCGCCGCGCAAAACAAGGGTTTTGACGCTCTGCTTGGTAAAACGCTGGAGCTGCTGTCTAAAATGGAGCCCGTAAAGGAATTTGACGAGGAAATTGTTATAGACGAAAAAGCGGCGCAGGGCTTTGAAGTTGAAAAGACGGGAGAAAACGAATATGCGGTTTCCGGCCCGTCGGTCGAAAGCCTTATAGCTTCCGTAAACTTTTCAGACTACGAATCCATGCAGTGGTTCCAGAAAACGCTCAAAACGAGCGGCATTATAGACGCGCTGAGGGAAGCGGGATGCCGCGAGGGGGACAGCGTGCAGGTGGGCAGCGTAGCGTTCGACTTTATAGAATAGGAGAAACAAATGGAATTAAGTTCAAAAAACAGGGCGAAGCTAAGGTCTATGGCTAACGGTCTGCCCGTGGTGCTTTATATAGGCAAGGACGGCGTTACAGACGCCACTATAAAAGAAGTTTACGATCTGCTTAACGCAAGGGAGCTTATCAAGTGCTCGGTGCAGCAGAACGCGCCTTTAAGCGCTAAGGAAGCCTGCCTTATGCTTTGCGAAAAACAAAACGCAAAACCGGTTCAAGTAATAGGGTCTAAATTCGTAATATACAGGCGGCGCGACAAGGACCCTTTAATAGAACTGTAACAAAATGACTTTACCACTATATATGGTGGTATTTTTTTATAAATGCACAATATTTTGTGCTTAATGTATTGACAGACGCATGGAGGGCATATATAATCAGCCTGAAATAAAGTTCAGGAGGTTGCCCACATGGCTGTAACAGTTATCATAAAGCGCGACGGCAGGCAGGCGCCGTTTGACGAGAGTAAAATAGAAGCGGCGATAGAAAAAGCGTTTATAGCTTCAAACGAGGAAAACGCCAAGGCCCGCGCTTCAAGGCTTAAGCGGAAAGCGGTACAGGAAATAAACAAAAATGCTTCCGCCGCCCCTACGGTTGAGGAAATACAAGATATAGTAGAAAAAACGCTCATAAAAGAAGGCTGCGCCGAGGCCGCCAAAAGGTACATACTTTATCGCGCCGAGCGCAGCAGGGCGCGCGAAATGAACGGCCGCCTTATGAAGACGTACAGGGACATAGTTTTTAAAGACGCCGCTGACGCGGACGTAAAGCGTGAAAACGCCAACATAGACGGCGACAGCGCCATGGGTGCGATGCTTAAATTCGGATCCGAGGGCTCGAAGCATTTTTACAAACTGTACATGCTAAAGCCGGAGCACGCCAAGGCGCACGAGGACGGAGACATACATATACACGACTTGGATTTTTATTCTCTTACCACAACATGCTGCCAGATAGATTTGCTTAAGCTATTTAAAAACGGCTTTTCAACAGGCCACGGCGTGCTGCGCGAACCGAACAGCATACAAAGCTACGCGGCCCTTGCCGCTATCGCGATACAGGCAAACCAGAACGACCAGCACGGCGGACAGGCCATACCCGCCTTTGACTACGGCATGGCTCTAGGCGTTCGCAAAAGCTATAAAAAATTCTACCGCGACAACTTAGCGCGCTTTTTGGACGTTGAATACGATGTTTCAGACGCGGAAGAAAAAGTAAATGGACTGCTTAAGGAAGCGGAGGAGCTTGGGCTTGCGCCTCAAATGGAAGAGCAGAGCGAGTTTAGAAATTTTCTGCTTGAAAAGTTAAAAAACACAGCGCCTGAAGAAAAGCTTAACCAGCTTATAGACAATGTTAAAAAATACGCCGACAAGGAAATAGCGCGCGCGACATACCAGGCCATGGAAGCAATAATTCATAATTTAAACACCATGAACAGCCGCGCCGGCGCGCAAGTGCCTTTTTCGTCAATCAACTACGGCACGGATACTTCCCCTGAGGGCCGTCTTGTTATGCGAGAGCTGCTGCTCGCTACGGAGGCGGGGCTTGGAAACGGCGAGACGCCCATATTCCCTATACAGATATTCAAGGTTAAAGAGGGCGTAAACTACTTCCCCGGCGACCCTAATTACGATTTGTTCCGCCTTGCGATCAGGTGCTCGGCGAAGCGCCTTTTCCCAAACTTTTCTTTTATGGACGCGCCTTTTAATCTTAAGTACTACAAGCCGGGACGCCCCGAAACGGAAACCACGTACATGGGATGTCGCACGAGAGTAATGGGCAACGTTTACGATAAAACAAGGGAGATAGCCTATGGCCGCGGCAACCTTTCATTTACGTCTGTAAATTTGCCGCGCCTTGGCATACTGGCTGAAAAAGATACAGATAAATTTTTCGCCATGCTGGATGAAAAAATGGAGCTTGTAAAGGATCAGCTGCTTGAACGCTTTGAAGTGGTGGCGAGAAAAAAGGTGTATAATTTCCCTTTTCTTATGGGCCAGGGCGTGTGGCTGGACTCTGAAAAGCTTAAATGGGACGACGAGGTGCGAGAAGTGCTTAAGCACGGCACCCTTTCCATAGGCTTCATAGGGCTTGCGGAAACGCTCAAGGCTCTCACGGGCTTCCACCACGGCGAAAGCGAAAAATCGCAGGAGTTAGGCGTTAAAATAATAGGCCGTATGCGTGAATTCACAGACAGGGCTTCAGAAGAAACAGGCCTTAACTTTTCGCTTTTAGCAACTCCAGCGGAAAGCCTTTCCGGCCGCTTCGTCGCCATAGATAAAAACAGGTTCGGCGTAATACCAGGCGTTACGGACAGGGATTACTATACAAATTCGTTCCACATACCCGTTTACTTCCCTATAAGCGCCTACGACAAGATACGTCTGGAAGCGCCCTACCACGCGTTTACGAACGCCGGGCATATAACATATATAGAGATGGACGGCGACCCCACCAAAAACCTTGAAGCCTTTGAAAGCGTTATACGCTGCATGCACGACAGCGGCGTCGGCTACGGCTCCATAAACCATCCCGTGGACAGGGACCCCGTATGCGGATATAATGGCATTATAAATGACTTCTGCCCGAAATGCGGAAGGACGGAGGACGGGCAAAGCTTCGAGCGCATACGCAGGATTACAGGCTATCTTGTAGGAACGCTCGACAGGTTCAACAACAGCAAGCGCTCGGAAGAGCGCGACCGCGTAAAGCATAGTTTATAAGGGCGCGCGCGGGGGTATAATATGCATGTAAGGCTTTTCGGCATAGAAAAATCCAGCATTGTGGATGGGCCGGGCATACGCCTGGCGGTGTTTCTGCAGGGCTGCCCTCACGACTGCCCTGGCTGCCATAACCCTGAATCCCATGACATAAACGGAGGGTTCATGGGTGAAACGGAGGATATAGCAAAGGAGTTCCAGAAAAACCCGCTTCTAAAAGGCATAACGCTTACAGGCGGCGAGCCGCTGCTACAGCCTGAAGCCTGCCTTGAGTTAGCTCAAGCGGCAAAAAAACGCGGGCTTGATGTGTGGCTGTACACAGGCTACCTTTTTGAAGATATATTAAAAAGCGAAAAAAAGCACGTGCGGCGCCTTCTTAAACAGCTTGACTGCGTAGTTGACGGCAGGTTCGTACTGGCGGAGCGCTCGCTGGATCTGCTTTATAAAGGCAGCCGCAACCAGAGAATAATAGACGTGCGGAAAAGCCTTGAGAAAAACGAAACAATGCTTTGGGAAGAACCTGAATGGTGTTGAATAAATAAACAGGAGGAAAATATGGAAGTTACAAAGGTTTCAATGCAGTTTGCAAACAATTTCAGCGGTACGCTTACAGGCGAAAAGGTCAAAGTAGGCGTAGGCTCGCACGAAGGGGAGGCTATGCCCTACGAGCTGCTTTTAGGCGCGTTAGGGGCATGCTTCTACGCTACGTTTCTTTCAATAGTAAGGAAGATGCGCGTGGGCTTTGAAAGCGTGGACATTCAGATAGAAGGAACAAAGAGAGACGAGGAGCCCGCGCACCTTATAAAAACAAAAATAGCCATGACCATAACAAACGGCGAAAGCGAAGAAAAGCTTACCAAGGCCGCTCATTTGGCCGAGAAATACTGCTCCGTATATTACACCGTTTCTAAGGTAAGCGATATGGAGCTTGAACTTAAGTTCGCGTAAAGAAAATTACGCGACGCCCCGCTTTATAAAGGCGGGGTATTTTTTTATATAGAAACTTACAGCGCGAAACCGCGCTTTAAAATATTCATATAAGTAATAAGCTGATTTATATAAAAATATACTATGAATAACTTAACACAAACCATGAAAAATAAACGTTTCTTTTTGTTTGCAGCTTATTCAGTCGGTATAACCAGTAAGTATAAGCCGCTACGCTCAGAGCGCCGACAAAGCTCCCTTGCCAAGGGGCGTTTTTGATTGACCGCTTACGATCAAAAAAATACATTGCGCAGCAATATACCGCGACCATAGCGTGTCGCTTATTTCTATTACATTAATTAGTGTCTTCCCTATGCCCCCGCTTTGTTTATAAGACACAGCGCCGTTATGCTTTTTTAAAGCTTTGCCTAAAAATATTTATCTTGTATGTTTTAAATTAAAATAAGCGTTATTCAGCGTTCAATAATGCGCGTTTTATACCAAAAACAAAGACCGCCTTTAAATCAAGGCGGTCGAATGTATAAAAATTTTGGTAGCGGCGGTGGGACTCGAACCTACGACACTCCGGGTATGAACCGAATGCTCTAGCCAACTGAGCTACGCCGCCAAAAAAATGGTTGCGGGGGAGGGATTCGAACCCACGGCCTCCGGGTTATGAGCCCGACGAGCTACCAGCTGCTCCACCCCGCGTTACTGCCGCTCTTGTGCGGCCTGATGCCGCTTGCTTTGGCGGCGTTACCGCCGTTCCTGCGGCGCAAGAGTTATATTAGCATAATGCACGGGGGCTGTCAACCCTTTTAAAAATGTTTTTGCGGCATGTTTTAGAAATAATCAGGACTTAAAATCAGCGTATAATTTACGCCTGATTCTACTCGAATAATCATAGTTTTGAGCGTGTCTTTACGCTTTGGCAGCGTATTGATTATTAATCGCGGCGCGCCTTTTTTATAAGTATTTTGCCGGAACATAAATTTATTTTTATGCCGCCTTAGATAGAAGAAAGCGTATTTGCGCAAGCGGAAAGTTCATATGGAAAAATTAATATGAACTTAGCAGCGAACGCAAAAACGCATACAAAAAACCCGGCCTCGAAGACCGGGCTTTTACTTATATTCTTATGCTCAGCTTAACAATTTAATATTAAGCCTTTTACTTTTTCTTTATGTAGCCTGTTCTTACGAAGCCGCCTTTTTCATCCAGAATTTCCGCGTATCCGCCTTCGTATTCCTGAACCATGCCTAAATCGGTCTTGTCTTTAACGGAGTAAAGCGCGTTTATTTTGGAGTTCTTTCCTATGACTTCGGGAGACTTCCAAATGTTAAGGTCGCCGCCTGATGTACTGGCTATCGCCGCATAGGGCTCGCCTTTTTTTTCAGGCTCCGGTTTTTCTGTGGGGCTTGGCTGCGGCTTGGGAGCGGGCGCGTTTGCTTTCTTGGCGATGTATCCGGTTCTTACATATCCGGTGCCGTCGAGAAGCTCCGCGTATCCGCCTTTGTATTCCTGAACCATGCCAATGTCTGCGCCGTTTTTAAGTGAAGCGACGCCGTTTACCTTGGAGTTCTTGCCTATGACTTCGGGGGACTTCCATACGTTAAGGTTTCCGCCTGAGGTTTTTACAACAGCGAAATAAGGCTCGCCTATTTTTTCAGGCTCCGGCTTATCGGTGGGCTGCGGAGTGGGCGCCGATGTTGCAGGCGCGTCTGCGAAAAGCTTCGCCCAGGTGAGCTTGCCGACTATGCCGTCCTGTGAAAGTCCGTTTAATTTTTGGAAAGCTTTTATCGCGGCGACTGTTTTGCTGCCGACTATGCCGTCCACGTCGCCCGCCTGATAGCCAAGCTCGTTAAGCTTTGCCTGTATCTGCTTTATTTCTTCCTTGGTGTTAAGCTCGTGGTTCCTTTGAGCCGCGGTCTTTTTTTCTTCATCAACGTAGTTGTTGTTTATGGGCGCCGTGGTGTATATAACTACGGGCTTAGCTGCAAGCGCCCTTATTTCTCCTGCGTTTAATTCAGGGAAGTCTGTGGAAACGACGATGTCTTTATTGTCCGCTGTTTTAACGCATACAAGCTCTGCAAAGCCGTCTTTAAGGTCTTCAGGAACTGCGAAGTTCTTTTCGCCCGCTATCTTGGCTCTTGAAAGCATGTCTTCAGGCACGCGTCCCAGGGCGCCTTGCCTCGGCCTGCTGTTTTTAGTAGGCAGATACAGGAAATTGATGTTGTCATATGAAGCGTAGGCTCTGTATTCCTTGGTGCCGAAAAGGTTCTCTACATATACAAGGCCGTGCGTACGCGCGGGGCTGAAGCCGCCTGGTATAATGACGTTTTCTTTTGGAATAACCGCTTTGCCCGCGTCTTCCTGTTTATCTTTTACAGGCTCGTTGCCTGCGAACGCGAACTGCAGGGGCATGCCTTCCTCGTATTCTTCGCCCGCCGTAACGTTTACAGGGAAGTAGCCGGTTTTATTGTTGTAAACGCCGTAAACTCTGAACTGGGTTACGCCTTTTACGTCGTTAAATGCGTAAACGGTGTAATCGAGGCCGGGAAGCTTAACAGCCGTGTAAATTTCATCAGGATTTTTAACCTCGACTGGCGTAAACCCTAAAAGCGGCACGGGCGTTGCCGTAGCCGGGGTCTCTTCTGTTACTGCAACTGTTGACGGAGCGTCGGTCGCTTTAGGCGCAGCAGGGACTTCCGACGCCATAACGACAGGAATAACCATAACAACTGCAATAAATAAGGTAATAAGCCTTTTTAAATAATAATTTTTATTGTTCATTTCTTTCCTTTCTGCCCTGTACGGGCCGTCATAGGAGCTTTAAAGCCCCATATAAATCGTGTAAAGCGAAGCTGTTAAACGCATTCCAAATACAAGGCCTCCCTGATGAAACGATAATAGCAAACAACACGCCGGTTTTCAACCTGCGGCAGAAGATTTTACAATTCATCAGGCCGCGCCATGCGTTAAAACGCGGAATAAATTAAATAAAACTTTTTAAGCGCTTATTTCCAGAGGCCGTCAGGGTATATGCCTTCATCGGTCATTTTCTTAAGCGCGCTTTTTACAAGAGGAGTGTCTGAAGCGTTGGTAACCCCGTACCACTTATCCTTTGAGTGCAGCACTTTTACGTTTACCTTGTTTTCCTTAAGCAGGTCGCCTACGATGTTGGGCAGCAGGTATTCCGCCTTCGCGGGGTTAGTCGCCATGGCTTCCTTGTAGAACTTGCCGAAACGCTCGTCAAGGTAGTCGAGATAATCAGGCGTAAGGCCCCACATGTTCATGGAAACCGTGGTTTCAGCGGGAAGCAGAGTGTAGCTCTTGCCGTCCAACGTGTAAAGCGGGCCGTCCACCGATGAAATTATATGCAGACGCTCTATTATGCTGCTCAGGTAACCGTCTTCCGTTACGTTGCACACGCCGCGGGACACATAGCCGTAGTCCGAAAGCGTTTTGCCAAGCTCAAAGCCAACCATGGCGTATTCGCCGTCCTTAGGCTCCCCGCTTAAATAATTGTAAATCTGCTCGTAAGCGCTCCTGCCGTAAAGATCGTCGCCGTTTATTACGCAGAAAGGAGCGTCTATCTGATCCCTTGCGCAAAGAACCGCGTGGCCCGTGCCCCAGGGCTTGGTTCTTTCTTTTGGGGGGACGAGGCCGTCGGGAAGCTTGTCAAGCTCCTGCATGGCGTAGCTTACTTCCATATGCTTTTCTATGTTCTTGCCTATAAAATCGTGAAAGTCGTCCTTGATTTTTTTGTTTACTATAAAAACTACGCGTTCAAAGCCTGCCTGGAGAGCGTCATAAAGGGAATAATCGATTATGCCCTCGCCGTGCATACCAAAAGGCGTTATCTGCTTAAGACCGCCGAAACGGCTGCCCACGCCGGCCGCTAAAACTACAAGAATAGGTTTTTTCATTTTAAATCCTCCCAGTTGCAATATTTCTTCTATTACAGTATACTCTTTCTTAGTCTTTTTGAAAAGGCAAAGGAGGAAAAATATGAATGTGGTATTGTACAACCCCAAAATACCACAGAACACAGGCAATATAGCCAGAACCTGCGTTGCTGCGGGAGCGGTGCTGCACCTTATAAAGCCGCTCGGCTTTTCAATAGACGATAAGCATGTAAGGCGCGCCGGGCTTGACTACTGGCCTGACTTGAAGCTCAAAGTGCACGACAGCCTGAGCGCCTTTTTAAGCTATTCGCGCGGAGCTTCGTACCGCTTTTTAAGCACTAAGGCTGAAAACTGCTATGCGGACGTTGTTTACGGAAAAGACGATTATATTGTTTTTGGCCCGGAGGACGCGGGGCTGCCTGAGCAGCTGCTTAGAAAATATTACGATTTAAGCTTCAGAATACCTATGCTGGGGGACACTCGCTCGCTTAACCTTTCAAACTCCGTGGCTATCGTGCTCTACGAAGCGCTGCGGCAGCAGAATTTTTCGGGTCTTAACAAAACAGGGCGTCTTACAGGCAGAAAAGAAGAACCGCTGAATATATGAGCGCTTTAATAAAGGTGATAATATGTGGCATAATAGCGATATAGACGAAGAGCTGTACGACCTGCAGGATGAAGTGGAGGAGCAGGAGGACCGCATGCGCTTTGCGGCGGGCATGTCGGACTTTTTTCTTATAATAATAGGCGTAATAGTTATACTTGTTTTGGTTCTTTTACTTATAAGCCTTGGCAACTGGCTCAGGCAGGACATACATTCCACCATATTAAATTTAGACGTAAGATGATAAAAACTTCCTGGGAAACATTGTACAGCGGCATAAATTCATGCAAGGCCTGCCCGCTGCATTCAGGCATTACAAAAAAGGTTCCGGGGCAGGGAAACCCCGACGCCGATATTATGATAATAGGCGAGGGTCCCGGCAAAATGGAAGATTTGCAGGGCGTCGCGTTCGTAGGCCCTGCGGGGCAGCTTTTAAGCAGAATGCTTGCGGCGATAAACATAGACAGGAAGGACGTATACATATGCAACGTAGTAAAGTGCAGACCTCCTCAGAACCGCAACCCTATGCCCGATGAGGCAGAAGCGTGCAAGCCGTTTCTGCGCGCGCAGTTCGCGCTTGTGAGGCCTGAAATAATAGTAATTATGGGCTCTGTCGCGCTTAAAAACACAATAGCGCCCGCCGGCTCTATAACAAAAATGCGCGGGAAGTGGATAAACATAAAGGGCGTGTGGTTCATGCCTACTTTTCACCCTGCCGCGCTTTTGCGGGATGAAAGCAAAAAGCGACTCGCGTGGGAGGACATGCAGCTTATACAAAAAAAGCTTGAGGAATTAAATGGCAAGCCCTGACATTATACAATTAAACGAAAGAATAAAAAAAGCCGTCTTAGTAATGAACCCCGATAAAACCCCTGTTTCAGGGGAAGGGAATTTAAACGCCCGGGTAATGTTTATAGGCGAAGCGCCCGGTAAGGAAGAAACCCTTCAGGGCCGCCCGTTTGTCGGCAGGGCGGGAAAGAACTTGGACGGCATTTTATATAAAATTAACCTTAAAAGAGAAAAAATATATATTACAAACGCGGTCAAGTTCCGCCCTACGAGGGTAAGCGCTAAAGGCACCGTGAGCAACCGACCGCCCGATAAAAAAGAAATAGCGCTTATGCTCCCGTTTCTGCTTGAAGAAATAGAAATAATTAACCCTGAAGTAATAGTAACGCTTGGTAACACGCCGCTTAAAGCGCTTATGGGGAATAAAGCAAGCGTTGGCGCATGCCACGCTAAAAAACTTAAGTATAAAAACTATACGCTTTTCCCGCTTTACCATCCAGCGGCGCTTATATACAATCCCGCCCTTGCGGATACCTTCGAGCGGGATTTTTTTGAGCTTAAAAAAATAATACAATTTATTTGAATGATTAAGCGGCATATGCTAAAATAAAACAGAACATTAAGTATGAGCTTGTAAATCGTTATGCTCATATGCGTTCGTAAAGGAGAGATAGGAATGGAATTCATCGCGGAAAATATTTCCATTATAATATGCCTTTTGGTCGCGACTGTATTATTCATTATAGAATTTTATATGCCGGGCATAGGCGTACCGGGCATTTCAGGCCTTATATTTATGATAATAGGCGTTGTAATAGCGTGGCGCCAGCATGGAGCGCTTGCCGGGCTTGGGGTGCTGCTCGTAGCGATAGCGCTTCTTGCCTTAGCCGTTACCATGGCCATTCGATCAACAAGCAGGGGGAAAATGTCAAAATCTCCTCTTATACTTAAAAGCTCTTCAACTAAAGAAGAGGGGTACAGCGCCGCTGAAGACATGAGCAGCCTTGTAGGCAAGGAAGGCACAAGCATCACCCCGCTTCGTCCGAGCGGAAAAGCCAGCATAGCGGGCGAAAGCGTTGACGTTGTTACCGGAGGGGAGTTCATTCCCAAGGGTATAAAAATAAAAGTTAAGCAAGCGGATGGTGCTAGGCTTTTAGTCGAGCGCTCAGAGGAGGGAAAAAATGTCTGAAATTTTACTTGGAGTAATTATACTTGCAGTAATACTGTTAATAGTTGTATTTATGCGCTACGTGCCTGTCGGCGTGTGGGTGCGCGCGAGGGCGTCGGGAGTACCTCTTAGCATTGGCATGCTCATAGGCATGCGCTTAAGGCGCATATCGCCTCACCGCATGGCGGACGCCCTTATAACGGCGAGCAAGGCGGGCCTTAACGTAGAGCTTAACCAGCTTGAAAAGCATGTTCTGGCAGGCGGCGACATAGAACGCGTTATAAAAGCGCTTATATCAGCGCAGCAGGCGGGCATAAAGCTTAAGTTTGAGCAGGCCTGCGCCATAGACCTTGCTGGAAGAGATGTTTTAGAAGCTGTGCAGATGAGCGTTAACCCCAAAATAATAGAAACGCCTCCGGTAGCCGCCATGGCTATGGACGGCATAGAGCTAAGAGTAAAAGCGCGCGTAACCGTGCGCACCAACATACAGCAGCTCGTAGGCGGCGCGGGAGAAGAAACCATCATAGCAAGGGTAGGCGAAGGCATAGTTACAACTATAGGTTCTTCAAGCACGCATAAGGCGGTTCTTGAAAACCCGGATAAGATAAGCCGCACAGTGCTCGACAAGGGCCTAGACGCGGGCACGGCCTACGAAATACTTTCAATAGATATTGCGGATGTGGACGTCGGGCGCAACATAGGCGCGCAGCTTCAGATGGATCAGGCGGAGGCGGACAGGCGTATAGCGCAGGCCAAGGCCGAAGAAAGACGCGCCATGGCCGTCGCCAAGGAGCAGGAAATGCGCGCCGAAGTGCAGAAAATGCGCGCGAAGGTCGTCGCGGCGGAAGCCGAGGTTCCGCTCGCTATGGCGGACGCGCTCCGCAGCGGCAAATTAGGCGTTATGGACTATTACCGCCTGAAGAACGTATCCGCGGACACTTCCATGCGCGAAGCAATCTCGAAATCGGCTGATACAACAGAACCCAACGGCAAGGATCAGGAAGGCGACAAGTAATGCAGGAGTTATTGCCGTTAATAGTACTGCTTATTATAACTTCAATAATTTCCAAAATAAGGCAGAGGATCAGCCAGCAGAACGCGATGGGGAAGCCTGCGAACAAAGCAAACCAGGTAAAGGCTAAGCAAATACAAGCAAACGCCGCGCAGGTAAAAAAGCCTGAGATAAGCAAAACGCAGGCTGAAAACGAGCAAAAAAATAAAGCGCGGGCTAAAAATAAGCTGGCGAATAAATCGCTTGCAGCTAAACCGCAGGATTTAAGCGGCAAGGCTGAAAGAGCGGAATTTGGCTTCGCCAGCCTAAAGCAGCCTAAAAAGCCTGAAATAATTATAATGGAAGAAAAGCCGCAAAGCCGCGCCGCGGCATGCGTAAAAGGCCTTCAGGCGAACAGCCTTAAAACCGCCGTTATAATGAGCGAAGTGCTGGATAAGCCCGTAGGCCTGCGGGAAACGCATCTGTTTTAAGGCGCGTAAAGCGCGTATCAATTAAACAAATTGTCGCTTTACAGCATGCTTCTATAAGCAAAAGCGATAAACTTTTAAAGCGAATAAATTTATATAAAGTCTTATATAAAAGCAACGCATAAATTGAATTATCGCTTATGCGCAGTGTGGTAAATTACAGCTTTGCAAATAAATACATAGTCAGCGCCGCGTTACGCGGCGTTTTTCTAATACGATTTTTGAAAAATGATACAACACGGTTTGTGTCAACTCCATTGACTGTATGGGCTTTTAAATTAACGATATGTTTTTATTAGAAACCAGAAAGGCAAGTATGAACTTATGCTTAATGCAATTTTATCTGCGCCCTATACGACGCGCTAAAAGAGATCTAACGAATTAATAAGTAATTCGCGGGATGTTAAACTTGCAGCATAGCATTTTGCTGTTACGGGACATGAAAAATATCTTGTGTCTGCTCAATATAAAAAAGCTTGTTCGCGCGGGGACTGTAACTGAGCGGTACAAATCCAATGCGTGAGACTTGAACTTTAAAAACAGACGGCATATTGAAAGCTGTGCGACAATGCTATTAAGTTTCAAAGGCTTTCAGGCCGCTACGGGACACATTGGAAAGGCGCTGTATTCCTTAAGCATAAGGGAAAAGCATTCAGGTCGCCATGGGATACATGATTAAATAATATAACTACTTAAAAAGGGCAATAAAAAAGCGCTTGATTAAAATAATAGCGGGCATTTGACGGTGCGGCAAGCGCTGTTTGCCTTTTGTTCCATCGTATGCGCAAACGGGTTTTATTCGATTTAGTGAAGCTTAACAGGGTACAGTTGATACATAAAAATTTATTAAAGCTTAACAAGGTACAGCTGATTCCTGAAAGATTTATTAAAGCTGTAACGTCTTAACCGGGTTAAGCGTAGGTCGAAGCCGTATTATAACAAAAAAATCCGAAAGCGCTTGGATACAGCGTTTTCGGATAAATTGTGGTGGATGGGGGTGGATTCGAACCACCGAAGCGTTCCGCGGCAGATTTACAGTCTGCTCCCTTTGGCCACTCGGGAACCCATCCATACTGTGGAGCTGGTGATGGGACTCGAACCTACAACCTGCTGATTACAAATCAGCTGCTCTGCCAATTGAGCTACACCAGCAGAAAATGCAATTGGCGACCCGGAAGGGGTTCGAACCCTCGACCTCCAGCGTGACAGGCTGGCATTCTAAACCAACTGAACTACCGGGCCAAAAAATGTGGTGGGCCTTCAGGGACTCGAACCCCGGACCAATCGGTTATGAGCCGACCGCTCTGACCAACTGAGCTAAAGGCCCGCGCACGCAAAGGTGCGGGTAATGGTGACCCCGAGGGGATTTGAACCCCTGTTACCGCCGTGAAAGGGCGATGTCTTAACCGCTTGACCACAGGGCCTAAAAAACAGCGTTACGCTGAGTGGGTGTTTTTGGTCGGGGTGAAGGGATTCGAACCCCCGGCCCCCTGCTCCCAAAGCAGGTGCGCTACCAAACTGCGCTACACCCCGAAGCTTGACCGGTAAACCTTTGTTGAGTCGCAAATGCGACGGTTAAGATTGTACTTGATTTTACACCTCGTGTCAAGCGTTTTTTAAAAAATTTTGTTTATTGGAAAGTTTAACGCAAAGCGGTGCGTAAAAGCATACTGAACGCTGAATAAAAATTATAAAGTTTATGCGAACTTTATTAAAGCCGAAGACTTAAAAAACACAGAAGAATATTATAATACTTCATGCAAATATCATCCTAAGACTTTGCAGCGCGAATTTGCGCCGCTGCAAAAACTTTGGACGGTAAATGCAAGCAATTTACTGCTAAGTTTGTTTTTAGCCGAGGCGCCTGCGACTTTAAGCTTTTTACTTAACATTAAGGCTTTTCGGATTAAACCCATTAACGCGATACTGCGTTATTCGTTTTCCGCTTTATTATAGACGTAATGCAGCGATTCAAAGCTGTATTTTTCTTTTCCGGCAGATTTCTTTCCGTATTCTATCGCGCCTTTCGGGCAATAGCTTATGCATGCCATGCAGTGCGTGCATCGTTCGCCCCAGACGGGCTTTCCGTTTTTAAACGTTATATTGTTAAGCGGGCATAAGCTCCCGCATTTTTTGCATCCTATGCAGTTTTCTGAAGCATAAAACGCTTTAGCCTTAACGAAAAAGTGATAAAATATCGCGTTAACGGGACCGCTTAATATTTGCTTAAACGGGTTTTTACCATAATGTGAAAACGGCTTTCCTTCATATATAATATCCGCCGCTTTGTCTATTAAAGGCTCGGACATTAAAACTATCTGCCTTGCCTCGTCCGCGTTTGGGGTTTTAAACATGGCTACGTAATTTTCCGGCATTATAATCTGGAATGTGCCCATATATGAAAAACCCTTGCTGCGGCACAGCCTTTCATTGTATTTTCCGGCGTTCCCTATGGAGTCGCCGCAGTTCATAACAAACCAGGCTTGCTTTTTTTCAGCAAAATGCGTTTTACGTATCCATTCATTCACAATGCGCGGAATCCGCCAGGCGTACGTAGGAGTTACAAATACAATGCGGCCGTCTGAATCTATGCTTTTTGTATCTTCATTTTTTATGCTGTCGTCTATGCAGAACAATTCGTCGCGCAGCTTATCTGCGATTCGCTCGGCGATATATCTGCTGTTTCCCGTACCTGTATAATAAATAACCATTTTTAAATTCCTCCGTTACTGTAAAAATTAAATTTTTCGTTAAAGCGTCAAGCCTTTTATACCATCTGCTTTTTTATTCTGTCTATAAGGGATATATCCGCCGGAAGCCACGGGACGCTGTAAAGCTCGTCCCTTGTAAGCCATTTAGCGCTCCGCGCTTCAAGAAGCTTAAAATCTTCTCCGGTCATTTCGCACCAGAAGCAATGCATAGATAAATGGAACGACGGATAGTCATATTCTATGATATCTATAAGGCTATCCACCTTTATTTTGGTATCCAGCTCTTCCTTTATTTCTCTTATAAGCGCTTCCTCGGGCGTTTCGCCTTTTTCTATTTTTCCGCCGGGAAACTCCCACAGCCCTTTAAATTCGCCGTAGCCTCTTTCTGCGGCGAATATGGCTTTCCTGCTTTGCAGTGAGTCGCATATAACCGCTGCCGCAACATTAACTGTTTTCATGTGTTTTAGCCTATCCTTCTAAACTGCGCTCTTTCGTTCATCTTTGCTAAAAACAAGGCTTAACTGATCTTGTGGCTATAAACGTTTTGATATTCATTTCGTGCAGCCTGCCAAAGCCGTTTGTATCCTCGTATATGTCGACCAATGTAAAGCCCGCTTTTAACTGCCCGCCTATCTGCTCAGTCATATTATGCGAAAACTGCATTCCGGAATTTTCATTTTCCATAAATTCCCTGTGCCTTTTATTTTTAAGCGGATTAAAGGGCATATCCCAGACGATTTCTTTTTCTTCGCCGTCTACTATAAAGTCTATTTCGTTATTCATGCCGGCGAGAAAAACGCCGCCTTTTTTCAGCACCCTGTACGCTTCGGCGAATACGTGAAACACATCTTCAACGTAGCAGTTTGAAACGGGGTGAAATATTAAATCAAAGCTTTCATCCTCAAATGGAAACCTTTCCGTCATGTCGCCTTCTATCGCGTTGATTTTATAGTTTTCTCTTTTTGCGACAAAAAGTTCTGTTTCTATCTGCCTGCTGGAATAATCAAGCACTGTGCAGTCCGCCCCCAAAGCGCTGAATACCGGCATCTGCTGCCCGCCGCCCGAAGCTAAGCCCAATACTTTTTTCCCGCTTAAGTTTCCAAACCACTCGTGCGGAACAAAAACCGTAGGGGTCAGCAATACGTTCCAGTTTCCATTTTTCACTTTTACATATTCTTCATGTGAAATCGGCTTTCCCCATTCCCAGCCTTCGTCAACCCATCTGTCTATCGTTTCTTTATTTATATCCTGGTATTTTTTCATAAATTACCTCTTTGTTTTTGAATCAATATGCGCGGAGCCTTTAAACGCTACGCCTTATTGTAACATTGAACAAAGCATATTTCCACAACGCTTACCTTAATCGTAAACGCGCCGCTTGAAAAATCAGACGGCGTTTTGCCGCAATATTACGCGCCGCAAGCGGCGGCATTAAAACAATCGCGCAAATAATACTTGCCGGTAAAGGTACTTTTATTGTTTTTTAACAGAAAAAGCTGTTGACAAAATAATACTTTATTGTTATATTTATACACACTTAATTTTATTTCTTTTTATTTTGACTATATAATGTTCCCGAATCAAATATTTGTTTATAAAAAAACGGAGGAAATTATGAGCACTGTAATATATTCTCCTGAACAAAAGCAAAAAGCAGACAAAAAACTGCTTACTACAGTTAAAATCGGAATCGCTTCGGGCATATTATGCCTTGTTGCCGCTTTTGCATGGTACATCGCGATAACCGGAATAATCGGCATAAAAAAATGGGATCCCTCCATTTACGCCGTAGGACCTGCGGTTCTTTTGGGCGCTGGCATTGCGCTTCTCCTAGCAAACATAATACTGTTTTTTAAGCATAAAAAGCTTAAGGCGGCGTCATTGCCTGTAAAGCATGATCTTAAGCGCGACAAGCATCTTTATATGCTGCTTATTCCCGGCGTCGTTCTGGTATTTATATTCAGGTATCTGCCCATGTACGGCGTGGTGCTCGGCTTTAAAGACTATAAAATAAAAAGCGGTATACTGTTTTCCCCATGGTGCGGTTTGGACAACTTCACGCGATTTTTTGAGCGTCGCGTTGCGTCAAATGTAATATGGAACACTGTTTACATAGGTGTAACGCAGCTGCTTATCACATTCCCAGTGCCTATAATACTTGCTCTTTTACTTAATGAACTTCATAGTAACAAATTCAGGCGCACGGTTCAATCCATTATATACATGCCACACTTTATAAGCTGGATCTATGTTCTTACTCATTTTAATACAATTTAACGATAAAGATAAGCTTACCAAAAGCCCTTGGAATATGGGGTTTCCATGTTCTTCCTGAAATTTCAGATAAAGAAAAAGCGGAGCATTTGCCCGCTTTTTAAAGAGATAATTTCTTTAAGTTCAGATTCTGAACCCCCTTCCCACAGTAAGAAAGAGAATCGTTAAAAAGTATAGCTATCGTTAAAAGGTATCATTCCTTAGCATCATATAAGGGTATCCTACTCTCCGCATTCATCATGATGTTGATGCTCGTGGCAAATCGAACCCGTTGATTTTAAAGAACCTTTCAGATACGCTTCTACTGCGTCTCTGACCTTTCCAGTTGCTCCAACAATAACCTCGATATTTCTCTGATTGAAAATATCCACTGCGCCACCGCCCATACCTCCGCTAATAATCACATTCACACCGTGGTCGGCAAGAAAGTTTGGCAAAAATCCGGGTTTATGTCCCGGGTTTTCAATGGTTTCACTTTTTACTATTTTGTTGTTTTCAGCGTCAAATAGTATAAACCCTTCGCAGTGACCAAAATGCTCGGTCACCATCTCGTTGTCACTAGCTACAGCAATTGTCAGCATTTTATTGTTCCTCCATTTTTCCTAATATTTTTGCAACTGGCTCGAGCCAATTACCATCGAAAAGCTCTATCATACCCTTGTCACATGCAGCTGAAATTTTGGGGTCAATAGGTA
>CAZFHI010000011.1:0-53780 GCA_964518875.1 uncultured Oscillospiraceae bacterium
AGACTCGATCGCTTTTTTCTCAGCTTTCAGTCTCACATCTATTGTAAAGCTACAATTTAAACGCGCTTCTGACGCTGCCTATATTGCCATAAAGCGCATTTTATGATATAATTCATTGAATAAAAGCCATAGAAGAGGAGGGCGCTGTTTGCAGGCGGGCAATAAACAAAAGCGCGAAATTTTTTTAGAGCTGCTTAATAAAATCGCTCCGTACAATTTAGACGAGCCTATGTCGAGGCATACAAGCTTTTTATGCGGAGGAAAAGCGGATATTTACGCCGCCTTGTCTCAAGCGGACGCGGCCGCTTCCGCCATGCACTTAGCGAACCTTTTCAACGTGCCCTGCGTTGTGATAGGCAGAGGGTCGAACGTCTTGTTTGCAGACAGCGGCTTTAAAGGCCTTGTGCTTCAATTAAAGGGCGACAGCGTTTCAGCGCAGGGCGACACGCTTTCAGCGTTTGCAGGCACAAGGCTTTCCTACCTTTCCTCAACGGCTAAAAATCTTTCGCTGACGGGGCTTGAATTTGCGCACGGCATACCGGGCAGCGTGGGCGGCGCCGTGTATATGAACGCGGGATGCTTTGGAAGCAGCGTTTCCGACACGCTTGTTTTTGCGGATTGCGTTTCAGTTAACGCGCTAAGCCAGGCTGAAAACATAGGTGAAGCTAAAAAATACGCGGAGGCTTTGATAAACAAAGAAACGCCGCTTAAAATACATAGGTTTTTAAACGAAAAACTTAATTTTTCTTACAGAAACAGTTTAGTAAAAGAAAACAACATGCTTGTTCTGAGCGCGGCGTTTGCGCTTAAAAAAGGAGACGGGGAAGCTATTGCTTCTTCCATGCGGGAAATGCTTGAAAAGCGCCGTAAATCCCAGCCGCTTGAATACCCGAGCGCCGGCTCTTTTTTTAAGCGACCTAAAGACAACTTTGCAGGCGCCCTTATAGAGCAGGCGGGCCTTAAGGGCTTAAGCGTGGGCGGAGCCATGGTAAGCGAAAAGCACGCGGGCTTTATTATAAATACGGGCGGAGCCACGGCGCAGGACGTTCGGCAGCTTTCAAGAAAGGTACAGGAGAAAGTTTACAGCAGGTTTAACGTGCTGCTTGAGCCTGAAGTAGAATTCATAGGCTTCGAATGAGTTTTTCATCTGAAATAAAAGAAGAGCTTGCGGGAGGGGAAATCAGGCGCATGTGCTGCGTTACGGCGGAGTGCAGCGCGCTTTCGCAGTGCCTTGCTTCTTTTTCCACAAGGGGACGCGGCGCTGTTACCTTGTCCTACGCCTGTCCGAGCCCTACCATAGCAAAAAGGCTTTTAAAGCTTTTCCGGGCTTTTTCCCTTGATAACATAGGCATAGCCATACGTGAAGACAGGCGCTTTGGCGGCAGGCGCACTATATTATTAAGCTTAACAGGCGCCGAAGCGCGCAGGATGATGCTGCATCTTCAGATGCTCAGAAGAGAAAACGGCGTGCTGCGCTACAAGCAGATACCGCAGCGCGTAGTAAGGCGCATATGCTGCCAGAGGGCGTTTATAAGAGGCATGTTTTTAGGCTGCGGCAGCGTTAACGCGCCGGAAAAGGGCTACCATGCGGAGTTTCGCTTCAGGGATAAAAAAAAGGCGGAGTTCTTTAACCGCGTTTTAGCTCTGCAGAACTTGAACTTCGCAATTTCAAAAAGAAAAACGGACTATGTGGTATATACAAAAAAAGGCGCTGAGGTGGCGGACCTTTTAGCCACGATGGAAGCTGTGCGCTCCCTTTTAAAGCTTGAAGACTACCGTACTATGTCGCAGGTTAAGCAGAAGGCTTTAAGGCAGGTAAACTGCGACAACGCGAATGTGTCGCGTCAGGTGGACGCTTCCCAAAAGCAGCTAGACATAATAAGCCGCATATCTATTTTATCCGGCTTGCGCGCCCTGCCTGAAAACCTTGAAGAGCTTGCAAGGCTAAGGATAAGCCACCCTGATTATTCGCTCGCGCAGTTAGGCGAAGCTATGAAAACAAAAGTAAGCAAGGCGAGCGTATCCCGCTATTTTAAACAAATGGAAAAATTTGCTGACGGCCTGGATAAAAATACGCCGTTTAGCAGTGATAAATAAAAAGCAAAAAAGGAGGTGTGCATATGATAGACATACCTGTTGACCTTGATAGATTTATACCTTTTAATAGGCTGACCGCTCTTAAAATAGCGGAAACGGCAGACAGGTTTAAATCAGAATGCCTTGTGCGTTCGCCGCAAAGCGAAATAAACATAAAGAGCATATTAGGCATAATGAGCTTAAAGCCGGGCAGCGCAAATCGCCTGTTCATAGAAGGCGCGGACGAAAGCGGCGCCTGTGAAGCCATACTTGATATTTTAAAGAACCTTAAACCCGCAAACTGCAGGGAGTAGCTCCCTTGATATTGTGGTATAATGTCTTTCAGGGAGGAATGCGATGAAACTTAACGATATACATTCTCCGAAAGATCTGAAGCTTGTACCAGCAGATAAGCTTGGAGAGCTCGCTGATGAAATACGCAGGAAGATTGTGCGCACAGTGTCTGAAAACGGCGGACATTTAGCGAGCAACCTTGGAGTAGTTGAGCTTACAATAGCCCTGCACCGCGTGTTTGACAGCCCCAATGATAAAATAATATTCGACGTAGGGCACCAGTGCTATGCGCATAAGCTGCTTACAGGAAGAAATAAAAGCTTCAGCTCGCTTCGCAGGTTCGGCGGCATAAGCGGTTTCCCTAAAAAAAACGAAAGCGAGCACGACATATATGAAACGGGCCACGCTTCAACCGCTCTGTCAGCGGCGCTTGGCATAGCGAGGGCGAGGGATCTTAAAAACGAACATTACAGCGTTGTGGTCGTTTTAGGAGACGGCGCCCTTACAGGCGGCATGTGCTATGAAGCCTTAAACGACGCGGGCAACAGAAAAACGCCGCTTATAGTAATATTAAACGATAACCAGATGAGCATAAGCCCAAACGTCGGCGCTCTTAACAACCATTTAAGCCGTATGCGCGTAAGCACGCCTTACTTAAAAGCTAAAAAAGACATAACTGATTTTTTAAATAAAATACCTGTAATAGGCGGCGGTCTGTACAAGTTTGTGCAGGGCGTTAAAAACCATGTGAAGAGAATATTTATTAAGGAAAGCTATTTTACTTCGCTTGGTTTTAAATATTTGGGCCCTATAAACGGGAACGACGAGCAGGCGATAGAGCATCTGCTTTGCAAGGCGAAGCGCATTAAGGAGCCGGTGCTGCTGCATATAGTAACTAAAAAAGGCGCGGGCTACGGGCCCGCTGAAGCGGAGCCCGACCGCATGCACGGCACGCCGCCTTTTTCTATTAAGAGCGGTTTTGCTAAAAAAAAGCAAAGCGCGCCGTCTTTTTCAAAAGCCCTTGGGAGCAAGCTGGTGTCGCTTGCGGATAAGGACAAAAGGGTGGTTGGCATTTCCGCAGCCATGATGAATTCAACAGGCATAGCCGCCCTATATAAAAAATATCCCGACAGGGCGTTTGACGTAGGCATAGCGGAAGAGCACGCCGCGGTGCTTGCGGCGGGCCTTGCGACGGGAGGCTTAAAGCCTTATCTGGCCTTGTACGACACTTTTATGCAAAGAGCAACGGACCAGCTTATAGAGGACATAGCGCTTCAAAACCTGCCAGTTACAGTATGCCTTGACCGCAGCGGCATAGGCGGAGAGGACGGCGCAACGCACCAGGGCGTGTTCGGCACGGCGCTTTTCCGCTCGGTGCCAAACATAAGGCTTTTAGCGCCAAGGAGCGTTGAAGAGCTTAACCAGATGCTGGATTACAGCTTAAAAGCGGAAAGCCCCGTAATAATACGCTACGCCAAGGCGGAAGGCGATATGCAGAAGGAACTGCCAGAGCCGCATTTTGAGATAGGCAGGTGGGAAACGTTAAAAGAAGGCGTGGACCTTATGCTTGTTTCGTTCGGCAGAATGACGGACGAATGCATTAAAGCCTGCGCCGCGCTAAAGGATAAAGGCATAGACGCGGGCGTAATAAACGCTTCAAGTCTTAAGCCCCTTGATATAGAGCTTCTTAAATACATGAGCTTAAAAAATATACCGTATATTGTAGTGGAAGAAGAGCAGCTTCAGGGCGGTTTAGGCGGCGCGATAGCGGAGGCCGCTGTGAAGGAATCCTTTACGCCTCCAGCGGATATTTTCGCGCTTCCGGACAGCTTCACCCAGCACGGGAGCAGAGAAAGCCTTTTAATACAGAATAAGCTCGACTATAAAAACATAGCCGGAAGAGTTGAATTTTTATATGAGGGGAAAATATGCGTAAAAGAGCAGACCTTGTCTTATCAGATCAACAAAATATAAGCAGGGAAAAGGCGCGGCGCTTCATTATGGAGGGCAGGGTTTTTTTAAAGGAAATGCGCATAGAAAAGCCGTCGAGCAAGGTTGATGAAGATAAAACGCTCACGCTAAAATATGACGACAAGGCGTTTGCGAGCCGAGGAGGCTATAAGCTTGATAAGGCTATGGATTTTTTTAACGCTCAGGTAACGGGCCTTGTTTGCCTTGACATAGGCGCCGCGACTGGCGGCTTTACGGACGTTTTGTTAAGGCGCGGGGCTAGGCACGTGTATTCGATAGACGTAGGCTACGGCCAGATAGCGTGGGAGCTGCGCAATGACGAAAGAGTTACCGTTATGGAGCGCACGAACGCGAGAAACCTTACAGCGGATAATTTCAAGCTTAAGCCGGGCTTTGCCGTTATGGACGTGTCTTTTATTTCGATACTTAAAATACTGCCCGCAATAACTACGATATTGGGGAGCGGCGGGCGCATTGTAACGCTTATAAAGCCGCAGTTTGAAGCGGGAAGAGAAAATATAGGGAAAAACGGCGTGGTGCGCGACGAAAGAATACATCGCGACGTAATAGCGGGCATAAGAGACGGGCTGCCTGAAAACTGGTGCATGCGGAACCTGTGCTTTTCTCCCATTACGGGACCAAAGGGCAATATAGAGTTTTTGGCGGACATAAGCGAAGGCGAATACGTTTTGCCTGATGAAACAATAAAAACGGTAGTAAAAGAAGCGCATGAAACGCTTAAAATAAAGTAAGAACCGCATTGAAAAAAATAACAATTTGATATAAAATAATTTCAAATTAAATCGAAAGGAGCGCTCATGAAAAAGGCAATTGTAAACGGCGTAATTATGACGCCCGAGGGTGAAATAAGGGATAAGGCGCTGCACTTTGACAAAAGCATTATTGCGATAGACGATTTAAAAAAATATGCAGCGGATGAAATCATAGACGCCAAAGGCATGTACGTGACTCCGGGGCTTGTAGACGTGCATATACACGGATATTTAGGAGAGGACGTGTCGGACGGCAGTGAAAAAGGCCTGCGCAAGATGGCGAAGGGCGTGCTCGCAAACGGTGTTACGTCTTTTATACCGACTACCATGACTATACCATGGGACGATATAGTTGCCGCGTTTGAGCTCGTAAGAAGCCTGCGTGAAGAAAGCAGACAGGAAAGCTTTTACGGCGCCGAAATATTAGGCATACACGCTGAAGGACCATATATAAACCCAAAAAAGAAGGGGGCGCAAAAGGATTCCAACATCTTAGCGCCGGATGCCGATAAAATGCTGCTCTATAAGGACGTAATAAGCATAATAACTATGGCGCCTGAAATGCCGGGCGGCATAGAAGCTATTAAAAAGTTTGTTAATGAAAGCGATATAAAAGTATCCATAGGGCATACGGACGCAAGCTATGAAAAGGCGGTCGAAGCGATAGACGCAGGCGCCTGCAATATTACGCATTTGTTTAACGCCATGACAGGGCTTAACCACAGAGCGCCGGGAGTTGTTGGCGCGGCGCTTACAAAAGACGTTTACTGCCAGATGATAGCTGACGGCTTCCACATAAGCCCAGCGCTGTTTTCGCTTGTTTACCGCTTAAAGCAGGATAAGCTCGTGCTTATAACGGATTGCACCAGGGCGGGCGGGCTTGAAGACGGCGAGTACACGCTGGGTGGACAGCCTATATTTGTTAAAGGCGTGGAGTGCCGCCTTGCGGACGGAACCATAGCGGGAAGCGTGCTAAAGCTTAACCGCGCCGTTTATAATCTGCGCGAAAACACAGGCATACCTTTCTATAAAGCTGTAAACGCCGCTTCCATAAACGCCGCTAAGTCTGTGGGCGCGGAGGACAAAAAAGGCTCTCTTGAAACAGGAAAGGACGCGGATATCGCCATAATGAACGCGGAATGCGAAGTGTACGGCACGTTCGTAAGGGGCGTTAAAAAATACTCAAAAGGAGATTTAATATGAACCTTAAAGTAGAAGCTAAATTAGACAAGGATTTTGCCCCTGTTGCCAAAGCGTTCATGGAATACATTGAAGACGTTAAAGCGTCAAACGACAGTCAAAGGTTCGTCTGCGCGATAGAAAGGGACAATTCATGCTCAACGCCCTTTGTGTGCGACATATTTAAAGACGGCGTAAACTCCGATAGGACGGTCGCTCTTTTCGACCGCATTATAAAAGGCCTGCTGTGGATGTACGGCGGCTATAAGATTAAAATATACGGTTCAAAAAACATATACGAGCATATAAAAAAGGCTTACACCATGCAGGGAGAAAGAGCCTTTGATGTAAACCATATGCAGACTGTTTATGAAAAGCCCTTTGAAGTGCTGTATTTTGACGACCCTTCAGACATAGAAATACCTCATGAAAACGCGAGCAGCATAGGCAAAAACCTTGACGGCTGCCGCATAGGCTTTGACGCGGGAGGAAGCGACCGCAAGGTAAGCGCCGTAATAGACGGCAAAACGGTATTTTCTGAAGAAGTGGTGTGGAACCCTAAAACGCAGTCGGATCCGCAGTACCATTACGACGGCATTATGTCCGCCATGAAGTCCGCCGCTAAGCGCATGCCGCGCGTCGACGCGATAGGCGTTTCAAGCGCGGGCGACTTTGTGGACAACGAAGTAAAGGTGGCTTCACTATTTTTAAAGGTTTCAAAAAAAGACTTTGATAAGCGCGTTAAAACAATATATAAGGATATAGCCAAGGAGCTTGGCGACGTACCGCTTGCGGTCGCGAACGACGGGGACGTAACAGCGCTCGCGGGGGCTATGAATTTAAACGAAGGAGAAGTTCTGGGAATAGCCATGGGAACAAGCGAAGCCGGCGGATACGTTGATGAAAACATGAACATAGTGGGCTGGCTTAATGAGCTTGCATTTGCCCCTGTCGACATGAACCCTTGCGCCATGGTTGACGAGTGGTCGGGGGACTACGGCTGCGGCGTTAAATATTTTTCACAGGACGGCGTTATAAAGCTTGCGCCAAATGCCGGCATAGAACTCGACAGCGATCTTTCGCCTGCCGAAAAACTAAAGGCGGTGCAAAAAAAGCTTGAAGAAAATCACCCTGGCGCCAAAGAAATATTTGAAACGATAGGCGTGTACTTTGGCTATACCGTAGCTTATTACGCTTTGTTTTATAAAATTAAGCATGTTCTTATACTTGGCCGCGTTACTTCCGGGGAAGGCGGAACAATAATATTAAACAAAGCGGAAGAAGTGCTTTCAAAGGAGTTTCCTGAAATCGCAAAACAAATCAAGCTTCACATACCGGATGAAAACAGCCGCCGCGTAGGGCAGTCCGTCGCGGCTGCAAGCCTTCCTGAAATAAGCAAATAAGCTGAAAGCTTTAGAACAAAGCTTTCTTAAGGCGCTTTGCCTTAATATAAAGCAAGCGGGACGTTTCACATGTTTCCCGCTTGCTTTATAATTATGTGCGAACGGGCGCGATATATGGTACAATAATACAGTAGTTTGTTTTGGGGGTCTGATATTTTTATGAAACGCGCGCAGAGAATAGCCTTAATAACCGAAAGGCTTATTGTAAACCCCAATACGTTTTTCACGCTCGCTTCTTTTTCAAGGGAGCTTGATGCCGCCAAATCAACATTGAGCGAGGATATCGCAATAATTTCCGATACCTTAAAGCAGAACGGCGCGGGCTTTATTGTAACGAAGCAGGGCGTTCAGGGCGGGGTGCGATATTGCCCCAAATATTCCCCTGAAAAGGCGTATGATGAGGTGCAGGCTGTTTGTGAAATGCTGAACAACCCGGTACGCGTGCTTCCAGGGGGCTTTCTGTACTGGTCCGACATACTTTCAAACCCCGCGACAGTGAAAAAGCTTGCGCGCATCGCGGCGGGAGAATTTTTAAATTCAGACGCTGATTTTGTGCTCACTATGGAAACAAAAGGCATACCGTTTGCTTTTATGACCGCTGAAGCGATAGGCCTGCCCCTGGTTATAGCGAGGCGGGCGAGCAAGGTTTACGAGGGCAGCGCGGTGAGCATTAACTATTTTACAGGGAGCGGCACAATAGAAAGCATGAGCTTGCCAAAGCGTGCCGTAAAACCAGGCAGCAGCGCGCTTATAGTTGACGATTTTATTAAAAAGGGCGGCACGGCGCTTGGCATGTGCACACTTATGAAGGAGTTTGACGTAAGTATAAGCGGCATGGTGTTCATGCTGTCGCAGAACGAACAGCAAAAGCGGTTTGTTTCAGGCGATATTTCGCTTATGGCGCTTAGCCGCCCGAGCGACGCTGCGCCTTACGTTACGCCCTCCGACTGGATTAAAGACAGAATTTTGGAAAGATGAACATAATAATAGGTCTTGGAAATATAGGAAAAGAATTTGATAAAACACGCCATAACATGGGTTTCATGGCGATAGACGAAATACTGAAAAGCGTAAATGTTTTAAGGAAAAGAACAGCGCTTAACTCCATAATTTACGACGCGACGTATAACGGCAGGAAAATCCTGCTCGCAAAGCCCGCGACGTTTATGAACCTGTCGGGTCAGGCGGTTACGGCTCTTATGGGCTACTACAAGGTGAAGGCTGAGGATATTTTAATCATATCCGACGATATAGATCTGCCTTTAGGCAAAATACGCATACGCCCGTTTGGCGGCGCGGGAACGCACAACGGCTGGCGGAGCATAATAAAGGAAAGCGGCACAGACAGGTTTGCGCGCATACGAATAGGCGTTGGCGCGGCCCCCGAGGGCTGGGACCTTGCTAATTGGGTTCTTTCAAGGTTTAATGAGGAAGAAATTAAAATCATTTCTCCCGCGCTTGAAAGAACGGCGCAGGCGGCTCTATGCTTTACAGAAAAGGGCATAGACACGGCCATGAACAGGTTTAACGTAAAACACGGCGAGCAATGAGTAAAACGGACGGTGTTTTTGAACCGCTATATAATTACCGGGCGTTTAACGCCGCTTTAAACGAAGCGAAAAACAGGCGATGCGTTGTGCTCTATGATATGCCTGCCGCATTCCGCGTGTTTACCGCTGTGGCTATTGGGAAAAAGCTTAAAAGAACTGTGCTTTACGCAACGCCGTCTGTAAAGAGCGCTTTGCTTGCGGAAGAAACGGCTTTGGCGCTGACTGACGGAAGAGCCGCGTACCTGCCGCACCAGGACATGCAGTTCGTTCAGGGGACGTACAGCAGGGAACGCCGCTGGCAGGAGCTTAAGGTTTTAAGCGACGTAAACGGCGGCAAAATAGACATGCTTATTGTAACCCCTGAAAGCTTTTTAAGGCGCTTTCCTAAATCCGCAAGGCGGGATTTTATCGTTTCAATAGACGATACCTGCGAGCCGCAGGAGCTTTTAGAAAAGCTCGTTCAGCTTGGTTACGAGCGCGTGGACATGGTTGAAGGAAGAGGGCAGTGCGCCATGCGCGGCGACATTATGGATGTTTTCCCTCCATCAAACGACAACCCTGTCCGCATAGAGTTTTTCGATAACAATGTGGATTCCATAAGGCTTTTTGACGCATTAAGCCAAAACAGCATAAGCCAGAAGGAAAAAGTAAATATTTCTCCTGCCGATATGTATATGTTTTCTTCGGATAAAAGGAAATCCGTATCTGAAAAGATGCGAAAAATTATACTTAAGGCGGTAAACAGCAGAACGTCGCGCCCTGAAAATAAAGACGCGCTTTATGACGATCTGCCTGATGATATATCCATTGCGAGCGGATATCGCAGGATGCAGATGGATATAGACAAGCTTCAGGAAACAGGCGCGTTTAACAGCATACACCTCTGGTACCCTGTTTTAGCTGAAACCGTTGCAATAGAAGAGCTTCTTGACGACCCTCTTATAGTGCTTGATACTCCAAACAGGATAAAAAGCCGCATAGACAATGAACAGGCTGCGTTTAAAGACCTTTTAAGCCAGGCGGTGCTGCGCGAAGACGCGGTGCCGGAGCAGGAAAAGCTTTATTTTAGTAATGACGATATTAAAACAAGGTTTGCGAGCGCAAAGCCGGTGCTTATGCAGGATATGCTTTTAGGTTTCGCAGATATGAAGCCTCAAAGCATTGTTTCCATGCCGGCAAAGAGCGCTTCTGATATTTACCGCGGAAACTTTAAGCTGCTCGCCGCGGACATAGCGGCCTTTATTCAGCAGGGATTTTTTATAGGCGTAGCTACGGAAAGCCCGGCGAGGGCGGAGCGCATACGAAACGCCCTTAAAAATGAAGGCTGCCTTATGCCTGAATTTGAAGAAGGCAATCACGACGTTAAAAGCGGAAAAGCGCAGTTCGTAGATACGAATATCGCGGAAGGCTTCGTATCTGAAGACGCGAAGCTTATGCTCGTTTCCCAATCAGATTTGTACGGCAGATCGCATAAAAAAAGCCGGTCTTCAAAGCAGGGACAAAAGATAGACGCCTTTGTGGAGCTTAACAAAGGGGACTATGTAGTGCATGAGCAGCACGGCATAGGCGTATACGAGGGCACTGTGCGCCTGCAGAGCGAAGGAGCCTACCGCGATTACCTTTACATACAATACGCCGGGAACGACAAGCTGTACATACCTGTCGACCAGTTTGACAGAGTGCAGAAATACATAGGTTCTGAAGGCGAAGCGCCAAAGCTTAACAGCCTTGATTCCGCAAGCTGGGAAAAGCAAAAAGCGAGGGTTAAAAAATCCGTGCAGAAGCTTGCGTTCAGCTTGGTTAAGCTCTACGCGCAGAGGCAGTCCATAAAAGGGTTTGAATTTCAAAGCTACGACGAGTGGGAAGAGCAGTTTAACGATAATTTTGAGTACGAGCTTACCGACGACCAGCAAAAGGCGATAGACGAAGTGCTTGGCGACATGACAGAGCCTGTCAATATGGACAGGCTCCTGTGCGGCGACGTAGGCTACGGCAAGACGGAGGTTGCGATGCGGGCGGCATTCCGCGCCGCTGTAAACGGGAAGCAGGTGGCGGTGCTTGCTCCAACTACTATTTTGGTGCAGCAGCATTTAAACACGTTTAAGCAGCGCTTCAGGGGCTTTCCCGTTAAAATTGCGAGCCTGAGCCGCTTTTCAACGCCTAAGGAAAACAAAGAAACGCTGCTCAATTTAAGCAAGGGCGGTTTAGACATAATAATAGGCACTCACAGGCTGCTTTCAAAAGACGTCAAGTTCAAGGATCTTGGTTTGCTTATAATAGACGAGGAGCAGCGCTTCGGCGTAGGGCACAAGGAAAGCATAAAAAACATAAAGAAAAAGGTGGACGTTTTAACGCTGTCCGCAACGCCTATACCCAGGACGCTGCATATGAGCATGGTAGGCGTAAGGGATATGAGCATAATAGAATCGCCGCCGCAGGAAAGACAGCCTGTCCAGACGTACGTGGTTGAAGCGAACGACGCTGTTGTGCGGGACGCGGCGCTTAGAGAAATAAACCGCGGCGGTCAGGTGTTCTTCATATACAACAGAGTGCAGCATATGGAAGCCTTTGAGGAAAGGCTTAGAAAGCTTATTCCGGAAGCAAAAATCGCCATGGCCCACGGGCAGATGAGAAGCCAGGTGCTTGAAGACATCATGCTTGACTTTTCCCGCGGCCGCTATGATATATTACTTTGCTCTACAATTATAGAAAACGGTCTTGATATACCTAACGCCAACACGCTTATAGTTTATGATGCGGACAGGTTCGGTTTAGGGCAGCTTTACCAGCTGAGGGGACGCGTGGGAAGGTCTGCAAGGCTCGCTTACGCGTACTTTCTTGTGCGGCCAGATAAGGTGATATCTGAAACTGCGGAAAAAAGGCTGTACGCAATAAGGGAATTTACGGAATTTGGCGCAGGCTTCAGAATTGCCATGAGGGATTTGCAGATACGCGGCGCAGGCAACATATTCGGCCCCGAGCAGTCGGGACAGATAAGCAGCATAGGCTATGACATGTACTGCAAAATGCTTGAGGAAGCCGTGCTTGAAATGCAGGGAGACACGCAAAAGACCGAAAGGCTTAAGCGCGACTGCCGCGTTGAAATACATATTAACGCGTTTTTGCCGGAGGACTATGTGTCGGGCAACAGCCAGCGCGTTGAAATATACAAGCGCATTTCATCAATAAGCTCTGAAGACGATAAATACGCCCTGGTTGAAGACCTTATAGACCGCTTCGGGGAGCCTCCCAAACCGGTGCAGGCGCTGCTTGACGTTGCTCTTTTAAGGTCTTTTGCCATAGAGCTTGGCTGCGACATAGTAAAATTTGAAAAGGACGAGCTTTCTTTAAGGCTTAACCCGGAATACATAAAAGACCCGGTAGAGCTTATAAGGGCGCTTAAAGACGAGCGCTCCGTGCGGCTAACGTCCGGCAAAACCACATGGCTTATAATGAACGTAGCGTCAGGCGAAGCCTCGGACGCAATTCAAACTGGCATAGACTTTATTAAGAGAATGCAAAAAAAGCTTAATTGACAGAAAAAGTATTTAAATTTATTATTGAAATACAAAAAGGAGGCGTATAAAATGCAAAACCCCAAATTTACAATTACAATGCAGAACGGAGACGTGCTTACAGGAGAGCTTTACCCAGAATATGCGCCGGAATCGGTGGGAAACTTTATTTCTCTTGCTAACTCGGGCTTTTACGACGGCCTTACGTTTCACCGCGTAATACCGGGATTTATGATACAGGGCGGCTGTCCGTCAGGCACAGGAACGGGAGGCCCCGGCTACTGCATAAAAGGCGAGTTTGAGCAAAACGGAGTGCCCAACCCCATAAAGCACAGCTACGGCGTGTTGAGCATGGCGCGCGCCATGCCGTTTAACAGCGCGGGAAGCCAGTTCTTTATAATGACTTCGGATTCGCCGCACCTTGACGGCAGCTACGCGGCGTTTGGCAGGGTGCTTACTAATATGGAAGCCGCTGAAAAAATAGTGAACGTACAAACAGACTGGCAGGATAAGCCGCTTGAGCCGCAGGTAATAAAAAGCATACGCGTTGAAGCTCAAAAGGATTATCCTTTTACTAAAATGTAGGTAAAAGCTATGGAAAGAAAAAATTATATGCTTACGCTTGCAGGGCGTAAATTTGAAATGACATCTTCTGAGAGCGCCGGTCACATAGAGCGCGTACGCTTTATGACGGAAGAGGAAATAGAAGCCACTATGGGGCTTGACAGGCGCATAAGCTTTGAAACGGCCGCGGCCGTAACGGCGCTGCGCTTCGCGGAGCGCGTGCTTATGTTGGAAGATGAATGCACAAGGCTGCGCAGGGAAAAGGACGAGCTTGCTGAAAGAATAAGCGAATCCGAAAAAGAAAACGCCAAGGACGCAGAAAAAACGTCGGGCGATGAAAAGGAAAAAACGGAAAGCGCGAAGCAGGAGGAAAGCGCACATGCGGACAAGGCAAAGCCTGCGCCCAACAGCAGATCTTCCAGAACCCGCGCTAAAAACAATACATACAAATCAAACAACACGATGAACAAATAAAAATTTCATGAAAGAAAAGACGCTAAAAAAATTAGAATTTGATAAAATATTAAATCTTCTTGCAGAAGGCGCGGTAAGCCCTGTGGGCGTTAAAGCCTGCTTATCCATAATGCCTTCTTCAAACCTTGAAGAAGTGCAGAAAATGCAGCAGGAAACCGAGGAAGCCATTTACATGCTCAAATACAAGGGCAGAAGCCCTCTTGTAAGCTTTGAAGACGTGCGCGAACAGCTGAGCTTAGCTGAAAAGGGCTCCGTGCTGTCTGCCGGGGTCCTGCTGCAGCTTGCGAACGTTTTATACGCTTCCCGCATTGCCAGGAACAGCTTTGACGACGAAGCGGAGTTTACCAGGCTTTTAACGTCTTACGCTATGCGGCTGCGCGTTTTCAGAAGCCTTGAAAACGATATAAAAGAAGCCATAATTTCTGAAGACAGCATTGCGGACAACGCGAGCAGCAAGCTTTTTTCCATACGCAGGCAGATAAGAGCGCTCAATGAAAGAATGCGCGGCAGGCTTGACTCCATGGTGGTAAGCCATGCCAAGTATCTCCAGGAGCCTATAATTACGGTAAGGAACGGGCGCTACTGCCTGCCTGTAAAGCAGGAATACAGAAAGAACGTAAACGGCATAGTGCACGACCAGTCTTCAACGGGGGCGACTCTGTTTATAGAGCCTCTTATGCTTGTAGAAGGCGGCAACGAGCTTAAGCAGCTTTCCGTTAAAGAGCAGCAGGAGATAGAGCGCATTTTGGCAGGCTTTTCAAGCCAGGCGGCGGATATTGCTGAGGAAATCGCTGAAAACATTTTAATACTGCAAAAACTTGACGTTATATTTGCGAAAGGCAAATTAGCGCTCAGCATGCGGGCCGCGCGCCCTAAGATAAACAAAAACAAATACTTTAACTTTATAAGCGTAAGGCATCCGCTTTTGCCAAAGGACACAGTGGTTCCATGCAGCATATGGTTAGGGGACGACTTCAGCACTCTTGTGATTACGGGGCCTAACACAGGGGGAAAAACCGTTACGCTTAAAACAGTTGGGCTTGTGAGCCTTATGGCTCAGGCAGGCCTTCAGGTGCCGGCGGACAACGGAACGTCTGTATATGTGTTTAATGAAATATTCGCGGATATAGGAGACGAGCAGAGCATCGAGCAGTCGCTTTCGACATTTTCTTCACACATGACAAATATAGTAAACATATTGCGCGACGCGGACGAAGATTCGCTTGTATTGTTTGACGAATTAGGCGCGGGCACGGACCCTGCGGAGGGCTCGGCCCTTGCAAGGAGCATACTGAGCTACCTTACTGAAAGAAAAATATTAACCGTCGCCACAACCCATTTCAGCGAGCTTAAGGCGTTTGCCATTTCAAACGACGGCGTAGAAAACGCGAGCGTGGATTTTGACGTGGAAACGCTGCGCCCAACTTACAAGCTGTCCATAGGCATGCCCGGCAAGTCAAACGCGTTTGAAATATCCAAAAAACTTGGTCTTCCGGATATTTTTATAGAGCGCGCGAAGGAACATTTAAGCGCGGAGGACACTAAGTTTGAAGACGTTATAGCGAGCGCGGAGCGCCATTTGCAGATTGCTGAAAAAGAACGCAAAAAGGCTGAGGAATTGTATAAAGAGGCGGAGGAAGCTAAGGATCAGGCAAATAAAATGCTGCTTAAAGCGCAGGAAAAATACAACCTTACAACACAAAAAGCTAAAAGCGACGCAAGGCAGATTATAGTAAAAGCAAAGCGGGAAAGCGCCGACATAGTGCGGGAGCTTAAAAATATAAAGACGAACGGCAGCATACCCTGGCATGAAATAGACGAGCAGGACAAGCGCTTTGAAAGCCTTGAAGATTTGCTTAATCCTAAAGAAAGTATAATAAACGACGCTCCGCTTAATATTGATAAGCTTAAAATTGGCGACAGCGTAAAGCTTGCGGGGCTTAACACAAAAGCCACTGTTCTTTCCCTGCCTGATAAAAACGGCAGGGTAACGGTGCAGGCGGGCGCCGTTAAAATGCGTG
Organism: uncultured Oscillospiraceae bacterium; assembly: GCA_964518875.1. Taxonomy (GTDB): domain Bacteria; phylum Bacillota; class Clostridia; order Christensenellales; family Aristaeellaceae; genus DTU024. The sequence continues at coordinate 15,821 of CAZFHI010000011.1, forward strand.
TAAATTCAGACAGGCTCAGCAAATCAAACGGCGAAAAGAAAAAGCCTATGGCGGTAGTAGTAAACAAGGCGTATTCTTCAGGACCCGCTTCATTATCCTGCGACGTAAGAGGTCTGTCGCTTGAAGAAGCTATTCTTGAAACGGACAGGTACCTCGACGATTCCATGCTTAAAGGGCTTAAGGAAGTAAGCATAGTTCACGGCAAGGGCGGCGGCGTGCTGCGCGCTGGCATACAGGAGCACCTTAAAAAACTAAAGTATGTGGATAAATTTCGTCTTGGGCGTTACGGAGAGGGCGAAGACGGCGTAACGATAGTAACGCTTAAATAGAGCGGACAAAGCAATATTCGTGCTTATTGTGCGAAGCCACATGACTATAACCGTAACAAGCTGCAAGCGCGGCGGTTACGGGAAACTGCGCGTTGATTCATACCTTGCGGTTCAGCTGCCGGCGAGCGTAAGCGATCAAACGAAAATGCAACCGGCAAAGTGTCTTAAGACAGTTTGCCTATACTCTTGGCGTAACGATATTAACGCTTAAACAGGAGGTCTTATGAGCGAAAAACAGCATATAATGATAGTTGACGACGACAGGCATATTTCTGAACTCGTCAGGCTTTATCTGGAAAAAGAATCTTATGAGGTTTCAAGCTGCGAGCGAGGGGAGGACGCTCTGGAAGCGTTCAAAAAAAATCCCCCTTCCCTTGTGCTGTTGGACATAATGCTTCCGGGCATGGACGGGTGGGAAGTATGCAGGGAGATACGAAAAATAAGCGACATACCCATAATAATGCTTTCAGCAAAGGACGAAACCTTTGACAAGGTCCTGGGCTTAGAGCTTGGCGCCGACGATTACATAACCAAGCCCTTTGATTCCAAGGAGCTTGTAGCGAGGATCAAAGCCGTTTTGCGGCGCGGCAAAACAGGCGCCCAGCAGGAGCGCGCACTGTCCTTCCCGGGGCTTAGCATAAGCCTTGAACAATATAAAGTGGTATATCAGGGGAAAAATGTTGACATGGCTCCAAAGGAGCTTGAGCTGCTGTACTTTTTAGCGTCCAACCCCAACAAGGTGTTTACGCGCGAGCAGCTGCTTGAAAAGGTCTGGGGTTTCGACTACTTTGGGGACAGCCGCACGGTGGACGTTCACGTTAAGCGCATAAGGGAGAAGCTAAAAGACAGCGAATTCCTGGGATGGCAGATAAAAACCGTGTGGAGCGTAGGCTATAAGTTTGAGGCCGACTGATGAACGCGCCGACAACATTTTCAAAGCTCATGCGCGGCAACACGATAATTATTATACTGTGCTTTGCGCTTATGTTTTCCATAACTTATTTTTCCGTAAGGAACGAGCAGATAAACAACCGCATGGAAACGCTAAAGCTATACGCGCACGACATAGCGCAGCTTGCAAAAACGCTGCCATTTTCACAAAGCGATCTGCTGTTTGGCTTTGATTCTTCCCCGTCAAGACAGCTCTTATACGACAAGGTGCGCGCGCTATATGAAGATTATAACGCGTACTGCCTTGTTGTAAACCCGAGCGGGAGGACGGTGAGCTTTTTTCTTTCAATACTGGAAGAACATAAGGAGCTTCAAACAAATTTTGACGCTAACTACATCGTTGAAACGCTGCATACGGTTATGAACGGCAACGAGCTTACGGCGCAGAAAAACACAAGCATAGGGCCCATGTTTACTGTCGCGGTGCCTATGATAAACAAAAACATGGTAGTCGGCGCGGTGTACATACAGACGGCCGCGCAAAACGTAAGGCAGACATATAAAGACATTGTGTATTTAATAGCGTTAAGCGGCATAATAATACTTATACTGGCGGCCTTATTAAGCTGGCGCTTCCACAAGCAGCTTACGAGGCCGCTTACAGAGATGTCCGCTGCGGCAAACAAGCTTTCAGAGGGCGATTTCAGCGCCAAAATAAAAATAGAGGGCACAAAGGAACTTATGGAGCTTTCGCAGGCTTTTAACATTATGAGCGATAAGCTTGAGCAAACAGAAACCGTGCGCAGGGATTTTATAGCGAATGTGTCGCATGAGCTGAGCTCCCCTTTAACCTCAATACGCGGCTTTATACAGGGCCTTCTTGACGGCACCATAGAAAAGGAAAAGCAGAACGCTTATCTTCAGATAGTGCTTGACGAAACGGACAGGCTGAGCAAGCTTGTGTCTTCACTGCTTAAGCTTTCGCGCATGGACAGCGAAAGCGAACATGTAAATTTAAGCGTGTTTGACATACACGAGATGATACGCCTTACGGTTATTACAAGGATGAACAGCCTGGAAAAAAAGCACCATGAAATAATACTCAACTTTGATGAAGAGCCTCTTTATGTATTTTCTGACAAGGACAAGATAGAGCAGGTGCTTATAAATTTACTTGATAACGCAATAAAATATACGCAGGAAAAGGGGCAGATCGCCATACTTACGGATGTATCGTCTGATGATATTGTAACAGTAACGGTAAAGGACAACGGCATAGGCATACTTGAAAAGGATCTGCCCTACGTGTTCGACCGCTTCTATATGGCGGAAAAGGCCCATACTTCCGGCAAGGGCACGGGGCTAGGGCTTGCGATATGCAAAAAGATAATTGAAAAACTGGGGCAGAAAATCTGGGCGACGTCGGACGGCGCCGGAACGGAATTCCACTTTACGCTTGAAAAGGCGAATCGGGAGGTCAAAAAACTTGCTGATTAAAGCGCCTGCTAAAATAAACTGGTATCTTGGCGTGCTGTACAAACGCGAGGACAATTACCACGAGCTTGACATGCTTATGCAGAGGATAAGCTTAAGCGACAGCGTGTATATAGAAAAATCGGAAGAACTGTCGCTTTCATTAAAAGACGTTTATAAAACGCCGAACAATAAGAACAACATCGCATATAAGGCCGCAAAAAGTTTAAAGGAGTTTTCCAGCTGCCCTTACGGGGCGAAAATAACGCTCGATAAAAAGATACCGGTAGGCGCGGGGCTTGCGGGAGGAAGCGCCGACGCGGCCGCTGTGCTATTAGGCTTAAACGAGCTTTGGGGGCTTGATTACAGCCTGGATACGCTGCGCGGCATAGGCTTAAAATTAGGCGCGGACGTGCCTTACTGCATAAAGGGCGGCTTTGCTAGGGCGCAGGGCGTAGGCGAAAAAATAAGCCCGCTTAAAATAGACCTGCAGTACTGGCTTGTAGTTTTGCAGCCAAACAGAGGCTTAAGCACGAAAAACGTGTTCACAAAGTTCAACGTTAACGATATCAAGCAGGAAAACACGCTTGAAAGTACCGCGCGGGCTTTAAGGGAAAGGGACTTTGCGCTGCTGAGCTCAAGCGCAAAAAATGACCTTCAGCCAACCTGCGAGTTGTTGAACCCTGATATAAAAAAGGCGTCGAACGATTTAAAAAAGGCAGGAGCGCGGCACGCCATGATGTCTGGCGCCGGCTCTGCCGTGTACGGTGTGTTTTCTAACTTCAAGCAAGCGGAAAAGGCTTACAGAATTCTTCAAAGAAGATACAACAGATGTTTTTTATGCTATACGCTTAAATAATTTTTATTCCTCGCTGCGCAAAAATTCATGTACGGCGGTTAAATGGGTAAGCAGGGCGTCGCGCGCTTCCAGGGTAGACGAAGTGCCTGTCGCTAAAAGCTTTTCATAGGATACTATGTCGTCGTAGAGAATCTGTACCGCTTCCTCGTCAACGTAGGCGCTGCCGCCAAGGCTTTTGTTGAGCTCGTTTATTTTATCTATAAGGTGAACGTTCTGGCGCACCATTGAAAGCTTGTTCGCGGAATCGGACTGCACGCCGGTAGTAAGCCTGTTTACATTGTCTATGGCGTCAACCACGGCGTTTACAACCTGCCGCTTAAACTGCAGCTGCACGTCGCTTTTATAGTTCTGCGCCTTGAAAAAGAGAACGGACATTACTATGCTTATTATAATGAATACTATAAGCAGCGCCGTTAAAGGCGCTCTTCTGCTGCGCTGCCCTCCCGCGAAGGCGCCGCCGCGTCTTGCTCCCGGTCTTGTGTACATATTCCCACCTCTATTAAAGCATAACATATTTTGTAAAAAAAATAAATCGCGTAAGATAATTTTACATAAAGGTGGCTTTTTTCGTGCATTGGCTTAATTTATAATGTAAAAGCCTTGTTAAAAAAAATGGCATATGCTATAATCACCATGTAACGATAGATTGTTTGCGAAGGAAGGTTTTAGCGTAGAGTGGGTACATTGCGGAGCGAGAGAGCGTATGCGCGCCCTTTTATCCCGCATATGCCCATTTTTTATGTAAAAAGATAATGAAAAAGCGGCAGATAGAACAGATCACAAAAATCGCCAGGGCCCTGGCCGACAGCTTAGGTTACACGCTTGTGGAAGCGGCGCTTGAAAAAGAGCATGCTTCCACCTATCTTCGCATATATTTAGACAAAGACGGCGGAATATCCCTGGACGACTGTGAAAAATATCACATGGCAATTATGGACAAGGTAAAGGACTTCGATTACGATTACCTTGAGGTTTCTTCTCCCGGCATAGACAGGCCTATAAAAACCGCCTGGGACGCTGAAAAAGCCCGTGGGAAAACGGTGGAAGCCAGGCTTTACAAGGCGTACTCGGGAAGCAAAGTTATACAGGGCGTGTTTTTATCCTTAGATGCGGAAGGGTACCACATAAAAAGCGCCGGGAAAGAAATAGTGCTGCCTAAAGCAAACGTGGCGGTTTGCCGTGTAACGTTTACAGAAGAAGAGTTAAATAAACTATTGGAAAATAAAACAGAATAATCCGGAGGATAAGATGAAAAAAGAAAAGATAGACATTATAGACGCAATAAACGCTCTTGCGGTGGAAAAAGACATAGATGAAACCATTTTAGTTAACACAATAGAAGACGCCCTTAAGGCGGCGTATCGCAGGAACAGCCAGGTTCAAAGCACGCAGAACCTTACCGTTCGCCTTTCGCACAAGGAAGGCGCCAGGGTTTTTGCGCGCAAAGTTGTCGTTGAAGAAGTGGAAGACCCGGAAACTCAAATATCCCTTGAAGACGCGCATAATATACGCAGCGATTTTCATGTTGACGACATAGTGGAAATAGACGCAACCCCTGACGATTTCGGCCGCGTCGCGGCGCAGACCGCAAAGCAGATGCTTGTGCAGCGCATAAGGGAAGCGGAGCGCGGGAAAATATACGAGGAATATATAGAAAAAGAGCAGGAAATACTTACCGCCATAGTGCAGCGCGTGGAGCCGAGGGCAGTATATGTGGAGCTTGGAAGGACCGAAGGCATAATGGAAGCGAGCGAATTTATGCCGGGCGAGCAGTACAGGGAAGGCGACCACATAAAGGTATATGTGTTAAGGGTCCACGGTTCAAAATCAGACATGAGCCGCAACCCTCAGGTATATGTTTCAAGAATACATCCAGGGCTTGTTAAGCGCCTGTTTGAAATGGAAGTTCCTGAAATTGCCACGGGCGTCGTGCAGATACGCTCCATAGCAAGGGAAGCCGGAAGCCGCACGAAGATAGCGGTATATTCTACCGACCCCCTTATAGACGCCGTAGGCGCCTGCGTAGGCCCGAGGGGCGGCAGAGTGGAAAAAGTAGTAAGCGAACTTAAGAACGAAAAGATAGACATTATAAAGTGGTCCGAGGACCCGGCGGAATTTGTTGCAAACGCCCTTAACCCCGCGCACGTTGTAAGCGTATTCATTTCAGATGAGGAAAAGATATGCCGCGTTGTTGTGCCGGACCAGCAGCTTTCGCTTGCTATAGGCAAGGAAGGACAGAACGCGAGGCTTGCGGCTAAACTAACGGGCTGGAAGATAGACATAAAGTCAGAAACGCAGATGCAGGAGCTGCTCCGTGAGCAGGGCATGGATGAATCGCAGATTTATGAGGACGACAATTTGGAATACGCTCCGTATAATCAGGAAGACGCAGGCTTTGAAAACGACGATTTTAACAACTTTGCCTATAACCCTGATACGAGCAGCGAACTGGACGGCGGGTATTGATGGCGAAAAAAATACCTATGCGCATGTGCGTGGCGTGCCGCAATATGATACCTAAAAAAGAGTTAATACGCATTGTGCGGAGCCCGGAAAACGATTTATCAATAGACGAAAAAGGCAAAAAGTCCGGGCGCGGCGCGTATTTATGCAAAAATAAGGCGTGCATAGAAAAAGCGCTTAAGCAAAAAACAATCGAAAGAACTCTGGGAGTCGCTCTTTCAAATGATATTATAGAATCGCTTAACAGTATTGCGGGAGGACAGGCTTGTTGATAGAAAGCAAAATTTCAGGTTTAAAAGGCTTGGCGCTAAGGCAGGGAGCCGCAAGCGTGGGCACAAATCTTTCCCTGGACTTAATCAGGAAAAATAACGCAGAGCTCGTGCTTATAGACAAAGACGCTTCTGCGAACACAAAAAAGCGCGTTTCAAACGCGTGCGCACACTATGCGGTGCCGCTGTACTGCGTAGAAAAGAATTTAATAGACAAGGCTTCCGGCAAGGCGAACAGAATGACCGTCGCTTTTACAAAAGGAAGCAGCATAAGCAAAGAATTATTAAAGCTCGCTGGAGGGCTGGATACGCTACCTCCGGACGCAAATACGGAGGTGCAGGTAAATGGCTAAAATATCATCATTAAGTCAAAAAGGCAAGGAATTGAACAGGCGTTCAGCCGTTGTCCTTGAGGAAGCGGAGCGTATAAAAAGAAACGCGGGCGTGCTTCTGCAGACGCTTAAACAGCAGGAAGCCATGTTTATAAGAAGAGAGGACGAGGAACGCGCGAGGATAAAGAACAAGGAGCAACAGGAGCTTTTAAAGAGCCAGACGAAGGCGTGGACCATGCCTGATGAAGAATTAGTTTTAGATGAAACGCCGGCTGTTAAAACGGGAACTTCAAACGAGCCGTCTTTGCCGAACGCGGATAAAAAAGAACCTTTAAAAAAGGATATACAGAATAAAGCTGATACAAAGGCGCAGAGTAAGCTTCCTGCAGAAGAAGCGCAGCGCTCTGTAAATAAAAATAAGGAAGCGGCAAGCGAGCCTGACAAAAAGGCTTCTGAAAGGGAGCAGGTCAAAAAGCAGGCTGATTCTTCAAGGCAATTAAAGCAGCCGCAAAGGCAGGACAGGCAGCCTGCCGCAAGAAAGTCTCAAACAGGCTCCGTTCAGCAGGATAAGCGGTTCAACCGCAAAACAGATTCTTACCAGCAAAGGCGCTCCTTCAACCAGTTCGGCAAGGATGACGACGGCCGCTATAAGGGTAAGGATAACGGCAGGGGCGGCGGCAGGTCGCAGCAGGACAAGCGCTATCAGCCGCGCGCGAAAAAAATACAGGACGACGTGCTTATGCCGAGCATAGAAAAAGAGCGCATAAGCAATTACGATTCAAACAGGAAATCCCACAACAGGCGCAAGGGCCCCGAAAGAGTGTCGAAGGGCAAGCGTCAAAGCGTGCTGCATAAGAACGACAAGTACGGCAATATGCACGACGACAGAGTTCGCGGCGGCCGCAGGAAACAGAAAAAGCAGCCGTCCGCCCAGCAGATGATGGCGCCTATAAAGATAGAAAAAGCTTATATGACGGCTGAAACCATCACCGTTAAGGACCTTACGGAGCGCATAGGAAAGCCCGCTGGAGAAATACTTAAGAAACTCCTGCTGCTTGGCGTTGTTGCGAATATAAACAGCGACCTCGATTATGATACGGCGTCCCTGGTATCATCTGAATTCGGGGTGGAGCTTGAAATGAAGCTTGAAAAGAGCGCTGAAGAAGTGCTTACAGAAATACAGGACGAGGACGATTCCGAGGAGGATCTTAAAAAGAGGCCGCCTGTTATAACGATAATGGGGCACGTAGACCACGGGAAGACGTCTCTTCTGGACTATATACGCAAATCGCGCGTTACTTCAATGGAAGCTGGCGGCATAACCCAGCACATAGGCGCTTATACTGTGGACGTCGGGGATGAAAAGATAACATTCCTGGATACTCCAGGACACGAAGCCTTTACCGCCATGCGCGCAAGAGGCGCGCAGGCGACGGACATCGCGGTGCTTGTAGTAGCTGCGGACGACGGCGTTATGCCGCAGACGGTGGAAGCCATAAACCACGCAAAAGCCGCAAACGTGCCTATAATAGTCGCCATAAACAAGATGGATAAGGCGGGCGCAAACCCAGACCGCATAAAGCAGGACCTTACCGGTTTCGGCCTTGTTCCGGAAGAATGGGGCGGCGACACCATAATGGTTGAAATAAGCGCAAAGACAGGACAGGGCGTAGAGCAGCTGCTTGAAATGATACTCTTGCAGGCGGAAATGCTGCAGCTTAAAGCAAACCCCGACAGGCTCGCAAAGGGCGTAGTTATAGAAACGAAGCTGGATAAGGCGAGGGGCGCTTTAGCGACAGTGCTGCTGCAAAACGGCACGCTGCATGTGGGAGACTATGTGATAGCTGGGCACGCTTCAGGCCGCGTAAGGGCTTTAAATAACGACAAAGGCAAATCCGTTCAGTCGGCTGGTCCTTCCATGCCTGTTGAAATAGCGGGCTTTTCAGAGGTCCCCGCGGCAGGCGACGAGCTGTACGCCGTTGAAGACGAGAAGCTTACAAGGCAGGTCGCTGAAGAACGCAAGGAAAAAATGCGCTCGGAACGCCTGCAGGCCTCAAGCAAGGTATCGCTTGACAACCTGTTCGCCACGATTTCAGAAGGCAAGATAGAAACGCTTAATATAATCATAAAGGCGGACGTTCAGGGATCGGCGGAAGCCGTTCGCCAGTCGCTTGAAAAGCTGTCAACCGACGAAGTGAAAGTAAAAGTACTGCACAGCGCGGTAGGCGCTATAAGCAAGGACGACGTAAACCTGGCTCTTGCGTTCAACGCTATTATAATAGGCTTTAACGTGCGCCCGGATGCAAACGCGCGCCGCATTGCGGAAAGCGAAAAAGTGGATATACGCCTTTACCGCGTAATATACCAGGCGATAGAGGACGTTGAAAAAGCTATGAAGGGCATGCTCGAGCCAGAGCTTAAAGAAGAAGTATTGGGCCACGCCGAGGTGCGCAGCACGTTTAAGATATCGGGATCAGGCACAATAGCCGGCTGCTACGTTACAGACGGAAAGCTTCAGCGCAATGCCAATGTGCGCTTGCTGCGCGACAGCGTGGTTATATACGAGGGCAAACTTTCGTCCCTGCGCCGTTTTAAGGACGACGTAAAAGAAGTGGGCGAAGGCTATGAGTGCGGCGCCGGCATAGAAAACTATAACGACATAAAAGACGGCGACGAAATAGAATGTTACAGCATGGTAGAGGTGGAAGCTTAACATGGCCAACTACCGTATAAACAAGGTTTCAGAAGAAATTAAAAAGATAATCGACAAAATTATCAGAGAGGACATGCACGACCCGCGCATAAAAGGCACCTATGCCATTACACGCGCCGACGTAACGAGGGACTATCATTACGCTAAAATATATGTAAGCGTGCTTGAAGACGAGTACGCGAAAGACATGATAGAATCCCTGCAAAAGGCGTCGGGCTTCATAAGAAGCGAGCTTGGGCGGCGCATAAAGCTGCGCTACATACCGGAGCTTCAGTTTATTTTGGATAAAAACATAGAGTACGGCATATATATGAGCAGGCGCATTGACGAAGTTGTAAAGGAACAGAACGACAGACGTGAAAACGATTCAAAACGGGCGGATTCTTGAAGCGATAAAAAAGGCTGAATGCGCGGCGGTCATTACGCATAAGCAGCCGGACGCCGACGCCATAGGCTCTATGCTTGCCATATGCTATATACTTAAACGCCTTAACAAAAAAGCGCTTCCTTTTTGTCAGGACCCTGTGCCTGAATATATAAAATATCTGCCTTTAGCCGACACAGTGCTTACGCCAGACCGCTACAATAATGAAGCGGACCTGATTATATCTGTGGACGCGTCGGACAAAGAGCGCATAGGCGCGTGCTCTGTAATATTTGACAGCGAAGAAAACACAGCGCAGATAGACCATCACGCTACAAACACAAGGTTTGCTAAGCTAAACGAAGTGGATTCTGCCGCCGCGGCAAGCGGCATGCTCGTGTTCAGGCTTGCAAAGGCGCTGAACGTTAAAATAGACAGAACGTTGGCTGAGCTTCTATATGCCGCTACAAGCAGCGACACGGGTAATTTCTGCTTCCCTTCAGTAACGGCTGAAACGTTTGAGCAGATGGCGGAGCTTATGGACGCGGGGCTTGATTTAGCCTTTAACGCGCAGCGCATACACCTTATAAAATCCGAAGGCAATCTGCGCATAACCTGCGCGGCGCTCAGCACGCTTACGTTTCATATGGGCGGCAAATTTACTTCCACGCATCTTTATAAAAAAGATTTCGAAAAATGCGGCGCTAACAGAGAAGAAAGCGACGGCATTGTTAATTTAGGGCTTTATATACCTAATGTAAAGGCCACTTATCTTGCAACGGAACAGGACGATGGGATTAAATTCAGCCTTCGCTGCCTTGAACCATACAACGTAGCCAAAGTGGCGGAACAGTTTAATGGAGGCGGCCATAAGCTGGCTTCAGGCTGCAGCGTTTCCGACAGTATGGAAAACGCCATGGTCAGAATGGACGCCGCTATGGCTGATATGTTAAAAAATTGAACGGCATAATAAATTTATATAAGCCCCCTGGAATCACAAGCGCCAAGGCGGTTTATAAAGTAAAACAAATAGTAAAAACAAAGACAGGGCATGCCGGCACGCTCGACCCTGAAGCCGCCGGCGTGCTTCCTGTTTTAGTGGGCCGCGCGACTAAATTTACAGACTATATATTCGGCAATAAAAAAACATATCTTGCGGAAATTATGTTCGGCTGTGAAACGGATACTCAGGACGCGACAGGAGAAATTACGCTTAAAAGCGGCAGAATACCTGAACTTAAAGATATAGCCGCCGTTCTGCCTTATTTTACGGGCGAAATAGAGCAGGTGCCGCCTATGTATTCGGCGCTTAAGCGCGGAGGCAGAAAGCTTTATGAGCTCGCACGAGAAGGCGTGCAGGTTAAAAGGGAATCCCGCAAAGTTTATATAGACTCAATAGAAATACTTAAAAAAACGAGCGAAAAATCTTACCTTTTGCGCGTAGTGTGCGGCAAAGGCACGTATATACGCACGCTGTGCGAGGACATAGGAAGGCGCCTTGACAGCGCCGCTTACATGAACATGCTCATACGCGAAAGCGTGGGGGAGATGCATATAAATTCATCTGTAAGCGTAGAAGATATAGCTAAAGATCCATCCGCTTTTTTGCATGAACCGCAGGAGTTCCTTAAAAATTATGGCGCTTTATATGCGCCGTCAAAATTAAAAAAGCTGCTTATCAACGGCGCTAAAATAAACGAAGACGAGCTTTTGCTTAAAACGCCTTTAAAAGAAAACTCTGTATACCGCGTATTTTGCGATAACATATTTATAGGGCTTAGCAGGTGCGAACGCCATATTCTGCGCCCTGTAATCGTGTACACGACGCCGGATTCTTGACATGGATTGACCTGTTTTGTATTATTAATCTGTATGAAGGGAGGTCTGTGCATTGGATTCGGAATGGGAGCAGCCGGACTCGTCGAAGGCAATACGCGAAATGGCTTATGAAAAGCTTAAGCATACGATAATTATGGGTGAAATATCCGTCGGCACGCGACTTATAGAAACCCAGTATGCAAAAAAGCTGCACGTAAGCCGTACGCCTCTGCGTGAAGCCCTGCGCCGCCTGGAGCAGGACGGCCTGGTAGAATACCAGGAAAGGAAGGGAGCCCGCGTATCCGGCTTTACATTAGAAGACATAGAAGAGGTATTCCTTATACGCAATGCGCTTATGATGCTTATAATGCCTTCCATTATGCAAAACGTAACTGATGACGACATACAAAAATTAAAAGATATACTTGTAGAAATGGATGAAAGCCAGCGCAACGAGGACGCGGACGCCCTCGCTAAGCAGAACCGCGCTTTTCACAGGACGATAGAAAGAATATCCGATAAAAAGCGCATACTGCGCGTGATAGACAGCCAGGAAGACTACATAATGCGATTTTCAGCTATTACTATCGCAAACATAGTAAGGCGGTCCAACGCCCACTGCGAGCACCACCAGATGGTGGAGCTTCTTCAAAACAAAGACCTTGACGGCTTAAGCGAGCTTTACGCTCACCACCTTGAAGAGAGCAAGGAAACCTGCCTTGAAGCCGTTAAACAGAGACGGCTTAAATAAAACTATGGACGGAAAAATAAGCATGAATAATATTGATTATCAAATACTCGGTTTATTAAAAAAAGACTGCCGCATGCCGCTTGAAGACATAGCCGATATGCTTGACACAGACATGGCTAAAATTGCTTCAAGCATAGACGCTATGGAAAAGGACGGCATAATACTTAAATACATTCCTCTTATTAACTGGGATAAAACAGACAAGCAGTTTGTCGAAGCCTTTATAGAGGTAAAGGTAACGCCGCAAAAGGAGCAGGGCTTTGACGCCCTGGCTAAAAACATTTACCAGTACGATGAAGTAAAGAGCGTGTTTTTAGTAAGCGGCTCCTTTGACCTGCTTATTCTTGCGGAAGCCCCGACGCTTAAAGAGCTTGCTTTGTTTGTAAGCGAGAGACTAAGCGTGCTGGATACCGTAATATCGACCGCGACGTCATTCGTACTAAAACGCTATAAGCAGGACGGCATAGTATTTGACAAGCCTTCAAAGGATAAGCGTCTTTTAATTTCACCATGAGCGAGAGATTTTTAAACCATAAGATACAAGCTATACCGCCAAGCGGCATACGCAGGTTTTTTGACATGGCGGGCAGCATACCAAACGTCATTTCATTAGGCATAGGCGAGCCGGACTTTGTAACGCCGTACAAAATACGCCGCGCCGCCATAGAAAGCCTGCTTAACGGAGAAACCCAGTATACTGAAAACGCCGGGCTTATGGCTCTTCGCCGCGAAATAGCGGAATACATTTTAATAAGGCATAAGTTAAGCTATGACCCTGAAAAAGAAATAATGGTAACGGTAGGCGCCAGCGAAGCGATAGACCTGTGTTTTCGCGCCATAATTGAAAAAGGCGACGAAGTAATACTGCAGGATCCGGGCTACATAAGCTATGCCCCGTGCGTAACGATGTGCGGGGGAAAACCCGTTAACGTAAGGGTTTACGGTAAGGACGGCTTTGAAATGCGCGCTGAAGAAATAGAAAAGCATATAACGGACAAGACCAAGGCCGTTTTGCTGTCATACCCCAATAACCCTACCGGCAGCATAATAAGCAAAGAAGCGCTTGAAAAAATAGCTGAGTTAGCCATTAAACGCGATTTGATTGTTATAAGCGATGAAATATACAACGAGCTTGTGTATGACGGTAAAAGGCAAATATCAATTGCAAGCCTTGAAGGCATGAAAGAGCGCTGCGTTACGATAAACGGCTTCAGCAAGGCGTTTGCAATGACGGGCCATAGGGTGGGCTATATGTGCGCTCCTGAAGCCATTTTGAAAACCGCGCTTAAGATACACCAGTTCACTATTTTGTGCGCGAGCAGAACGGCTCAAGCGGCCGCGCTTGAAGCCCTCAAAGACGGGAAAACAAACGATTACAAGGAAGTAAGCGCTATGCGCGAAAGCTACAACCAAAGACGCCGTCTTATGTACAACACATTTAACAGAATGGGCCTTGACTGCGTGGAGCCTCACGGCGCTTTTTACGCTTTCCCGAGCATAAAAAATACCGGTCTTACGAGCAATGAGTTTTGCGAAAGGCTTTTAAGGGAAGAGGCCGTCGTATGCGTGCCCGGAACCGCCTTTGGCGAGGGCGGCGAAGGCTATATACGCTGCTGCTACGCTACTGATATAGAAAAGCTTAAAGAAGCCTTTGAGCGCATTAAACGTTTTATATCACATTTATAGGAGGTACTTCGTGAAGAAACCACTTGCCGCTATATTATTCCTTGCGCTGCTCTGCGCTTTTGCTTTTAGCGCATTGCCTGAGGAAGAAGTTTCTATATTTGAAACTCTGCAGGCCGCGCCGACTGAAGTCCCTCAAAATATAATTAATCCGGATCTCGTAGCGCAAAGCGAAGCGGGGGAAGCCGCCGCGTCTGAAGCTTCGGAAGAAGAAAGCCAGAAGGACGATTTTAAAATTTTGCCTGACGGCAGCATACCTGTTGTTATCACAGCCGTAGGCGATACCACCATAGGCGGGGACGTTCGAAAGGGCGGCCGCAATATATTTGAAAAAGAAAAGGAAAAACAGGGCGGCGACCCGAGCTTTATTGTAAAAAACACAAAGGACATTTTCTCTGAAGACGATTTAACAATAGCCAATTTTGAGGGAACGCTCACAACAGCCGGCATACCGTCGAATAAAAAAGGCAACAGCTTCTTGTTTTCCGCCCCGCCGGAGTATGTTAAAATTTTAACGGACGGCAGCATAGAAGCCGTAACAATAGAAAACAACCACATTATGGACCACGGCGAAGAAGGCCTGAAAGAAACCACGGATACCTTGGACAAGGAAGGCGTAGTGTGGAGCGCCGAAGATAATTTGGGAACATACGAAACAAACGGCGTAAAGATAGGCATGCTCGCATACCAGACGTTTAACGGCCGCTACCCTGAGCTTTTTGATAAAGTGCCCCGCCAGATAGAAGAAGCAAGGACGACGCACGACATTGTTATAGTAAGCTTCCACTGGGGCGATGAATTAGATTATGTTCCAAATAAAAATCAACAGAAATTAGGCAGGCTGTCCATAGACGCCGGGGCGGACCTTGTTGTCGGCCACCACAGCCACCGCATAAACCCAATAGAAAAATACAAGGGCCGCTATATAGCTTATTCCCTTGGCAATTTTAGTTTTGCGGGAAACACAAAGCCGAGCGATATGAGCACGTTTTTTCTTCAGGTGCGCTTTACCGTAAAAAACGGACAGGCCACAACAACAGGCTTCAGGATAATACCCGCGCGCATTTCTTCCAAGGCGCAGTATAACGATTTTATCCCTACGCCGTTTACCGAGCAGCGCAATATAGACAATGTGCTTAGCGTGCTCGCATCAAACGGCAAAAAGCTTGAGTACGCAGTCGAAGAGTATCCTCTGGAGTGGTAAGATGCGCTGCAAATTTTTTCTTGCTACAAGGCACGCGAGCGCGAATAAGCTTATAAAGCATTTGCAGAATTCAATAACCGAGCTTGCGATAGCCTTTGGAAGCAGCTTTACAATAAAGGAAGTACCTTTTGACGATATAGATATGAGCTTTAGCGGCAGGGACTCCGCAATGCTTGTAATAGGCGATAAAAATGATGCGCGGGAGCTTTCTAAAAAAATGGGACTTTTTGCGCAGATGCAAAGCTACCTTGGAGCCGCGAACGTTTCTCTGCTTAAGTCAGAGCTGCTTGCAAAAGGAACGGTGCTTTATCCTATGGATTCAAGTAAAGAAAATTTCGCGTCTTTTACAGGCTTTATACAGGCGCAGCGCGCTAAGCCGGAAAATATAATCACAGCGGAAAACGTAAGCCCAGTTATTGAAAAGCTTCTGTTCGCCCCTGATCAACTTGACGATATAATCTGCGATTACAACGCCGGCCTTATTGTTAAAACGCTCGCAACAGACATTTCCGGCACGCAGAGGCTGCAGTTTAAAATACTAATGGGCAACGCGGGGAAAATTCATTTTGTGCCGCTTGAAGACGGCTGGCGCAGCGAAGACGCCGTAAGCCCGTACGGTATGTATTTCGCCGTGTCCGACATGCTTAGCCGCTTCAATTTAGAGCGCGAAGCCATGTGCCTTAAGACGGCGAACGCCAACGTGCTTAAAGCGGGCTGGCGCACAGAGGACTGCCTCTTATCCTCTGAAGAAAAACTAACCGCTACGTCAGAGATTTGCGCTCTTATAGACGAGCAGATACAGCTTGCCGGAGAGCTGATGCAAAGCTGACATAAGAAAAAATAATGGATATTAAAACGGCTGCAGCAAATGCTAAACTTGCTGCAGCCGTTTATAGTATATTACGCTTTTAAAGCGACGCTTGTATTTAAAATACGCTTTTTTATTTTGACGATCCGAGGTAATCTTTTAAATTATCCGTTATAATTACTGTGCCGTCGTTTAAGTACCAGACAACGCCTATTTCAGGGTGCTCATTTGCAAACATTTGCCCTTTTTCAAACGGCATTATAAAAAGCGCTGTTGAAAGCATATCCGCTATGGCAGAATCTTCCGTAACTATGGTAACGGAGCGCATGGAATCCGCAGGCAGAAGCGTGTCGGGCGAAATAATATGATGATATTTTTTGCCGTCGACTTCAAAAAAACGCTGGTAATCTCCGCTTGTAACAACGGACTTATCGTGCAGGAAAAGCGTTTCAAATACCTGGCTCGGGTTTTCGGGATCCTGAAGCCCGACGCCCCAGTTGTCCCTGCCGTCAAGCGGGGGATGGCCCGTGCGCACGTTGCCGCCGGCGTTTATTATAAAAGAAGGCATATCGCTTTTAAGCAGCTCTTGAGCCACAAGCTCTGTGGCGTATCCTTTTGCGATGGCGCCTACATTAAGCTTAAGCTCAGGGTCGTTAAAAAACACGGTCTTATTTTCTTTGTCTAAAATTACATCGGCCATGCTGGTGTGCTTTTTAGCCTTTATAAGGCTTTCTTTATCAGGGATATAAGCTTCATCGTGATTATCCTCTGAAAAAATTCGCGCGTCGTGCCAAAGACCAAGCACCGTGCCCATGGCGATGTTTACCGTATCGCCGAGCTTTGGCTGCTTTTCCTTACACATAAGCAAAAGGTTAAAAAGCTCGTCGGAAACTTTAACCGGCTTACATGAAGCCAGGCGGTTCAACGAATAAACATTTACCACGCCTTCGTACTCATTGTAGCCGTCAAACAGCTTGTGATATTTAAAAAACAGCTCCTCCGCGTACTTTGCGCTTTTATCAAATGAGGCTTTATCCTTAGCGTAGCCTATTATGGT
The DNA here is from genome assembly GCA_964518875.1 of uncultured Oscillospiraceae bacterium. Lineage (GTDB taxonomy): Bacteria > Bacillota > Clostridia > Christensenellales > Aristaeellaceae > DTU024. The sequence goes on from CAZFHI010000011.1 coordinate 32,835, forward strand.
GATAACGGTATCAAAGGTACCGAAAAAAACATGGCTGTATTTTTGATATGCCTCAGCGTGAACTGAAGGCATAAGAAGCGATATAAGAAGAACCAAGATAAGTATATTTTTTTTCATATTATCCTTCCGTATAACCGAGAGCCTTAAGATCTGATAAAGAATTTTTCCAATTTTCGCGTACCTTTACCCACAGGTCAAGATGCACATGGCGGCCGAGCAGCGTTTCTATGTCAGCGCGGGCCTCCGTACCTATTTTTTTAATCATGCCGCCGCGATTCCCGATTATTATTTTTTTATGAGAATCCTTTTCGCAGTATATGCTGGCGTGTATCCTGCTTAGAGTGTCGCTTGCATTTTCTATCCTTACAATTTCAACGCCTATGCCGTGCGGAACTTCATCCTTAAGATAAAGCAGGGCTTTTTCGCGTATAATTTCCGCAATAAGCATTCTTTCGGGCTGATCCGTAAGCATATCTTCCGGGAAATACTTTGGCCCTTGCGGCATGCTTGAAATAAGAAGACTCATAAGGCTATCCAGGCCTTCGCCTGTTTTAGCGCTTACAGGCAGTATGGCCTTGAAATTCAAGGTTGAAAACTCGTCTATTACAGGCAGCAGCCTGGTGGGATGAACCGCGTCTATTTTGTTTATTAAAAGGAAAACGGGAATATTAAAACCGCTATACTGCTGTACTATTTTTTTATCCTGCTCTTTTATGCTGACAGCGTTAAGCATTATAAGCAGCGCATCTATGCCTGACAGCGCGTTATTAACAGAATCCATCATAAACTGTCCAAGCTTATTATGCGCCTTGTGAATGCCGGGCGTATCGAGCAATACTATTTGAGCGCCGGGGCGGTTTACTATTCCCATAAGGCGGCTTCTAGTCGTCTGAGGCTTAGGGGATACTATTGCTACCTTTTCTCCTACAAGGCGGTTCACAAGCGTGGACTTGCCTACATTTGGCCTGCCTATAATAGCCGCGAAACCGGAATGAAAATTATTATCCTGCATAATCCGCTTTCACGCTAAAAAGTCCATAACGCCGTCAGAAGGCGAAAAGCTGTGGGGGAGAAGTTCTTTAAGCGTGGATTCTTTAACAACATCCTTATTGCCTTCTTTCCACGTAACCAACACGCGCATATCCCTGGCAAATTCTGAAAGCACCTGCCTGCACGCGCCGCACGGCCACGGCGCATTTTCTTCCGCCGCTATCGCTATTGCAATAAACTGCCTTTCGCCTTCGCTTACGGCTTTAAATGCTGCCGTGCGCTCGGCGCAGTTGGTAAGCCCGTATGAAGCGTTCTCTATGTTGCAGCCGGAATATGTTTTTCCGCTTGCCGTTAAAAGGCACGCGCCTACCTTGTACCTGGAGTAAGGCACATAGGCGTTTTTCATGGCGCTCCTTGCATTTTCAAGCAGGGTTTCATCGCTTACGGAAACTATGCCGGCATCTTTTAATATTTTTTCTTCCTGTTTTCGCATTTTACTTTTTTCTCCTTCGGTAATATGGTCGTAGCCCATTATATGAAGCAGTCCATGAACTAAAAGATAGCAAAGCTCTCTCTCTGTGGAATGCATATATTGCCTTGCCTGTTCCTTCGCGTGGTCAAAGGATATAATAATATCTCCAAGGAAAGCGGCGTTTTCGTCTATATCCCATTCTTCGCTTATACTGCTTTGAAAAGCGTTTGCCGTTTGACCTTTTGGATAATTAACAGATGGAAAGCTCAGCACGTCGGTGGCGGAATCTGTATTTCTTTGTTCAAGATTTACTTTCCTTATATAATCGTCATCTGTTATATAGACGTCAGCAAAGCATGGAACGGAAATATTTTCTTCAAGCCGGGCAAAATCAGCTGTTTTTTTAAACAAATCAAGCATACGCGCGCTTAACAAATTGTTTTCATCTATTATGTTAAGCTTAAGCATTTTTGTCGTCCGTCTCTTTTTTTAAAGCTTCGGAATTTTTAGCTTCATTTGAAGCTTTTAAATCTTTTGAAGCTTTTAAATCTTTGCCTGAAGCTGAGCTGTCTTTTACGCTTTTTGTGTTAATCAGGCCGGACTTATGCTTTTTTTTGGGCATTTTCGGGTATTCTATGCGCTCGTGGAATACGCCGTACAGAACCGTAGCGCAGCTTTGGGCTATTTTATGAAGATCCGATATAGTAAGCGGAGCGTTGCTTAGCTGACCGTCGTCCATCTTTTGCTGTATAAGCTTTAATATAAAATCGTTGATTTCTTCCTTTGTAGGGTGTTTAAGGCTTCGGACGGCGGCTTCTACCGTATCGCAAAGCATTACGATAGCCGCTTCAGCCGTATGCGGCGGGCGTCCGTCATAGCGGAATTCATTTTCATCTACATTTTCTTCGCCGGATTCTTCTACTGCCTTAGCGTAAAAATACCCTACAAGGGAATTGCCGTGGTGCTCTGCGATAATCGTCTGAACTTCAGGCGGCAGGCGGTACTGCTTTGCCATTGAGACGCCGTCCCTTATATGGGCGGTAATTATGGTAGCGGAAACCTGAGGCTCGTTTTCGTTTAAAACGTTTTCCTGGTTTATCTGGTTTTCTTTAAAATATAAAGCTCTCTTAAGCTTTCCTATGTCGTGGTAATATCCTCCTACGCGCGCAAGGTAGGGGTCGGCGCCTACGGCTTCAGCGGCGGCTTCTGCAAGGTTCGCAATAATAATGCTGTGGTGGTATGTGCCAGGAGCCTCCATAAGCAGCCTTTGCAGAAGCGGCTGCGTAGGACTGCTCAAGTCTATAAGCCTGGACTGCGTAGGCAGATTAAACAGGTACTCTAAGGGCGGCTGTATTCCTATGCAAAGGAGCGTGGATAAAAGCGTTCCTCCGAGAGACCACGCGGCGTTTGAAAGTATTATGGACATGTCGTTGCTCAGCATAATGCCTGACGCTATTATTACCGAAGCGAATATAATGGCTGAAATAAAGCCTGTGAGCAATACGTTTGCGCGCCTTGAGTTTTCTTTAAGCAAAAGGGCCGAAATTACGCCTGACAGTATTGTTGAAGAAAGCAAAAACGTAACGTCAAGGGAAGTGTTATGGCCGCCTATGGACAAGGTGTATGAAGCTATTACTCCAAACACTATATTTGTGATGATGGCCGGCATATAGCCTAAGGTAACTGTTAAAAGCATAGGCACAAGCAGCATAGGCGCAAGATATATAATGCCTATAAGCTTTGCAATTATGCAAATTAAAAGTGAAATTATAAATATTATGTACAGCACTAAAAGGCGCTTGCTGTCTTTATAAATATCGTTACACGTGTAAGCAAGGCTTAAGTTTAAGCATACGAGGGATAAAAGCACCAGTATGGTCGCGCCTATATAAGTGCTGTAATCCACTTTGTTTGTGTTTAACAGCCCTAAGCTGTCAAGCATCTTAAGTTGGTTTTCGCGTATCCTTCTTTCGCCCTTTACAACTATGTTCTGCCCCTGTTTGTATATTACGGGGTCCACGTTGTCCATCGCGGCCTGCTTGGCAAGGTCGGTCGCTTCATTGTCTATAACCATGTTCGGCATTATTACAGCCTTAAGCACAGGGTACGCTATGTTTTGCAAAACGTTAATTTTCGTTTTATAGCCTATTATGCTTATTATGGAATTTATCGCGGTGCTTTCCTGCCCCTGCGTTATGTTTGTCTGCATGGTGTTTACTATGGTATCTTTAAGGGCGTCAAACAGCTCGTCAAAATCTTCCTGGGAAGTGTTCACCAAAGACTGAATCTGGAAATTTCTTAAAGATATGCTTTTAAGCATGTTTGAAGCGTATTCAAGCTCGTCTTCAGATAATTTTCTTTCAAGCGAATAATCGTCCAGTGTTCTGGCGTACTGCATTACCGCGTTGAGCTCGCCTTTAATTTCGTCAAGCTTAAGCAGCACCTTTTCTGAAACACCGTCCTGGTATTTATACGTAGGCGTAACGTTCGCCGCCGCGGCAAGCTTGTTTTTTTCGGTGGTTATTTCATCTACCACGTCCTTATTTGCGGCGATTGTAACGTTAGGCACCATACCAAGGTGCAGGTCATAGCGTATAGGCGTAATGGCGGCGAGCACGATAAGTAAAATTACAATGCTGCCAAGCACGCTTACAGCAAGCCTTTTGAAGCTGCCGGACTGCGCCGCACTTTTTAACTCTGCAAATTTTTTATGTATATTTGCCTTTTCAGCTTTGTTCATTTTTCCTCCAGGGTCCTGTTTTCATATGCCTGCACAATTTTTTGAACAAGATCATTGCGTACGACGTCTCGGTTTGTAAGGCTTACTATGCCTATATTTTCAATATCTGTTAACAATTCCGCCGCGTCGCGCAGGCCGCTTTTCCTTCCGTATGGCAAGTCAATCTGCGTAAGGTCTCCGGTAACCACGCATTTTGAATGCTTGCCTATTCTTGTAAGAAACATTTTCATCTGCTCGGTAGTTGTGTTTTGTGCTTCGTCAAGTATGATGAACGCGTTTGAAAGGGTTCTACCGCGCATAAAAGCTAACGGAGCAACTTCTATAATGCCGCGCTCCATATACTTAAGGTAGCCGTCTGCGCCAAGCATATCGTATAGCGCGTCATACAGCGGGCGCAGGTAAGGGTCCACTTTCTGGGACATATCGCCTGGAAGAAACCCGAGCTTTTCGCCGGCTTCAACTGCAGGGCGCGTAAGCACAAGGCGCTCTACTTCCTTGGTTTTAAGGGCGACTACGGCAAGCGCAACGGCAAGGTAGGTTTTTCCTGTACCTGCAGGGCCTATTGCTATTGTAAGCTGGTTATTGCGGATGGAGTCCGTGTAATCCCTTTGCCCGTAAGTCTTATTTACTATCTTTTTTCCGTGGAAAGTGTAAGCAACGACGTCGTTTGCAAGGGACGCGGCGCTTGGCACGTTTCCGTCAAAAGCCATATTTATATAATATTGAACGCAGGATGTATCTATTGCTTCACCGCTTTCGTGCAAAGCGAGAAGCTGATCTATAACTTCTTTTGCGGCGGCACAGTTTAACTTATCACCGGAAATTTGCAGGGAATTATCGCGCACATGAACCTTAACCGACAATTCATCCTCTATCATGCGGACGTTTCTGTCGTTGTATCCAAAAAGCGCCCTGCACTGGTCCATATTATCCAGTTTCAATGTCAAACGATGCAACAACTCCTTTTCTAAATTATTGGCGCAAATCGCTCAAGTAAATAATACTATATTTTGCCTTTTGGTGCAATCACGGGATATATGTGGAAAAAACATGCGCAGGATTGATTGCTTAAGCGCTGTAGTGGTAATATAAATATGTTCCGTAGTAATTTCCTTTTATTCAAGCTGTTTTTGTATTTATTAGTAGCGAAACGTCCGCTTAAAAAACAGCTTAACAAAAGGAAGATAAACCAAAGACGAGCGATAAGCGCTAAAAGCGCGGCGTTTTAAAAGCCGATTTTATAAAAGGCAAGATAAGCTGCTTTAGCGATAGTGCTTTATATTGCTGTTTTATTAGTATGGCTTAAAGCGGTGTAAAGCGCGTATCCCATCTGTAAAAAGGAGGATTGATTGGATAAAATGAATACGGCTATAATAGGTCTTCTTATTCCGTTTATAGGAACGGCGGCTGGGGCAGGCTGCGTATTTTTATTGAGAAATGAATTGAAAGATTATCTGCAGCGCGCCTTTACAGGCTTTGCCGCGGGCGTTATGGTGGCGGCGTCAATATGGAGCCTGATTATGCCTGCGATAGATCAGTCGGCTGAAAAGGGCAGATGGGCGTTTTTGCCGGCCTTTATTGGCTTTTGGCTAGGCATTCTGTTTTTGCTTTTGTTAGACCATGTTATTCCGCACATACATGCAAGGTCTAATCAGGCGGAAGGCCATAAAAGCCAGCTCCCGAGAACCGCAATGATGACTCTTGCGGTAACGCTTCACAATATTCCGGAAGGCATGGCGGTAGGAGTTGTGTATGCAGGACTGCTGTCCGGTTCAGCTAATATTACTTCTGGCGCCGCTTTTACTCTTGCTCTTGGCATTGCCATACAAAACTTCCCTGAGGGCATGATAGTTTCCATGCCTGTTTATGCGGAAAGCAAAAGCAAGCTTAAATCGTTTTACTTAGGCGTATTGTCGGGCGCTGTGGAGCCTGTATTTGGATTTCTTACTATAATTATTGCAGGGTTAATTGTTCCCGCTATGCCTTATCTTTTGTCATTTGCCGCAGGCGCGATGATGTATGTAGTCGTCGAAGAGCTTATCCCGGAAATGTCTGCGGGAAAACATTCAAACATAGGCGTAGTTGCGTTTGCCGTAGGTTTCAGCCTTATGATGGCGCTGGACGTGGCGCTCGGATAAGTTGCGCGAAGAATAAAAGCAGAATAATTTTTGCAGGATATTGAATTATCCTGCTTTTTATTATCCCAAAATCTTGCGTAAAGCGTTTCGTTAACCTTGTTGCATATAGCCACGCTTTTTTAGCTGCCAAAATCCCGCGCCAGGCGTAGGATTAACATGCCGTATCCGTAATTCTCATTCCATTCATAGCAAAATCCCGCGCCAGGTGTGTGGTTAACGCTTGAATATTGATAAAAAAAGCATACTTTTACAAAATCCCGCGCCAGGCAGGGGTTAACTCAGATTCATTTGTCACGGGTTCGCTTGTGCAGGGGAATTCCACGTTAGACGTGGGTTTTAAAGAAAATGGTGAAAAAAATAGGTAAAGCAGGAAAATTTCATGTTAGCGTTGTGTTCTTACGTAAATAAACGCCCGTCAGCACGTGATTGCTGTAAAAAAGAATTATCTTTGCATAGCAGTGAACAATTATGCTTAAAAGAATTTGCATTAACTTTGCTTTCAGAACTTCATTAACCTTGCTTGCGGAAAATCTCGATAGAGTAAATTAAAGTTCGCAACTTAGATCAGCGACAAATATATACAAGCCACTGGAACTCCGCAACAATGGATGCTGCCAAGCCATTCACAATGAGAAAATACCAATGGTTCAAACAAAGAATAGCATATATTCAGAAAATTAGATATTCTATTAGGCTAAATACATATGTTTGACTTAGGTACACTATTTATATCGCTCACCGCTTACAATGATTGAGTTTTAGAAAAAAATAATGCATAATATATATATAGATTTACAGAAGTTTACAATGATACAGATATCTTGTAAACTTTTAACAGAATGTTTGAAAAATATTAAAGGTTTAACTGTATAGAGCGCATCAAAAAAACAACGGGGTTTAAAAACAAAGAGAAATCTGGCGTATGATAAGAGGAAAATATGAAGTGAATTATTGAAGACAGAAAATATTGTTTCAAATCAGCGTTTGATACTAAAACAGGAGCCTATATTCGTACGGGTGTTTTTAACAAAAATGGACAGGATACAGGCGTCGATCCATTTATGGCTTCATTCCCGCATCTTATAGACGTAGGGGTTATGGGTCATTGCATACACGGCAAGACGGGCCTATGCTCAAAAGCCGGTATAGGCTGTTATCAAAGCGGTATGCTGGTAAATAAGCCTAATATGGCGATAGAAAACTTCGAATGGATCGCCAGGCAATGCAAAGGAAGGTGCAATCAATTGGCGCTTGGCGGCAGAGGCGATCCGGATCAGCACGAGCGTTTTGAAGACCTGTTGCGTATAAGCAGGGAGAACAACCTTGTTCCAAACTATACCACCTCCGGCTATGGTTTTACGCCGGAACTTGCCGCCCTCAGCAAGCAATACTGCGGCGCTGTGGCGGTGAGCTGGTACCGAAACGATTACACTCTGAATGCTATCCGCTTGTTAATAAAAGCAGGTGTCAAGACAAACATTCATTATGTGCTTGGCCAAAACAGCATTGATGAAGCGGTTGACCGTCTTGAGCGAAACGATTTTCCTTCCGGAATCAATGCAGTTATTTTTCTGCTGCACAAGCCTGCCGGGCAGGGTTCCTCAGCCAATGTGCTCGATTGCCGTAACCCAAAGACGGCTAAGTTTTTTGCACAGGTAGACAAATATCATCCATTCAAGGTTGGAATGGATTCCTGTACGGTGCCAGGTGTGCTGAACTTTTGCCATAACATTTTGTACGAGTCTATGGACACTTGCGAAGGCGGCCGGTTCAGCTGCTACATAAGCGCTGATATGGCTATGCTTCCCTGCTCTTTTGATCAGGATAAGCGCTATGACGTTCAGCTTAGCGAGAGTATGATCATAGAAAAAGCATGGAATAGCGCCAAGTTTGAAGCTTTCAGGGATAAAATGCGCAGCGCATGCCCCGACTGCGAGCGCAAAAGCTTTTGCATGGGTGGTTGTCCTTTGATGCCGGAAATAGTGCTATGCGACAGCGGAGAACGAAAATAAATTTAAGGAGATATCAACTATGAAAATCAGAACAGACTTTGTAACAAACTCGAGCAGCGAAAGTTTTTCGGTATGTCTTGAAATTGAGGACAAACAAGGTAATGTGTACCCGTATATGCAGCGCTCTGTCAATGAGGAGGGAGGAGATTGTTTTTTCAATACTAACTTAAATACACTGTTAAACAATAATCGTTTTAAGGAAGTTTCAGAGCTTGCCAGATTACTTGTTGATTCGATAGAAGACAACTGCTTGGATGATGAATTTTTAGGAGAAGATGCGAAAGAGGAATTTTATGTAAATTATAAGAAAGAACTTGAAGAAGATAAACGCATGTATGTTGATGAAGTAGCATCAGGCATTGCATCTGTAAATGATGTTGCGAAAGTTCGTTTTCTAACTGAATGTTCTGAGCATGACGATTTGGCGTTGTACGATAAAAAACTGTTTGCTCTGGCGAAAAAAGTTGTCCATAGTTCAGGTGAAAAAAAGGAAAAAGCCCTGGATAATATGCTCACCTACATCCGTACCCCGTATCCTGATCGGTTTAGTGAATATGAGTATTTTTCTTTTGGAAAAAGGTTTGCTGAAATACGATATAAATGGGATGGCGATAGAGAAAAATTGCTGAAATTGGCTGAAAATTTATACAATAAAAGTAATTTTGGTTCCTGCTTCGGGATAGAACATGAAGAAGTTGACCTTGTGAACGGAACGGCGCAGGCTTACGCAGAATACGAACTGTACTAAGCGGCTTTTCTTGCGCTTTTGATGCAAAATATAAGATTTACGCGGGGCTATCTCAAAATATCAACAAAGTCCGATAATTTTTCATCGGGCTTTTGTGTATAAAGATGATGAAAAGTAAATATAATTAAATGAAGTTGTCTGTTATATAATTATAGCAAAACGCAAAAAGAAGCTAATGTAAAAAGGTGATATAGCAAACTAAAGTTAGCAACTTAGATCAGCTTAATATTTGCAAGCCACTGTAACATTATTAAATTGGATGTTGCTAAATCATTCATACCACAAAAGCAGCGAGGCTGCCTGATTCAGTTTATTAAAGAGACTTATATGCAGGGGCGTCCACAAGAAGAATAGAGAAGTTGGTAAAGAGCCTGGAAATTGACGGTATATCTTGAAGCCAGGTAAGCGAGATAAATCAAAAGTCTTAATGAACAGGCGGAGGATTTTAGGAATCGTCATATTACTTCCAGCGCTTTTGGTGGATGCCCTGTATGAAAATATACGCTACGCTGGTAGAGTGGTTAGCATGGCTATCATGATTGTTTGCGGTGTGAACGATGAAGATAGGCGTGAAGCGCTTCCAGTTGAACCAACGCTGGAGCAATCAATGGAAATCTGCCAGCGGCTGTTTGATAAGCTAAAGAACCGCGGATTATACAAGCATAAACTTATTATCTCTTACGCTCATACAGGCTTTGCAGCAGCGATTGGTGTTTGCTTTCCAGGCGCCAGCTGGCAGCGCTGCAAGGCGCATTTCATGCGAGAAATTCTTGTGCATGTGGTTCACAAGGGCAAAGAGCGGTTTGCAGGTATTTTCAAAAGCATATAGATGACTGATGATCAAGAAATTGCCAGGAAAAATGCAAAAAAACTTGCAGATGAATACAGTTTAAAATACCTGAAAGCAATTAAAATACTTGATGAAGCACTTGAAGACGCGCTGATCTTCCTTTCATTTCCTTAACTAGATTTCGGTAAGGTCAGTTCCAACAATATGTTTAATGGGTTGACCAAAAAAATCCGCAGGCGTACCATGGTAGCAGGCATCTTCCCTGACCAGGAAGACTATATACGGTTGGCAACAATACGCCTTAAAGAATACTCAGAAGATTGGCTGGTTACCGTTACCAAGGCGTACATGAACAAGGCCTAGCTCAGGTCATTAAGAAGCTAGGCAGCATAAAATGATTGGTGGAGTTCTAAGTTGCGAGCTTGAGTTGACAGGACCGTATTCTTTAGTTGTACATTTTGCGTACATGTATGATAATGTATCTAATAGGTTTCGTTTTTCATATATCTATTCTATCAAAAAACATGGTTGCTCCCGCAAAAGCGGGACATCAACCATGTTTTTTACTTTTATGATGTAGAGCTTTGCTACAACCCAGCAGATGACTTAACAAACTATTTGCAAAGACGGTTGCACAAATATATTGACACTAACAATATAACAGAATAGATATCGTACATCTTATATTTTTTTATTTATTAAATCACATAGCATCTCATATGCTTCTTTGTCGGTATATCTTTCATGTACGATTTTACCGATACACGTTGCCATTTCAACAGCATAATTGCTTTGGAAAATATTACGCCCCATGTCCACGCCTCTGGCGCCGTCTCGTATAGATTTGTATGCAAGAGTTAAAGCTTCTTGTTCGGCGAGTTTTTTACCGCCTGCTACAACAATTGGCACAGGGCAAGCAGCAACAACTTCTTCAAAATTTTCACAGTAATAAGTTTTTATTATATGTGCTCCCATTTCGGCAACTATACGCGTTGCAAGTTTAAAGAAACGATCTGTGCGTTCCATTTGTTTGCCCACTGCAACTACACCAAGCGTAGGAATACTGTATTTATATCCTGCGTTTATTACTTTTGAAAGGTTATCTATGCTTGAAAGCTGCCCGTCAGCGCCAATAAAGGTCTGTACAGCCATACAATCGGCGTTCATTCTTATAGCATCGTCTATGTCTACTGCGACCACTTCATGGCTTAGATCATCATTTAGCATAGACGAACCGGATGATACTCTTAGAGCGATGCCTTTCTTGTTTTCGGGCGGAACGCAGCTGCGCAAAGCGCCGCGGGTTGCCATTAACACATCCACGTGCGGTAACAGTCTGGGGATTAATAAATCCAAGCGTTCAAGGCCAGAGGTGGAACCCATAAAGTAGCCATGATCAAACGCAAACATTACTGTATTCCCGCTTACAGGATTAAAAATATTAGATAGATGTTTTTTCATACCCCAGTCTAAATTATTAGCGCCCTTTATATAAAAACTTTTTTGGTTAGCGAAAGGCTTATCTACCTTGTAATCCTTTGCGATTTTCTGTCCGTCTAAATCTGCCATATTTCCTCCTCATCTTTTTTGAAGATGGGTAGAGACTGTGCTCCACCCATCTTATTTCAATATATCCTAATATTAGAAATTATAGTTGTCCATGTTGTCAATTGTGAAAACTGTTCTTTCGGGTAACAATACAACGCCGCTGTCCTCCGCAGTGTAAGCATCAGGATCCAGTACTGTGTTTGGATGTACCTCAAGTTCTCCTATTCCTGGTACATTTACTTTATCACCAACTTTTAATGTATTTCCACTGGCTATATAATAAGCCATATAGCATCCGATTGCTCCCTGAATTTGGCAATCCCAAAGGCCCCAACGTTCCAAAACGCCTGCTCTGCAGTAATCTTTCATTGAGTTAGGAGATGCAAAACCTGTAATTGAAATCTTATCTTTATCTAATCCAAGATTTTGTGCAGCCTGTGCTTGTCCAGGAAGCGCGGTTGAATCGTTGCAAATTATGCCGTCAAGGTCGGGATGGGCAGAAAGCACAGCTTCACCAACTGTGATAGCTTTTTCTGCATCCTGCTCTGAATAGTAGTTGTCAGGTGCTACGTTTACCCAATTGGGATATTTTACTTTAATGTATGCTTCGCCTGCAACATGCCATGAGTTCTGATCTGTAACGGTTGCCTGGGAATAGTGCCAGCAGTATTTAATCTCGTCTTCATTGACGTTTTTCCCACGTTTAGTAAGAGATTCTGCAAGCATATCAACAAGCATTTGTCCCAGCTGTTCAGGGGTACCCTGTGAAACCATTACTGTACGTGCATCTGCTGAAACATCTGAATCCCAGGTAGTAACGGCAAGCCCGGCTTTTTTAGCTTCTTTCATAACATCGTCAAGACCTGTCGCATCAACTGACGACACGCATATAGCATCCATGCCCTGGTTAATAGCGTTATTTATTACTGCAACCTGGTTTGCGACAGAAGCTTCCGGACTGCCGTCATATTTTACGGTAAATCCCCATTCTTTTGCAAACTTTTGAGCACCGTCATTTGCTGATTCGAAGAAAGCATTGCCGGTAAGCTTTGGAATAAACACAACGGTGATATTCTCAGCGAGCGCAGGTACTGCGAGTGCAAAAATCATTAACACCGCAAGTAGAGTTGATAGATACTTTTTCATTACTTTTCCTCCTGTTATTTTATATATTTACGCATCATTTCAATGCGCATGGAGCAGTTTTATTGTGCTTGGGATTGTACGTGTTTTGCCGAAAATTTTCGCCTGAAGAAAGACATTATCCTGTCGTTAGAACTTATAGAACGCGCTGCGACTGAAATTACAAGCAGTATCCCTACCGGAATATCAAGGTACTGTGTGTTCATTCCAGACATTGAAAGCCCAAATCTTAATACACCTATTACAAGAGAAGCTAATGCTGTTCCTAAAATGTTGCCTTTTCCGCCGAGGTTGCTTGTTCCTCCAAGTACAACCGCCGTAATAATAGGCATTGTCAATTCTCTTCCTAAATCTGTTTTTGCAGTTCCAAGATAGCTTGTCAGCATAATACCGGCCAGAGCAGCGCTTATACCGGAAAGTATATAAGTGCTCATAACTATTTTTTTTGTATGGATTCCACAATATTCCGCAGCATGTCTATTGACTCCGCATAAAAATACCTTTCTGCCATACTTCGTTTTATGAAGTAAAAAGAAAGTTATAATCGTAAGTACAATAAACATAATTAGTTGATAAGGAACAACGCCAAAAATTCTGCCTTTTGTAATTGCTAAAAAAGCCTGCGGAAAGCCGGCAATTCCCTTATAAGCTTCAATTGTTGAAAGATTAGAAACTACAAGTGCAAGCCCGGAATATAGAAATGAACCGCCTAACGTAACGACCATAGGTTGAACATCTGTATATGCTATAAGAAAACCGCTGAATGCACCTGATGCTGCACCTATAAGAAGACCCATTATGCAGGCTACCCATATATTTACGCCATAGTCATTCCACATAACGCCTATGGAAATTGAAGTTAAACCGACAATTGATCCTGCCTGTATATCCATTCCACCGGTAATTAAAACAAACGTAACAAAAAGCGAAATAATACAAATTGAGAAAAAATCGTTAATGCTGCCAAATAATACACGCGGTTTTAAAAATCTTGGATTTATTTTACCAAAAATAATTATTTCAAGAATAAAAATTATTGCCAATGCGAACTCCCAACGAAATACAATTTTTTTAAAATAGTTTTTCATTAATTGCTTCCTCCTGCTTTTTCTGAGGTGCGCGTTTGCAAACGCTGATGTCTTGCTTTTGTCGCAGTACGTTTTTGCATCACCGCATCAAAAACTACTATAATAATAAGCATGCATCCTGTTATTGTATTGTCGTAATCAGAAGATAGACCTATAAATACTAACACTCTGCTTATGGACGCCATAATTAAGGCCCCTGTTGCCGCTCCCATTACAGACCCAACGCCGCCTGACATACTTATACCGCCTAATACGCAAGCAGCAATTACTTTCATCTCATAACCATTGCCTGAAATAGGAGTAACAAACCCAACGCGACTTGCATAAATTATCCCTCCGACAGCACTAAAAATCCCGCATATTATATATGCCCATAATTTTGTCGCAGTAACCGGCAAACCTAATAAAATAGAGCCGTCTACATTATCTCCTACCGCTGCAAAGTTTTTTCCGTATTTTGTGCGGCTCAAGAAAAAATGCATAATAACAGTAAGTACTAAAACACAAAAGTATACGGCAGTTATGTTTGTATTTAAAAACTTTGCCTGAGACAAATATTTAAAATCATAGGGTAGGTTTTCTACCCATTTGCCATCGGTATACACATAAATTAGACCCCTTACTATACTGTTAACGCCCAAAGTCATAATTATTGAAGGCACTTTTAGTACGGCAACGCCAAAACCATTTAATAAACCTATTGCAGCTCCTAAAGCGACAGCAGAAATAAAAGCAAGCGCAAAAGGAAAACCGTCTCTAAACATTGTAGCTGTTATAGCGGCAGACATGCCGAGTGTAGCCCCTACCGAAACGTCTATTTCACCCGTTAGTATTACAACTGCTATACCAATCGCAACTATCGTGTAAACAACGCTTGAGTTTAACGACAATGTAATGTTTGAAGCTTTCAAAAAATTAGGGTTTATTGCACCGACTATTAAAAATATAAGTATCAGGAAAACTATTGATGTCAGTTCTCTCAAATGCATCAGTTTATTGAAAAAAATTTTTATTCTAAAAGAACTATTTGCCGAATTCATGACGATTACTTGCCTCCTTTTGTAATACCGAAAGCCGCAGCCATAAGCGTGTCTTGTGTAACTTCGCTACGATCAAATTCAGCAACTAGTCTGCCCGAATACATGGTAATAATTCTGTCGCTTAGTTCGACAACCTCTTCCATATCTGACGATATAATAATAATTGCCAGGCCCTGCGAACGAAGTTTATTTATTATGCTGTAAACATCAGCTCGAGCGGCAGCATCTATGCCTCTCGTTGGTTCATCAAGGATAAGTAACTTAGGTTTTGTAGCAATAGATCTTCCTATTATAACTTTTTGCTGATTCCCGCCTGAAAGCGAATTCATTTTTTGATTATAACTTGTGATTTTTGTCCTGAAAGAATCGACAAAATAATCGGTAATTTCCTGTTCTTTTTTTCTATCCAATACACCCTTACCAAGCATATCCAAGCATGAAGCGGTGGTGTTTTCAGCTACGGTGCTTATTTGGAACAAACCGTTTAAAAATCTGTCTTCCGGCACATAGTTAAGGCCAAGGCACATCATTTCATGCGTTCCGAGGCCTGTAACGTCTCGCCCTTCAAGATATACTTTACCGCTGATAATTGTATCTTTACCGAAAATGCTTGTTGCAAGCTCAGTTCTGCCTGCACCGACTATTCCGGCTATTCCGAGTATTTCCCCCGGATATACTTCAAAACTTATATCAGAAAAGCCATAGCCCGTCAATTTATCTAGCTTTAAAACAGGCTGGCAGCCTCTATCTATATCACAAGTAACAAATTGATTTGCCTGATATTCGACGTTAGGCGGCAAAAGCCCTCTTACTAAAGTTTCATGATTCACATTTTGTATCGGGGATTCAACTGTAATTTTACCATCAGACATTATTACTACTCTGTCAGCTATTTCAAAAACCTCATTTAGCCGGTGGGTTATAAATACAATGCTTAAATTTTGCTGTTTTAAATGCCCGATAACTCTGAATAAGTCCTTCACTTCATTAAATGTAAGCGAGCTTGTCGGCTCATCAAAAATAAGTAATTTAGATTGCCGCATTAAGCCCCGCAAAATTTCTACAAGTTGCTGTTCGGCTATTGATAAAGTTAAAGCCTTCCTTTTTAAGTTAAGATCCCAACTAACGTTTTTAATAATTTCCTTAAGTTTTTTCTTGAGTTCGGATTTATTTCCATCTATTCCGATTATTATATTTTCTTCAACGGTCATATTCGGAAATAACATGGGTTCTTGCGGTACAAGATAAATTCCGTTTGAAATAGCAACCGAAGGTTTGTTTATCTTGATTTCGTTGCCTTCTATATAGCAAACTCCGGAATCAGCCTGATATATACCCATTATGATTTTCATAAGGGTACTTTTACCAGCACCGTTTCCCCCTATTAATGCCAGCACTTCTCCAGGTAAAAAATCAATATCAATACCTTTTAATACCTGATTGTTACCAAATGACTTGTAACATTGTTTTACTGAAACGGTAGGTATTTTTTTTGGATTTGTTTTAAATGAAGTCATCATTTCCCCCAAAATGAACAAAATACTATCTGGTAAGTTTTATATATATTACCGCCCAACAAAACATTTGTCAAGGGCTTCAAACTTTTTATTTCAGTAAAAATTATTTTATGATATTATGCATCAAATAAAATGCCTATAAATCACGATTTTCAACCTTAAAATACGTTTTAATGATATTGACATTTTTCGAAACTGATGGTAGACTTTCTCCGTGATAAACAAATGTTTTTCTATTTTACTTTTGTAAGGGAGCTTGCGCAATATTATGGAATATATTGAATTTGATAATATAATAATTGAAAAAATCGTCTGGTATTATTATTTTGAGGATCTTACCCAAAATGAAATTGCAGATCTGCTTGGTATAACCAGAGCGCGCGTAATAAAGCTTTTAAATATTGCAAAAAAAACCGGAGTCATTCAGTTTAAGCTAAAAAAAAGCAGTAAAAAAAGAATAAACTTGTATAAGCAGTTAATTGACATATTTAAATTAAAGGATGTTTTCTTAATTCCGGAAGTTCCTGAGGGAAATGATTTAAACGCAAGCATTGCACAAGCTGCTGCTGTATATATAAACGACATTATCCCTAAAGGCGGTATGATCAACATTGGGTATGGCGATACTCCAAGCAAGGTTCTAAATCATTTGGCTACAATGGCTCAAAAGCCAATATCTTGTGTCTCATTAACAGGAGGTGTCAGCTATTATCTTCCGGATACAAAAAGCGGTATATTTAATGCTAAACTTTACCTAATGCCTTTCCCGCTTTTGTGCACTTCAAAAGAGATGGCAAGCGCTATGCAAAATGAATCTGCTTTTATTGATGTTGTACGAATGATAGATTTATCTTCCGTAAGCGTTGTCGGAATAGGCGCTATGAACGATTCCGCTACAATAATAAAATCAGGGATATTAAGTTTAAAGGATCTTAATTTTCTTAAAATGAAAGGTGCTGTAGGCGATATATTGTGCCATTTTATAGATAAAAATGGAAATATAGTTGAAAACTCTATAGAAGAAAACCTTATTGCAATTTCTTTAAATACGCTTAAAAAACTTAAAAATGTTATTGCAGTTGCAGGAGGAGAAGAAAAAGCCACGGCTATATATTCCGCTTTACTTGGCGGATATTTCGACATATTGATCACTGATAAAAAAACAGCAGAAGAACTTATAATTTTATATGATAATAACAAAAAAATAAGCAAGGAGGATTTCAGTTGAACAAGTATTTAATGGCAGTGGATGCAGGTACAGGCAGTGTACGAGCAGTTCTGTTCGATCTGCAAGGCAATCAAATATCATGTTGCCAGCACGAATGGACTCACTTGGAAGATCCAAGATATCCAGGAAGTATGAATTTCGACTGGGTATTAAATTGGAAATTAGTCAGCGATTGTATTAGAAACGTAATAAAAAACAGTGGTATTTCAAGTACGAAAATTGCAGCTGTAAGTACTACATGCATGCGAGAAGGAATAGTTTTATATGATGAAAACGGAGTCGAAATTTGGGCGTGCGCAAATGTAGACGCCCGCAGCAACGACGAAGTAAGCGAGTTAATATCAATGGACCCCAATTTGGAAAAAGAAATATATAAAATTTCCGGCCAAACTTACGCTTTGGGAGCGCTTCCAAGACTTTTGTGGGTAAAAAACAAACAGCCAGAAATTTACGAAAAAACAAAATATGTATCCATGTTTAATGATTGGCTTATATATAAACTGACCGGTGCATTAGCTACTGAGCCAAGCAACGGAAGCACCACAGGCATATTTGATTTAAAAACCAGAAAATGGGATCCTTCCATCGCAAAACGCTGTGGTTTAAGGACTGATATTTATCCGAATGTTGTTGAATGCGGAACGCATATAGCGAATGTTAGCAGTAAGGCTGAAATAGAAACGGGGCTATCGCAAGGTACTCCTGTAGTAGTGGGCGGCGGCGACGCTCAGTTAGGTTCAATAGGAGTTGGTGTAGTAGACGATAACCAGGCTGCTATATTCGGTGGCAGCTTCTGGCAGTATGAATACAATACATCTGCTGGGAGAACAGACGATAAATGCAGAGTCAGGGTAAACTGTCATGCCGTACCCGAAATGTGGCAATATGAAGCTTTGGCGTTTAAGCCCGGTATGGTTATGCGCTGGTACAGAGATGCTTTTGGACAATATGAAAAAGAACTCGCCCAAAAAACTGGCGAAGATGTTTACGATATAATGAATAAAAAAGCCGCCGATATTCCGGCGGGATGTTACGGCATGATGTGTACTTTCAGCGATGTTATGAATTTTATTAACTGGCATCATGCTTCGCCTTCTTTTTTAAACTTCGACTTTGATCCTGAAAAATACAACAAATACACTTTTTACAAAGCCATAATGGAGAACACCGCGATGGTAACTTACGGACATTTGAAATTGGTCAAAGCAGCAACCGGTAAACAACCGGATAGTGTTGTATTTGCCGGCGGTGCCTCTAAAAGCAAGCTTTGGTGCCAAATTCTTGCTGATATGCTGGGAATTCCAGTTTATGTTCCAATGGTAAAAGAAGCAACCGCCTTAGGGTGTAGCATACTTGCCGGATATGGCATTGGTTTGTATGGTGATATTTCGCAAACAAGCAAAAAACTCGTAAGATGGGAGTCTGTAATTCAGCCAAATATTGACAACCACAAAACATATATCGAAATCTATGATAAATGGACGGAAATTTATAAAAACCAACTTAAATTAAGTGATTCAGGTCTGACCCATCATATGTGGAAAGCACCCGGTTTAAAATAAAATATATTAGTAGGAGGAATTTATGTTTATTTTACACGAAAACGACAAAGGATACAGGTTTGGAGACAGCGGGCCAAAATATCTTATGAAAGGACCAAGGTCAAACTTCGCTTTGGTGAGGTTCAATCCCGGGGAAGATTTTGCTCCGCATTACCACGAAATAATGGAAGAAAACTTTTTCATATTAGAAGGAGAAGTAGACATCGAAGTAGATGGAGTTGTACAACATTTAACTGAAGGTCAGTTTATACATATAGAGCCAAATGAAGTCCATTATGTACACAACAAGTACGATAAACCGGTAAAGATGGTATCCACGCTTGCTCCTTTCCAAAAAAAAGATAAAATTGAATTAGATAGGAAGATAAATAAATAATTTAACGTTTTATTATATGTGGCCCTGCTAAATCAAGTGAAATGAACGAAAGAAATGTAATTGTACCTTCAAGTCCTTTCTCCAGTATTTCAATTGCTTTAGGGTATTTTTAAACTGTATTCATCTGCAAGTTCCTTTGCCCTTTGTCTGGCAATTGCATGTCTATAAGTCATCCATACTCTTTCGAGTTTACTGGTAAACCGCTTTTGTCCTTGTGAGACACATGCACAAGAATTTTCCACTTGAAATTAATCTTGCAGCGCTGCCAACTGGCGCCTTGAAAGCAAACAGCAATCGCTGCTGCAAAACCTGTATGAGCATAAGATATAATAAATTTAGGCTTTTATAATCCGCGGTTCTTTAGCTTATCAAACATATGCTGGTAAATTTCCATTGATTGTTCCAGCATTGGTTCAATTGCAATCACTTCACGCCTGTCTTCATCGTTCACACCGCAAACAATCATGTACCATGATAACAAATATATATGTGTAGCGTATATTTTCATACAAAGCATCCATTTAGACTACTCGATATGTGCTGGAAGCAAGAAAAAGATTCCTAAAATCTTCCGCCCGTTAATTCAGACCCTGGATCATCTCGCTTACCTGACTTTAAGATATACCGTCAATTTCCAGGCTCTTGGCCAGTTTCTCTATTCTTCTGAATATAGGCCTCTTGAATAAGCTGAATCAATGCAGCCTCGTTCGCGGGTTATCACAAAGAATAGTATATAACCGCCGTTCCTAGTCTTAGGAACCATAAGATATATAGTATCTAAGCTGGTGTCAAACTGGCGCGGATAAAAGCCGCGGAGGTAACTGGTACTTGACTAGTTTTGCTTATGTTTTTCCGCTCAAATTTTATTTAACACTTCCGCTTCCATCATCTGTTCGCAAAGCATTCCAATATACTTAGTATTGGATCAGGGTATTCATAAATTAGAATAGCATGTTTGTCAAATTTGTAGTATTTTTTGTTTGAGCCATTGGTATTTCATCCTTGTGAATTGATAACAACATCCATTGCCGTGAAGTTCCAGTGCTTTTATATATTTGCCACTGATTTAAGTTGCTAGCTTTAGCATATTTTATCGAATTTCCAAAACCTAGAACTTTAAATGTATAAAATCCACAAAACAGCCCTCGAATCAAAAGAAAAAATAAAAAATAAAAAATCGGTCATACAAAGACCGAAACACTGGCTGGGGTGGCAGGACTCGAACCTACGAATGCGGGAGTCAAAGTCCCGTGCCTTGCCACTTGGCTACACCCCAATATGGGGTGGGTAGTGGGAGTTGAACCCACGATATCCAGAGCCACAATCTGGCGCTCTAACCACTGAACTATACCCACCATATGGCGCGCCTGAAGGGATTCGAACCCCCGACCCACGGCTTAGAAGGCCGTTACTCTATCCTGCTGAGCTACAGGCGCACTGCCCGCAAGGCGATTTCCCTTCCTGCTGACAAATCAGAATATTACCATATAAGCTAAATTCTGTCAAATAAAAATGCGCATATTTTTCCCTGAATTGTGTAGCTTTACAATAGAT
>CAZFHI010000012.1:0-51478 GCA_964518875.1 uncultured Oscillospiraceae bacterium
ACTCGATCGCTTTTTTCTCAGCTTTAAGTCTCACATCTATTGTAAAGCTACAACTTTGCGTTTACAATGCGCTGTTCTGTATTGCAAAAAAAAGCCCGAAGTGATAAAATAGCCGGCAAGCGTTAAGCTTGCGCTTCCGTAGCTCAGGGGATAGAGCACTCGCCTCCTAAGCGAGGGGCCGCGCGTTCGAATCGCGCCGGGAGTACCAGTCGCCTGCCTGTTTTGACAGTTTTGCTTAAAAAGCAGATCGTTAAGCCGGCAGGATTTTTATTTTGACGATAAAGCTTAAAATTAAGAGGCGTGCCTATCTTAATTGTCAAAAAAGCAAATTTTGTTATAATGCTTTAAGCGGGGCTTCATTGTTTGCTCTGCTAAAAGACAGAGCAAGCGCGTTTGATTTGTTCTGCCGTATACTGCGCGCTAAGCTTTGTTTATTATTTGCGGGCGAAAAAAGCATAATTGATAAAAAAGGGGGAGCGGATGATTAAATCAACGGAGGATTTTGGCAATTTAATCGAAAAAACCGTGAAAGATTCTCCGGAAAAAGCCCGGCGCCTGCTTTTGTTGGGTTACAGGCTTTTCGGTATGAAGCTGCGCTGGTTACCGGATAAACGTCTTCCTCTGTCCAGGCAAAAATCGGCGCTTTACCTTAACCAAACCATTCGCAAGGTTTTTACGGAGCCCGAAAATACGGCCATTGTAAACATATTCATGCCCTGCGAAATACTTGAAGCGCTTGACGTCGTTCCTCTGTGCGCAGAGATGTTTTCATGCTTTATAAACGGCACCTGCTGCGAACAGGTTTTTGTGAATGAAGCGGAGCGCCTGGGTATATCGGAAACTTATTGTTCTTTCCATAAAACTTTATTGGGAACGGCTTACCTTGATTTGTTAAGACCTCCAATAGCCGTTATAAACACTTCCTTTGTCTGCGACGCCAATCAGTTAACGTTTAGAGAGCTTTCCAAACACTTAAACGTACCGCATTGCTATATAGAAGTGCCATCTGAACAGTCTGAAGAAGCGATAAGATATGTTTCTGACGAACTTAAAAAATCAGCGCGCCTGCTGGAGGAAGCCGCCGGAAAAAAATTAGACGAAGACAAGCTTAAGCTTGCAGTTGACAGGTCTAATAAAAGTGCCGCGCTGTTTAAAAAAATACTGGCGGAAAAAAGCGACAAATACCTCCCCTGCGATATAACCAGCGAAATGTACGAAACCTATCTCGTGCACAACGGTATTGGCACCGAAATGTGCTATGATTACGCAAAAACGCTATACAATGATTTTAAAACCGCCAAAAAATTCAACGGTATAAAAATACTGTGGCTGCACATAGTGCCTTTGTGGCAGGCGCCAATACGCGAGCTGTTCGATTTTAATGAGCGGTGCCAGATAATTACCTGCGATATGAACTTTGACAGCCTTACGGATGCGGACCCTGAGCGGCCGTACGAGAGCATGGCGAAAAGGCTGCTAAGCAACAGCTGGCGCACCGGAAATTCAAGGGTTGAAAAGGCTGTCCGCATGGGAAAAGAACTGCGCGTTGACGGGGCGGTCTGCTTTTGCCAGTGGGGATGCAAACAGACTATGGGTCTGTCCGGTCTTTTCCAGGAGCGGTTTGAAGACGAAAATATTCCCGTACTTGTACTTGACGGGGACTGCGTTGACAGGCGAAACGCTTCCGACGGGCAGGTTTCCACGCGGCTTAACGCCTTTATAGAGATGCTGGAAGGTAAAAGGAATGGAAAATAGCGTATATTACATTTGCAAATACACTCCGCTTGAGCTGCTGCAAAGCTTCGGTCTTAATACAGTCAGGCTTGATCCTGCGCCAAAAAATGTCGAATGCTGCGACGCTCTAATACATCCAAACCTTTGCGGCTATGGAAAGGCGGTGCTGCAGGAAGTGCTGAACGGCAATATAAGAAGGCTTTTTCTCGTGGACTGCTGCGATGTGTGCCGGCGCATTTTTGACGTCGTCCGTGCTAAAAAAGACATGGATTTCCTGTATATGATGTATTTGCCGCATAAAAACGGCGCTTTAGAAACAAAGCAGTTTAAAAACGAGCTGCTGCGCGTCAATAAATATATTGAAAGCATCACAAACGCAGCGTTTGACGAAGATAAAGCAAGAAAACTGTGGCGGCAGGGCATAGAAAAGGCGGAGGCGGACCGCATCGTTCAGGATCACCTGGTTCTTACTGGGGCGCACGGAGGCTGCGGCCTGAAAGAAAAAATCGAAAAAATAACGGGGCTTCCCGTGCAGGACGACACCTGCACAGGCAACAGACGCCTTAACGATAAAACGGGAGCGGATTTTTTTAGCGGCTACGCATACGCTTTGCTTTCGCAAAAAAATCCTTGCATGAGAATGCAGTTTGAAAGAGAAAGCCCTGCTCCAGACAGCCTTGGCGCTATATGCCATACGATAAAATTCTGCGATTTTTACAGTTTCCGCTACAAAGAGCTGAGATCTGATGAAAAAAATCTGCTTAAAATAGAAACGAACTGTACCGCGCAAAGCGAAGAACAGGTAAGGACGCGGATTGAGGCGTTTGCGGAATTGATAAGGCCCGCCGCTTTAAAAAGCAAAAAAACAAGCGGATCAAAATTCGTCTGCGGCATAGATTCCGGATCAGCCAGCACAAACGCTATAATACTCGATGAAAATAAGAATATAATAGGCGATTCGTGCCTTATGACGGGCGGAGGGGCAAACCAAAGCGGGCGCAGAGCCTTTGAAGAAGCCTTGAAAAGCGCCGGTTTGCGTGCGGAAGACATTGCAAAAACTGTCACAACGGGCTACGGAAGGAACTACCTTGAGCTTTCGAACGCGGCCGTTACGGAAATCAGCTGCCACGCCAGGGGCGCCAGGTTTCTTTACCCTGAAGCCGGAACCGTTATTGATATCGGCGGTCAGGATTCGAAAGTCATAGTGCTTAACAAAGCGGGCGGCGTAGTACGTTTCGTTATGAACGATAAATGCGCCGCGGGCACGGGGCGTTTTTTGGAAACTATGGCTAAAACGCTTGGCCTTAGCATGGAAGAGATGAGCGCTCTTGGGCTCAGATGGAAAAACGCGGTAACCATTTCAAGCACCTGCACTGTATTTGCGGAATCCGAAGTGGTTTCGCTTATCGCTCAAAACACAGATATTGCGGACATAATCAACGGTTTGAACCAGGCGATTGCCTCTAAAACCGCGGCGCTTGTACAAAGGGCGAAAGGCGTGCCTCCTTACGTTATGACGGGCGGCGTTGCAAACAATGCGGGCGTAGTAAAGACACTTGAAAATATTCTGGGAACAAAAATATTTGTCCCAAAAGAAGCCCAGCTCTGCGGCGCTTTGGGCGCGGCTCTTTTTGCGCTTGAATCGTGAAACGCAGCCGTCTTCCCTTTTTATAAAATAAAAATCGCCGCGCAATAGAAAAACAAGGCGGTTTAACGCTATTAAATACACTTACGCAAAAGCTGTTTTTTAATAAACTTTATAAGAGGTAAATATGGAATACTCAAACAAAAATTTAAATTTTAACGATATAAACGCCTTTTATGATTCCGTTATAGACTACCTCGAAAAGGCGGAATATTCCCCCGGTTGGAAGAAAGGCATATATCCGAGCGAAAAAATGCTGCGGGACGCAATACGTAATGAGACGCTCCACGTTATGAAACACAACGACACTATAATATCCGCCGCTATATTAGACAATAACTATGTCGACGGCTATAAAAACGCGCCGTGGGATAAAAGCGTCAAGCTGTCAGAATCCCTTATGCTGCACGCTTTCTGCGTTAACCAGGAATATATGAAAAAAGGCAACGCGAAGCTTATGCTGGACAACCTTGAAAATTACGCAAAAGAGCAGGGTTACGGCGCAATACGCCTTGACGTATTAGACGGCAATATGCCGGCCTTTAAGCTCTACCCTAAATGCGGCTACAAATACGTAAGCAAAGTTGAACTTTACTATGAAGATACGGGGCGTACGCTGTTCCATCTGTTTGAAAAGCTGCTGTAAGCCTGAATACAAAGCGCGCGCATAAAAAAACTAATATCGTTATGAATTTTATCCTTTACGCGTTTCTGCTATTGTAAATTTCTTTTTCAGGCTGTATAATAGCATTCGGTTAAATCCTTGGTCTGTGGTTGAAAGCCGATGCCAGTCGCAGGCAAAGCGGCCCACGTAAGCGGGGAAAATCTCCGTGAGCATGGTGCGGTCTAGGAGTAAGTCCTGCCGAAATATCGAGAGGAAGGCGTAAGGCGCTGAGCGCCCGGCAAGTTCCCAGCAGGCGAGTGTGGGGTAAAAGACCAGGTCAGCAAGGTAACCAGAATATATTAGGGGGTTTAGTATAAACCATGTTTGAAGACAAAACGCTCGTTTGCTCTGACTGCGGAAAAGAATTCGTGTTTACCGCGGGCGAGCAGGAATTCTATGCTGAGAAAGGCTTCCAAAACGAGCCTAAGCGCTGCAAAGAGTGCCGCCAGAACCACAAACGCAACCGCAACGCAAAGCGCGAAATGCACAAGGCTATCTGCGCAGAGTGCGGCCGCGAAACCGAAGTACCTTTTGAACCTAAGGACGGTCGTCCGGTTTACTGCAGCGAATGCTATGCAGCCATAAAGGAAAACGCTTGACAAAGAAAGCCGCCTCAAAGGCAAGCCGCTTTTGGGCGGCTTCTTTTTTTATTGCGGAGCTTATCACCGCCCTGAATATATGGTATAATTCATAAAGATAAGGGGGACGCCGATGGAATACGCCATTAAAACACAGAATCTGACCAAAAGCTACGGAAAAGCGCGCGGTATTACAGACGTAAGCCTGTCTGTTGAAGCGGGCGACGTGTTCGGCTTTATAGGGCCTAACGGCGCCGGCAAATCCACCTTTATACGCACGCTTTTGGGGCTTATAAGGCCCACTCGCGGCAAAGCGTCGGTGCTTGATTTTAATATACCCTCCCAAAGAAGGGACGCCCTTAAGCATATAGGCTACATGCCGTCCACAGTCTCTTACTACCGCGGCATGCGCGCCGTGGACGTTTTCAGAATGTCCGCCAGATTAAGACATAAAAACTGCGAAAAAGAAAGCTGGGTATTGAGCGACAGGCTGGGGCTTGACCCTGACAGGCTTGTAGACGAGCTTTCCTTCGGCAACAAGAAAAAAGTGGCGATAGTGGTCGCCATGCAGCATAACCCGGATCTGCTAATACTTGACGAGCCCACAAGCGGGCTTGACCCTCTTGTGCAGAGAGCTTTTTGGGACATACTTGATGAAAGAAGCAAGCGCGGCGTTACTATATTTCTGTCGTCCCATGTATTAAGCGAAGTGCAACAGCACTGCCGCCACGCCGCCATAATACGCGAAGGAAAGATAATACTTTCAGACGCCGTGAGCAACCTTTCAAACACCGCAAGGCGCATAACGCTGCGCGGCGTAAGCGGTTTGCCCGCTTCCTTAACGGCTTTGAGCGGCGTTTTAAAAACGGATACGCACCAGAACGAATCCTCTTTTTTATACCAGGGGGATATTCACGATATTTTGCCCATATTAAATTCGCTTCCCTTTGAGGATCTTACCGTTACAGAACCCAGCCTTGAAGAAATATTCATGCACGTCTATGAAGGAGACTTTAAATGACCATTTTCCGCAGCGAAATCAAGCAGAGCAGAAAGGCCCTGCTTATAACGAGCCTTGCCTGCGCCGCGCTTATAGCGCTTGTTATGAGCGTGCAGCCTAACGTTGCAGCAAAAGCGGACATGGTAACAAGCCTGATGCAGCGTTTTGGCGCTATGATGCAGGCGTTCTCAATAGACAGGCTGGACCTTGGCAACGTGCTTAACTACTACGCGCTTGAAGCGGGCAACATAATGCTTTTAATAGGCGGCGTGTTCGCGTGCATAAGGGGCATTTCCATGCTGTCTAAAGAGGAAGGCCGCCATACGGCGGAGTTTCTGTTTCCGCACCCCGCGCTGCGCATATCCGTAACGGCGCAGAAATGGCTGGCGCTTATGTTTGACATATGCGTTTTCACGTTGATAAATACGCTTGTTACATACCTGTGCTTTGTGTATTTAAAGCAGCCGTGGGACCTTAAAACCTTTATTTTAATTCAGTCAACGCTTCTTTTGCTTTACGCCTGCCTTGCGAGCTTAAGCTTTGCAATTTCCGCCTTTCTTTCGCATGAAGCGGCAGGGGCGGGCGTTGGCATGGCGGTTTTCATGTACGTGCTTAACCTGCTTATAAACTTAGATATAGCGGGCGACGCTTTTAAATACATAACGCCCTTTTACTTTGCGGAGCCTGTAAAGGTGTTCAGCGGCGGAATAGAAATATACTACCTTAAATATTTTTTAGTTTTAACCGCCGTCGCGCTTATATCCGGTGCGCTGCGTTACAGCTCAAAAGATTTAAAAATATGATTAAAATAGCCTGCGCTTCCCCAAGCGGCGCTCCATGCAGCATAAAAAAAAACACGGATGAAATAATTCGCCTTATACGCGTTTTAAATAAAGCGGACATAATTTTGTTCCCACGCCTCGCCATAAGCGCGTCCAGCTGCGGAGATATGTTTTTGCAAAGCGCGCTTACAGAAGCTTCGCAAAAAGCCGTAAAAAATATAGCGTCAAACGTAAAAAACCAGCTTGTTATTATAGGGCTGCCCGTTAAAAGCGGGGCCGTATTGTTAGACGCTGCGGCAGTGCTGTACGAAGGAAAGTTGCGGCGCTTCGTTCCCATGCCCGGTCCCGTCAAGCCGTTTGGCGAAAGCTTCCCAGGCGTTTCAAACGGCGTTCCCGTAAGCGGCGCTCCGTTTGAATGGAAAGGGAACGCCGTATGCGTGGGCGGCGTTTTAAAAGGCGCCGTCTGCCTTATTCCCTCATGCAGGCCCTACCTTGCAGGCGACGAAGCTAAAATTTGCGGCTGGCTTAAAAAATCATCAGAAAACGCGGTGATAGCCCTTGCGCAGTCAGGACGGGCTGAGAGCAGCACGGATTTTTGCTTTGGCGGCGTGTGCGGCGTAGCCCGCGGCGGGCGCATAACAGCGTACCGCGGCGCTTTTTCAAGCGAAGACTACTGTTTTTATGATGGCGGCGAAGAAGAAATCGAAGAACCCATATTAAAATCAGAGCCTTTTTCCGACGAGCGCACGCCCTACCTTAACGGGGACAAGGCGCTTGTGCTGCGCGACCTTGCGCGCATTCCGTCTTACGCTCTGGCGCTCAGGCTTAAAAGAATAGGCGCTGAAAACATGGTTTTAGGGCTTTCCGGCGGGCTTGACAGCGCAATGGCCCTGCTTACGGCGGACAGGGCGCGGCGTATGCTTAACTTAGGCGTAGAATCCCTTAATGTCTACACGCTTCCGGCGCAGGGCACCGGGAAAAACACGCTTTCAAACGCCCGGATGCTTTGCGGCGCCTTAAACGTTCCGCTTAAAACAATAGATATTTCAGAAGCCGTGCTAAGCCACCTTGCTTCCATAAGCCATTCGGGAAAAGAAGACGCCGCGTTTGAAAACGCGCAGGCGCGCGAAAGAACGCAGGTGCTTATGGACATAGCTAACATGGTGAACGGCGTTATGATAGGCACGGGAGATATGAGCGAGCTTGCCTTGGGGTTCACCACGTATGGCGGGGACCACATGAGCATGTACGGCGTAAATTCAGGACTTCTTAAAACTATGATACGCTTAGCCGTGCGTAACGAGGCGCAGGAAAACAAGAATTTACGCCCGGCGCTTGAAGCTGTGCTTAAAACCCCTGTAAGCCCGGAGCTTAAAAGCGGCGCGCAGCGCACGGAAGAGATACTCGGCCCTTACATATTAAACGATTTCTTTTTATACTTCTTTTTAAAGGGCGCCGCGCCTGAAATAATAATTGAAAAAGCTTTGTCGGCTTTTAATGGGGAATATTCAAAAGAACTTATCAAATACCGGCTCAAACTATTTTACAAGCGCTTTTTTTATTCGCAGTTCAAGCGCAGCTGCCTTCCTGACGGCCCTAAGGTTATTAACCTTAGTCTTTCGCCAAGAGCGGGGCTTTCAATGCCGTCTGACGCTTCCCCTGAAATATTTCTTGGTCTTATCTGATTTTACTTAAACTTTTATCTTTAATAAGGAGGAAAACACCGTGAAAAGCATACTTATAAGCGATTACGACCCGCTTAAGAAGGGTTGGGAAGAAAGCATATTCAGCACAGCGAACGGCTACCTTGGCGTACGCTCATGCCAGGAAAGCGGGAATTCAGGCGGTGTTTCAAGCATCCGCGGCGCATACGTAAACGGCTTTTATGATGAATATGACATACCCTACGGGGAAAAGCTCTACGGCTTTGCGGAAAAAGGCCAAACAATAGTAAACGTTACAGACGTGCAGACCATGGATATTTCAATAGACGGCGAAGTTTTTTTGCTTGATTCCGGCAAAGTTTCAGGCTATGAGCACGAACTGTTTTTAGACAAGGGCTACCAGGAAAAACGCGTTATCTGGCGCTCCGAAAGCGGCAAGGAAGTGTACGTAAGCATAAGGCGCCTGGCTTCTTTTGTGCAAAAGCACCTTTTTATGATTTCCGTAAGGGTAGTGCCGCTTAACTTTTCAGGCGAAATTAAAATTATGTCAAGCGTGATAGGCGACGTAAGCAATTTTGCAGACCCTTCCGACCCGCGCGTAGCGTCTGAAAAGAAAAGCTTTCTTAAGGTTTCAAACGCGGAATTTATAGAAAACGGCACAGCGCTTGTCGAGTCTTTTACAAGACGGTCAAACCTTAAGCTTTCCTGCGCCGTAAGGCACAGGACGTCCGCTGCAAAGGAGGAAAACCGCTTAGTTAACGGCAATACGCTTTTAAGCGAGTACAAATATTTTGTAAAACAGGACGAAAGTATTTCGCTTACCAAGTACTGCGTGTTCGTGGATTCAAGGCGCGAATCCGACACCAGAAAAACCGCATTAGCCATACTTAAGGACTGCTATGACCACCCCATAGAATGCTTTATAAATAAACAGGTTAAATACCTTGCGGATTTTTGGAATAAAGCTTACGTTAAGGTGGACAGCCGCAAGCTCCAGCGCAGCATGAACTACTGCCTGTATTCGCTTTTATGCTCAGCGGGCCAGGACGGCATTACAAGCGTATGCGCGAAAGGCCTTTCAGGGGAAGGCTACGAGGGGCATTATTTCTGGGATACGGAAATATACATATTCCCGTTCTTCCTGCTAACAAACCCGGATATGGCTAAACAGCTGCTGCTTTACCGCTTCAGCATACTGCCTGAAGCTAAAAAGCACGCTGAAATAATGGGCCACAAAAGCGGCGCCCTTTACGCGTGGCGCTCCATTACAGGCAGCGAATGCAGCGCGTATTTCCCCTCCGGCAGCGCGCAGTACCACCTGACGGGCGACGTCGCCCACGCGTTCATACAGTATTACTTAGCTACGGACGATGTGGAATTTATGCAGAATTACGGCGCCGAGGTGCTCATAGAGTCCGCAAGAATGTGGCTTGACGCGGGGCATTATTCAAAGGATCAATTCAAAATAGACGCCGTTACAGGGCCGGACGAATACAGCTGCATTGTAAACAACAACTACTACACAAACTGCGCCGCAAAGGAAAACCTATTGTGGGCGTATAAAATAATGCAGGTATTAAAAAAGGCGGGAAAAGACAAGGAAATAAAAAAGCGCCTTAACGTAAGCGATAAGGAGCTGCAAAGCTTTAAAAAAGCTTCGGACAGCATGTACCTGCCGTATGACAAGGATCTTAAGATAAACCCGCAGGACGACA
Organism: uncultured Oscillospiraceae bacterium; assembly: GCA_964518875.1. Classification (GTDB taxonomy): domain Bacteria; phylum Bacillota; class Clostridia; order Christensenellales; family Aristaeellaceae; genus DTU024. The sequence continues at coordinate 9,783 of CAZFHI010000012.1, forward strand.
GCTTTCTCAGCCTTAAACCCCTTGATTTAAAGAGCGTGCCCAAAGAAGACTTCCCGCTTCTTCTGCACCGCCACCCGCTGTGGCTGTACCGCCACCAGGTGCTTAAGCAGGCGGATACCGTGCTTGCCCACTGCCTGTTTGAGGATTACTCCGACAGAGAAACGATTAAAAACAGCTTTAACTATTACGAAAAGATCACTACGCACGATTCCTCGCTTTCCGCGTGCGCGCACAGCATTTTAGCCGCGTTTTCAGGCGACACGAACAAGGCCTTGAGCTACATGCTCGCGTCCTCCCAAATAGATTTAGAGGACACGCATAAAAACACGAAGGACGGCATACACACGGCCAATATGGGCGGGCTGTACCAATGCCTGGCGCAGGGCTTTGCGGGCGTCAGAATAAAAGAAGACGGTCTGCACTTATCCCCCCGCATACCTGAAAAATGGGACGAGTACGCCTTTAATATACGCTTCAAAAATCGCTCGATAGGCATAAGGGTAACAAAAAAGCGCGCGACTATAACGCTTTTGGAAGGCGAGCCTTTAAGCGTTTACGTATTCAACGAAAAAATTAAATTAAAGGACAAGAAAAAAGTAGATTTATAAAAAGCGTTATTCTACAGAAATATCCGTTAAAGCGCGGAATATAAATAATTCAAAAGAAAGAGAGCGGCAATATGAGGCCTTGACATTAAGTTCATAAATACATAAATTAATTTAAGATGGACAGGAAGGTATATGAATAAATTACTTACAGATGAAGTAAACAAAAGGCGTGTCTTCGCCATAATAAGCCACCCGGACGCCGGCAAGACCACGCTTACTGAAAAGCTTTTGCTGTACGGCGGAGCTATAAGGGAAGCCGGAACCGTAAAGGCGAGAAAGAGCCATCGCCACGCAACGAGCGACTGGATGGAAATAGAAAAGCAGCGCGGCATATCCGTAACGAGCTCAGCCATGCAGTTCAGCTACGAGGGCTACCACATAAACATACTCGATACCCCGGGGCACCAGGACTTTTCTGAAGATACTTACCGCGTGCTTGTCGCTGCCGACGCCGCCGTTATGCTTATGGACGGCGCGCGCGGCGTTGAAGCGCAGACCATAAAGCTTTTTAAGGTTTGCGCAATGCGCGGCATACCCATATTCACGTTTATAAACAAGATGGACAGAGCCGCAAAAGACCCTTTTGCGCTCATGGACGAGCTTGAGGAAGTGCTCGGCATAAAAGCCGTAGCCATGAACTGGCCCATAGGCGTAGACGGGGATTTTAAGGGCATATACGACAGAAAGAGCAACAGCGTGCAGCTGTTTTCCGCCGCAAACCGCGGCGCGTCAAAAGCGGCCAAAACAGAATTCAGTTTTGACGATCCTGCTTTAAGCCAGGTGTTAGACAAGTATTACTTAGACCGCCTTAAGGATGAAAAGGAGCTGCTCGACGTGGCGGGCTACCCGTTTAACCTGGAGCAGGTTAAGCGCGGCAAGCTTACTCCCATGTACTTTGGCTCCGCCATAACCAATTTCGGCGTTGAAGCCTTCCTCGAAAGCTTCTTGTCGTTAACCTCTCCCCCATCGCCCAGAGAAAGCTCCATAGGCGAAATTTCCCCGTACAGGGACGAGTTCTCCGGCTTTATATTTAAGATACAGGCCAACATGAACCCCGCCCACAGGGACAGGATAGCGTTCATGCGCGTAGTGAGCGGCGAGTTCAGGCGCGACATGCACGTTCAGCATATGCGGCTTAACAAGCAGGTGCAGCTTAAGGCGCCGCAGCAGTTTATGGCGGATGAAAGGGAAATAGTTGAAAAAGCCTACCCAGGAGACATAATAGGCCTGTTTGACCCTGGCGTTTATCTGCTTGGCGACACGCTTATAGAAGGGAAGGACAGGTTTACTTTTCCGCCTATACCCGTTTTCGCGCCGGACTTTTTTGCGCGTGCCAAGCCTATTGACTCCATGAAGCGCAAGCAGTTCATTAAAGGCATGACGCAGCTTAGCCAGGAGGGCGCCATACAGGTGTTCTTCCGCAACGAAACAGGCTTTGAGGAAACGCTGTGCGGCGTTGTGGGCATGCTGCAGTTTGACGTGCTTACGTTCAGATTAAGAGAAGAATACAACGTGGATCTTCAGCTTGACAATTTGCCTTACAGGCATATACGCTGGGTTACGGAAAGCCCTGTGCCCACAGAGGATTTAAAACTTACAAGCACGTCCGCAAGGGCGGTGGACAGCCGCGGCAGCAAGGTTTTGCTGTTCCAGAACGAATGGTCTATAAGGCTTGCCGTTGAAAACAACAAAGGCTTAAAGCTAAGCGAGCTGCCGCTGCAAAGCAACGTGCTCGAATAAACAAATACAACAGAAAGGAGTCTGCGTATGGACATAGTATTTTTTAGACACGGCAAGGCGGAACGCCGCACGGAAGGTATTCCGGATACTGAAAGGCGCCTTTTGCCTGAAGGCCGGCTTAAAACCAATAAGGCTGCTGAAAAGCTTAAAAAACGCGTGCTGCGCAGCCCCGTAACCATATTGACAAGCCCCGCCATGCGGGCGCTTCAAACGGCGCTTATTATAAAGGAAGTGCTGCTGCCCGATGAATTTATAGTGCTTGACGGCCTTTACGCGGGCGACGCTTCAGCGCTTAAGGCAGAAATAGACGCTTTAGACAAGCAGGGAACCTGCGTTATAGTCGGGCATAATCCTTTTTTAAGCGATCTGCTTAGCAGAATGCTTAGCCTGCGCTGCCATATAAAGAAAAGCGGCTATGTAATAGTTCGCAGGACGGACGAGGGTGGAAACCATGTAACAGAGGTGCGCAGGGCGCTTATACTCCCCCGCTGAATATATTAAATGCAAGTAAGCCGCTGTACAAAAAACAGCGGCTTTAAAAATCCGCTTTAGATAAATACAGGCGTTTAGCATTATTTAAGCGTCAATTAATAATTTATGCATTCTTTCAAAGTTATGCGCCGAAATAAAACACACGTAGCAAGCGAATTGACGTAATAATATTACGCTCTGGCGCGCTTTATTATATGGTTTTTTATAAAAAATCTAAGTATTTTTCAATTCGTTTAAGCTTTTACGCTTAAAAAAATATAAAGTGCGTTAATTAATTTCATGGTTCTTATCCGCCCGCTTTTTTCTTGACAAATAGAACGCCGTGAGGATTGAAACCAGCAGATATATAAAGATTGCAGGATGCGTTAATATAATGCGCCGGACAGTCTCGCTCTGCTCGTTGTGTAAGAACAAATGCGGCAGTATTATATAAAGACGCCAGGAAGCTATCAAGCCTAAAATCCCGAGAGAAAGCATATAAAACGCCTGTGAAGGCTTCTTCATTGATTCAATAAATTCTGGAACGAGCGTCAACAGCACATTGTATAAAATGTGATAGATAACCGGTATCCAAAGCGACCCCGTCAGCGCGTAAAGCGACGCATAAAGCAGGCCAAGATAAAACATGGAAAACGGCAGAGCAAGACGGCCGGAGAGAATATGCATCATGCCAAATATTATGGCAGAAAGAAAGATAAAAAAGTAAGCTCCTAAATTTAAAGCCGCGTCGCCCAGTATTTTACGGCAGATCAGCTCCTCCATAAAGGGAACAATAAATATCGTTAATACCAGGGTAACGGGGCTTTTGAGCAGTGGTCTGGAAGCTTTAATTTCTGAAAGTTTCTGTTTTTTAATCTTCGCTTCCAGCGCAGAAAACATTATGTTCAGGAATACCGTTGCAAACTGCGCAAAAAAGATAATAATATAATCCTGAATTTTTAAAATTCCGGCTGCAGGCTGTATTTTTGGCAGCGGCTTAAGAAACAGGAACAGCACAAGCGCGCACGCGCCATATATCAGAACGACCGCAATCATTTCCGAAAGCGAAACCGACAACTTCTCTTTCCGTTTTATCGCCGGAAAAACGCGCGTGATGACAAAGGCATGTATAAAAACGCATATTGTCATGGCCAGCATGCCGCGCCATATCACCTGATTCATTTAATCTTTCCTTTTCTTAATATGAACTGCGCTGAAGTTCGCAGCTTGTATAAGCCTTTTAATAAGCTTAATATATAAGCAGGCCGACGGAGCTCCGCCGCAATGTATCTCATAATAAATTCACAAGGAGAAATTCCCCGTTGCTTAAGCAAAGAATACCACAAATTTAACAAGCGCGCTATTTAAATTAAGTTTCGCCGCCTATTATATCAATCGCTCCAAACAAGCAGGCTTCAATTACCACTGAAACCTGGTAAATCTAAATAAGAATCATTTAAACGTGTGCTAAACTATGGCTTTTTGGCGTCTTTAATCATGCTGTTTATTCGTTCACTTACGGCGTTTATTAGCTTTGCAGTGAAAACCTTAAGTATCTCTTTCTCACAGTTTCTTATTTCCAGTGAGGCTTGTTTAACCGGACAAAGGCAGCTCATTCTAAGACAGCTATATAAACTGTCGAATTTTTTCTGCTTCAAAAGCCGCGGTCTTCAGCGTACTCCATTTACTTTACAGCTCGCCTGCGGGCATCGCTTTTTTATTTGACAAAAGCGCCGCCGCATGCTATAGTATTCCTTGCTTTTTAGCCTGCCAATATAGCTCAGTTGGTAGAGCAACGGTTTCGTAAACCGTAGGTCAAGGGTTCGAGTCCCTTTATTGGCTCCACGAGGTGTAGCGCAGTTTGGTAGCGCGTTTGGTTCGGGACCAAAAGGTCGCAGGTTCAAATCCTGTCACCTCGACCATCGTTTTTAATGAACGACATTCCCTTTGAAGTCAATGATTTCAAGGGGTTTTCAATTTTAGAGTTTGTCTGAAAACGGCTTAATTTGTGTGGATAACTAACAAGTAACTAACAAATATCCATTTCCACCTTTAATAAATTGACTATGAAAGTAAAATAAAAAAGGAGAATACTATACCCTACATAATAAAAAATAATTTTAATTCCACAGTTTGTGCTGAATCAAACAGCTTTGTTTCGCCGTTTATTACTTCGATATTACCTGTATTTTAATCGCCTTGATAACACCAGAGCTGCTTGCTATGCCCAATTGTAGGCGAATTTTGCATTATTATAAAATATACTGCCTTCAAATAAATATATGTCACTTAAACATTAATGTATTTTTAATGTGAATCTTTTTTTAGCTTAATCAACGGGAGCTATTATGATATTGTCAAAGGGAAACAAGTAAGGCTGAACCCTTTAGGAAAGGAGATTATTATGGATCGTTTTGAAATGACGGAAAAGCTGCGTGAGAAAGTAAATGTAAGCTATGAGGAAGCCAAAGCCGCTCTGGAAGCGAACGACTGGGATCTTTTGGAAGCGATAATATATTTGGAGAACCGCGGAAAGCATCCTTATAACAGCCACGAAGAAAAGGCGGACGCCGACAGGCGCGCTGAAAACAGAAGCGAAGAGCAGGCGAAAGAACGCAGAAAGGAAAGGGAAAAACAAGTGAGCGGAGTATTACAGGGAATAATCGGTTTTTTAACAAAACTTTTACAAAAGGGAATGCACAATTCACTCGAAGTTTACCATAACGACAATCGCATCTTGTCAATCCCCATCGTGTTTTTAGTGCTGCTGCTCATTTTTGGCTTCTGGTTTATAATACCGATTCTTATAATAGCTTTGTTCTTCGGCCTGCGCTACAAATTTGCAGGGCAAGACATTAACCCAAAGGTGAACAACGCCATGGATAAAGTTGCGGACAAGGCGGAAAGCATTAAAGACGACATAAAAAACAAGTCTGACGATTGGGAATAAACCCGCTTTTATAAAGCGGCTGATAGCAGCAGGATAATACGCCTTGGAAACGCAAAGCTGCAATTAAATCGGATTAAAGCTAAGCGCGCCTGATTTTATAAGATAACGTAGTTATTATGGATAATATGTTAAGATAAACCGCTTGCAACGTGGCCGCCCCAAAAAATCCAGGCTATTCAACGCGTTTTAAGCAAAACAATAATCATATAAAGCGTGAGACCGCGCGGGACGTTCCGCGCGGTCTCACGCTTTTTAATAGATTTATGAGCTTTGCCGCCTCGTTTTATTCTATGAGTTGTTTGTATTATATTTGCCTCCTCGTTTTATTCTATGATTTGTTTGTATTATAAAAGCAATAGAGCGCAAGCCGGAACATAAATTCCAACTTGCGCTCTGGTTATTTAAGTTTTTTTCAATCGTCCTGTTTGTCGCAGAATGATATGCCCATGCTCCTCGCGGTTCTTACTATGTAGTTTGAAGGGGTTACGGGCTTTGGTACGCCCGCTATTTCGGAAAGGCTGTTATGCACTATGCGGTCCCCGTGCATGGCGACCGTTACTCCGTAGGTGCCGTTGCTTATAAGCTGAGCCGCATGCACGCCAAACTGCGTCGCTAATATTCTGTCGTAGGCGCACGGGCTGCCGCCTCTTAATATGTGCCCTGGTATAACGGTTCTTGAGTCTACGTTCAGCATTTCGGTAAGCTGGCGCGCAATGCGCACGGAAACGAAAGACGTGCCTTCCTGCGCTCTTTTGGCTTCGCGCTCCTTGCGCTTCATCTGGGCTTCCTGCATATCCATAGCGCCCTCCGCAACGGCGATTATTGTAAAGTTTTTGTTGTCCGCCGCGCGCTTTTCTATTACCTTGGCGACCTCGTTTATATCGTATGGCAGCTCAGGTATAAGTATAGCGTCGGCGCCGCCTGCCAACCCTGCGTATAAAGTAAGCCAGCCCGCCTTGTTGCCCATTATTTCTACAACCATAACGCGGTTATGGCTCGCGGCCGTGGTATGTATGCGGTCTATTACGTCCGTCGCCGTTTCAACCGCAGTGTGGAAGCCAAAAGTAAAGTCCGTGCCGAATATATCGTTGTCTATTGTCTTGGGAAGACCTATTACATTAAGGCCTTCCTGAGATAAGAGGTTAGCGGTTTTATGCGTGCCGTTGCCTCCAAGCGTTACAAGGCAGTCCAGCCCCATTTTCTGGTAGTTTTCCTTCATGGCGGCGACCTTGTCCACGTTGTCTTCGCCTACCATGCGCATTTCTCTGAAGGGCGTCCTGCTGGTTCCAAGTATCGTTCCTCCCATAGTAAGTATGTTTGAAAACTGAGGCTTGGTCATCTCCTGATAGTCGCCCTCTATGAGGCCTTTATAGCCGCCCCTTATGCCTATAATTTCAGCGTCAAAGAGCGCGTACGAGGCTCTTGCTACGCCGCGTATGGCCGCATTAAGTCCGGGGCAGTCCCCTCCGCTTGTGAGTATACCTATTCTTCTCTTCATCTCATTCTCCTAACGTTTTATTTTATGCCGAATATTCCCATTATGCCGCGGGATATGGTCCTGCCGACGTTATAGCCTGCGCCCCTCGCGGTTGAAGTTGCAAAGGTGTCAAGCATCTTTTCTCCTATGGATTTTGCCTTTTTAGCGGGCTTTTCTTTTTTGGGCTTTGTGTTTTCGCTCCGCGTCTTATGTTCTTCCCGCGCATTGTGGTTTTGATAAGGCTCCGCTTCGCTTACGCTGGTTTGGGCGGTATATACCGTCTGGTTTTGATAAGGCGCCGGCGTGTTAAGCGAAGTTTCAGGCTCCGGAGCTAAAGAAGCGTAGCTTCCGGTATTTGGGTCGAAAACCTTGAAGGTCTGCTTTACATACCCGCTTCCCGCTTCGCTCGCTGCGGCCGGGGCCTTGGCTTCTTCACGGCCCTCGTTCGCTTCCACCATTACTCTCGTTAATGCGGCGCCGCGTTCCATGAACCTGGCGCTTAAAACCTCGTAGGCGCTTTCGCGGTCAAACGGCGTGTCGTACTTACCGTATGATTCGCTCGTTTTTATAATCGTGGACCTTAGGTTTTCAGAAATTGCGCCTATTGAAGACTGCGGAGGAAGTATAGTAGACCTTTGCGTTACGGAAGGCGTGCCGTCGTTTTCCAGAAAAGACAGCATAGCTTCGCCCGTGCCTAAGGACAGTATGCCCTGCTCCATATTAAACTCAGGGTTGGGCCTGAAGGTTTCCGCTACGGATTTTACTATTCTTGTTTCCTTAGGAGTAAAAGCCCTCAGGGCGTGCTGCACGCGGGCGCCAAGCTGGCTTAATATTTCTGCCGGAACGTCCGCCGGGTTCTGCGTTATGAAGAACACGCCAACGCCCTTTGAGCGTATAAGGCGTATGGTAAGCTCTATCTGGTCCATAAGCGTTTTGGGGCAGTCGTTAAAGAGCAGATGCGCTTCGTCGAAGAAGAAGACTACGCTTGGAAGCCCGTCGTCCCCTCTTTCAGGAAGATATTCGTAAAGCTCGCCCAGCATCCACAGCATGAAGCTCGCATAAAGATCCGGCCTCAAGAAAAGCTTGTCCGCCGCCAATATGTTTATCATGCCCTGGCCTGAACCTGGCTGTTTGAGCCAGTCGCCTATCTGAAGCGCCGGCTCTCCAAAAAAGCTGTTGCCGCCCTGGTCTTCAAGTATAGCTATCGCCCTTTGCACAGCCCCTATGCTTGACTTTGAAATATTCCCGTAGCGTACGGTATATTCGGAGCTGTGCTCGCCCACGTAGGAAAGCATGGCGCGCAGATCCTTAAGGTCTATAAGCAGCATGCCGTAATCGTCCGCTATGCGGAACACGAGGTGCAGAACGCCCGTCTGCGTTTCGTTAAGATTAAGCATGCGCCCTAAAAGAAGCGGCCCCATCTGCGTAACGGTCGCCCTTACCGGATGCCCGCTTACGCCAAAGACGTCCCAGAAGGTTACAGGGTACGCCTTATTTTTATACTGATCAACACGGCATTTGTTAAGGCGCTCCTGTATAGAGCCGTTTAATTCGCCGGGCTTTGAAAGACCCGCCAGATCGCCCTTTACGTCCGCTAAAAACACGGGCACGCCAAGCTCTGAAAAAGCTTCCGCCAGCACCTGCAGAGTAACCGTCTTCCCTGTGCCCGTAGCGCCTGAAATAAGCCCGTGGCGGTTCGCCATTTCAGGGTTCATGTAAACGGGACCGTTCTTAGATGAGCCAAGCCATATTTTGTTGTCGCTGAGCATTTAATGCACCTCCGATAATATACTATCTGCAAACGCTTGCAACAGCATAAGCAGCAATACCTTCTCCGCGTCCTTCAAAGCCAAGGCGTTCCGTGGTCGTGGCCTTTATGGAAACGAATTCTTTTTTTATGTTAAGCGTATCCGCTATGTTATTGCGCATGTGGGCAATAAAAGGCGATAATTTCGGCGTCTGCGCCGCAATCGTTACATCGATATTATAAGGCATAAGGCCGTGTTGCGCAAGAATATTATTTGTTTCAGCGAGCAGCTTTAAAGAGCTTATACCCTTATATTCTTCCGAGCTGTCCGGAAAATGCGTTCCTATGTCGCCAAGCGCCGCGGCGCCAAAGAGCGCGTCTATTAACGCGTGCGCGGCGACATCCGCGTCGCTGTGGCCGTCAAGCCCTTTTTCATATGGTATCGTTACGCCGCACAATATGAGCTTTTTGCCGCGGACCAGCCTGTGCACGTCATATCCAAAGCCTGTTTTAGGCATGTTGAACCCGGCGATTTTTTCCGCCAAAGCCTTATCCTCCTTATAGGTTATTTTTATGTTTTCTCTTTCGCCGCGCACTATTTTTACCTTTTTCCCAAATTTTTCCATAAGCGCGGCGTCGTCCGTCACTCCGCCGTCAAAGCTCGAATAAGCTTCTTTAAGCCAGTCCAGGCGAAAGGCCTGCGGGGTCTGAACCGTGTAAAGCTGTTCCCTGTCGACTGTTTCATCTATAAATTCGCCGTCTGACGAGCGCTTTACGGTATCCGTTATTTTAAGCGCAGGTACTGCGGCGCCGTATTTTTTAGCAGCGTCTATTATATTTTTGATTAATTTTTCAGACACGAGCGGTCTCGCTCCGTCGTGTATAAGCGCTATGGCGTTTGAATCCTCTATTTTGTTTAAGGCGTTTTGCACAGATTCGCGCCTTGTGCCGCCGCCTATAACAAACTCAACTGGCAGGCTTTTAAGCGCGGCCTTGAATTTTTCAAGGTCTTCACGCCTTACCGCCGCAATCACCCTGTCTGAAAATCTGCATAGCTTTTCAGCCGCGTAAAAAACAGCCGGCGTGTTTAAAACAGGCACGAGCGTCTTGCTTAAAGCGCCCCCGAACCGGCTTCCTGAACCTGCCGCCGGTATTATAGCGTATATTTTCATTCGTTATCATCTCCGGACAGCGCTTTTATTATCGTTTCATATATAAACTGCGCGTTTTGCGGCCAGTTTTTCGCGTAGCTGTTTGCAAGGGCGGACGTGGGCAGGCTTAAATCTATCTGCATGAGCGGCATATACTGCTCGTTTATGCTTAAAACCGCGTGGTATTCCCTGTCGTTTTTTTGCGAAATACTGTACGTTATTTCGCGCTGCCTTTTATACGTATCCCTTAATTTTTCGCTTAAAGCGTTTATTTTATCTATGTCTGAATCCATGCCTTCGCTTATGAACATAAGCAGTGCCTGCTCCCCTGCGGGCGTATTGCGGTATATTTCGTCGCTCTCAAGCTGCTTCCTGTATATTTGCCCGCCGTTGCGCAAAAATATAAGCCCCTGCTCCAGCTGGAAGTAGTTCATAAAACCGCCGCTTGCCATAAAATGTATGAGCTGGAAATGGCTTATCTCTCCAAAATTATGTATGGTTTTGAGTATTAAAATCTGTATTTCCGTATCTGTGAGCTTGTGTTCCGGGTATTCAGGCATATATTCCTCCTTTGCGCTTATTTTAAGATTAAATCTTTTTCTGAATAAAATACGCTGGTAAGCTCAAGCCCCTTCGCTGGAGCGGTGGCGCCTAACAAACGCCTGTCCCCCGTTAAAAAGGCCCGCTCTATCGCGCTTTTTGTTATCTTGCCGCAGCCTGTTTCTATAATAGTGCCCGCTATAATCCTTACCATGTTGTACAGAAAGCCGCTGCCTGAAACGCGCAGCGTTATATCGTATTCATTTTTTGTTAAATCTATCGAATAAATTGTGCGCACAGGGCTTTTGTGCGTTCCGCCCGAAGATGAAAACGCTGTGAAATCGTGCTCGCCTTCTATAATAGCCGCCGCTTCGCGCATTTTAATTATATCAAGCTCTAAAGGCACATGGCAGAAGAAGCGTTCCTTTAAGGCGCTGCGCTGCGCCCTGTTGTATATACGGTAGGTGTACAGCTTGGATAAGGCTGAAAACCTAGCATTAAGGCTTAGCGGCGCTTCAGCGGCGTTTGATACGCTTATATCATAGGGCAAAAGCGCGTTTAACGCAAAAGGATATTTTTCCACAGGTATATTGCTCTGCGTATCAAAATGCGCGCGCTGGCCAAGAGCGTGCACTCCCGCGTCCGTTCTGCCGGCCCCCGTAACGCGCACGGGGCGTTTTTCCAGCCTGAAGAGCGCTTTTTCTATTTCCTCCTGTATGCTCGGGCCGTTTTTCTGTATTTGCCAGCCGGAATAATTCGTGCCGTCGTATTCTATTGTCAGCAGTATGCGGCGGCTCATAGCGCAAGCTGTATAATTTCAATTAAAGCTATAAGCGCGGCGACGCTTATTGAGGCGTACAGGTCGAGCTTTGTAAATTTAAGCACGTGCAGCCTTGTGCGCCCTTCGCCGCCGTGGTAGCACCTTGACTCCATCGCCATGGCAAGATCGCCCGCGCGCCTGAAAGCGCTTATAAAAAGCGGCACAAGCAGGGGCACCATGGCCTTGGCGCGCTGCCTTAAATTGCCGCTTGCAAAGTCCGCCCCTCTCGCAGTCTGCGCTTTCATAATTTTATCCGCCTCTTCAACGAGAGTAGGTATGAAGCGCAGAGCGATAGTCATCATCATGGCCATTTCATGCGCGGGGAAGCCTATCTTTTTAAGAGGCGACGTTAGCGTTTCAAGGCCGTCTGTTAAAACTACCGGCGGCGTCGTAAGAGTAAGTATGCTCGTACCCATTACAAGCAGTATGAGCCTGCTCGTAAAGTGCAGCGCGTTCATAAGTCCCTCGTACTTTATTGTAACAGCGCCCATCTTAAAAATAACCTGTTCTCCCGCCCCGAAAAATAAATTAAGCACAAACGTGAATATAAGCAGAATGCGTATGGGCTTTACGCCGCGAAGCAACATTTTAACGGGTATTTTGCTTTGATAAGAAGCAAAAAATATGAACGCTATTACAGGCAGGTACGCTAAAAGATTATTCACCATAAATACGGATACTATGTAAGCGATGGTAAGCAGTATTTTGCAGCGCGGATCCAAGCGGTGTACTGGCGAATCTGCCGCGTAGTACTGGCCTATAGTAATATCACGCACCATGTTTTTCACCGCCCCGCGCTTTTTTTATTATTTTTTCAAGCTCGTCAGCCAGATCGTCCGTTTTGTAGCAGTTTTTTATGTCTAAACCGCTTTTCTGCAGTTCAAAGCACAATTCGCTCGCCTGCGGAGCGTCCAGGCCGAGCTCCTTTAAAAAATCGCCGCGGCTGAATATTTCCGGCGGCGCGCCGCTTTCAACTATGCGCCCGCGCTGCATAACTGCGACGCGCGTGGCGAGCTCCGCGACGTCGTCCATGCTGTGCGAAATCATTATTATTGTAGTGCCTTCGTTATGCAGGCGCCTTATATCTTCAAGCAGGAAATTCCTAGCCATAGGGTCAAGGCCCGCCGTAGGCTCGTCCAGCACTAAAAAGCGCGGCTTCATAGCAAGTATGCCGGCAAGCGCTACGCGGCGCATCTGCCCGCCGCTTAGTTCAAAAGGAGATTTTTCGCCTGTTTTGTCAGGGTCAAGCCCCACTAATTCCATGGTTTCCAAAACGCGCTTTTCTATTTCATCGTCTGAAAGCCCCATGTTTCTGGGCCCGAAGGCTATATCCTTTTTAACGGTTTCTTCAAACAGCTGGTACTCCGGGTATTGGAACACAAGCCCCACCTGAAAGCGCATTGTTTTCCTGTTTTCAGGCTTGTTTATGTCCTTCCCGTCTATTTTCACAGCGCCTTTTGTCGGCTTCAGCAGGCCATTAAGGTGCTGCGCGAGCGTGCTTTTGCCGGATCCCGTATGCCCTATTAAAGCCAGCAGTTCGCCGTCCTCTATTGTGAAATTTATATTGTCAAGCGCCACGGTGCTTTGATAGCCCTGCTGCTCATATACGTGCGACAAGTTTTCTAATTGGATCGGCAAAGGTTAAGCACCTCCTCTTTCATCTCCTGAACGGTCAATATGTCTTCAGGCAGATCTATGCCGCGGCTTATAAGCTCCTGCGCGAGGCCTGTCATGGGAGGCACGTCAAGCCCGAGCTTTTTAAGCTCTTCGCCCCTGCGGAACACTTCTTTGGGGCTGCCCTGAAGGCTGAGCTTTCCGTCGCTTATTACCGCTATCCTGTCCGCCTGCGCGGCTTCGAGCATGAAGTGCGTGATCCATATAACCGTAATGCCGCGGTTTTTATTAAGATATTTTACTGTTTCAAGAACCTCTTTGCGGCCCGATGGATCCAGCATGGAAGTGGATTCGTCTAAAATAAGCGCCTTTGGCTGCATTACCAGAACGCCCGCTATGGCTACGCGCTGCTTTTGCCCGCCGCTTAAAAGATGGGGCGCTTTGTCTATAAACTCCCGCATATGCACGGCTTCAAGCGCCTTGTCTATCATCTTAGGCATTTTTTCAGGCGGAACGCCTAAATTTTCAAGCCCGAACGCCACGTCGTCGCGCACTATGGTGGCGACGATCTGGTTGTCCGGGTTCTGGAACACCATGCCGGCTCTTTTGCGTATGTCCCACGTGTGGCTTTCGTCTTTAGTGTCCATGCCGTCAACCGTTACGCTGCCTTTGCTCGGCAGAAAAAGGCCGTTTAAAAGCTTTGCGAGCGTGCTTTTGCCGGAGCCGTTGTGCCCAAGTATCGCGAGGAACTCGCCCTCGTATATGTCAAGGCTTAAATCGTCAACGGCCATGCGGCTTTCATCGTTATAATAATAGCTGACGTTTTTCAATGAAAAAAGCGGTTTTTTCATTTAGCGTCCTCACCTCTGTTAAAAGCGGCGCTCTTGTCAAACACGGAATAGAATTCATCTTTAAAGTCTAAAAGGGCGTCGTCGCGTATGGCTTCGCGCATTCTGCGCATAAAGTTAATAAGATAATATAAATTATGTATGCTCACAAGCCTTGCGCCAGTTATTTCCTCCGCCTTTATAAGGTGCCTTATGTACGCCCTGCTGTGGTTTCTGCACGCGAAGCACCCGCAGCCTTCCTGTATGGGCCTTAAGTCTTCAGCGTATTTTGCGTTCCTTACTACAAGCCTGCCTTGAGGCACAAGCGCGGTTCCGTTTCTACCCACCCTTGTAGGCAGCACGCAGTCGAACATATCAACGCCGCGCAAAACGCCCTCCAAAAGGCAGTCAGGCGTTCCTACGCCCATAAGGTATCTCGGCTTGTTTTCTGGCATTACAGGCATTATCGTATCCAAAATATCGTACATCAAAGGCTTTGGTTCGCCTACTGAAAGCCCGCCTATGCCAAAGCCCGGAAGGTCAAAGCCTGTAACGAATTTCGCGCTTTCAACGCGCAATTTTCTTGAAAAGCCTCCCTGCACTATGCCAAACAGCGCCTGGTCCTCCCTTGTATGCGCTTTAATGCAGCGCTCAAGCCACCTGTGCGTCGTGCGCATCTGCGCTTCAGCGGTATTATCGTCAGCGGTAAACGGAGAGCATATGTCAAACGCCATGGCTATGTCTGATCCAAGCTTCTGCTGTATCTGCATGGATTTTTCAGGCGACATGAAAAGCCTTCTGCCGTCCAGATGGCTTGTGAAATAAACGCCTTCCTCGGAAATATCCTTTTGCTCAGCCAGGGAAAAAACCTGGAACCCTCCGGAATCGGTAAGCATAGGCTTTTGCCAGCTTGTAAACGCGTGCAGACCGCCCGCTTTTTCTATAAGGTCCTCTCCCGGCCTTAAGTGCAGGTGGTAGGTGTTGCCTAAAAGTATCTGCGCGCCGAGCAGCTCCATTTCGCGCATGGTCATGGTTTTAACCGTACCCTGCGTCCCGACGGGCATAAAAACCGGCGTTTCAATATCCCCGCGCGGGGTGTGCAGCACGCCGAGGCGCGCTCCTGTATATTTGCAGGTTTTAATTACTTCGTAAGAAAAAAGCTTGTTCAATGTTTACCTTTCATACGGTATCTGCGGGCTTATGGCAGGCCAGCCCGCGCTTAAGCCGTCTATTTCGTTCTGGTACGCGGCCCAGTGCCCGCTTATTTTCGGCGGCGCTACAAAAAGCATGTTTTGCCCGCTTACAGGGTGCGGGAAAGAAAGCCTTATTCCCCACAGGGCTATCTGCCCCGTCTGGTTTTTGTTGTAGCGGTGGTCCCCGATAAGCGGGAAGCCGTTTGACGCAAACTGAGCGCGTATCTGGTGCGCCCTGCCCGTTTCAAGCTGCACCGCGCAAAGAGACGTATTATTAAGGCTCTTTATGGCGCGCGCGTGCAGTATGGCTTCTTTGCCAATATGCAAATAGGAAGGTACCGCGCGCACCATGTTTTTTTCCGTGTCCTTGGCTAAATAGTCTTTAAACGTAAAGCGCGCAGGCGGCGTTCCCTCGCATACGCAGATATATTCCCTGATTATCTTTTTGTCTTTTATCTGCGCGTTAAGCCTTGCCGCCGCCTTTGACGTGCGCGCGAACACGAGCAAGCCGCCCACCGGTCTGTCCATCCTGTGCACCAGCCCCAGATACACGTTGCCCGGTTTGTTATATTTATCTTTAACGTATTTTTTTAAATAATCAAACAGAGTTTCGTCCCCTGTCATGTCGCCCTGCGTAAGCATATTCGGCGGCTTGAGAGCAACTATAACATGGTTGTCCTCATACAGTATCTGCGGTTCAAACGGCATTTTATCTCCTTAAAAAATTAAACATAAAGCAGGCCGTAAGGCCAGTTATATTATAATAGCATGTATTTTAAAAAGGCTCAATCAGGTTTTATTCCAGGTACTTCTGGAAAACAAAATTACCACGGGCCATATTTCAAGGCGCCCCGCTATCATGCCCAGGGAAAGCACGAATTTAATTACAGGGTGAAACGCCGCATAGTTCCCGTCAGGCCCTACGCCGCCTATGCCGGGGCCTATGTTGTTAAACGTGGCTACAACGGCGCTGAACGCCGTCTGAAAGTCCTTGGCGCCAAGCGATGTAATCAAAAGAAGAAATATGAACACGCCTATATATATATTTAAATATGTATGCACGGGCCTTACGCCGTCCTGCGATATGGTTTTGCCGCTTATGGAAACGGGAGCGACCCTGCCAGGCTCTCTCTGGCGCTTCATCTCGGCCCTCGCAGATTTCGCGAATATTAAAATGCGGGATACCTTAAGGCCGCCAGCGGTCGAGCCAGCCATGGCGCCTATGAACATAAGCGTTATAAGAATTGTTTTGGAAAAAACAGGCCATGCGTTAAAATTAGCGGTAGAATATCCTGTAGTAGTAATTATTGACGACACGGTAAAAAACACGTCCCTTAACAAAAGCCCTATGTTTTTATACCTGCTGTAAAGATTAAGAGATATTAAAACAACAGCCGCGATTACTATTGAAAAGTATGTTTTAAGCTCCTCGTCTGAAAAAAAGCGCCTGACCTTTTTTAGTATAAGAATATAATAAAGGTTAAAGTTAATACCGAACAGAAGCATGGCGACAGAAAGCACTATATGAACAGACGAAGGGTAGCCGGCTATGGAATTGTTCTTTATGCCGAACCCTCCTGTGCCGGCCGCGCCGAAGGCGTGGCACACGGAGTCAAAAAAAGGCATTCCCGTAAGCCTTAAGGCTATTACAAGCGCAGCCGTCATGGCTAAATATATTATATAGAGTATCCTTGCCGTAGATACTACGCTGCTTTTCAGCTTGCCAAACACAGGCCCCGGCACCTCAGCCTTCATTATGTGCACGGCTTCGGCGTTGGCCTTGGGAAGAAGCGCCAGCGCAAACACGAGCACGCCCATGCCGCCTATAAGATGAGAAAAGGAGCGCCAGAACATTATTGAGTGCGGCAGCGCTTCTACATCGGCAATTATTGAAGCGCCGGTCGTTGTAAAGCCTGAAGCCATTTCAAAAAACGCGTCTGACAATCCGCTTACAGACTTGCTTATAAACAAAGGCAGAGCGCCCAAAAAGCTCATAAGCACCCAAATAAGCGCGCAGATCACAAGGCCTTCTTTCGCAAAAAGCCCGCTTTCGGCGGGTTTTTTATGGGACATGGCGAAACCTGCGCCGGCGCTTAAAGCGGAGGGTATTACGAAGCTCAGAATATTCGCCGCGCCCTCAGAATATATTAAAGAAACTATTACGGGTATTAAAAGCAATATCGCAAAAAGCTGCAAAAACTTTCCCGTTACATAAACTATTATGGAGCGGTTCATGCGTCCTCCAGAATATCGTCAAGGTCGTAAAGCTCGCCTTCGTCGTTAGCTATAAGCACCTGATCACCAGGATATATGGCGTCCGCGCCTGAAGGTATCTTTACCTTGCCGTCCGTAATAAGCGCCGCTATAAGCACGCCTTTTTTTATAGGCAGCATTTTAATGGGCTTGCCGACGGCTCTGGACTGTTCCGTTACCTTGAACTGAAGCACCTCGGCGTTTGAGTTTTCTATGCGGTAAAGCGCTTCAACGCGGCTGCCCTCGGAATTGGATATGCCCCTTATAAGGCGCACTATGCTTGTTGCCATTATGCTCGCTGGCGTGATGACGCTTTGTATGCCCATTCCGCTCAACATTTTTACAAGGTTGCTTCTGTTTATCTTGGTTATCCTTCTTGGCACTCCGCGCATAGAGGCAAATAAGCTTAATATTATGTTCTCCTCGTCTATGCCCGTAAGCGTTATAACGCAGTCATAGCCTGAAATATGCTGGTTTTCAAGAAGGTCCTGGTCTGTGCCGTCGCCGTATATTACGGATACGTCCTGGAAGTTTTCCGCCAGGGCGTAGGCTGTCTTTTCATCGCTTTCTATTACTTTTATGTCAAGCTTCATTCCGCGCAGCATTTCAAGCAGGTACCTGCATATGCGGCCGCCGCCTATAATCATAACGGAGCGCACCCTGTCAACTGTGCTCATGGTGCGGTAAAGGGCGCCCAAATCCGCGGGAGTGCCCGTCATAAAGACTCTGTCGCCTTCTTCAAGCACCGTTTCGCCGCGCGGTATTATGGTTTCATCTCCCCTTACAAGTATGCAAACGAGAAGATGGTTAAACTTCTTGCGGATTTCTATAAGGTTAAGGCCGCAAAGCTTGGATTCCTTTGTGATTTCAAGCTCTACAAGGTTTATTTTATTAAACGCAAAAGGAACTACCGAAAGAGCTGAGGGGTAGCGTATAACCCTGTATATTTCCTGCGCCGCTTCATACTCCGGGTTTATCATCCTGTCTATGCCAAGATTTTCCTGCACGAAACCGACGTGGCCCGCGTATTCAGGCATTCTTACCCTCGCGATGGTGTACTTGGCGCCAAGCTTCTTAGCGACAACGCAGGATATTATGTTTACTTCGTCCTGAGGGGTTACCGCTATAAACAGGTCGCACCCGGGCACGCCCGCTTCCATCTGCACGTCGTAAAACGCGCCGTTGCCGCTTATTCCCATAATCTGGTACTGGTCCACAACGGCGTTCAGTTTATTTTCGTTGCGCTCTATAAGCGTAACCTCGTGCTCCTCGCGGCTTAAATCCCTGCATATCGCTTTGCCTATCTTGCCGGCGCCTACAACAATTACCTGCATAAATCCTCCCTGCCTAAGGCAAGTGCATTATACTACTCGCGCCTTTTTTTGCAAACCCGCGGCCTGCTTACAAGGCGGCAAGCGTTTAATATCAATACGCTTTAGCGAAGTATATTACGGTTTTAGCTTTCCTTCCGCAGCACACGCATTTGTCGCCGAAGGGCTCCTGCTCAAACGGTATGTTGCGCGCTGTGGCCGACGTAAGCTCTTTTATTTTGTCTTCGCATTCCCTGTCTCCGCACCACATTGCCCTGGCGTAGCCCCTGTTTACCTGCTCCGAAAGCTCGTCCATGTTATATACGTTCTTAGTTCTTTCCTGCTTAAAATTGTCCGCTATTTTAAACAGGCTCTTCTGTATATCGTCTAACGTACGCTTTACGCTCTCCGCCAGGTTCTCAAGCGGCAGCGTGAACTTTTCGTTGCTGTCGCGCCTTGCGCAGGCTGCCACGCCGTTCACTATATCGCGCGGGCCTATCTCTATGCGCAGCGGCACGCCCTTAAGCTCCCATTCGTTAAACTTCCAGCCGGGGGAAACGTAGTCCCTGTCGTCAAGCTTTACCCTTATGCCAGAAGCCTTAAGCATGTTAAACACTTCCACCGCCTTGTCCATAACGCCTTCCTTGTGGAAAGCTATCGGCAGTATAACCGCCTGGTACGGCGCGACCTTTGGCGGGAGCCTTAAGCCCCTTTCGTCGCCGTGCGTCATGATTATGGCGCCTATGAGCCTTGTGGAAATGCCCCAGCTCGTTTCATAGCAGTATTTAAGCTGACCGTCCTTATCCAGAAACTGCACGTTAAAGGGCTTTGAAAAGTTTGTGCCGAAGTCGTGCGTGGTGCCTGCCTGCAGCGCTTTTCCGTCCTGCATCATGGCTTCCACAGAGTAAGTAACGTTTGCGCCGGCGAACTTTTCCTTTTCCGTTTTCCTGCCTGAAAATACTGGAACAGACAGCACGTCCTCGCACAGTTCCCTGTATATATTAAGCATATTAAGGGCTTCCTCGCGCGCCTCTTCAAAAGTGGCGTGCATGGTATGGCCCTCCTGCCACCAGAACTCGCTCGTGCGCAGGAAGGGACGCGTACTTTTTTCCCAGCGCATTACGGAGCACCACTGGTTGTACTTCATGGGAAGATCGCGGTAGGACTGTATCCACTTAGCGTACATAGTGCAGAATATGGTTTCAGAAGTCGGGCGCACGGCGAGACGCTCCGTAAGCTTTTCCGTGCCTCCCTGGGTAACCCACGCTACTTCCGGCGCGAAGCCCTCGACGTGATCCGCTTCCTTTTGAAGAAGGCTTTCAGGTATAAGCATCGGCATGGCGACGTTTTCATGCCCCGTTTCCTTAAAGCGCCTGTCCGCTTCCGATTTTATAAGGTCCCATATGCTGCATCCGTATGGCTTTAAAGCCATGCACCCTCTTACGGGCGTATAGTCCATAAGGTCCGCCTGGGTTACAACGTCCGTATACCATTGAGAAAAATTTTCGTCCCTGGGCGTAATGTGCTCTACAAACGTCTTTTTATTTTCCTTTCCCATATATCCTCCTAAAGCTTTTTAATTTGTTTAAAGATTGTTTTCAAGGTACAGCCTTGTCTTTCTGCGTATGCGCTGCAGCGCGTTATCAACAGCCTTGCTCGTCCTGCCGAGGCTTGAAGCTATATCCTGATAGCTTTTGCCTTTTAAGAACAGCCTGAGCACTTCTTTTTCAAGGGGGCTGAGCTCCTTTTCGTAATATTTTTCTATGTTGCGGACGCTTTCCCTGTCCATTACCTTATCTTCAAGGCTCATGCTGTCGTCTATGAGCATGTCGAGCAGCACGCGCTCGCCTTCTTCCCCGCTGTCGTCAACGGGGGAGTTGAGCGACACATAGTTGTTGAGCGGCTTATGCTTAAGGCCGTTCGCCTTTCTTATCGCCGTAATCATGTTGCGCTTTATGCAAAGATCCGCGAACACGGAAAAAGAAGCGCTGCGGTCATCGCGGTAATCCCTTACGGCCTTTACAAGACCTATCATGCCCTCCTGCATAAGGTCGTCCTGATCGCCCCCCGCTATAAAATAGCCGCGCGATTTAATAAGCACGTTTGTCTTGTAGCGGTCAAGCAATATGAGCATAGCGTCGCCGCTGCCGCTCTGCGCCAGCTTTACAAGCTCTTCATCGCTTAATTTTTTAAGGCTTTCATACAATTCTCAATCACCTTACGGTAAACACATGGTGCATTATTATGCCAGCCGCGACGGAAGCGTTGAACGAACCTATGTTTCCCGTCATCGGTATGGACAATATGTCGTCGCAAGCGTCCTTTACGCTTTTTGACACTCCTTCGCCCTCGCTGCCTATAACTATGGCCACGCCGCCCTTAAAATCTATTTCGGCGTATGGCTTTCCCGCCATGTCCATGCCGTACGCCCATATTCCGTGATTTTTTAAGTCTTTTATAGTTTGCGCGAGGTTTGTTACGCGCGCGACAGGTATGTATTCAACCGCGCCTGCCGCCGCCTTTACGGCGGCGTCCGTAAGGCCGGCCGCCCTGCGGCGCGGTATTATTACGCCGTGCGCGCCGGTGCATACGGCGGAGCGTATTACGGCGCCTAAGTTATGAGGGTCCGTAATCTGGTCGAGCAGCACTATGAAAGGCTTTTCGTTTTTTTCCTCCGCTTTTTTTAATATATCATCTATTTCAGCGTATTTGTACGCGGACGCAAAGGCAACCACGCCCTGGTGGTTTTTGGCGAGCTTGTCAAGGTGCGTTTTTTCAACCCTCTGTATTTTAACGCCGGCGTCTTTCGCCATGCCTAAAATCTGCTTCGCGGAACCCGACAAATTCCCTTTCTGCACTAAAAGCTTTTCAAGGTCGCGGCCGGCCTTAAGCGCTTCCCTTACGGGATTCCTTCCCGCTATAAGCTCGCCGTCGTTAAGCTGAACGTTGTCCGCAGGCTCCTCGCGCCGCTTTTTGTCGAAATTATTGTTATTAGAATTAAAGTTGTTATACCGTTTGTTCTTCTGCCTGTTCTTGCCGTACTGTCTGCTGTCTTTATATTTGCCCTTGTACGGCTTGTGCTCGAAGCTTTTTCCCTTAAAAGCTTCATTGTTGTTCTGATTATTGTTTTGATCGCTTTTTTTATTGCCGTAGTTCTTTTTGCCGTAGTTCTTTTTGCCGTAAGGACGGCTGTTCTTTTTGGTAAATTTTACGTTCGGCCTTACAACGCCCTCCATGCTTCCGCCCGACGTGTTTTTGCGTTTTTTCGGCGGCCTTGACGGCGGCAGCATGCTGTAAATATCATCCGCGTCAAAGCGGTTCGTGTTGGCGTAGCGTCTTTGCTCATGCTGAACGCCCCTGCCGTTGTTTTTTCCGCGCTTATTTTTGCCGTAATAAGCGTTTTTTGCTCCTTTAAAACCGGAGCCTTTTTTATTAAATGCCATATTTTCTTCCTATTCTGTTTTTAAGTTTAAATATTTTTCGCGCACCTCGCGCGCCCTGCCGCAGGTTTTGCTTCCCTCGGGGCATTTTCCCATTACGCATCCCGGTCCCGCGTTTGCAAATACGGCGGGCATCTTTTCTTTGCATATTTTAAGCATTTCGTCCGCGACAAAGTGTATTTCCCACTGCGCCCTGTTGCAGCAGCGCAGATTAAAGAAGTGAATAAGCTCTCTCGCGTTCATGGTTAAAACAAGCTTTGTTTCCGCGGCGTTTGGCAAAACGAAGCGGGCGTCCTCGTTTCCCGATTCGCCCTTCTGAAGCCTGCTCTGCCAGCCCCTGTACCATTCGTGCATGGTTTGCATCTGCCTGTCGTATTCATTAACGGCGTCTTGTCCAAGCGCCGCTATCTTAGGAGGTATTATATAGTTAAGCTTATCAGCCTTTGAAACGTAGCGCTGGCTCTGCACGCTGAACGACGCTATGCGGTGGCGGGTAAGCTGCGCCAGCATAACGCGGCTTACGCCTTCCACGCCAAACGTAAAGCTTAAATGCTCTATAACTGAAAGATGGCCTGAATCTATAACGCCCTTTAAAAAATCCGCCTGATCCTTTTTTTCAACTCTTTGCTTAGTTTCTTCAACAGAGCCTGAAGAATAGCACAGCCTCGCCGCCAGGGCGGCAATTTTTTCCCCGTCTGGGCTTTGGGACAGAAGATATACCCGTGGTTCAACCGCCGGCATTTCGCGCCTCCTCGTTATTATTTACGCAAAGCTCGAACAGCTCGTGTATCCTTTTAATATTCCCGTTTATATAAAGATACCCGAACACGGCTTCAAGCGCCGTGGAGCTTGCGTATTCCTCGCTTGTAGCCGATTTTGGAACGCGGTGCTTCGGGTTGGCGTTGCGGCCGCGCTTAGCGATCTGCTTTTCTTCTTCGGTAAGATCGTCAAAAAGCCGCGAATATATTTTAGCCTGGGCCGGAGCGCAGACCAGGTCTGTTTCCGCCATATGAAGGCTGTTAAGCCGCTTGCGCGCCTTGAGCACGAATTCCCGCGCAAGCAAATCATACACGGCATCGCCTATATACGCAAGCTGCAGCGGGTTTAATTCTGCCGCCTTGATACGCGCGTTACTCACGGGTGGCTTTGCAGTACTTTGACGGGCTTACGCCTACTATGTTTTTGAACGTCTTTGAAAAATGGTACGGGTCCTTCATTCCAACTTCAACGCCCGCCTGTCTTACGGACAGCCCGTCCTTAAGCAGCGTTTTTGCGCGCTCCATCTTGCAGTGAAGCTGGTAGCTCTGAGGCGGCATGCCTACTTCCGTAACGAAGCGCTTGCGGAAGGTTTCAACAGGCATACGGCTTATATCCGCCATGTCGCTCAAGGAATAGCTTTCCTTATATTTATGCTTGTGCATTTCGTCCAGAACCTTGGCTATTTCATGCGAAAGGACCGCGTTCATGGCGACGGGCTGCCCGCTGTGAGAAGCGAGCATCGCCCACAAAAGCTGCTGGAGCTGCGCTGAAGCCCCGCTCTGATCCGCCGCCTGCGCGCGCACGGCCGCCTGCACGGCGTTTCTCGCAAGCTTAAGCTGCGCCGGAAGCACGCCCTGCTTTAACGGCTTGCGGCTCGCGGCGCCAAGGCTCTGCATGTACTGTTCCACAAGCGGCCCGCGCACGGCAAGCCAAAGCACCCTCGCTTCCTCGTTTACTGTAAGCCGCGCGTTTGAAGCGTACGGCGGCACAATGCCGCCCTCTCTGTCCGCAACGTGGAATTCCGCGTTGTCGCTGCTAAATTCCACTTCGCCGTTCTGCACGGCAAACCATATCCAGTCTTCCTGCGGCTTTAAACTGTAACCGCCCGTTGGCAGCATGACGCTGCCGGCTGAAGAAATCCATACTCTGCTCGCTCTTGCGAGAGGATCCGGCTCATGAAAGCCCTCTACCAAAAAGGGATAGCGGGCCTCGTCTATATCGCTTAAATCAAACAGTTTGGAATCAATCTTTTTAGAATCAGCCATGTAATAACCTCCTTATGAGCTGCGCGGTTATTATATATACCAAAAATTACATTGTCAAGTTGTAAACCTGTTTTTACATCAAACGTTAAAAATATAATCATTTTTTCATGGTAAATTTTCTTTATTTTACGGCCGGCGCTTTTAAAACCCATACTCTTATGATAATATAAAATAGGAAGAGGGGGCTTTATTATGTACACAAACGACAATCTCGACGATATAAAGCAGCAGTTAGAAAAGCGCGTCATATTGTGCGCCGCGCCGGCCGCTGTAATGCTCGCGCTGTTTATATATTCGCTTATTATAAGACTTGAATGGCTGAGCTATTTTTTATCAATACTTTTAAGCTTTTTCATAATATTTTCCTGGGGCGTTTTCATTTCCCCTGTGAACAGCTATAAAAAATTTTTAATAAACATGCTCGGCTTAAAAAAGCGCGCTACCGAAGGCCGCTTTAAGGCCTTTATAGACGCGCCCACAAAAAGGGACGGCGTATTTTTTACTCCGTTTTACATAAGCGTGGGCAGCATGGAAGATGAGGAAGACGACCGGCTTTTTTATTTTGACGCAAACTTGCCTTTGCCCGACTGGCGGCCCGGCGACGCGCTCAGCATATTTTCGTACGACAAATCCGTAGCGGGCTGGGAAAAGCTTAATATATCGAGCCCTGAAAACATTTAATAAATTATTTTAGTCTGATGCTTATGCGCAGCTATAAAAATAAAATTTAAAACCATTCGCAGTTTATTATATATATTACTTGTTGTTTATTTATAACACCACTTTTAAAGCCGCTGTTTGGCTAAGCTAATCGCGCATAATATTTGCAATTATCAGGACTTCATCTTATAATATGGTATGATTTTTAACGAGCTTTGCTTCTTGAAGGAGGACAATAGATGAGCGCAGGCGCTTTTTTAGACAAAATAAAAAACGCATTCAGCATAGGCGCAAACAACAAGTGGCTTTTTGGCGGCGGCCAGCCCTATGACGATATGGATGCATACGAGGGCGAAGAATCCTCCTATTCAGGGGCTTACGGGGGCTATGACGATTTATCCGGAAACCGTGAGCAGCCAAATTACCAGCAGCCAAACTATCAGCAGCCAAACTACCAGCAGGCCTATGGCGGGCAAAATTACGGTCAGCAGAATTATATGGGGCAGAATTACCCTGAAGCGCCGTATCAGCAGCAGGCTTACCAGGGGCAGGGCTATCAGCAGCCAAACTACCAGCAGGAAGGGCAGAGCGCCGCTTACGCCAAGGGCTACTACGAGCAGGGCGGCGCGCAGGAAGCAGAACTGCAGTTCCAGAGCCAGTTCGCCCCTGAAGGCTACTCCTCAAAGCAGCCTGTAAGGAACCGCCGCGCAGACCAGCGCCGCAGGCAGGATGAAAACGTGGTTCCGTTCCCCGATGAAAACGCTTCAGGCGCTCAAAAAACCGCGCAGCCTATGGACGCCTATGTTATAAACGTAAGCAACGTGGCGGCGTGCAGGCAGGCCATGATATGCCTGCGCAAGGGTCAATGCGCCATTATAGTTATGGATAGAATTACAGACCGCGCGGAAACAAGGCGCTATGTGGACATGCTTACGGGCGCGTGCTACGCGCTTAACGGCACTATGACGAGGCTGTCCTCTAAAATAGGCTTCTATTTAATGGCGCCTTCCGGCATGACCGTATATACCGACGCCGTAACGTCAAACGCCAACAACCCAAGGCAAATGCAGACGTCCGACAGCTTCGCGCAGCGCCGTCCCGGCGATCAGGCGGGCTTTAACGCGAGCGCGCGCTACAGCGGCGCCCAATACAGCAGAGGCGCTCAGCAGGGAGGGTTCGGCGCAAATCCCTATAATATGGAACCCAACATGCAGCAAGATCCCTACCGCGGCCAGAGCCGCTACGAGGCGCCGGCTGTTTCGCACAGCGTGCGGCAGGCATACTATCCTCAAAACGAAATGGCCCAATAATTAAACAATTCTAAAATTCCATAAAGAAAGGAAAGAATTATGCCTATTACCGTAAATATGATAGAGGAAAAGGAATTTAAAATTAAAGTACGCGGCTACGACCCTATGGAAGTGGACGAATTCCTCGACGAAATCTGCGACGAAATGATAATTATGCAGGATACCATAGCTTCCCTGCGTGAAAAGGCGGCCAAGCAGGACAGCGCTAATTTCGCGCCCCCCGTTCCCATGCAGCCCGTCGCGCAGGCTGCGCCGCTTAAGCCCACGCCGCCCGCCGCTCCCGCATACCCGAGCGACCTTGAAACGGCGAGATCGCTGCTTGAGAAAACGCAGAAAGCCTGCGACGAAGTTATAGAAAAGGCTCACAAGCGCGCGGAAGAAATTATACAGGAAGCCAAGGACCGCGTTCCTGACCCTGAGCTTACAGACTTGGAGGCCCAGCGCGACAGCGTAAGAAAAGAGATAGAAGACCTTAAAAAAGAGCTCGAAAATTTCCGCTCGCGCTTCAGGAACATGCTCGACGACCAAAAAGACCTTTTGGATACGGATTTATAGTATGCGTTACGGAGCATTGGAAGCCGGCGGCACCAAGATGGTTATGGGCACGCTAAACGAGCGTATGGAAATAATACGTACCACCACCTGCTCTACGCGCGCGCCTGAAGAAACCATGGAAGACGTGCTTTCGTTTTTTGAGGGCGAGGAGCTTGACGCCATGGGCATAGCGACGTTCGGCCCCGTAAATTTGGACGCTTCTTCGCCTGAATACGGCAATATTACAAGCACGCCAAAGCTCGCCTGGCGCAATTACCCGCTTTACAAAACGATTAAAGACGCGCTTAAAGTACCTACGCTTGTTGATACGGACGTTAACGCCGCGGCTCTTGCTGAAGCCACGCTTGGCGCCGCGAAGGGCCTTGAAAACATAATTTACGTTACAGTAGGAACGGGCATAGGCGGCGGGCTGCTTATAGGCGGCCGTCTTGTGCACGGCATGCTGCACCCGGAATGGGGGCACATACCGCTTTCAAGGGCTGAGGACGATCCCCTGCAAAGGGGTATATGCCCTTACCACGCGCTGTGCCTTGAAGGGCTCGCTTCCGGGCCTTCCATACAGGCAAGATGGGGCGTGCCCGCAAAGGACATACCGGAGGATCACATAGCCTGGGACCTTGAAAGCTACTACCTGGCTCAGCTCTGCGTAACCGCCCTTATGACGGTCTCCGTTGAGCGCATAATACTGGGCGGCGGCGTTATGCACCAGGAAGCCCTGTTTCCCAAGATACGAGCTAAAGTAAAGGAAATGCTGGGCGATTATCTGCAGCACCCCAGGATAGAGCGCCTTGACGAGCTTATAGTGCCGCCAGCACTTTACCCAAACAGCGGGCTGATAGGCGCCGGGCTTTTAGCTGAAATCGCCGCAAATAAAAAATAAGCGCGCAGCGCCTGCAAAGCGCAATTCGGCGCTTTGTAAACAGGCGCTTTTGATTGGTCGCCTTGCGATACCATATAAACAACAACGTTAATAAAACGTTGCTTAAAAACGCCCCTCCGCGATAAAACTTCGCTAATAGAAACTAAGCTGATGGGGCTTTGCATTATGAAACAACTAACGATACTTTATCTGTAACTTGCCAAACAAAAGCTTTGCGCAAACGCCGTACAATAACACGGCTTTAAACAAAAATTAACTTAAATGCCCGGGCTTTAGCCCTTTTTATTAAGAGGATATATGCTTTACCTTGTAATTATCTTAATACCCGCGCTTAGCGCTTTAATATGCAGCAAGTCTAAAAAATACAACAGGCAGCTTATGCTGCTGTTTTTGTTGGCGGAACTTGCTTTGTCCATTTCCGTATGCATTGCTAAGCCTCAAGCATTTACGCTGTTTAGAGCAGGCAATTTCGCCTTTTCTTTTTACTGCGACAATGTAGGCTCCGTTTTCGCGCTGCTTTTTTCCGGCATATTTTTTCTTTGCGGCGTATACGCTTTTAAATACTTTGAAAGTTCCCGCGACGTAACAAAATTTATAGTTTACTACCTTTTAAGCTTAGGCGCCCTTATAGGCGTAAGCCTTTCATACAGCCTTATAACTATGTTCGTGTTCTTTGTCGCGGCGGCGCTTTTGTCGTCGCCTCTCGTAAGCTTTGAAAATACGGCGCCCGCTGTTAAAGCCTCCAAAGAATACGTAAAACATTCTCTTACAGGCGCCGCTTTGGCTTTAATAGGCTTGATCGCTATACTGCCTAACCTTGGCAGCCCTTACTTTGCATACGGCGGCGCGCTTAACGCAGAGCTTAACATGCCTGAAACATTGTTTTTAGCGCTTGTTTTAATAGGCACAGTAGGCTTTGCGTCAAAGGCGGGGCTTTTCCCCATGCATTCGTGGCTCCCCACGGCCCACCCGCAGGCGCCTACGCCCGCAAGCGCTGTGCTTTCCGGGCTTATTACAAAAGCGGGCGTAATAAGCGTTATAAGGCTTATTTATTTTAGCGTAGGCGCAGAATTTTTATCAGGCACGTTTGTGCAGTACGCGCTTATGATACTGGCGCTTTTTACCGTGCTTATGGGTTCAAGCCTTGCGTACAAGCAGGATATGCTTAAAAAAAGGCTCGCGTTTTCATCCGTGTCGCAGTTAAGCTATGTATTATGCGCCCTGTTTTTAATGAATAAATACGCTTTAAACGCGGCGCTCCTGCAGGCAGCGGGGCACGCGATAGTTAAAAGCGGCCTTTTCTTAAGCTTCGGGTTTGTAATACATAAAACAAACGATAAAAATACTTCCGCATTTAAAGGCATAGTAAAATATATGCCCTGGACGGTGGCGCTTACCATATTGCTTTCTTTATCTTTAATAGGCATACCGCCTTTTATAGGGGCCGTAGGCAAGGAAGAAATAGCGAGCGCCGCGCAAGGCGGCGTGTTTAACTACGCTGTACCAATTGTGCTTATAATATCCGCAATGCTTACGGCGTGCTACCTTTTGCCGCTTGGCGTAAGCGCCGTGTTTAAAAAGCCTGATAAAAAAATAATAAAGCAAAAAGAGGATATCTATATGGTGCTGCCCATTGCGGTCCTTTGCGTTTCAGCTCTTTTGGCAGGGCTCTTCATGCCCCTGGAGGTAATATGACTTTCGTTTTTTTAAGCCTTTTGTTTTTGCCGGCGATATGCGCTGTGCCCGTTTATTTTATAGAAAAGCATAAAAAAGAAACGCACGCGCTTTTAACGGTGTCTTTAATATGCCTGCTGCTGTCTTTTTTGCTCTGGAACCAGGAGTTAAACTGCGCCGTTAATTTGGGCTTAAACTACACGCTTAGCTTTGAAGCGGATAATTTCCGCGCGCTTTACGCGATTATAGCTTCTTTAATGTGGAGCGTTACGTCGCTTTTTTCTCCGTCTTATTTTGCGCGCGAAGAAAAGCTCGGCCGCTATAAAATGTTTTCGCTTTTTACGTTTTCATCATGCTTGGGCGTGTTTTTTGCGGCTGATCTTACTACGGCGTTTTTCTTCTTTGAAATGCTGAGCTTCGCAAGCTTCCCGCTTGTAATGCAGGAAGAAACCGATATGGCGCTTAAAGCAGGAAGAACTTACCTGTTTACTTCCGTGTTGGGCGGTATGCTTATACTGCTTGGCATTATGAAGCTGTCCCCTGTGTTTGGGAACCTGAAGTTTAAATATATGGCGGAAAAAGCGCAAACCATGGATAAATACGCGCTGCTTTTCCCTTCCGCGCTTATAATGCTTGGCTTTGGTGCAAAGGCGGGGCTGTTCCCGCTTAGTTCGTGGCTGCCAAAGGCGCACCCCGCGTCGCCCGCGCCCGCAAGCGCGCTGCTGTCGGGTCTATTAACAAAGGTCGGCGTGTTCGGCATAATGTTTATTACTTTTTCTTTATTTTTGGGCTTCCTGCCATACGCGCACATGCTGCTTGCTTTGAGCCTTATAACTATGACGGTGGGAGCGCTGCTCGCGCTTTTCTCCGTAAACATAAAGCGCACTTTAGCCTGCTCTTCCATGAGCCAGATAGGCTTTATACTGTTCGGGGTAGCCGTTCAGGCGCTTTTAAACAATGAAAGCGCAATAGCGTTTACAGGCGCTGTAATTCATATGATAAACCACAGCCTTATAAAGCTTTTGCTGTTCCTTATAGCAGGGTGGCTCTACATGCTTACAGGGTCTTTAAAGTTTGACGATTTAAAAGGCTCTGGCAGAGGGCGCTTAGCTTTGCAGATATGCTTTTTAACAGGGGCGCTTTCTATTTCAGGCGTTCCCGGCTTCAGCGGGTATATTTCAAAAACGCTGCTGCACGAAAGCATACTTGAATATATACGTTTGATGCAGGGGCAGAACACATTCTGGCTTTCTTTCGCCGAAAAAACCTTTGTTGTATGCGGCGGGCTTACGTTCGCATATATGATAAAATTATACGTATGCCTGTTTATTGATAAGGCTGATAATAAAATTTATGCAAAGCCTGCGTCAAGCGTCAAATCAAGCTTAGCGCTGTCCGCCCTGTTTTTGCTGCCGCTTGGCATTTTTCCCTACGCCACATTAAACCCCATAGCGCAAAAAGCGCTTAAGTTTTTAAGCGCCGACGCCGTAATGCCTGGCGTTAGCTATTTTTCATTGGAAAACCTTGCAGGCGCCGGGAAGTCCCTTATAGTAGGCGCGCTTGTGTATTTGCTTTGCGTACGCCCCTTCCTTATGGACAGGAAGACGCGGAGATATATTGATAAAACGCCCAGATACCTGCAGATAGAAAACATAGTAAAGCCGGTTTTTGAACAGGCAAAGCGCTTTTCGCTTGCCGTGTTTGAAAAATCCCACGAGTTTGCTGAAAAACTGTAAGCAGCGCTAAACAAACGACACGCTTAAGCCTGCAAAAGCAAGTACAGTTTAAGCAAAAGCAGGGAAAATTTTCCCTGCTTTTATCTATGCGTTAGCGTGTGTTTTATATGCTTTAGCGTGTGTTTTATATGCGTTAGCTTATAATTTAATTAAATATATCCTTAACCTTATCCAGGAAGCTCTTGCTGTCCTGGTATTCTTTTCCCGTCGTAGCGGCTTCGAACTTGCGCAGAAGATCTTTTTGCTCGTCGTTTAAGCGTTTTGGCGTTTCAACGTTTACCGTAAGCACAAGGTCGCCTGTTCCGCGGCTGCCGAAGCGCTGTATGCCCTCGTTTTTAATGCGGAACTGCGTTCCCGTCTGCGTGCCCTCGGGTATGGTGTACTTTACGCTGCCCTTAAGCGTAGGCACGTCTATTGTCGCCCCAAGTGCCGCCGTAGTGAACGATACAGGCATGCTTAAAAGCAAATCCGCGCCGCTGCGCTTAAAGAGCTTATGCGGCAGAACGGTTATCGCTATCTGCAGATCGCCCGCAGGGCCTCCCCTTAAGCCTGATTCACCCTGGCCATGCATAACTATAATCTGTCCGTTATCTATGCCGGCTGGTATGTTTACGTTTGCCCTGCGCCTTTTCTGTTTGCGGCCCGTGCCGGAGCAGTCCTTGCAGCGGTTCTTTATGTATTTTCCGGTTCCGCCGCATGTTGTGCACGTGCGAACCGTTACCATAAAGCCGCCCTGCGAGCGCACCTGGCCCGTTCCTCCGCAGGTGGGGCAGGTTTCAGGCATGGTGCCCGGCTCCGCTCCCGTTCCTCCGCAGGTGTCGCAGTTTTCCTCGCGCACAAAGTTAAAGGATTTTTTAGCGCCGAAGGCCGCTTCTTCAAAGCTTATCTTAAGGTTATAGCGCAGATCTCTGCCCTGCATGGGGCGCTGCGCGCGCTGAGCGGCTGAAGCGCCGGCGCCTCCGAACAGCTCGTCGAATATGCTGCCGAAGCCGCCGAAGCCTCCGAAGCCGCCGAAGTCGCTCGCGTCAAAGCCGCCGAAGCCGCCAAAGCCGTTCATGCCGTCCATGCCGAACTGGTCGTACTTGGCGCGCTTTTCAGGGTCTGAAAGCACGGCGTTCGCTTCGTTCAGCTCCTTAAACTTTTCCTCCGCGTCCTTATCGTCACGGTTAAGGTCCGGATGATACTTTTTAGCGAGCCGCCTGTACGCCTTTTTTATTTCGTCCTGGCTCGCGTTCTTATCCAGACCCATTACTTCATAATAATCTCTTTTTTTCGCCATATTATTTCCTTTTAGAAGTGGCGCGCGGGCCCGATTATTCTAAGCCCGCGCTGCACCGCTAATAAAATTACTGCACATCTCCATCGGCGTTCACAGAGCCGTCGGGGTTCTGCGTGGGCGGCACGTCTGTTGGAGGCGTCTGTCCGCCGCCCGGCTGCCCTCCGCCCTGCTGGTTCTGGTAGATCTTGCCGAATACGCTGTAAACCTGCTCGGTTATTTTGTCAAGCTCCGCCTTTATCTTTTCTACGTCATTCGTCTCGCGAAGCTTCTTAAACTCGTCCAGCTTTGACTGCACGGTGTTCTTGTCCTCTTCGGAAAGCTTGTCGCCGTTGTCTTTAAGCTGTTTTTCTATTTCGTATATAAGGCTGTCTGCGCGGTTGAGCGTTTCAACTTCTTCTTTGTGTTTCTTGTCTTCATCCGCGTACTGCTCGGCCTCTTTCACACGCTGCTGTATTTCTTCCTCGCTCATGTTGGTTGAAGCGGTGATTGTAACGTTCTGCTCCTTGCCGGTGCCCAGGTCCTTTGCGGATACGTTTACTATACCGTTTTTATCTATTGTGAACTTAACCTCTATCTGCGGCACTCCTCTTGGAGCGGGAGCTATGCCGGTAAGCTGGAAGCGGCCTAAGGACTTATTGTCGTAAGCCATGGGGCGCTCGCCTTGCAGCACGTTTATTTCAACAGTCGTCTGCCCGTCCGCAGCTGTAGAGAAGATCTGGGATTTTTCAGTAGGTATGGTCGTGTTGCGCTCTATAAGCTTTGTAAATATATGTCCTTCCGTTTCAAGGCCTAAGGACAGCGGCGTTACGTCGAGCAGAAGCACGTCTTTTACGTCTCCGCCAAGAACGCCCGCCTGTATCGCGGCGCCAAGCGCCACGCACTCGTCAGGGTTTATGCCCTTGAAGGGTTCCTTGCCCGTTATGTTTTTAACAGCTTCCTGTACTGAAGGTATTCTCGTTGAACCGCCTACAAGTATTACCTTGTCTATATCCTTTGCTGTAAGGCCCGCGTCCTTAAGAGCCGTGTTCATGGGGCCTACCGTTCTTTCTACCAGATCATGCGTAAGCTCTTCAAACTTAGCCCTTGTAAGCGTTACGTCAAGGTGCTTGGGGCCGTTCGCGTCAGCAGTAATAAACGGCAGGTTTATGTTTGTCGTCATGGCGGTTGAAAGCTCTATCTTGGCTTTTTCCGCGGCTTCCTTCAAGCGCTGCTCCGCCATGCGGTCCTTGCGCAAATCTATTCCGTTTTCCTTCTGGAACTGGTCCGCGACGAAGTTTATGATTCTGTTGTCAAAGTCGTCGCCGCCAAGTCTTGTATCGCCGTTTGTAGCGAGCACTTCAAATACGCCGTCGCCTATTTCAAGCAGGGACACGTCGAACGTGCCGCCGCCCAGGTCGAACACCAGTATTTTATGCGCGTTGTCTTTATCAAGACCGTAAGCAAGCGAAGCCGCTGTAGGCTCGTTTATAATGCGCAGCACTTCAAGGCCCGCTATGCGGCCCGCGTCCTTAGTGGCCTGGCGCTGGCTGTCTGAAAAGTATGCAGGCACCGTTATAACGGCCTGGCTTATCTTTTCGCCTATATAGCTTTCCGCGTCGCTCTTAAGCTTTTGCAGTATCATAGCGCTTATTTCCTGCGGGTTGTACTGCTTTCCGTCTATATTCACCTTGTAGTCCGAGCCCATTTCCCTCTTGATTGAAGAAATGGTCCTGTCAGGGTTGGTTATAGCCTGACGCTTTGCAATTTGCCCTACAAGCCTTTCGCCGTCTTTTGTAAACGCTACGACAGAAGGTGTCGTCCTTGAACCCTCCGCGTTTGGTATTATAACAGGCTCTCCGCCTTCCATTACCGCAACAACGCTGTTTGTTGTGCCTAAGTCAATTCCTATAATTTTGCTCATAATTTCCTCCAATTTATATATAAATTACTAATTATCCTGTTCTTTGACTACTTTTACCATGGCGTGGCGTATTACGTAGTCGTCTAATTTGTAGCCCTTCTGAATTACGGCGCACACGGTGCCGGGCTCTCCCTCGTCCTCGTTGCCCTGCGCCACCGCTTCTTCAAGGTAAGGGTCGAACTTTTCGCCAAGCCTGTTTATTTCCTTAACGCCGCGTTTTATAAGCGCGTCGTTGAGCTTGCGGTAGACAAGCTTTACGCCTGTATGCATCGGGCTGTCCTCGTCGTCGCTGTTGGCGAGTATGGCCCGTTCCAAATCGTCGCATACGGGGAGTATGGTACGAATGAACGCGATGGCTCCGTCGTCAAAGGCTTCGGCGCGCACCTTCTGGTTGCGCCTTCGGTAGTTTTCAAACTCCGCCTGAACCTTTTGCGCGAGCAGGAGATATTCATCCCTTTCCTGAATGGCTTTTTGCAGGGCTTCCTCGCACGCTTTGTCGTCATTCCGCTTAGATTCATCGTTATCAGTCTGCGCTGAATCCTCTTGCGTCTGATCCGCCTGCGCTTCCTGAACCTGCTCTAAGTCCTTTGGCTTTTTTTCTTCCTTCATGCTTTTTTATAAACACTCCTAACTATATTTCAGCATCCCGCTGAGTATGTTCGCCGTGGTAGACAGCGTAGTAAGCACTTCCTGGTACGGCATGCGCGTGGGGCCTATAACTGCAACGCTTCCGCGGCTTTTCTGACCCATATCGTACGAAGCGGTTACGACGCTGCAGTCCTTAAGCTCCACTATGCCGCTTTCGTGCCCTATGTAGGCGCTTATGCCCTGCTGGTCCCCTCTTGAAAGAAGGTTAAGCAGGCGCTCCTTTTCTTCTATTACGGAAAGGAAGCTTCTGGCCTTTTCAACGTCGCTGAATTCCGGGTGATACAATATGTTCTGCGCGCCGTACACCATAAGCTGGTTAGTGGACGCCTGTTTTTCCATGTGCTGGGCAAGCTCCGCAACGCCCTGCAGAACCTTAGGGTCAAGGTCCGCGTGCGCCGCTATGTTTTCAAGCAGGTTCTGCACTTCCCGCAGCGTTTTGCCGCCAAGATGTTCGCTCATGGCGCGGGACAGGGAGTACAGAGCGTCAGGATTTAAGTCCTCAGACACGCGCACGACAGCATCGCGCACAGTGCCAGCGTCCGTTATTATTACAAGCAGCGCTCTGGCGCTTGAAACAGGCATAAGCTGAAGGGTTTTAACCCTTAAGTCCTTTTGCCTTGGCATCATAACCGCCACGGTATAGCGGGACATTTCGCTTAACGCCTGCGCTATGGTGCAAACGACGTCTTCAAGCTGCTGCACCCTTGCGATAAGCGCCCTTCGCGTATCGGTATCCTTAACGGGGTTTATTAAGCCGTCGTTTATCAGATGATCCACATACAGCCTGTAAGCATGGACGTTAGGCACCCTGCCTGCTGAAACATGGGGCTGCTCCAGGTAGCCCATCTCCTCAAGGTCGCTCATTTCATGGCGGATAGTAGCGCTCGAATAGTCCGGCATGTAATTGCGCGATATGGTGCGCGAGCCGACAGGCTCCGCCGTCTGCACGTAGCTTTTTATAACGGCTTCAAGCACTTGTTTTTTCCGTCCTGTAATCATGCGACCCTCCTTAAAAATTCCGGTTGTTAGCACTCTTGCTTTGCGAGTGCTAACCCGTGTATATAATGTACCACGCCCTCGTTTTTTTGTCAAGCGTTAATTTGATATTCTTTTTTTAAGATGAGTTTTTAATCGGAACAAAATTTTAACGCTGTTTTAAAACTTAAGACAGCGCCTAAAAAAATCCGGTCAGTTTACAATAAAGCTTGCAGATAGAGCTTAGGCAAAGCATTGCTTAAAGAGTTTAACTTGTGGCAAAGCCTCTTTGCAGCAGCGATATTTAAATGCCGCAGGCATTGCAGCGTATTCCATATATGTTATTTGTAATTAAACCTATAAACAGATTCGGCAGAGCATAATATAACGCTTTGCCGAAAAACAAATAATTTATATCAGTTTCTTAAATATTTTAAGCTTTTTTGTCTGTAAGCCATCAGGCAACAGCATTTTCACATACCACGCCGTCTTTAAGAGCAATAGTTCTGTCACAAAGTTTTGCTATTTCCTGATTGTGCGTTACCAGCACCACCGTGCGCTTTTTATTTCTAAGCGACTGCATAAGATATAAAATATGCTTTGAAGCAACGCTGTCAAGCGAACCTGTCGGCTCATCCGCTAAAATTATTTCCGGTTCCATGGTTAACGCGCGCGCTATCGCTATCCTTTGTTTTTGACCTCCTGAAAGAGAATTGACTTTTCTGTCTATGTATTCTTCCATCTGAACCTCAGCTAAACATGATTCTATCTTATCGTTTATGTTTTTTGCTTCGCCTGAAATAAGAAGTGGAATTTCCACATTTTCTCGCACCGTTAAGTTTTCTATAAGCGCAAAATCCTGAAAAATATACCCGACGCTGCCGTTGCGGTATTTTGCTCTTTCACGGTCGCTTAAAGCTGCAATATCCGTGCCGTTTACTAAAATTTTCCCTGTGCTGGGGCTGTCTATTCCGCCTATCAAATTGAGCAGCGTGGTTTTCCCGCATCCTGACGGACCAATTATCGCAACTAATTCGCCAAGCTCTATGCTAAAACTTACCCCGCGCAAAGCATTGACTACAACTTTTGAAGATATTTGATAATCTTTATAAACATCCATAACTTCCAAAAACATTATTCTTCGCCCTTTCTCATGATTTTTGCAATTTCAAAACCTGCAAGTTTGTGCTTAACCAGCAACTCTGCAAATAATCCTACAAGCATATAACCTAAAGCGGTAATAAGGACAACGCTTCCATTTATGTCTTTTATGTACAGCGCCCCAGTTTCCGTAAGAATTATTAGCAGTAATATTTCCGCCATAAGCGCCAGAATAAACAGAAAGCCTAAAAATTTTAAATACGTACCCTTAACTTGAGCCTTAGACATTCCATTTGTAGCATAAATTCCAAGCGTGCGCCGGTTGCGTATCAACCCGAGGAAAACATATCCTATAAGGCTTACCAAAGTAAAAACTGTTGAAGCTATAAAGCGCGCCAATGGAATCTGGTTTATTTTAAGGTTTCTCATATAAGAATTTTCTATCAATTCTTCGTACGAAAAAATTTGGCCTCCTATGGCATTGGCTTTTTGTCTGAGCGAGGGCGTAATGTCAATAGGGGTTTTAGGGCTTATAATAAGGCACGAAGAAGCATACAGAGAAATATTTTCCGGCAGACAATTTATGTCTGTTATAAGCATAGCGTCAGGGTCTTCAGCAGTGAAACTCTCGTAAACATTGCGTGAAAGAAGCTCTCTTACCGTCGGCATGGTCGAGCCATATCTTGGAAGCACAAGCAAAGAATCAGCCGCAATACTATCAAAAATTTGCATATTTAAGCTGTGATGGCCGCCTGCATAAAAATCCACAGTGATATTTTTGTTTTTGGCATCTTTCCTGCCTTTATACCACGCAGGTATGTAGCCTTCTTCAACATTTTCAATAGAGCTTAAACCCATATCTTTTAATAAATTAGATGAAAAAGCCGCCACCTGAATTTCGGTACCGTCCTGCATTTCTCCTTCACTAATAAACATGGTGCCAATTTCGCAATCGGGGAACAAAGCATTTATCTGCTGTTCGAATTTAATTCTTCTGTTTTTTATTTCATATAAGTCCTCATAATCATCAGTCAGCCAATGTTCAAGCCTGTCGCAAGGCTGGAAATATATCATAGACGGGTCGAAGGTATCTTCCGCTTTTTTTATAAATTGCTTTGAACTGATAAAAGGGGACACGATATTTAAGCAAAATGTCATAAAAATACATAGTTGAATAATCAAAGCCGTCTCCAAAAGCATTCGTGGAGAGCATAGGGGCAATATGAGCTTTAATGTTCTTTTCGCTTTTTTCATTCCTTATCCCTCTTGACAGAACCGCCGTTAAAACGCTGTCCGCTAATAACACAAATAATTACAATAAAAATTAAAAACAAAATTAAATATAAATGGTAGTGCAGTGGTGTTTTTAAAGAAAGAAGCAAACTTTTAAAATAGCTTTCAAGCACACATGACAAAGCCAAAGAAATTCCATATGCTATAAGCAGCACAATAAGCAGCGCCATTATATTCAGCCTTCTTATGGTTCCTTTTGCACAGCCGAGTTTATACATAATCCATTGAGTGTTATAACTTACATCCAGCCAGTAATAAAGCATCGCCATTATAAATACAACACTTACAATTGATAGCAAAACGCCGTACCGCAGGTCGTTTTGCGTATAAAATGACAAAGCTTGTTCAGCTGTAAGGGAAGGATGCACTTCAGCCTTTGGAAACAGCATTTTTAATTCCTCAAATATAGAATTTCTATTTGATGCGCTTAATTCATTAAAGGAAAGAACTGCCAATTGCGGAACCAAGTCCATACTTTGAAACAGAGAGTAAGGAATGACTACCACACTGGATAAAAATTTATATTGTCTTTCCAATTCCTGCTGCTTATCATAAGATAAATCATGATAGCTTGACATATATTGCGGGGGTTCCTGCAGCGCCTTAGGGGCGATTTGTCTATACAAGTCTTGCATTCCAATAAAAAAGTTATTTGCAAATATAGGAGACAATCCAACGACTGTCAGCTCTTGATTTAAATAAGACGCCTTATGCTGCGAAAGATCAAAAACGCCTTCCGGAAACAAATTACGGCTTAATATTGCAGAAGGGGAAGATGCAGCCTCTTCCTCTGAATTAAAGTAACGCCCTTCTTCAAGTACGAACCAGCGGTTTCTATTTGTTGATCCATTAAAAAGGCCAACAACCGCAGGAGAGTTTTCGACAAATTTAAAATAATAACCGCCGCTTAGAGCGATCCCTCCAACGCTGTATTCATTTTGAAATATATTTGATAAAGTTTTTCTATCTCTACTTGTATAGTTATCCTTTTCAAACTTAATAAAGAAGGATGTATTTTCTGTGCTCTTTGCGTTCCATTCTATCATATTGATAGAAGGAGCTATATTTACTCTGAATGCAAATATAGATGCTGACAAGCATATTATTACCGTAACAAAAGTTCTCCAGTATGTAACAAGCAATATCCGGCATAAGCGCGTATATTTTCTAATCAAGTTCTCCTCCCTGCAGCCGGTGTTTAAAAAATTGTTTTTGTCCGCCGCTTTTTTATTAATTTTAATCGTTAGTGCCGCATATAATCATAACATGCTATAAGGCATTTATCAAAAATTATTATGATTAAAATTATAAAAAACTTATTTCTTATGGCGCAAGCGCTAAATTCTCTATAATTTCATTAAATGTTAGGCTGCGCACATATTAAAGCGCCCGTAAAATACAGGCGCTTTAAGTGTTTTTATGGAAGCTTACAAAATCTGTTTGTATTTTTAATAATCATTGTTGCGGACTATAACGCTAATTCTTAATGTGCGCTAATAATCCAGCTCCTCGCCGGAAATGCTTTTCCAGAGCTTTCTTATGGTCTTTTGGTTGGTTACGCCGTAGTTGGGGTCATTCTTTTTAGCTTCGTCCATGTCCCGCAAAAAGTGCACGCACAGGTGTCCGTTAAAGCCGTTGTCCTTTATGGCGCCCGAAAGGTGCGGGCGGTTGTGCATGGAAGCTACCGTCCAGGTTCCATTTGGAAGCTTTACATACACGCCCCTCGTGTTCCAGCTTGCGGGGCCTAAGGCCCTGTTCATAAGCGTAGTATCCTTTAACGTAAGGGGTTCAGAATCCGCGTGGTGGCCTAAAGAATACAGCCTTAAAGTAAAGTTTATGCCGCTGCCCGGGTGATAAACCGTTACACGCTGGCCTGCGCGCATAGAGGGCTTTACTTCTTTATACCAGTGCAGAAGCTTAACCTGCGACTTTGAAACGCTTATGTCCCTGCCGTCGCTTTCTGAAACACCTGCGTAATTCGGGTCGTATTTTTTTGCGGCGTCTGAAAACAGCAGCCGCTGCATGGCTATTTCCCCTTTGCCTGTTTTAGGAAGCCCGTTTATGCTCTGGAAAGCCACTACAGCCTGGTGCGTGCGCATATCGAACACGTCGTTTACGTTTACGGGGTAGCCGAGCTCTTTAAGCCTTTTCTGCATTGCGCCTACTGCGGCGTTCTTATCGTCCACATTAAGCTGAGTATACGCGCTTTCTTTATCGGTATAGCTTAGCGCGGCGCTTGAATACAAAATGGTTTTAGTCTGGCTGCCCGCTATACCGTCCTGCTTCAAGCCGTTTTTGCGCTGAAATTCCCTGACCATGGATTTGGTTAAAGAATCGTAAAATGAGTTTACGTTTACGGTATAGCCAAGCTCGTTAAGCCTTTCCTGAAGCAAGCGCACCTGCGCGCCGCTTGCGTTGGGGCGGAGTATTATATTTATATCGGGTTTTTCCGTACCAGTTGAAGGCGCTGAAGTCGGCGCAGGCTCATAAGTCGCGTTTGGCGCCGAGGTCGGTTTGCTGAAATTAAGAAACTTGCTCATAACGTAGCCCGTGCGCCCGTCGTAAAATATTTTGCTCCAGTCGCCCGCCGCGCTTATAACGCTTACAAAGGTACCGTTTGGTATAGTTTTAATAAGCCCTGTATATTTTTTCGGCTTGCTGCGGAAGTTCAGGCTTCCCTTGTTCGGCGTATCCACAAACGCTGACGTAAAGCCGCCTGAAACAGGAGGATCGGGTTTATTGTTTTGCCCTGGGTCTGGCGCAGGCGTTGCTTGCGGAGATGGCGTAAACGTAGCCGAAGCCTTCGGAGCGCCGTTTGAAAACAGCACGTCAAACGTGTTCTGGTTTGCGGTGCCGCTTACCACAAGCCCCGCGTTTTTTTGGAACTGCTTTAAGGCGTTGAGCGTTTTCCTTCCAAACACCGCGTCCGCCCTTCCCGCGTCGTAGCCCAAATAATTAAGGCGCGCCTGCAGGGATCTGACGTTTGCGGCTTCATCCCCCATGCGGTAAAAGCCCTTGCCTATTCTTGGAGCCGAACCGCCGTTTTGAATAAAATTATTATTCTGCGAGCCTCCGTTTGAATTAACGGATCCTGTTTCAAACTGCGGCGCGAGCGCGTAGAGCCTGCTTAAGGTATTGTTTCCCGCAAGGCCGTCCGTTTTAAGCCTTTGCGACATTTGAAACTCCCTTACCGCTTTTTCCGTTAAAGGGCCGTATTTGCCGTCCTCGTTTATCTGGTACTGCAAAAATCTAAGCGCTTCCTGCATATTTTTAATTTCGCTGCCGCTCTGTCCCGGGCGCAGCGTTTCATACCTTTTGGCGAAAGCCGATGGGATAATAAGCAAAAAGCATAACACTGCCGCTGCTAAACGGCGCATATTAAAAATACTGTGCATAATACATCCTCCTTGACGCACGCATTGTAGCACAGTATTTCCTATTTGTAAAGCATTTGTTACAAATTTGTTATGTAGCTTTACAATAGATGTGAGACTGAAAGCTGAGAAAAAAGCGATCGAGT
>CAZFHI010000013.1:0-50687 GCA_964518875.1 uncultured Oscillospiraceae bacterium
TCGATCGCTTTTTTCTCAGCTTTCAGTCTCACATCTATTGTAAAGCTACAATTATGAAATCTAAAAAAATAAAATTATCATTGACAAGCTGTAAAACATTTTGTATAATGCAGCTGTTAAAACACAAGGCGTAAAAGCGTCTTATATCGCTTAAGCGCTTTGCCGAAAGAAGAAGGAGTGTATTTATGAAACGCACAAACAAAACCGTAGCCTTGGTACTGGTTTTAGTGCTTGCGCTTACAAGCGTAGCGACAGCATTTGCTTTCCAAGGCAAAGCCAACACCACAGGCGGCAAACTTAACGTCTGGAAATATCGTGAAAACATTGGCGACAATACCAAAAACTCGAAGGTTGCTACCGTTAAAAACGGTGCCGATCTTGGCGAGATGACCAATTATGACGAAAAAACCAAGACATGGTATTCTGAGAAATACGAAGGCTATGTACGCAAAGTATATGTAGCAGAAGTAAAAGCTCCTACAGCGCCTGAAGCAGGCAAAGAAGCCAAAGAATTTGCAGGCAAAGCCAACACCACAGGCGGCAAGCTCAACGTATGGGAAAACAAAGACTTTACCGGCAAAAAGGTTCTCACAGTGAAGAACGGCGAAAAGCTCGGCACAGTCATTACATATTCAAACAAGCCCTATGCTGAAGTGCTTGACAAAGACGGCAAGGTTATAGGCTATGTACGCAAAGCATATCTAGCGGAAGCCAAAGCTCCTACAGCGCCTGAAGCAGGCAAAGACGCAAAAGAATTTACAGGCAAAGCCAACACCACAGGCGGCAAGCTTAACGTATGGGAAAACAAAGACTTTACCGGTGAAAAGATTCTCACAGTTAAGAACGGTGAAAAGCTTGGCACAGTCATT
This sequence comes from uncultured Oscillospiraceae bacterium, assembly GCA_964518875.1. Classification (GTDB taxonomy): domain Bacteria; phylum Bacillota; class Clostridia; order Christensenellales; family Aristaeellaceae; genus DTU024. The sequence continues at coordinate 870 of CAZFHI010000013.1, forward strand.
ACATATTCCAACAAGCCCTATGCTGAAGTATATAATGAAGAAGACGAATTCATCGGTTTCGTACGTAAGTGCTATGTAGCGCCTGCAAAATAATAGCAATAATAAAAAAGCCTTCCCTTTAAACGGGAGGCTTTTTTAATTTAAGATTTTTTATTGAGCTAGTATATGTATAGTAAATAATGCGAGGTTATATATAATTGTTTGCAATAACGAAAGCATGTGTTTTGCTAAGATTGATGTGTTTATATTTTTGCATGCGTTAATGCTTAATACAGCCGCAATCTGATAAATTGAAAATATATTTAATACAGCCTACGTCTTTACTTACCCAGCTTAGTGCCGCTATGGATATTTAATGAGGCTCTGCTAAAACATAAAATATCTTTTATTATTTATACCATTAAAAAAACAAGTATAAGCATAAACAGACAGTGATAAGCGTTAAATATAAAACTTATACAACATATTTTGAATCTTATTTGAAAAAATCTGAATACAAAAAACCGCTGAAAGAAATCAACGGCTTTTTTGGTGCGCCCTGGGGGATTCGAACCCACGACCTCTTGATTCGTAGTCAAGCACTCTATCCAGCTGAGCTAAGAGCGCACATTATCATACCCTGCAGGGTATGACAACGGTGTATATATTATCATGTTTTTTATGTTTTTACAAGTGTTTTACAATCATTTTTTAAGCTTTTTAGGAATTCCGCATCGATCAACGCAGGTTCGCTTTTGCGTATCGGGATTTACATGCTTAAGGATTGCGCGAGCATTTGGAAAAGTTAATAAACGTTTAGGTATAACGCATTGATACACTTATGTTTTCCGCATCATTTATGCTTGCTTCAGGTATTCCAGATAAGTGTGCTTGCAACGCATTAGGCGTTCATCAACAAAGATGCTTAAAAACGTTTACCAGCGTATAATGAGCGATAAACAAACTGAAGCAAAGCAAGAAATAAACAGCAAGATAGACTCTTTTTTTTCGTAATTTCGTGTTGCATTTCGTGTTGCATTTTATCATTATTTTCCTAATTTGTTCCGCGTTATGCGAATCATGGAACAAAAAAGGAAACAAAAAAGTAAATAGTATCAATGGAAAAGGGAGACTAATTGTCTCCCTTATGTTTTTCTATGGTGCCGAAGGCGGGAGTCGAACCCGCACAGCCAGAGGCCGGGGGATTTTAAGTCCCCTGCGTCTGCCATTCCGCCACTTCGGCAACAGGCATATTATAGCAGTATTCTCGTTCTTTATCAACGGTTAAAAAGCGCTTTTTTGCGCTTTCTGCGCATATTTACAGGTTTGCTTTAAAAGCGGCGGAGGAATCTTTTTAAAGAAAACGCTATAAGCGTAAGCGCTATTTTATTATTTATTCAATGCAATGCTTAAATTATCCAAGCTCTCTTTTGTTTATTAAAACGGTTATTTTATATTATGCAAGTGTTGAATCATGCGCAAAGTAAATATATTAAAAAAATATTGCAAAATATTGCTTTATAGGATAAAATTATGAAGAAAGTGAGGCGTGGCGATGCAGAGTTTTTTTCAGAACATTTCAATTAACCTTGTGGATTTTACCGTTTATACGCTTATAGTGATAGTTATGCTTGTCGGTTTAGGCAAGTGCATATTCCCTATGCGCCGCCTGACGCGCATTTTCAGAAGGGCGACGCGATCGCTTGAGATGATGACAATAAAGTCAGGCACGCGTCCCGTATGGCAGGACCCGCTGTTCTTAGGCAAACCCATGCAGAAGCAGTGGAAGCGCTTTTTGGTAAACGCAGAGCAGCTTGACGCGCGCGGTTTAAGCTGCGATGCAGGAGAATATATAAACGATGAAACCGTCCTTATTTCCTACGCGCACATGAATGTGGCGGAAGGCATACCAGGCATGCTTACAAGCCTTGGCATACTCGGCACTTTTATAGGCCTTATGCGAGGCGTAACCGGTCTTGACGTTACTAATGCGGAAGCCACTATGGAATCCATTTCGCAGATGATAGGCGGCATGAGCTTTGCTTACGGCACGTCAATAGCGGGGCTTTCATGCTCTCTTTTATTTAATATTCTAAACAAAACTGCGCAGGGGTCCGTTACAAGCGCGCAGGATGATTTCATAGACAGCTTCAGAGAGCTTGTAATGCCTTCTCCTCTTGACGACAGCGTGCATAACATTTGCTATATGGAAGACCAGGCGCGCTTTCTGCGCCAAAGCGCCGCGGATATGCAGCGCCAGCTTTCAAGCGGTATAGCCAACACGATAGACCGTTCGTTTACGCCCATGAGCAGCCAGATGAACGACTTTATATTGGCGCAGACGCAGGGGCAGATAGACGGGCTTAACCGCATAGTCGGAAAATTCGTTCAGGGTATGGACGAGGCGCTCGGCGGGCAGCTGAGCAGCCTTACCGAGCATTTGACAAGCTTTAACCAAAGCCAGCAGCTTTCTCTGGAGGGCGCAAATGAGGCCATGAACGCTGCAAACAGCTTGATAAAAAACATGAACGAAATGCAAAGCCTTAACCAAAGCGTTATAGAGCGCTTCGAACAGTACATAAACGAGCTGTCCGCTTCGCAGTCAGGCAACGCTCACCTTGCAAACAGCACGGGAGAAACGCTGCAAACACTGCAGAGCATGGCAGACAGCCTTGTAAAAAGCTTTTCAAAAGTAAAGCAAGGGCAGCAGGCTTTGGAAGATCAAATGGAGCAGTACTCTGATTGGTCCGTAAGGGTGCTTGAAGCGGTAGAAAAACAGTCTGAAAGAGTTGGAAGCCAGACCCACGCCGTAGCGAATGAAATGGCGGCTTCAAGCAGGATGCTTAAGGAAAGCTATTCATCATTTGTTGAAGATATAAGCCGCGGCTTTGCGCGCAGCCTGGGGTTATTTGAAGAAAATATGCGCGACATAAGCGAAGCGCTTGCCAGGCAGTCGAGCACAGCTAAACACGGCGAAAAACTCGATATGCAGCAAATCGCCGCTTTAAACGACACCGTTAAGGAATTGACAGAGGCGCTTAACAGCGCCTCAGACAAGCTTAGCCTTAAGGAGAAAGCCGATGCATAAGCCAAGGCACAGAAGACGGCTTATAGGCAGGGATTCCGGCGAGTACTGGACAAGCTATTCGGATATGCTTTCTTCGCTTCTTCTGGTGTTTATGCTTGCGGTAACGTTCAGCATATACCAGTATTACAGCCTACTCGAAATAAAGACAAAGCAGCTTAACGAGCAGCAGGCGGAGCTTGACCGCACGCAGTTATCCCTTGTTAAGCAGCAGGACGAGCTTGAAACCGCCCGCGTTACTCTTCTGGGCAAAGAAAAGGAGCTCGCGAGCGTGCAGATACAGCTTGACGAGCAGCAGGAGGAGCTGCATGCGGCGCAAACAGCGCTTAAAACCAAGGAAGAGGAGCAGGAAGCTTTGCAGCTGACGCTCGCCGAGCAGGAAGAAGAGCTTGCAGCGCAGCAGCTGCGTGTTGGCGCGCTTGAGCAGGCGCTTAACAGCCAGGCGGAACAGATAGACAAGCTGCTTGGCGTGCGTACTGCAATAGTTGAAGAATTAAGCCGCACTCTTGCTGAAAAAAACATAAGCGCGAACGTGGACAAGAACACAGGCGATATAGTTCTGGATTCACAGCTCATGTTTGCAACAGGCGAAGACAGGCTTGCCCCTGAAGGACAAGCGCAGCTTAAAAAAATAATACCTGTATATCTGCAGGTGCTTTTACAGCCTGAGTACAGGGACTATGTAGCTGAAATAATAATTGAAGGGCACACGGATTCAAAGGGCAGCTATATGTTCAACCTGGAGCTTAGCCAGCAGCGTGCGCTTACCGTAGCTAAGTTCTGCCTTGAAATGCCGGAATTAAGCGCAAGCCAGCGTCAAACCCTGCAAAACATAATTACCGCCAAGGGCAGATCCTTCGCCGATAGGATTTTCAATCCCGACGGAACGGAAAACTTTGGAGCTTCAAGGCGCGTGGAAATTAAGTTCCGCTTGAAAGACGCCGAAATGATAGAGCAGATGAACAGCATACTGCAGGGGAAGTAATTTATGAAAAAGTTTGCATTAATACTGCTGTTTTTAGCCTTGCTGCTTGGCAGCGCGCTTACTTACGCTCTTGTAAATACTTCTCTTTCTCTGGAGATTCTCGAGCCTAATTTCAGCCCCGCTAAAAATATGCAGCAGCAGTTCGACCGCTGGGCAAAAAGCCACAGCGCTAACGCCGTGCAGGGCACTGTGTATGACGAAACGCCTTTGACAAACATAGACGATTATTATTTCCACGTATATTCCGTACGCGTTAAAAACACCAGCTTTCTGCCTGTTAAGATGTGCGAAATTCAGGTTTCGCCCAAAAAAGGCGATGTATTAAGCTATTCAGGCAAAGTGTCCTTAGGGCAGAGCGATAACAAGAGCACAGACATTTCGCCTGGCGGCAGCGCTCTTCTGCAGCAGGTGCTTATTACGCAAAGCCCCGGCGGAGAAGCAAGGGAAATTACCGTAAGCTATTACATATGGGGGCACCCGTTTTTTGTAAAGGAAACCATAAAGCCAGGGCATTAAAACGCGCCTGGCTTTAAAATTCATTAAATCTATTATATTAAAAGTTTCTTTAATAATTCAAGTAAACAGCTTAAACGCAGCCGCCAAGCGCCGCGGCTGATGCGGCTTTATTGGGAGGGCTTTGATATATTTTTACGTTGTTGTCGTAATTCAGCTTGCAAGAGCAAGCGAAATATTCCATAGGAAAATTTAAACTGCGCTTTAACGGCGCTTTTAAGGTTTTTCTAAGGCAATATCTGCGTTTTTATGTTAGAATAAGCCATTGAAAGGCTTTCTCATGGAGTAAGGACATTTTCTTCAAAGCCACGGGGAATCGCTTCATTAAATAATAACTTATTTAGTGAAGCTTAAAATAAAAAGCCTTTACATTATCTCAGGAGACTGCAATGTACCAGCTGCTGCTTATTATAATATACATGTCTTTTATAAGCTTAGGCCTGCCGGACGCCCTTCTTGGCTCCGCTTGGCCCGCCGCGCACGCGGAGCTTAATGTTCCTGTATCAAACGCCGGGGTTATATCCATGATAATAGCGGCGGGCACTATTGTTTCAAGCCTTATGAGCGACAGGCTCACAAAAAGGCTTGGCACGGCAAGGCTTACGGCGGTAAGCGTTCTTATGACAGCTTTTGCGCTTTTAGGGTTTTCGATAAGCGGCTCTTTTTTAAGCCTGTGCTTTTTAGCCGTTCCATACGGACTTGGAGCGGGAAGCGTTGACGCGGCGCTTAACAACTATGTGGCGCTTAATTACAGGAGCAGCCATATGAGCTGGCTGCACTGCATGTGGGGATTAGGCGCCGCGGCGGGGCCTGCCGTTATGGGCAGGGTTTTAGCTGAAGGCAGCAGCTGGCGCTTGGGGTACCGCGATATAGGGTTAATACAGCTTGCGCTGTCTGCCGTTTTATTTGCCGCTTTGCCTTTATGGAAAAATGCCGGAAAGGCTTCGTACGCAAAAACAGAACGCGCTTTTCCTTTAAAAAAGGTTGTAAAAATAAAAGGCGCAAAGGAAGCGATGATAATATTCTTTTTCTACTGCGCCGCCGAGCAGACCGTTATACTTTGGAGCAGCAGCTTTCTGGCCTTTCACTATTCTATGCCCAAAGACGTGTCCGCAAGGCTGGCGGGTCTGTTTTATATAGGCATAACGGCGGGAAGGGCGCTTAACGGCTTTTTAACGCTTAAGCTTTCAGACGACAGGCTTATATCAGGCGGAAGCATTATAGCGGCTATCGGGGCTTTGCTGCTTTGGTTTGGCGGCGCAGGCGCTATGGCGGGGCTTATGCTTCTGGGCCTTGGCTGCGCCCCTATATATCCCTGCATGATGCACGCAACGCCGTCGCGCTTTGGAAAAGACTATTCCCAGGCGCTTATAGGCGTGCAGATGGCAAGCGCCTATACAGGCACAAGCCTTATGCCGCCGCTTTTTGGCGCGCTGACAAGGTACGCGGGACTAAGTTTTTTACCTGCGTATATTCTTATTATAGTAATCGCTATGCTGCTTTTTCATAAGCGTTTAACAGATAAAAAACTTAATCCGGATAAAAACGGCGTAGTATGAACAAAGCTTTTCCCATTTATGATGATGTAAATTTTAACAAGTAAAACGCATAATATTATTAAGTTTTTGCCAAGCGATGCGCGCTGTGATAAAATAGATTCGGAGGATTTTATGGCTGAAATATTAGCGGGACGCACAGGCAGGCTTTGGGAAGTAATATTAAAGCGTGTCAAGACTTCTTTGGATAAAGGCAAGCCCTGTATTTTGCTTGTGCCGGAGCTGTACACTTTGCAGGCTGAGCGCGATTTAATAGACGGCTTAAACCTGCCCGGCCTGCTTAAAGCGCAGGTCTTTTCGCCGTCTCGCCTTAAAAACAGGGTCTTTGAGCTCGCCGGAAGCGACAGAAAAATATTTCTCGACGAACAGGGCCAGCGCATTGCGGCGGCAAAGGCCGTGGAAAGCTGCAGAAAAAAATTAGAGTTTTACAAAAGAGCCGCGGATAAGCCGGGCTTTATAGACGCAGCCGCTAAGTGGATCGCGCTTATAAAGGAAAAGGACGTGAGCTATGAGGATCTGAACGCCGCCGCGGAAAAAGCGCGAAAGAAATCTCTCTCAAAAAAGCTTGAGGATTTAAGCCTTATATATAAAGAATACGAAAGCTTTATCGCTTCGCACGGCTTTACAGACAAGCATGACAGCGATAAAGACATGATAAGCAGGCTGTATTGCAGCGGCATTATGCGTAACGCTGACTGCCTGGTTTTTGGCTTTGACATTATTACTAAGCCTTTAATTGACATACTCGTTCCAATAGCAAAGGAAGCGGACAGCCTGCTTGTAACAATAGTTGCGGATAAGGCGCAGGCTGATGACGGGGACGCGTTTTTAATCCCCTTAAAAAGCGCGCAGAATCTTGCGAAAGCATTTAAGGACAACAATGTTAATGCAGACTTTTCTTTTTACGACAAGCCGTTGCAGGCGCCTCCAGACATACGGCATCTGGAAAAATACTTTTTGTCGCTTAAAAGAAAAGAATATAATAAAAACCCTGATTCAATCTGCCTGTACCTTGGGCAGACTCCATATAAAGAAGCGGAATTTACCGCCTATATGGCAAAAAAATATCTTAAGGAAGGCGTAAGGCCTGAAGACATTATTATAATATGCTCTGACCTTAACAAATATTCCGCCGTGCTTTCTCATATACTTTCGTCTTTCGGCGTGCCCTTTTACATATCTGAAAAAACCCTTTTCACAAGCCATGACGCTGTAAGAGCTATACTTTCAGCCTTTGACGTAATTACCGACGGCTTCAGAATGGAGGATATAGCGGCGTATGTGTCCACAGGGTACAGCGGTCTTACGCAGGAGGAAGACTGGCGCATAGAAAACTACGCGGAATCCTATGGAATAAACGGCTCTTTATGGCTTAACGCGTTTGAGCGCGGAGGCGAAGAACAAAGCGCCGAAGCGGAAATTTTAAGAAAAAAACTTATAACGCCGCTAAAAAAACTTAAAGAAAGTCTGTCTTCCGCAAAAAACATACAGGCGTTTATAGAAGCGGAAATAAGCTTTTTAAATGAAATAAGCCTGCCGGAAAGACTCGAGGAGCAGGAACAGATTATGCTGGACGCGGATTTTCCCGCCGCGGCAGACACAGCAAGACAGGTGTATAAAAAGCTTACGGAGAGCTTTGATCAAATGGAGCTTATGCTTAAAGACGAGGAAATGTCTTTAAAGGGCTTTATAACGCTTTTGCGCTCTTCGTTTGAAAGCTGCAGCCTGTCCTCGCTTCCGCCAAAGCTTGGCTGCGTTCAGGTGGGAGAGCTTGATAAAATTCTGCCTGACTCGCCAGAAATTACGTTTGTTATGGGGCTTAACGACGACGCACTTTCTGACGACGAAACTTATATAGTGTCAGACGCGGATATACGCCTTATAGAAAGCGCCATGGGCAGGGACTCAGGCTTTATAAAGGAAGAAAGCGACAGCCTTAAGCTCATAAGCCTGTATAAAGCTTTAAGCTCTCCAAAACAAAAGCTGTTTATATCCTACGCTCTTTCAAAGGAAACGGGCGAAGCGCTGGAACCTTTAACGCAGATTGCGTCGATTAAAAAGAAATTCCCATTACTAAAGGAGCAGGGCGGCGTTATGTCGTCCATTGACGCGTACCCGCCCAATGCGGCTAAGCAAGCCCTTAAAGCCATGCCGCAAAAGCTTAGGAGCGGCGAATTGGACGGCGTATGGGCTGAAGCGGTAAACTTTTTGCGCGTGGACGAGCGCTACAAGCTTAAGACGGAACAGGTTATAGAGCATTTGCTTGGCAAAAAGCCCGCTGAAAAGCTTTCGGCAGGCAGGGCCGAGCGCTTGTTCAGCCTTTCAAATATGAGCGTTTCCCGCTTGCAAAATTTCGCTTCGTGCCCCTTCCGCCATTTTGTTTCTGAAGGCCTGCGCCCTGAAGAAAAGAAAGAATGGAAGATAGAGCCAAGCGATAAAGGCAATTTTTACCATGCGGCTCTTGAAGCCTTTTCAAAAAAAGCCGGCGGGCATTCAGGCTATCCCAATATAAGCAAACAGGAAAACGATTGTTTGATGCAGCAGGCCGCTGAAGAAATAATAAGCGAAGCAAAGGACCTGCCGTTTTCAGATACCGACAGGAGCAAATCGCGATCGAGAGCTTTTATAAGGGACTGCAAGCAAACGGCGTGGACCCTTACTCGCGGGCTTCAGAATTCTTCGTTTATTATTTTTAAAGTGGAATTGGAGTTTGGAAAAGTTGGCGGTATTTTGCCCGTTATGATAAAATTAAAAGACGGCAGCGCCATATATTTAACGGGAAAGATAGACCGACTTGACGAATGCAGAAGCGCGGGGAAACATTATATCCGCATAATAGACTACAAAACGGGAGACGCGCGTTTAAGCCCGGAGGATATATACGCCGGCTTAAAGCTGCAGCTGCTGATATACTTAAAAGCGGTTTCAGGAGAGAAAAAATCAGCGCCCGCAGGCGTGTTTTACCAGAGAGTGGTAAGCTCCCTTATAGATGAAACAGAAAACGACCTTGATGAAGAAAAGCTGCAGTATGAAAAAGACAACAAACTTTCAATGAACGGCATAGCGCTCAACGACCGCGATGTCGCTTATCTTATGGACAGCGGCGATCCTCCGCTGTCTTTAGGTAAGCTTTTTAATAAGGACGGATCTCCTTCCAAAGGTAAAATGCTGGCTTCTGAAGAAGAAATGCGGCTGCTGATGGATTTTGCCGTTAAAAAGGCCGGGGAAATCGCGGAGGAAATTAAGAAGGGCAGCATTTCAGCTTCTCCCGCGGTAAACAAATACGGCGCTGGCCCGTGCGATTACTGCGACTACTCCGGCATATGCAGGCGGGATCCCGCGACTAACGCCAAGCGCGTGCGCATAAAAGAAACGATGAGCTTTGATGAGCTTATAAAAAAGATTAGGCGGGACATGGCTTAAACGCGGGCCTTGACTTTACGATTAAACGATGGGAGACAGTATAATGAATATTAAAAAGTATATTGTAAAAGAAGGACAGAAAGTAGATTTAAAAGATTATTCAACTAAACGCGACGAAAAAGTTAAGCGCGAATTAGTGGAGAGAACGCTAATGCCTGAAAACATAAAACATATGGCGGAGCTTCAGGAAAAGCTTTATGCGGAGAACACGTCTTCTCTGCTTATAGTACTTCAGGCGATGGACGCGGCCGGCAAGGACAGCACGATAAAGCATGTTATGAAGGGCTTTAACCCGCAGGGGGTTAAGGTGGCTTCGTTTAAAGTGCCTTCGAGCGAAGAAAACGACCACGATTATCTCTGGCGCATAAGCAGGCAGCTGCCAAGGCGCGGCGAGATAGGCGTTTTTAACCGCTCTCACTATGAAGACGTAATCGTTTCAAAGGTGCATAATCTTATAGAGAATTCGCAGCTGCCGCCCGAGCTGCAGACGGACGATATTTTTAAAAAGCGCTACCGCCAGATAAGAGACTACGAGCGCTATCTTTATGAAAACGGCACCATGACGGTAAAAATCTTTTTGCACCTTTCAAAGGAAGAGCAGAAGGAGCGCCTCATGGAAAGAATAGAAAATCCCGATAAAAACTGGAAATTTTCAGCGGGAGACGTAATGGAGCGCGAATATTGGGACATGTATATGAAAGCGTATGAAACCATGCTTGAAAACACCAGCACCGAGTACGCGCCGTGGTACGTGCTGCCTGCTGACAACAAATGGTTCACAAGGTACCTTGTTTCAGAAATACTGCTTGAAAAATTAAGGGAACTTGATCCGCATTTTCCGGAATTCCCCGAGGAACAAAGGGAAAACATGGAAAAATGCCGCAAGCTGCTTGAAAAAGAGGACTGACAGTATAAATCGCACTCTTAGAACAGCTTTTTAAGCTTTATAAAAACGAACCTTACAATTAATTTAACCCGAAACATCACGGCTTGAAAGGTTCCTTATGTTTTGGCCGCGCGTTGTTAATTAGACACAGCGCTTTCAGCTTTATTTTTAAGGCCTTGTCAAAATGAAAAGAATCTTCTGCCGCTTTAAATTGGAAAATGCCGCTTACAGATTATGTAAAGCAAAATATAAAATAATTACAGAAAGTTATTTAAATGAAACTGCTTTTTATAGGCGATACGCACGGCGCACAGGATTTAGGCAAGGTGCCTGTGTTTTTGGAAAAAGCCCGCCTTAATAAAAACGACGCCATAATCCATCTGGGAGATATGGGTATTTCGTTCTTTGGAGAGCGGGACGAAGCGTATGATTTTTGGAGCGCCTTGCCCTGCAAGGTGATGCTGTGCTTAGGCAACCATGAAAACTATTCTTTTATAGAGAAATGTGAAATAATAACTAAATACTCATGCCGAGGGTTTAACGTGGCGCGCAACATATTTGCGCCGTTGCCGGGAGAAACGGCTGTAACAGGCGGTAAAAAGCTGTGGTTTTATACAGGCGCTTTTTCCGTGGACTATTTTCTGCGCACATTAAACAAAAACATATTTAAAGAAGAGCTTTTGGAAAACGATTTATCTTATAAAATTGTAAATAATCTTTTAAAAAAGCGATGGGTGGACTATATAGTATCTCACGACGGCCCTGTGAGCTTTATAAACGAGCGCTTTGGCTTCCCTATAAAGCCGCCGCCGTTATCATACTGGATAAAAACCGAGCAGGAAGCGGACAGCAGAACCCATGCGGGCTTTGCTCTTGATAAAATATATAAGCAGTTCGGCAATTACGGGAAATGGTATTTCGGCCATCACCACAGGGACTGCATTACGGACAAAGTCTCCTGCCTTTTCAACTGCGCCGCGCTTGAAAACACAATTGACGGTACGGTAAAAATTATAGAATTATAGTTCTATATCAAGCCCAACGGGGCAATGGTCGCTTCCTAAAATATCATCGTATATGCTTGCCGTGTATTTTGCCGCGTTTAAGCTTTGCGAAATCAGGAAATAATCTATGCGCCAGCCGGTGTTGTTTTTTCTAGCGTTGCCCCTGTAAGACCACCAGCTGTATTTAACGGTATCCGGGTTTTGCTTGCGGAAGGAATCTATAAAGCCTGCGTTTAAAAGCTCCGTCATTTTTCCGCGCTCCTCGTATGAAAACCCGGGGTTGTCTATATTGCTTTTGGCGTTTTTAATGTCTATCTCTTCATGCGCCACGTTTAAATCTCCGCAATATATAAGCGGCTTTTTTTTGCTGAGCTGAACAAGGTAGTTTCGCATGTCGTCCTCAAACTCCATCCTGTAATCAAGCCTTTTAAGCTTGGGCTGCGCGTTCGGCACGTAGCAGTTTACAAGATAAAAGTTTGGATAGCTTAAGGTTATTACTCGCCCTTCGTCCGTATGTTTCCCGTCTATGCCGAGGTGTATCCCTTCAGGCTCAGACTTGGCAAACACGGCGGTGCCTGAATAGCCTTTTCTTTGCGCGCCGTTATATATGCAGTGGTAGCCTTCGGGAAAGAAATCCGCCTGATTTTCCTGCATCTTGATTTCCTGCAGGCAAAAGAAATCCGCGTTAAGCTTGTTAAACACGTCTGAAAAATTTTTTTTGAGTACGGCGCGGAAGCCGTTTACATTCCAAGAAATAAATCTCAATGCTAAATACCTTCTTTCTTAATAACGTTATCTAATTTTACAGTGCTTACGCACGCAAGGCAAGCTATAACGGCGCTCATAATTAAAGGGAATATGCGGTTAAGCTTGCTTAGCCACCCGGCAAGCAGGCCGAAAGGAGCAGATATAAGCAGGCTTATCATAAGCGAAAAGCCAAGCAGCATAGAACGCTCCTCATGCTCCAACGTAGCGTTTAAAAGCGTGCTCGTCATAGGTATTATTACGCTTAAGGCAAAGGCCTCAAGCACAGTTCCTGCGGCTAAACCGGCATAAGCCCTGTACGGCAGAACGGCGTACATTATGCCGACAAACACATATGCTGAAAAGGACGCAAACAGTGGGCCGCGGAAGCTCGTCATTTTTATTTTCGGGTAAATAAATACGGTGCTTATAAGCATTATGATGGAGCGCAAAGTATTGTATATGGAAAGCGTTTCATCGCCTATGCCTATGGCGTCTGTTGCGTAAAGCGGCCAAAAGCTGTCGTTCACGGTTTTTATTATAAGGTAGGAAGTCATGAGCCACACGGCCATTATGTTTTCGCGGTTTTTAAACACGGAAACAAAAAGACGCCTGCTTTTCACGAGCTTTGAAAACACGCTTACGCCCTTTGTATCCGCCATGCGGCGCTTCGCGACGTCCGTGTCGTAAGTACAGAAATATAATATAAAATTCTTGGTAACCATAAGCGCCATGGCGATAAGGTACAACGCGCGCATAGTCGGGACAAGGCTGTATTTGCGTACGAACACATAGGCGAGGGGCGAAAAAAAGCCTGCTAGAAGGGAAGCCAGGTTTACTAAAGCGAAGAGTATGGGTATTTTTTCTTCCTCGGCGTCCTCGACCATTATAAGCGTATAGCTTAAATTGGAAATGCGCCACAAGCCGTTAAGACACGCCGCTATTACAAACGCCGTGTAGCTTTGCGCCGTGGTCCACAGCAAAAAAGGTATGACCCAGGCTATAAGATCGCAGTAAAAAATAGCCTTGCGCCTGCCGAACTTATCAGTAACGGCGCCCGCGAAAACGGACGACACCATCTGGGACAAAAGCGTAATGGTGGATATAAGCCCTATCTGCACGGGAGAAAGGCCGAGCGCCGCCATATATATGGAAACAAAAGGCGTGTAAAGGTTAAACGGTATGCCGTACAAAGGCTCCGTAAAAAGCGCCACGCGCTGGTTGCCTTTTATTGTCGCAAGCGTATCTATAAGAGGATTTTTAAACCTGCGTTTAGTGTTCAATCTATCTGCCTCCTGAAATTATATCATAAATAGTTTTGGCTATTAAAGCGGCCATAACGCAGAGCATAAGCGCGCGTATAAACTTTCCGCCCTTTTTTATGGCGGTGTTTGCGCCGAGCCAGTTTCCCATTATACCAAAAAGCGCCGCCGGAACGCCTAAAGCGTACATAACTTTACCCTGCAGTACCAGGCTTATAAGTGCGCCCGCGTTGCTCGCGAGGTTAACAAGCCTTGAAGCGGCGGAAGCACTTAAAATATCAAGCCCCAGCGCGCTTGTAAAAAGGAGTTGCAGAATAGTGCCGGTTCCAGGGCCTATAAGCCCGTCGTATACCCCTGCTGAAAAGCCTAAGGCAAACGTAGTAAAGAAGCCTGATTTGATTTCATCTTTCTTTATCACGCGCTTTTCCTTATACAGCATTAAAACCGCCATAAGCGGGAGCGCTGTAAGCACTATGATGCGTATAACGCTTTCCGGTATTATTTTAAAAAGCTCCGCTCCCAAAAAGCTTCCGGGCAGAGAGCCCATAAGAGCCATAAACGCAGTTTTCCATGGCATGCGCTTTTTTAAAGCGTATTTGGATGTCGCAGCAAATGTGCCCGCAAAAGCGCTCAGCTTGTTTGTGCCGGCCGCAAGCGAAGGCGGAAGCCCTACGGCGTAGTATGCAGGAAGCGATATAAGCCCTCCACCGCCTGCCGCCGCGTCTATAAAGCCGGCAAAGAACACCATAGCGCAAACAAACGCGTAAGAAGCAAAATTAAGCTGCATTGTATAACTCCATAGCTCGCCTCCGGGTCTTTTTTACATTTAACGCTGAGCAAAGCAGAGACAATATTAGCACATACGTAGGAAAATTAAAACAGGCTAAGCGCTTGTTATCAAATGCGAATTTAATATACGTCAAAAAAACTTTACCTAAACTTTACAATAAGCGCAATATGTTTTTACATAAGGCCTGTATTATAAGGCTGTACCAATAAAGGAGGTAAGATTAAATGAAAAAACTGACAGCACTTTTCATGGCAGTAGCTATGATGCTCACAACAGCAGCAGTTTTTGCGTTTGATGCAAACAGCGAAATTGTTGTAGTTTCACGTGAAGAAGGCAGCGGCACCCGCGGAGCTTTCATAGAGATCACCGGCGTACAGACAAAAGACGCTGACGGCAATGACGTTGACTATACCACAGTTGACGCAGAAGTACAGAACGCTACTTCACAGGTTCTCGTATCCGTTGCAGGAAACGAACAGGCCATAGGTTACATCTCTCTGGCAGCTCTTAACGAAACCGTTAAAGCCCTTAAGGTGGACGGCGCAGAAGCCAGCACCGAAAACATCGTAGCAGGCACGTACAAGGTTGCCCGTCCTTTCAACATCGTAACCAAGAAAGACGGCGAGCTGTCTGAAATAGCGCAGGACTTTTTCAACTTCATCATGAGCGCAGAAGGCCAGAAAGTTATAAGCGAAAACGATGCTATTGCAATAGATGCCGAAGCGCCCGCTTTTGAAGCAAAAGAAATCGAAGGCAAAGTTGTTGTCGGCGGTTCCACTTCCGTAGAGCCCATCATGGAAAAATTAGCGGAAGCTTATGAAGCGCTTAACCCCAAGGCTGACATCGAAGTACAGGGCGGCGGCTCAAGCACAGGCGTAAACCAGGCGCTTGAAGGCACGTTCGATTTGGGAATGGCTTCCCGCGCAATCAAAGATTCTGAAATCGAAAAAGGCGCAGTAGGCACCCCGATAGCTATGGACGGTATAGCCGTTATAGTAAACCCTGCCAACAGCACTGAAGAAGTGAGCCTCGAGCAGCTCCGTCAGATCTTCGTAGGCGAAGTAACAAACTGGTCCGACCTTAATAAATAAAAAATCATGAAATCAAATCGGAAATATCTTTCCGAAAACATCATGCGGGGAGTATTCTTATTCTCCGCATGTGTTTGTATTATAGCGGTCGCTATGATATGCGTGTTCCTCTTCATGAACGGCCTTCCATTCTTCACCAAATATAATCTTGGGGATTTTCTCTCAGGAACGACCTGGGCGCCGTTGAGGAAAGTGTTCGGCATACTGCCCATGATACTGGGCTCATTCATAATAACTTTCGGCGCAGTGTTGCTCGCCTCGCCGATAGGAATACTGACCGCTTCGTTTATGACGTACTTTTCCAATAAAAAGGTAAACCGCTTTATGCAGCCCGCGGTTGCTCTGCTTGCCGGCATACCATCGGTTGTTTACGGCTTTTTCGGCATGATGCTGCTTGTGCCTCTTACCAAAAACCTGTTCAACATATCTTCTGGAAAGAGCATTCTTGTTGCGTGCGTGCTTCTCGCGATAATGATACTTCCCACCATAATACAGACAACGGCCGCAGCGCTTGGCGCGGTGCCATCAAACTATTATGAAGGAAGCTTGGCGCTCGGCGCTACGCATGAATACTCTGTCTTCCACGTAATGCTGCCTGCGGCCCGCCCCGGCATATTGTCAGGCGTAGTTTTAGGCGTCGCAAGAGCCATAGGCGAAACGACGGCCGTAATAATGGTTGCGGGCAACCAGGCGCGCATGCCGAGCGGAATACTTAAAGGCATACGCACGCTTACCGTAAACATACTTATGGAGATGGGGTACGCGGCGGATATGCATAAGGATTCCCTTATAGCGACGGGCGTTGTTCTGTTTATAATAGTGCTTTGCATTAACGCAATATTCTCCTATGTCAACAGAAGGAGGGTCATACAGTAATGCAGGGGGAAATATCATCAAAATCCATCAAAAAGGGCAGCGCGCCTCCGCACGTTGGGAGCCTGGTGCTTAAGTTTTTCACATACTTCTGTACATTTTTAACGCTGCTTTCTCTTGCTTCCGTAGTTATATATATTTTCGTAAAAGGCATACCGAACTTCTTTTTCTACGATGAAAACAACGTTCTGCACTTTAAATCAAGCCTTTTTGCGATCAAATACACTTCGGACAACGTGTCTATGTTCCACGCGATTATAAACACGCTGTACATGACGTTCCTGTCGCTTCTTATATCGGTGCCGCTCGGTATATTCGGCGGCGTTTACCTTGCCGAATATGCGAAGCCGGATTCCAAGCTCGTTAAAGTTGTGCGCGTTACTTCAGAAACGCTTGCAGGACTTCCGTCCATAATATACGGTCTGTTCGGCATGCTGTTCTTCGTAAACGCTCTGCACTGGAGCTTTTCTTTGCTCGCCGGCGCGTTCACGCTTGCAATAATGGTTCTCCCGGTTATACTCAGGCAGACGGAGGAATCGCTTCTGTCTGTGCCGCGCAGCTACCGCGAAGGCAGTCTCGCGCTTGGCGCCGGCAAATTGCGCACTACAATGCGCATAGTGCTGCCTGTCGCAATGCCGGGAATTTTAGCGGCCGTACTGCTTTCCATAGGCCGCATAGTCGGAGAAACCGCGGCGCTTATATACACTTCAGGCATAGTTGCAGAAATGTGCGTGTCTCCTATGACTTCAGGCAGAACCCTGGCCGTACACCTCTACCAGCTTCAGCAGGAAGGCCTGCACCTTGGCGAAGCCTTCGCAGTAGCGGTTGTGCTTTTGATAGTGGTAATCATAATGAACGCCATTTCAACAAAAGTCGCCAAAAAATTCTCAACAAAGGATTGAATATATGAACGTTGATTTAATGAAAGAAACAGGAGAATTTAAGTCTGAGGCGTATCATGTAGATCCGTCGCAGAAGATTAAATTTAACATTTCTAACATGGATTTGTATTACGGCAACTTCCACGCGCTTAAGGACATAAACATGGAAGTGCCGGATAATAAAGTAACGGCTCTAATTGGGCCTTCCGGCTGCGGCAAGTCCACGCTGCTTAAGTCCTTAAACCGCATGAACGACCTCGTGCCGGACTGTAAAATAACGGGCAAGATTATGCTTGACGGCGAGGATATTTACAGCCCCAATACCGATGTAAATCTCCTTAGAAAACGCGTAGGAATGGTTTTCCAGAAGCCTAACCCATTCCCTGTGTCAATTTATGATAACATCGCTTACGGCCCGAGGACGCACGGCATAAGGAGCCGCGCAAAGCTTGACGAAATAGTAGAAAAATCTCTGCGCGCCGCCGCCCTTTTCGACGAGGTTAAGGACGACTTAAGGAAAAGCGCGATGGCGATATCAGGCGGACAGCAGCAGAGGCTTTGCATAGCAAGGTGCCTTGCGATAGAACCTGACGTAATTTTGATGGACGAGCCTACGAGCGCGCTTGACCCTATTTCAACTTCACGCATAGAAGACCTTGTGCTTGAGCTTAAAAAGAAGTACACTATAGTTATAGTTACGCATAATATGCAGCAAGCCACGCGTATTTCAGATATAACGGCGTTCTTCCTGCTTGGGGAAATGATAGAGATGGCGGGAACCGCCGATCTGTTTGGCAACCCGCATGACAAGCGTACAGAAAACTATATTACAGGGAGGTTTGGTTGATGCGTATTAAGTTTACAGAACAGCTGAATCAACTCAACCGTGAAATAATCCAGATGGGCAGCATGGTGGAGCAGGCGATAGAGAATGTGTGCGACGTGCTGCGTACCCATGATGTTAAAACTGCAAAGACTCTGGTTAAGGGCGATCTGGAGATAGACCGCAAGGAGCGCGAAATAGAAACGCTGTGCCTGCGCATTATATTAACGCAGCAGCCCGTCGCTTCAGATTTAAGGCTTGTGTCTTCCGCCATGAAGCTTATAACGGATATGGAGCGCATAGGCGACCAGGCGAGCGATATTTCCGAAATAATTACTATGCCGGTGGAGGGCGAGCTACTTGAAAAACCCCCGCACCTGCTCATAATGGGAGATTCTGCTACGCATATGGTGCATAAGGCTGTGGACGCGTATGTGAGCCGCGATTTACAGCTTGCCGGCGAAGTGATAGAGTTTGACGACACGGTGGATAATCTTTTCATACAGGTGAAGGATGAAATATTAAACCAGATTAAAAAGAGCGACGAGGCAAGCATGCAGCTGCTCGACACCCTTATGATAGCTAAATACTTTGAACGCATTGCGGACCATGCCGTAAACATTGCGGAGTGGGTGGAGTATGCTGTAACCGGATTGTATAAGGGTGAGCCCCTTTGATTATATATACCGTAGAAGATGACCAGAGCATTCGTGAGCTGGTCATCTACGCGCTTAAACAATCGGGCTATGAAGTGCAGGGATTCGCAGAAGGGGAGTCTTTCCAGAAGGCGCTTGAAAAGCAGATACCGGATCTGGTGCTGTTAGATCTTATGCTTCCCGGCGTTGACGGAGAGACTTTGCTTAAAAACATACGCTCTGACGCGAGGACTAAATATCTGCCCGTTATTATGGTTACGGCAAAGGGCGAAGAAATGGACAAGGTAAGGGCGCTCGATCACGGCGCTGACGATTACATAGTCAAGCCCTTTGGCGTTATGGAGCTGCTGAGCAGGATAAAGGCGGTTTTAAGGCGGTCCGGGCCTAAGCGTTCAACGGGAAAGTTCAGCTACGCCGGCATAGAAATGGACGTGGAGAGACATTTCGTTTCGTCAAACGGCGAAGAGCTGAACCTTACCAACAAAGAGTTTGACCTGCTGCGCTGCATGCTTACGGCGCCTGAAATAGTTTTTACGCGTGAAAAGCTTCTTGACACCGTATGGGACATAGCTTACTATGGCGACACAAGAACCGTCGACGCGCATATACGTTCTTTAAGGCAAAAGCTTGGCGACAACGCATACCTTATAGAAACCGTGCGCGGCGTCGGCTACAAAATAGGATCCGTAAGGAAGGAAAAAGACCTTTGAAACGGCGTATTTTTTGGGGCGGGGTTTTAATCTCGCTTTTTTTGACTTTATTGCTTGTCTTGCTTATAGAGTACACAGTGTTTAACGAGCTCACAGAAGAAATGAGCTTTTCGCAGGATATGAAAACACTGCAGCTTGCAACGAAGCTTAACAGCCTGGACGACGACATACAAACATTAAAAAACGTCGTTACAGATGAAAGAGTAATTTTAATAGACAAGGAAGGCGAACTGCTTTTTGACAACAAGGCGCCTTTAAAGTCAAAAGAAGATTTCCTCGGCATGCCTGAAATTTCTTCAGCTATAAAAACAGGCGCCGGCAGCAGCGTACGCAGGGACGCGAGGAGCGGCGCGAACGTTTACCACAGCGCGAGGAGGCTTGCGGACGGCGGCGTGCTGCGTATCAGCAGGGCGGATTTTTCCATTGACAAGACGCGCGGCAACCTTATTTTATATTTTATAGCCGTATATGTTATCATAGTTGTAATTTCATCATTGTCTTCGCGCTATATAGCTGAAACGATAGTTAAAAACATAGAAAAAATAAACTTCGACAACCCTGTCGACACCTGCGTGTACGATGAGCTTCTTCCGTTTACGCGCGAAATGAACGCGAAAAAAAACGAGTACTTAAAAACCATAGACGATATAGAAAACCGCCGCAGGCAGGTTTCCACTATAATAAACGCTATGTCGGAAGGGCTTGTAATACTTGACGGCAATCTGCGCATAGTAACCTTGAATAAAAGCGCGAGCGCCATACTGGGCGTGGGATTGGAATTTGTAGAGGGACGCCCGCTGCAGGCCATAACGCGACAGAAGGAAATTATGCAGCTTTTGAGCAATATTGAAAAGAGCAACAAAAGCTTTGTAATAGCGCATATGAACAGCCGTATGTACCGCGTTTCAGCAAACGTTGTGGATTCAAGCGAAAAAGGCGTGGTTCTATTGTTCGCGGATTTAACGGACAAGATGGAAGCGGAAAACATGCGCAGGCGCTTTACCGCCAACGTTTCGCACGAGCTGCGCACGCCGCTTACGACTATTTCGGGCTATGCGGAAATGCTTATAAACGGCATGATTCGCGAGGACGACCAGGGCGTTGTGCTTGAGCGCATATACAACGAGTCCAAGCGTATGCTGCAGCTTGTCGAAGACATAATGCGTCTTAGCAAAATGGACGAAGGAAGTATTTTAGAAAAATACGAATATATAAAGCTTATGGACGTGGTTGAGGAATGCGCTGAAACGTTAAAGCCACTGGCAGACAAAAAGAAAGTGGACATAAGGCTTTCAGGCGACGGCGCCTTTATATACGGCGACGCTACGCTGCTACGAGAAATAGTGTTTAACCTCATGGATAACGCTATAAAGTACAACAAAACAGGCGGAAGCGTGCACGTCAACGTGCGCAGCCAGAATTCAGAAAGCATATTAACCGTACGCGACAACGGCATAGGCATAGAAAAAAAGCAGCAGGATAAGATATTCGAGCGTTTTTACCGTACCGACAAGAGCCGCTCAAAGGAAACGGGCGGAACAGGCTTAGGGCTTTCGATAGTAAAGCACGCGGCGGAATACCACAAAGCCAGGCTGCACGTTGAAAGCGAGCCTGACGTAGGCACGACAATGAGCGTCGTTTTCCCAGTAGATCCAAGGAAGAAAAAGGAATAAAAAAGATAAAGGCAAATAAGCCGGTGTTTATTTAAAATTTTAAAAACATGATCGTACGATTTAAAAAGCTTTTTTAAAAACACAAAAAGCCCGAACGCGTAAAGCGCTCGGGCTTTATTAAATTTTATTATATAATATAAATAATACGTTTTTACGTTTATATATGCATTTAAACGCCAGCTGTACGGCTGATGCCGCATCGGTCTTTCGCTTTAATCCGCGCTTTCAAGTTTGTCAAAGTCCCGCTGAATTATATATGTGTAGCAGGATAAAACGCTGTCCTCGTTTTTTACTTTAAGGCTGTGAGCGGCGCGCAGCGCATCAATAAAGGCGTTTATTATGTCCGCCACGTCCTTATGCTTAATTTCATTGTACATTTCTATGGCAGAGCGCATAAGTCTTTCATTGTCCGGTTCTTTTCCCGTCAGCGCTTCATACTTTTCGCGCAGATACGCGCGCAATACAAAAACGCTGTTTACCTGTATTTTCTGCGGAAGGAACTGCATGCCCCAGATTTCGTCTATCTTGTCAGATTCTTCCTTAGGCATATAGCTTGCCGCGTATATAAACGAAAGACTGAAAAACAAGCCTTCCTCTGTACTTTTTATGTTGCTAAGCGTTTTAATTGCGTAAACAAACAACGGGTTTTTCAGGCTGTCCCCATAGCAGTATCTGCGCATTTCATCGCTGCCGGAATACAAGTAAAAATTGCCAATATGCTTGTCAAGACCTGTTTTGCTGAAAACATCGTCCGCGTTTCCGATAAGGAAAACGGGCATATCTGGAGCTGTAAACGATGCGCAGGCGGTAGTTGGGGGCGCAAAGCCGTAAGCCGTTATATTTTTAGCGCATACGCCGCGCTGTATAAGCCTGAGCATTATTATCTGCATTTCTGCGGCGCCCTGGCTGTGGCCGGATAAAAACAGCTTAAAAGGACTTTCAGGGTCTTTCGCGCTTGTAAAAATATCTTTTAAGCTAAGGCGCTCTAAGCTTAACTCTCCGGCTAAGGCGGGGAATTCTATATTATCAGCAGAAGCTAAAAAACTATCGCCTATCTGCCTGAAGCCAGCGTGCAGACCGTCCTCGTGCTCAAAGTCGAAGTTTAAAAGCCAGCTTATAAAGTTCTTGCCTGTGCCTGCAAGGCCCAACGCTATTAAATACTTTTTATCCGCCGTTTTTTTAACTAGCGTTACTGCGCGGCCGCGCTCGCCGCTGTAAAGAGTGCTTGAAGCGCTCAGCTTCATGCCGGTTGATATGGTGCCGTAGGAAGGGGAAAATCTCGCGAACTTTGGCAGAATGGTTTTGTAAAACCTGCTCTGCAGCTTGTCGTTTTCTTCAAGCGAACCTTTGCCGCTGTATATCTTTTCGCGGATTTTAACGGAAATATCAAACCAACCCGCCTTAATCCAATTATCAAAGTCTATCGAATAAGAAAGCTTTGAAAGCTCCAGGCCGAGGCTTGCTCCGGCCTGAGAAAAACCGCCGTATTCCGCTAAAAGATTTTCTATGTTTGAATCAAACTGTGGCTCTAAAACTGACAATAAAATCCCTCCTACGCTTTAAGCTATTTTAGCATAAGATAAGCGCATTGCAAGATGAATCGAAGGATTTATTTTATATACATTGCGCGGAGGGAATTGAGCACGGCTAATATCATTACGCCGACATCCGCGAACACAGCCGCCCATATGGGCGCTTTGCCAAGCGCTCCCAATACAAGCACAATAAACTTTATAGCCAGGGACAAAAAAATGTTCTGTCTTACTATATCCATGGTTTTCATGGATATCTTTAACGCCTTTGGAAGCTTGATAAGCTTATCGTCCATAAGCACTATATCGGCGGATTCTATCGCCGCGTCGCTGCCTAAAGCGCCCATAGCTATGCCGACGTCAGCGCGCATAAGAACGGGGGCGTCGTTTATGCCGTCTCCGACAAACGCGGTTTTTCTGCCCTGGCTTATAAGCTGCTCCACCCTGCGCACCTTGTCTTCAGGCATAAGCTCTGCGTAGTATTCCTTTATGCCCGTTTCATCAGCGACGCTTTTAACAACGTTTTCGCGGTCCCCTGAAAGCATTATGCAGCGTTTTATATTCAGGTCTTTTAAGCCTTGTATGGCTTCTTTGGCGTCAGGCTTTATGCTGTCGCTTATAAGTATATGGCCTAAGTATTCCTTGGATTTGCTTAAATGCACTATCGTTCCTGGAGAACTGCACTCTCTGTAACCTGAACCTATGTCCTGCATAAGCGCGGCGTTGCCAAGGGAGTAATTTTCTCCGTCCACGTCGCCGCTTACGCCCTTGCCGGCGAGCTCCTTGACGTTGCTAAGCCTGCTCATGTCTATTTCCTTCTTATGCGCGTTTTTAATAGAAACGGCTATCGGGTGCGCGGAATGGCTTTCAAGCGCTGCAGAAACGTCAAGCATGTAGCTTTTATTCTGCTCGTTTGCGGGCTGCTCGGACGCCGTATGCACTCCAGCTACTTCAAAGCTGCCCTTTGTTATGGTGCCTGTTTTGTCAAAAACAAAGGTATCAGCTTTGGAAAGCGCTTCAAGGTCGCCGGCGCTCTTAATTAATATACCGTTTTTTGAAGCGGAGCCAAGGCCGCCCATAAATGAAAGCGGGACGCTTACAAGGAGCGCGCACGGGCACGATGCGACAAGGAATATAAGCGCTCTTTCAAGCCACTTGCTAAAAGGATCGCCAGTAAAGAGGGGAGGGAGCACGCACAGTGCTATCGCCATAAACACGACGACAGGCGTGTAATATTTGGAAAACCTTGTAATAAATTTTTCGCTGCGGGCTTTTTTCTCGAATGAATTTTCAATTAAATCCATAATGCGGGATACGGTGCTGTCCTTGTACAGGCTGTCCGCTTTTATTATAAGGCTGCCCGACAGGTTTATGGAGCCGGAGTATATTTTATTTTCAGGGCCTATATTCTGCGGTACGCTTTCGCCAGTCAGCGCAGCGACGTCAAGCGCGCTGAAGCCGCTTATTACAGTCCCGTCCACCGGGACGCGCTCGCCGGGCTTTACAAGCAGGGTGTCGCCTATATTAACTTCTTCAAGAGATATTGTTTCTTCCCTGTCGCCTTCAAGCCTGACGGCTTCTTCAGGCACTATGTTTAAAAGGTCCTCTATGGATTTCCTGCTCTTGCCGACAGCGGCGTCCTCAAAGAATTCGCCGAGCTGGTAAAAAAACATAACGGCGAAAGCTTCATTGTACTGGTTTATTACGAAGGCGCCTATGCTCGCGAGGCTCATCAAAAACTTTTCATCCAGCCATTGCCCGTGCAGTATGTTGCTGAACGCGCTGTATAATATGTCGTACCCTATAATAATAAAAGGTATTAGTATGCTTATAAGGCGAGCCGCGCCTTTCAGCGGCAGTATAATTGCAATAATAAAAAGAACAAGCGAAAGCGAGAGCCTTATTAAATTTTGCTTTTGCTCCTTTTCAAGCTTAAACCTTTTCATTTTGTTATTTTGCACTCTCTTTCCACACCGCTTAAAGCCTTTTGTATTTGTTTAAGCAGTTCATCCATATTATTTTCGTCCTCTGCGTCGAACGAAAGCTTTGACATTATAAAGTTTATCTTTGCGTTTTTTACTCCGGGGATTTTGTTAAGCGTTTCCTCCATGCGCAGGGCGCAGGCGGCGCAGCCTAAGCCTTTAAGCTTAAAACTGTATTTCATGTCATTCTTCCTCCATGTTGAGCAGTTCTTTTCTTTCCTCTATAAGGTGGTGGAAGCCTTCGCCTAATATAGTGCGCACATGGCCGTCGGCAAGGGAATATATCATCATTTTGCCGTCCCTCCTGCAGGAAACAAGGTTGGCGTCCCTTAAAACCTTAAGCTGGTGCGATATCGCGGACTGCGTCATGCTTAGAAGATCCGCTATTGCGCAAACGCACATGTCGGATTCAAGCAGGGCGAAAAGTATTTTTACTCGCGTAGAGTCGCCAAAAAGCTTGAACAGATCGGATAGATCGCTCAGCAGCTCATCCTTGGGCAGATACTCCTGCACCTTTTTAAGCAGCTCATTGTGATTATGCGGCATACTGCACCTCCATTCATATGCGCGAACACTCATATGTACGTCCATTCATATAATACGCTCGCTATTTTGCTTTGTCAAGCGTTTTTCTGCGCGTTTGTAGTTTAAATTTGCAGAGGGTAATTTTATTTAAACCATATTAAACGCTCGATTTTTTCTAATTTAAATCTGCGATATTTTAAATTACGGCAAAACGCAAAATGTTTTCATTACGCGTGTAAGTTTTAAGCTTAACAAAGCTTAATTTCATGCTTTACAATGCTTAAGGCGTAGGGCTTAATAATAGGATTTCCCCTTGAACGAGGCGCTTTTCACGGGCCCTGGCGCTATGGACAAGGCCAATAAATGATGGTATGATAGTTTTGTATAAAGAAAACGGATTGCAGAGCATGGGGGTGAAGCTATGATTGCCGTATCTCAGATCGTTTGCGCTTTAACCCCGTGGCTTGGAAGCTGTTTTCTTTCGCAGAATGAGGGAACTGTAAACAGCATTGCGACTAAACTAAATACCTTTGTTCTGGGCAGGGAAAGCTTTGAAAGCCTTGCGATTAAAATTAACGACATGCTGTTTTTTGCCGTCCGTTCATTTACAGACGGCAAAATGGCGCTTAAAATGGATTCCGGTTTAAGCTACCGCATACGAATGGAAGACTTTGGCGTTATGACGGACGACCTGCTCTATCTGCTTTTTGCGGCGCTGCCTAAAAACCGCCAGCACTGCCTTGCGCTGCAGGACTATTCTATAAAAAATAATTCTCTCGCTGCGCTTCGCGCGCTGTATATGGACTTTGCTTCTTTCCAGACGGAAGAAGAAAGGCTTACGCTTAAAAAAGTTATTGTTTCGTGTTTTGATAAGGCGCGGTGGCGCTATTGGCTGGATAATTAGAAAGAAGGCTTTATGGGAAAAATAATCGCGGTGGCAAACCAAAAAGGCGGCGTCGGCAAAACCACAACGGCGGTTAACCTTGCCGCAGGGCTTGCCGATTTAAAAAAAGGCGTGCTCCTTTGCGATCTGGACCCGCAGGGCAACGCCACAAGCGGCCTTGGCATAAAGGCTAAGGACAAAACAAGCTATGAAGCTCTAATAGCTCAAAATAATATAAAGGACTGCATTTCATCTACAAGCGTAAAAGGGCTCAGCATTCTGCCGTCGGACATACGCCTTGCGGCCGCTGAAGTCGAGCTTGTTAATCTGCAAAAAAGGGAATACTATTTTAAAAACGCGCTTAATACGGTAAAAGACCAGTACCACACCGTGCTTATAGACTGCCCGCCGTCTTTAGGGCTGCTTACGATAAACGCGTTGTCCGCTTCAGACAGCGTGCTTATACCTATACAGTGCGAGTATTACGCATTGGAAGGCCTTACGCAGCTGCTTAACACAATAAAAAGAGTGCGGCAGACGGTGAACCCTGCTCTTGAAATAGAAGGAATACTGCTTACCATGTACGACGGCAGGACAAACCTGTCGCTTCAGGTGGCGCAGGAAGTTAAAAAGCATTTTCACGGCAAGGTTTTCAGCAGCATAATACCAAGAACCGTTCGCCTGGGCGAAGCGCCCAGCTTCGGCATGCCTATACAGCGCTACGACTCAAGAAGCGCCGGGGCGGAAGCTTACAGGCGGCTTGCAAAAGAAATATTCAGTTCTTTTAATAAAGGAAAATAAAATGGCAAAAAAAGCATTAGGAAGAGGGCTTGACGCTCTGCTTCCGCAGGCGGATATAGAAAAAGACAGCGTAATGCAGCTGTCTGTGGCGGATATAGACGCAAACCCCTACCAGCCTCGAAAAAGCATAGATGAAGAAACCCTTAAAGAGCTTGCCGACAGTATAAGGGAATTAGGCGTAATACAGCCTATACTTGTTACGCCAGTTAAAGACAGGTTCCGCATAGTCGCAGGCGAAAGGCGCTTCCGCGCGGCGCAGATGGCGGGGCTTAGCGTTATACCTGCGATAGTGCGCAGCTTCAACGAGCAGGAGCAGCTTGAAATAGCCCTTATAGAAAACCTGCAAAGGGAAGACTTAAACCCGATAGAAGAAGCGGAAGCTATAAAAACGCTTATGGAAAACTTCAGCTTCACTCAGGAAACGGTAGCAAAGCGCATAGGGAAGTCTCGCCCGAGCGTCGCAAACCTTTTAAGGCTGCTTAACTTGCCTGAAGACATAAAGCAGCTTATAAAAGAAGGCAGGCTCAGCGCGGGGCACGGCAGAGTGCTTGCAGGCGTAGGCTCCTTAGCTAAAAAGCGAGAGCTTGCAGAGCGCGTCTTAAATGAAAATTTAAGCGTAAGACAGCTTGAAGTTATAGCTTCAAGGCCCCAGAAAGAAGACAGGAAGCTGCCAAAGCTGCCGCCTGAAATGGTTGAGTTCCAGGAGGAACTGCACAAGGCTTTCGGCGTTAGAACGCGCTTATCCGGTGGCCTGGACGCGGGACGCATTGTAATCGCCTACAAAACACGCGAAGAGCTGGAAACCATATACCAGCAGGTTCACCGCATATTAGACGAGGATTAGCTTATACGGCACTCCGCTTCCTGCAAGCAGTAGCCTTCCCCGCGCACCGTATGCACGGTTTCCCTGCCAAGCTTTTTCCTGAGCTTTGAAACATGCACGTCTATGGTGCGTGTCTTAAGGGGACATGAATGCCATGCAAGCAGCATAAGCCTGTCCCTTGAAAATATTTCGCCCGGATTTGCCGCAAGCGTTTCAAGCAAAAGATATTCCTGCTGGGTAAGCGCAATGGTTTTTTGGTTTACCCTTACGGACTGCTGTTCGGACTGCAGCGTCATGACTGTACTTTGCAATTTGTTATCAATTTTTTGCATTTTTGTCACCTCACATTTATATAACGTAATACAGTCTAAAAACCTTGCATTAAAAATAAATTTTTTCAGGAGGGATTTATGCCGCAGCTGCGGTTACTGGTTGTTGCAGACAAGGAAAGCAACTATATATGGGATCATTTTGACAAGTCGCGCTTTGAAGGAGTGGATTTAATTATTTCGTGCGGGGATTTAAAAGCGAGCTATCTGTCGTTTTTAACTACCATGGTTGCTGCTCCGCTTTACTATGTGCACGGGAACCACGACGGAAGCTACATTACAAACCCGCCTGAAGGCTGTACTAATCTGGAAGACAAAATGATAGAAGTAAAGGGCATACGCTTTTTAGGCCTGGGAGGCTGCAAGTCGCGCAGCCCTAAGCCTTTTCACTATACGGAAGCGGAAAAAGCTAAGATGATAGTAAAAAAGTTTCCGCAGATATGCAGCTTCGGGGGCTTTGACGTACTGGTAACGCATACCCCGGCGGCAGGACTGGGCGACGGGGAGGACAGCTTTCATCAGGGCTTCAGCAGCTACCGCACGCTGCTTAACCAGTTTAACCCGGCGTATCATTTTCACGGGCACCAGCACATGAACTACGGCGTAAAACACAGGACTATAACGTACGGCAACACGCAGATTATAAATTCCTACGGGTACCAGGTAATAGACATTACCGTACCCGTTATTAAGCGCAAAAGGCTTTCTTACATAAAAACGCGTTATGACTGGGGGAAAAACTATGCAGCAGAACTATGAACGGGAAGCAAAATCCACCTATGAAGAGGCTTACAGGCTTGCAAGAAAAAATTACGCGTCCCTGCAGTCCGAGGGCAGGAAAGGCACGGTAATCGCTTTAAGCGAGGTGCTTGAGCAGAGCAAGATTATAGCGTACGTGAACTGCCCTACAAAGGAAATACCTCTTTCATACGTCGTCGGAACCTACACTTCGGGAAGGGCGCATTCATTCAGCGGGAACTTTATGCCGCTGCATATGGAAAAGTCTGAATTCGCCGCCAAGTGGATATCCCTTTGCGCGGCGCATTTAAGCGAAGGCATACGGGACCCTATAGAAGTATACGAATACATGTGGCGCTACTATGTCGTGGAAGGCAATAAGCGCGTAAGCGTGCTCAAGTTTTTTGAAGCGCCTACGGTAAGGGCGAACATAACAAGGCTTATACCGCAGCGCAATTCGGAAGACCCTAAAATAAACCTTTACTACGCCTTTTTAAAGTATGACAAAAAAGGCCTGTTTAAGGGAATAAAGATGAGCCGCCCCGAAAACTACGATGCGCTTTTATCCATAGAGCAGAGCATAGAGCTGAGCGACGAGGAGATGCAGCCATCGCACCTTAACAGCATATTCATACAGTTTGTTACGGCGCTTGAGCAGCTTAATATAGATTTGCCGGTAGGAGACGTTATACTGCAGTACCTGCAGCTTTACGGCATGCCGCGCGGAGTGGTTCTTTCTGAAATAAAGAGCCGCATTGAAAACATGATGCCGCAGCTTAAGCTTATAAGCCGTCCGCAGATAGAAGCCAACATACTGCTTGAAAAAAAGCAGGAACAGCCTGCCGGGCTTATGCAAAGGCTGTTTAATATAAAGCGCACGGCTAAAGTTATGTTCGCTTACGAAGAAGGCCTTGAAGAAAACAACTGGATAGGCGCGCATGAAAAGGGCAGGCAGGCCGTGCAGGAAGCGCTGTCTTCGCAGGTGCAGACCATGACTCTTAAAGATTTAAACGAGCTTAACTGCTACGAAGCGCTTACTCAGAACGCGAGGGAATGCGATCTTGTGCTTGTTACTTCAACCAAGCTCATGAACGCCGCGCTGCGCTTCCAGCTTGAAAACCCTGACGTATTGGTGCTCGTATATTCAAGAGTAAGGGAAAACGCCCACCTTGTAACCTATTACGGAAGGTACTATGAAGCTGTGTTCCTATGCGGCGTCGCGGCGGGGTTTGCCAGCAAAAACCGCAGGGTGGCCTACGTTACGCCCATGCTTAAAAACCGCCATACGACCGATGTGAACGCCTTCGCGTTAGGCGTAAGGACGGTTTCCCCGTTTGCCGATGTTTACGTTATAAGCAGAGACATTCTGCCTGACAGGCATGAAACCTACGCTTCAGGCATAAAGCAGGCCGCCGAGCTTAATGTGGACATTGTGATGTGCCCGCTCACAAAGAACATAAAATTAGAAAACGTTCCTAACGACGCTTTCACAGCGGTGTTCTCCATATCTGAAACGGGCGAGCCTCAAAAATTTTTAGCTTCCCCCGCCTGGGACTGGGGAAGGTTTTACATAGAAATAGTTAAATCTTTCTTGAACAGCAGCCTTGACTATTTGCGCGACATAAACGCGCAGGAGGACTCCGTAACGGGGCTTTGGTGGGGCTTTGGCACAGGCGTTCTTAAGTTCCGTCTGGCGGACTTTCTTGATCCCGCGGCAGAAAACCTTTTGCATTATCTTAGAAGCAGCATAGCGCTTTCGCGCTTTAACCCCTATCACGGACCGGTAAAAACAAAGGAAGGAAAGCTTGTAATAACGCCGCAGGCGGATCTGCCACCTTACGACATTTTAAACATGGAGTGGATTGCGGACTTTATACAGCTTATCGTGTAGGCTTGCAAACAAAAATAAAACATATTATAATTCGCTCGTTGGAGGTTTTTAGCTTTGAATGAAGAAATAAGGCTGCAGGATGTTGTGCAGATGAAGAAAAAGCATCCGTGCGGCTCTTACGAGTGGACGGTTACCCGCATAGGCGCCGACATAAAGATGCGCTGCAATACCTGCGGCCGCGTAGTTATGCTTGACCGTGCGGATTTTTTGCGCCGGAAGAAAAAAACGATCGCGCGCGGCCCTGTCCCGGCGGAGGTTTCTTTGGGGCTTAAGCTTAACGATGCGGAAGGAGAAAACAGCGATGGACGCAATGAATAATGAAAATCAATACAAAGACGCGCAGGAAGCGCAGGGGCGGGAAAAGCCTGAAAAAGATATAGAAACAAAAGTAGAAAACAGCGGTGAAGATAAAGCGCGGGC
The DNA here is from genome assembly GCA_964518875.1 of uncultured Oscillospiraceae bacterium. Taxonomy (GTDB): domain Bacteria; phylum Bacillota; class Clostridia; order Christensenellales; family Aristaeellaceae; genus DTU024. The sequence goes on from CAZFHI010000013.1 coordinate 31,728, forward strand.
TTATGAAGGCGAAAGCCAGGCCCAAAGCGAAGAAAAAGATAAAGCCAAGGGCGGCGATGCCCAAAAAGACGGCGCTGAACAGGATAAAGACGGAAAAAAGCAAAAAAAGGAGCGGAAAAATAAAGTTTGGAACGAAATTTTTAGCTGGATAGGTGTTGTATGCTTCGCGCTTATACTTGCAACAGCCGTAAGGGGGCTTTTAGGGGAGCCGGTGCGCGTTGACGGGAACAGCATGAACGACACTCTTCTGGACGGCGAGATCGTTATAGCCGCAAAGCCCAAAATGCTTGCAGGGAACCTGGAGCGCGGCGATGTAGTTATATGCCACTACCCTGGCCGCAACGAAAAAACATGGCGCGTAGGCACTAAGCTTACTTTAAAAGTGGATACTGCGTTTATTAAAAGGCTTATCGCTCTTCCGGGAGACGCTGTGGCTATAATAGACGGCCAGCTTTATATAAACGATATGCCTGTTGAAGAGGACTTTATAGCGCATAAGTCCATGCAAAGCTACCCGAGAAGAGTATTAAAGAACGACGAATACTTTGTTATGGGGGATAACCGCTCAAACAGCCACGACAGCCGTTCATTCGACGTAGGGCCCATAACAGAAGACATGATAGTAGGGCACGCCAAGTGGGTAATTTTCCCGTTCAACAGGATACGCGCAATAAATTAAATTGGACAGTCTTGCCGTACTCAAAAAATACTTTGGATTTTCAACGTTCCGCGAAGGCCAGAAGGAAATAATAGACAATATTCTTTCTTTTAAAGACGCGCTTGGAGTATTGCCTACGGGCGCCGGCAAATCCCTGTGCTACCAGATACCGGCGGTTATGTTCAAGGGAATTACTATAGTAATTTCGCCGCTTGTTTCTTTAATGCACGACCAGGTGATGGCGCTAAACCAGGCAGGCATACCGTCAGCCTATATAAACAGCATGCTTAGCCCTAACCAGACGAGGGAAGCTCTCCGCCGCGCGCGGCTTTTAAGGTATAAGATTATATACGTCGCGCCGGAAAGGCTTTCTTCGCCTTCTTTTTTAAGATTATGCGAAAACATAAACGTATCTTTTGTAGCGGTGGATGAAGGACACTGCGTTTCTCAATGGGGGCAGGACTTCAGACCCAGCTATCTTGAAATTAAATCTTTTTTGGATTCTTTTGATAAAAGACCCGTCGTGGCGGCGTTTACCGCGACGGCAACCTCCGTTGTAAAAAAGGATATAGTAAATCTATTAGGGCTTAAAAACCCTTTTATTTTAACTACGGGCTTTGACAGGCCTAACCTGTACTTTGAAGTAAGGAAGCCTGAAAATAAAGACGGGGAATTGCTTCGCATAATAAAAAAGTGGGAGGGCAGCAGCGGAATAATATACTGCTCTACGAGAAAAAACGTGGACAAGGTGTGCAACCTTATAAGGCAGGCGGGCTTAAGGGCGGCGAGGTACCACGCGGGGCTTTCCGAAAGCGAGCGCAAAAGCGCGCAGGAGGATTTCCAGTTCGACAGGGTATCTTTAATGGTCGCTACAAACGCCTTCGGCATGGGCATAGACAAGTCCAACGTGCGCTTCGTGGTGCATTACAATATGCCGAAGGATCTGGAAAGCTACTACCAGGAAGCTGGCAGAGCGGGGCGCGACGGCGAAAATGCGGACTGCATACTGCTGTATTCAAAAAAAGACGTTTATATGGCGAAATTCCTTATACATAACGGAAAGCAGAACGAAAACCTCTCTGAAAAACAGCATGAAGAGCTTATTAAAAAGCAGGAGGAGCGTTTAAAACAGATGACGTTTTACGCTACCACGCCGTACTGCCTTAGAAAATTCATACTGCGCTATTTTGGGGAAGCATATTACGAAAAATGCGGCAACTGTTCGTCGTGCAGGGGGCTTAAGAAGCTTCCTGCATTAGGAAATACAAAACAAAGCGGCGTAAGCGAAATGGAGCTTGTGTTTGCGGGGCTCAGGCACTTGAGAAACCTTATAGCTCTGGAAAACAAGATTCCAGCATATATTATATTTAACGACAGGACGCTAAGGGACATGGCTGAAAAAATGCCGCTTGATCTGCAAAGTCTTAACAGTGTTTCGGGCGTGGGCGAAAAGCGCAGGGAACAGTACGGAAAAGCTTTTACAGGGCTTTTAAGGCGGATGAAAGATATTCTGGCAAGCGGCGGGAACATATCGCCTAAAGAAATGCAGCAGATGGCGTCTAATGTGTATTACGAGCAAAGGCCGTGGAGCGACGCTGAAATACTGCGCTTAAATATAGAAATAGCGCAGAAAATGAGCCTGGAAAGCATAGCTTCGCTGCACAAAAGGTCTCTTGAATCAATACAGGAAATTATAAAAAAGCGTTTATAAATATAGCGCCGACAAATAGACGGCGGGCATTTTCTATCGACCGCCTGCGTTCAGGAAACAAGAAAATAAGAAGAATATACCTCTGCGCAAGACCCACTGCAACAGCCCTGATCAAAGGGCTTTATTATATTTAAGATGGGAAAAAGTCTTATGGAATCCCTTAATATTATTTTGTCTGTATCCTGATAACACTTTACATGAATTTTAAACATTTTTGTTGAGAAATATCCGTTTAGCTGGTAATATAACTATATATGTACTATGTCGAACGGAGGCTGCATATGAAAAAAGACAATGTACAAGAAGTACTTAATCAATTGATATCCCTGCGGTCGGCGGTTCAAAAGGACGGCGACGAGCTTTACGACCGCTGGAAAGGCACTATCCAAAGGGAAGAATTCAAGAAAAGCGCAAAAAACCTTGCGGAATACCTTGCCTTGAGAAAGTACGACCTTTGCGAGCTGCAGTGGAAGCTTATACCTCTGGGGCTGTCCTCGCTTGGCAGGCTTGAAGCGCGCGTTATGCCTACGCTTGATTCCGTTGTTTCCTCATGCGAAAGAATAGTGAACGATGAAATTACAACAGAATACCACGACAACGGGGACTTTTTAAGCGGCGAGGAAATACTTTCAGAAAACACAGAGGAAGTTTTAGGCGATGAGCCTGAAAAACGCTATACGAGAATAATGGTTACGCTTCCTACGGAAGCCGCTTATGACCCCTCCATTGCGGACAACCTTATATCAAAGGGAATGGAAATAGCCCGCATAAACTGCTCGCACGACAGCGAACCCATATGGGAGATGATGATAAACAACGTCAGAAAGGCTTCCAAAAAGCAGGGCAAAAACTGCCGCATAAGCATGGAAGTGCCGGGACCCAAGATAAGGATAAGCCGCCTTATGACTACCATGCGCAAGCCGCGCGTTCTCAATGGCGACAGAATATACCTTACCGCGAGCAAGCTTATGTTTCTGCCTAAGGACATATCCCTCGCCATATGCTGCAGCGTGCCTGAAATAGTGGATTACCTTAAAGTAGGCGAGCCTGTAATGATAGACGACGGCCATGTTGAAACCACGGTCGAAGAGCGCCTGGACGACGGCGTAATATTAAAGGTTAACCGCGTCGTAAAGGAGCGCGGCATTACGATGCGCACCGAAAAAGGCATTAACTTTCCGAATATGGAGTACCGCCTGCCGCTCTTGAACGAGCGCGACGAGGAAATACTGGAGTTTATTTGCAGCCGCGCGGACATTGTGGGGCTTTCCTTCATAAGGGATACGCACGACGTTAACACTATGCTTGACGCGATAGAAAAATATACCCATGGCAAAAAGATACCGATTATAATTAAAATAGAAACTCTTGCCTGCGTGCGCATACTGCCCGAGGTTCTGGTGGCCGCGGCTTCCCGCGTGCCTGCCGCCGTTATGATAGCCAGGGGAGACTTAGCGGTGGAAGTGGGCTACACAAAGCTTTCGGAATACCAGGAAGAAATACTCTGGATATGCGAAGCCGCGCATGTGCCTGTAATCTGGGCGACGCAGGTGCTTGAAACGCTGGTAAAAACAGGCATACCAACAAGGGCTGAAATTTCAGACGTTACGCTTGGCGCCAAGTCCGAGTGCGTTATGCTTAACAAAGGGGAACACATTGCGGACGCCGTTGTGTTCGTAGACGACGTACTGTCCAAGTTTGAAAAGCACGTTTATAAGAAAACGGCTATATTAAAAAAGCTTACCATCGCAAGCGACCTGTTTACCGATTAAAATAAAATTGTTAAAGCCTTTTAGCTTTTAAGCTGAAGGGCTTTTTTAATGGCAAGCGCGTCATAGATCGTTAGCGCATACTAAAGCGAAGCTTTGAAGCTGTGTTTTTATATACTGCCGCAGGCGCCGCCCCGCAGGCAAATATTACGAAATTAATGTAAAATTAATGCGTATTTAATTGACTGTTACAAAACCTTGGCGTACAATGAAAAAGGCTAAGCGATAAGCTTAGAAAAGCTTATAGAAAACTAAGAAATGGAGGAAGAAAAAGCTGCGGCCGGCAGCTTATACAAGCTGAAGCGTCTGCGCTAAAAGCTGTAAAGGAACATAACGTGTATAAAAAGGCAACCTGATTATACAAAATAAAAACTTTTTTTAAGAATCTCTTGTTTTTAGTGCAACAAAATGCCTGTTTAAATCGTCTAATATAGTAGAGACAATGCTTTTAGGGAAATTTGATTAAATTTTGAAAGTGAGGATCTCATGAAAAAACTGTTATCACTGCTGATGGTAATTGCGCTGCTGCCGCTTTCTGCAAGCGCGACGCAGGAAGGGCGCATGCTTGGCGTATTTAAGATTTCTGAAGATATAAGCGAAACCGCGTATATAAGAGACGTTTTATATTTTGACGGCGCCGTCTACGCAACCGCCAACAATAATATATACGTTTTGCATGAAAATGATAAAGCGTTCAGACTGTATGCAAAACCAGACAAAGAAGATAACAAATATATTACGCACCTGCTCACAGACGGCGAAAAGCTGTACGCTTTTTATGCAAACGAGGGCTTGCTCTGCGCCGTAGAAAGCAGCAACGGCAATTTGACGGTTAAGGACGAGGTAGAGTTTGACATGTCAAACCACATCAGAGCGTTAGAGGGCGAGTTTGAAGAAGAGTATGTTGACTATCCGCAGGCGATACATATGCTAAAAGGCAAACTTTGCGCTCTGTACTCCGTTGACGGCATGAGTCAAAGCGTTCTTTCCGTGTTTGACGTAAAAACAGGCGAGGAAGAAATATACGACGATATTTCAAATATAATGGGCATGTGCGTCTATAAAGAAGACAAGCTGCTTATTACAACAGTGGATTATAATTCAGAAGAAGGCCCTATTATAAGTACGTTTGACTTAAACACCGGGGAAATGGAAGAAATAGGCCCTGTGATAAACGGCGAAGATAACAGCAACTTCTATGGAAGCGTAGCCTATAACCCTTTTGAAGATTATATATTGTTTATTGAAGACGGCAATGTATTTAAGCACAATGACGAAGGCGAACCAGAGCGCGTAGCCTATTTTCCTTCAAGATTCTCTTTCTTCGGCTCAGGAAGCGAAATCGCCTTTCTGCCTGAAAACAGGATGGCTCATATAATAGACGGCGATGTTCATATAACGTCTCTTAACCCTGAGGACCTGCCTGAAGGCACGCTTAATATTCTTGGCTTGATGCTGAGCAATTCGCATGAAAAGGCTATAAAGAAGCTTCCGGACGTATCGGTAAACGTTATAGATTTCTTTGGCGATATGGGAAAGGAACTTTCCGAAAGGCTTGTATCGGGAGGCGGCAGCGATATAGACATTATGGTAGCCTCGTCTTCCGAAACGGATATAAAAAACATTATAAACAAGGGTTACGCCATGGATATGTCCGATATTCCGGGAGTAAAGGAATTTTACGATTCGCTTTATCCTTATTATAAAGAAGTAAACCCTGACGACGGCAAAATATACGCTCTGCCTGTATGGACGCAATTCAACAATTATTCCTGCAACCCTGATCTGTTTAAAAAGCTTGGCATGGAAATACCGGAAACATTTGACGAACTATGCGACTGCATGGTCTGGTGGAACGAGAACCCGGATATTACAGAAGAATATAACTTTTACGATTGGTCCCAGACTAAGTTGGCCGCGTGGAATATGCTTTTCAGCGTGTACCGCAGCTTTATAAGAATGAGCGGTCAGGAGCTTAAATATGATACTCCGGAATTCAGATCTATGGTGGAAAAACTTACAAAGTCTTTGGAAAACGTTGAAGAAATCCAGGAACCTGAAACGGATGAAGAGTTAATGGAATTTTATGAGCGCTCCACACTTCTTGGACAACAGCAGGTTGATCTGAATTTTATAAGCAACTATAACGAAATGAACCGCGTTAAGGATAAGGCAAGCGATAGCTTTAAAGAAAACTACATGTTTGAAGAAACCTATCCGTTCTACCCTTTAGTGCTTAAAGTAAAAGACGATCTTCCATCCGGCATAGGAGTAAACGCCGCTTACCTTATGATAAGCTCGCAGGGCAAAAACACGGAACAGGCAAAAGCCTATGTAAAAGCGATTGTAGAATTGCTTGACGCCAAAACAAAGGCGCAGTTTTCGGAAGACTTTGACGAGCTTGTTGAAAACCCCTATTACAACAGACAGCTTGAGTCTATTAAAGATGCAATAGCGAACACTGAAAAGGAGCTTAAAGACGCGGAAGGCGCTGAAAAAACGCATCTGGAAGAAATACTTTCAGGGCTTGAAGTAAGCTATCAGGCGACGCTTGAAGGCGAAGGCAAGTACGAGTACACGCGTGAAGACCTGAATGAATTTAAGAGCTTCCTTAAAGACGTATATCTTGAAGACTATTCAAACAATATTGATTACGGGGAAGAAACCTTGTATTTGTTAAGACAGCGTTTAATTGACGGGCAGATAGACGTTGAAGCCTTTATTAAAGAAATGGACGCGAAGCTTAATCTTATAAGGATGGAGAATCAATAAAAATATAGCAAAATAAATATAAGAAAAATAAACCAATGTTCTGCAGAAAAGATATTTCAATCATTTAATATATAATATAGCGATGCTTATAAAGAAATTCGATTAAATTTTAAAAGTGAGGACGTTATGAAAAAACTGTTATCATTGCTTATGGCGCTTGCGGTGCTGCCGTTTAGCGCTGGCGTTGCGGAAGAACGCATGCTTGGCGCGTACCAGATGCCGGAAGAAATAAGGGATACCGCCTATATAAGCAGCCTTGTGTATTTAGACGGCGCTATTTACGCGAGCACTGAAAACGACGTGTATGTTCTGCGCGAAAACGACAAAGAACTAAGCCTTTATGCCAAAGGGAATAAAGAATTTAAAGGATACATTACGCAGCTGCTTACTGACGGTGAAAAACTGTACGCTTTTTACTCAAGCGAAGGATTGCTCTGCGCTTTAGAAGGCGTTGACGGCAAGATGGTTATAAAAGAAGAAATCAAATTCGATATGTCAAACCATATTGAAACTTACGATTCTTACGACGGTGAATCCGAAGAAGAGTATATTTCTTATCCTTCGGCGCTGCAGTTAACTAACGGAAAGCTTTGCGCACTTTATAATGTGGACAGTTCCGATGAAACCATACTGTCTCTGTTTGATTTAAAGACAGGCGAAGAAGAAATTTACAACGACATTGAAAATATACGAAGCATGTGCGCGTATAAAGACGGCAAGCTTCTCATTACTTCATTAGACTTTAAAAAGAACGAAGGCGCGATGCTGGGTACCTTTGATATAGCGACCGGGGAATTTGAAGAAATAGGTCCTGTGCTTAACGAAGACAATGAAAGATTTTACGGGAACGTAATGTATAACCCTTTGGAAGATTACATATTCCTGGTTAAGGACAGCGGAGACGTATTTAAGCGCAATGACGACGGCGCGACAGAGCGCATAGCTTATATTCCGACAAGCTACTATTTTTCGGATTCGAGCAATTATACTCTGCTTGATAAAAACAGAATGGCGCAGCAAATGAACGGCGAAGTGCTCATAATTTCTCTTGACCCTGAAGACCTTCCTAAAAACACGCTTAATATTTTAGGCTCAATGTTTGGATACGAGCACGAAAAGACCATTAAGAAATTAGAAGGCACAGCTGTAAACGTTATCGACTTCTATGGCGACGTTGCAAAGGAACTTTCTGAAAAGCTTATAACAGGCGGCGGCGACATAGACATTATTACGGCGCGGTCGAGCCAAACAGATATAAGAAACCTTATAGATAAGGGCTACGCTTTAGACTTGTCCGATATACCTGGGGTAAAGGAATTTTACGATTCGCTTTATCCTTATTACAAAGAAGTAAACCCGGACGACGGGAAAATATACGCTCTGCCAGTCTTGGTGCAGATAAATAATTACTCCTGCAACCCGGATTTGTTTAAAAAGTTGAATATAGAAATTCCGGAAACCTTTGACGAATTTTGCGACTGCATAGTCTGGTGGCACAATAACCAGGATATAACTGAAGAATACAGTTTCTTTGACTGGAGGCAGACAAAAGAATCGGCCTGGCATATGCTGTTTGACACTTATTTAAGCTATATAAATATGAGCGGCCAGGAGCTTAAATTCGACACTCCGGAATTTAGAGCCATGTATAAAAAACTCACAGAGGCGTTGGAAGGCGTTGAAGACGTCGAAGAACCAACGAGCGATGAAGAGGCTATGGAGTTTTATGAACGCCCCACGCTTTTTGGACAGCAGCCTTTGGACATAAATTCTCTAAGATCGTATAATGAAAAAAAACGCCTCATAGCTAAAATGGACGAAAGCGGAATGCAAAGCGACCGCTATGAAGAGCAATATCCTTTATATCCTATTTCTCTTAAGGTAAAGGACGACGTTCCCGCGGGCAAAGGCGCGGATGTTGCATACATGATGATAAGTTCTCAAAGCAAAAACATAGATACGGCAAAGCTTTATGTAAAAACAAATATAGAATTGAAGGGCTTTGACACCAAGATAGTTCTTTCAAAGGACTTTAACGAGCTTGTTGAAAACCCCTATTACAAGAAGAACCTGGAGTATTTTGAAGAAACAATAGCGAATGCGGAAAAACAGCTTGAGGAAGCCGAAGGCGCTGAAAAAACACAGCAGGAAGAAATGCTGCAAGAGCTTAAATTTAACTATCAGCTTTTGCTTGACGGCGAAGGCAAATATCAGTATACGCTTGAGGACTTGAACGAGTTTAAGGAGTTTCTTAAAACCGTATACGTTGAAGGCTACTCAAATAATATAATAAACAGCGAAGAGCAGCTTTACTCTTTAAGAAGCCGCCTTACTCAAGGGCAGATAGATCTGGAAACGTTCATAAAAGAAATGGATGCGAAACTAAACCTTATAAGGCTTGAAAACCAATAAAACGGAGTATCGCCAAAGCGCCTTTGGACGCTTTGGCGAAGGGTTTTAAAGAACTTGCTTAAGAGAAAGTAGGAAAATGTTTACCAGGAAAAAAAGTTTATGGCTGTTTTTACTGCCAGGGCTTGCAGGCATTATGCTGTTTTACCTTGTGCCGTTTGCCGGAGGCATATACTTTAGTTTGACAGACGGAACAGTAAACAACCGCTTTGTGGGACTGCAGAACTATGAACGCGTCTGGGCAAACGGAGTGTTTCGCTTAGGGCTCAAGAACTCCCTTGAGCTTTCGCTTATATCGGCGCCGCTTATATTTGTTCTAAGCTTTATACTGTCCATAATGCTGCGGTCCCTTGGAAGAAACTCCCTGCCTTTCAGGAACATACTGCTTATGCCTTATCTTGTTCCAACGGCCGCGCTGCTTATCATATGGACGCTTCTGTTTGACTTTGGAGGACCAATAAACAGGCTCGCCGAGCTGCTTGGCGCGGGGCGAGTTTTGTGGCTTGAAAGCGAAAAGCTGCGCGTGCCTATAGTGCTGTTGTATGTATGGAAGAACATAGGCTTTTCAATAGTTATTTTCTCCGCGGCGCTTGAATCGGTTCCTGAAGAACTGTATGAATTTGCAAGGCTTGAAGGCGCGAACGCCTTTAAACAGGCGGTAAAAATAACGCTGCCTTTAATTTTGCCGACGGCGTTCCTGGTGTTTGTTCTGGCGTGGGTGAACGCGTTTAAAATATTCAAGGAAGTGTATTTTATAGGCGGCGCTTATCCAAACGAAGCCGTGTACACGTTGCAGCACTTTATGAACAACAAGTTTTCAAAATTAGACTACCAGGACGTTACAACGGCCGCATACTCGTTCGCGGTTATAGTGCTCGCGCTGTTTGGCGTGCTTTACGCGCAAAAAGGAGTAAGAAGCAATGAGTAGCTTGAGCAAAACACATCATAAGCCGGGCAGCAGCAGGGCTTTGCGCGTGCTGTCCTATGTGCTGCTTGTGCTGATATGCGTTATAGTTTTGCTGCCCATAGTGCTTACGTTTTTGTATTCGTTTTTCCCCACAAAGGAAATGAGCAATTACCTTGAAACGCGCAATAACTATGACGAAAAAGCCTTTATGGATATACTGCTTGCGCCGTCAATCTTTTCTCTAAGGCAGTATTACAGCCTGCTTATAGAAAAGCCCGTTTATCTGCAGCTGTTCAACAACTCTGTAATATACACAGTAAGCATACTGATAGGGCAGGCAATTATAATACCGGCGTTTGCGTACGCATTGAGCTGCTTTAAGTTTAAGGGCCGCGATCTTTTATTTTTTGGCATTCTGGCTCTCATGCTTTTGCCTTTCCAGGTTACTATGGCGCCGAGCGTTCTTATTATGCGCTTTTTAGGGCTTATGGATACGCGATGGGCCATAATACTGCCAATGGTTATTTCGCCGTTTTACGTATTCCTCGTGCGACAGTATATGATTACTATACCTAAGGATATGCTCGAAGCCGGACTTATGGACGGCGCGGGAACGGTGCGCACGTTTTTCCACACAGTGCTCCCTATTTCAAAGCCGATTTTGGGCGCCGCCTGCGCGCTTTCCTTTGCGGACAGCTGGAACCTTGTTGAACAGCCGCTTATATATCTTAGCAACACGAGAGATTTAATGCCTTTGTCCGTTATGTTTAACGACATGAGCACTAATGAAGCGGGCGTGGCTTTTGCAGGCGCGGCGCTGTATATACTGCCGGCGCTCTTAATATATACGTATTTTCAAGAGGATATTCTGCTTGGCATACAGCTGAGCGATATGAAATGAGGTATCAGCATGACTTTTAAACAGAAAGCTCTGAAGGGCATAGTTATTTTAGCGGTGGTGCTGCTTGTGAGCATGTTCTTTAGCAAGACCATACAGACAATTACTACGCCTAAGATACAGAAGATAAGTTCGACGAGGGGAAAGCTTGAAGAAAAAATACCCGTAACGGCGAAGCTTGATTTTTCAAAGGGAGACCCCGTCGTTATAAAAGAAGCGCAGGGCCTGGGCGCGACTGTAAGCAAGGTTACCGCCAAAACAGGGTACAGCGTAAAAAAAGGCGACCTGCTTGCAGAGTTTATTCCAACAGACTTTGAGAGCAAAATAAAGCCTCTTGAGGATGAATATATGAAGGCTGCGCGCGAAACCACGGAGCGCATAGCGAAAAGCATACGCATTAAGCAGAATTCAGAGCATAACGACGCCTATAATAAAATGATACATACGGCGGACGACTATTATTTTGAACGCATTAACGCGATTATGCTGGCTTCACAGTTAGGCTATGAATTAAACCCGGATATTGAAACGTGGGGCGTAAGGCCTGTTGATGAAGAAGAAAAAAAGAAGCAGAGCAATGAAGAACCGCAGGAAACGCCAAAACCCGTTGAATATCCTGATGAAAAGGAGTACCCGGGCTTAAAGGCGCAGATGAAAAAAACCTATGAAGCCTTCTTAAAGTACGACGCTGCAAAGCAGTTCTACCGCGATATATACCAGGGCAAAACAAATATAAAGCGCGTAGGCGACGGCACGTTTGAATACATAAAAGAGCGCGACGGGCTTATAGAAAAGCGTGAAAAGGCAGAAAAAAGCATACTGGAGCTTGAAGAAAAGAAAGCCAAAATGCAGGCGGTATATGCGCCGCACGACGGCTTCCTTACGGATTTTTCCCTTAAGGTGGGCGACACATACGACGGCATAAAGCCCTTGTACCATATAAGCCGGGAGGGCGAAATACCCGTTCTAAGCTGCGATATTTCAAACATTAAAAAGACGATTAAAAAAGGAATGAAGGTAAGCGTTGAAGGCATAAAGAAAGATCTGAGCATTTCGGATATAAGGCTGTCAGCCGACAACAAGAAAACTGCCTACATTGACCTTAAAGAAAAGGATATTTCAAGCCTGGGCGGGCTTTCCAATATAATAGATAAGGAAATTAAAGCGCATATTATATACAAGGCGGACAACACGAGCACGCTTATTCCCGCGAGCGCCTTAAGGACGGATTCAGACGGCAGCAATTACGTGTTCGTAGTTAACAGAAGCTGGGGCGGCATGCTTAGCAACTCTTCAGAAACCGTAAAAAAATTCCCCGTAAAGGTAATAGAAAAGTCTGATAAAATGGTGTCTTTAGAGGACGACCTGAGCTATCAGGAAATAGCGGACAATGAGGACAGAACCATAAAAGACGGCCAGCAGGTAATGGAATATGTCAACTAAAAGAGCCGTACTGCTTATAATTCTGCTCGCCCTCATCGCGTCTGCATATACGTCTGTAAAAAGCCGGCCTGATTATCTGTCTTACGTTTTCGCAGCCCCCAAAGCGGGCGTTGAAGAAGAAATTAAAGAAAAAGACAAGGCGCAGGAAGAAGAAACAAAAAAAACGCCTCTTTCAGAAACGGATAATATGCTTAAGAGAATAGACGAAGCGAAAAAAGAATGGGGCGAAAACGTATCGTCAAGCATGATAGTGTCTTTGAAGAACGGGGCGTCGCTTACGAGCGACCGCGATTCTTCCGTGCAGGCGTGCGTAATGGGCTTCTGGGGCGATATATATATGATAGACGCTCCGGTGCTTGCTTCGGGCAGGCTTTTGTACCAGGAAGAAATAGACAACGGAGCCTACACAGCCGTTCTTGACGAGCAGACGGCGGTAAAGCTTTTCCGCACAGGCGAGCCCATAGACAGGCTGCTTACCATAGACGGCAGGGAGTTTCGCGTAGTAGGCGTTATAAAGCATGGTAGAAGCGCGGCGGAAAAGGACGAGCTTAGAATCTCCGTCCCGCTCAAGGCTCTTGATAAAATAAGCTTCCAGAGCGATATTTATTCAATAAACGTTAAAACGCAAAAAGGGCAGGGAGCGCATGGAAAGATAGAAAGCTCGCTTAAGAGCATAAATCCCGGCGGCACCTTGTATAACCTGTCAAAAGAAAAGCACAGGAGCCTCCTGCCTGTGCGCTGGGGAGCGGGCTATATCGCCATACTTGCGCTTGGCATACTTAAAAAAATGCTGATTGTGTTTTCCAAAGTGCAGTTTGAAAAAGAAAAAGCGAAGCTGACGAATCAATACTTCCAGGATCTGCTTCCCGTATGGATTATTAAGGCGGTTCTTGTTTTCGCCTTATGGCTGTGCTGGCTTTACGCGGTATATATGCTGTTTCAGTTCATGGTAGAGCCTGTGTACATTTTCCCCGAATGGGTGCCAGCCACTTTAGTGGAATGGTCAGATATAAGCACGGCGTTCTGGAACAACCGCGAAACCGTAACAAACCTTATAGAAATGCGCATACCGTCCGTGCTTGATTTGCGCTACTACCACCGCATATTAACGGCGCTGTGCATATGCTTTGCAGCGCTGCTGCTGAAGCCTTACTACAAAATCAAGCAGAAGTTTGAATAAAACAAAAAGCTGACGAAATTCTCTTACCAAAAGTTGAAGCAAGCGAAACATTAACGGACTTCTCCTCTCAAAATTTGCAAGCGAAACATTAAAGAAATTTTCTTAGCAAAAGCTGACGTATGCGAAACATTAACGGACTCCTCCTCTCAAAATTTGTAAGTGAAACCTTAAAGAAATTCTCCTTCCAAAAGTTGACGCAAGCGAAAGCTTAAAGAAATTCTCTTAGCAAAAGTTGACGCAAGCGAAACTTAAACGGAACTCTCCTTCCAAAAGTTGACGTATGCGAAACATTAACGAACTCCTCCTCTCAAAATTTGCATGCGCAAAGCTTTAAAAAAACCCTCCTCTCAAAATAAAAAAGCCTGTGAAACACGGGCTTTTTTATTGCTTACGTACGCCGCAGCGCTTGCAATTTCAGCTTACACTATGGGCGTCGCTTAATAAAATGCTATTCCTCGTCGCTGTCGTCATCCGGCAGATTGGCGTTATGGTACACGGCCACGACGTCGTCGTCGTCGTCTAACATATCGAGCAGCTTATTTATTTTTTCAACGGTTTCAGCGTCTGTTACGTCGTTAAGCATCTGCGCAACATAGCCTCTTTCAGCCGAAACGAACTGATAATTATCCTTTTCAAGCTCCTCGCGCACGGAAGAAAAGTCGTTGGGGGCGGTAATAATTTCGTAGCCCTCTTCGCTTACCTTAACGTCCTCGGCGCCTGCCTGAAGGGCGTTCATCATAAGCTCGTCCTCGTCTATCTCGTCGCTGTTTTCTATAAGTATAGTGCCCTGGTAGTTAAAAAGGTAGCCGACAGAGCCGGTCTGTCCGAGCGAGCCGCCGTTTTTGTCGAATATATGCCGGACATCTGAAGCGGTGCGGTTCCTGTTGTCTGTAACGACTTCAAGTATCACCGCAATGCCTCCCGGGGCGTAGCCTTCATAGACTATTTCTTCATAGTTGACGTTTCCAAGCTCCCCGGAAGCCTTTTTTATGCTTCTTTCTATGTTGTCGTTAGGCATGTTGTTTGCGCGCGCCTTAGCTATAACGTCGCGCAGCCTGCCGTTAAGCTCAGGGTCGCCTCCGCCTTCCCTTACGGCCATGGCTATTTCGCGCCCTATTTTAGTGAATATTTTTCCTCTTGCGGCGTCTGCCTTGCCTTTCTTATGCTTTATGTTTGACCATTTAGAATGTCCTGACATTGTTGTCCCTCCTTGATATTCGGTTAATTATACCACGCAAATTATTCCTTGAAAAGGTTTTCTGCGAGCGCCTTAGCCCTGTCAGGGTAGTTGGTTATAAGTATATCCGCTCCGCTTAAGAGCACGCGCTGCATGTCCGCTTCTTCGTTTACAGTCCACGTGTTTACCGCAAGGTTTAGCGCGTGCGCTTCGCTGCATTCGTCAGGGGTAAGCAGTATTTCTCCAAAATGCGGGTGCAGCGCGTCAACGCCTATGCTTTCAGCGTAGTCCCACGGCTTTATTATGCAGCAGTTGTACAAAATGCCGCATACAGCTTCGGGGTTTATCTTTTTTAATTTTAACATACTGTAATGATTAAATGAAGAATATACTATCCTGTCTTCCATGCCTTTTTTTGCGGCCAGTTCAAGGCAGTCTTCCTCCATGCCTTCATATGGCAGTATGCTGTTTTTAAGCTCTATGTTTATGTTAAGGTTTGTGCCTTTAAGAAGGTCGAACACTTCTTCGAGCGTAGGTATTTTTTCGCTTTCATAGCCCATATGGTTTACGCCGAAATTAAGCTTTTTAAGGCTGCGAAGCGATATGTCGCATACGCGCCCCGTGCCGTCGCTCACGCGGTCTATTCTTTCGTCATGTGCCACTACAAGCTGCTTATCTCGGGTGAGCTGCACGTCAAGCTCTACTCCGTCGGCGCGCTGCTCGACCGCAAGGCTGAACGCCGCAAGCGTGTTTTCCGGCGCGTACCCTGAAGCGCCCCTGTGTCCGTAAATTTTTGTTTTCATAATTCCATCCTTCTTGCGGCTGTATGCGCCGCCTGCTTCGTAGATATGCTTTGCCCGTCGTAGGGCTTGATTACAAATGAAAACTTGAAGTTTTTGTTAAGGTACAGCCTGTCTTTTTCGAGCGGCTCAGGTCCGCAGGAATTGCTGCCTAATGGACCCATAAGGCCGTCTACGCTGACAAACGTGTCCTTGTTTCTGGGAAGCTCAAAGCTGTGCTTTGCTGCCTGGAGATCTTCCTGGCTGTAGTCGTGGCATGTGAAGGCGAATTTTTCGCCCGCTATAATAAGCCCCAGGCCTGAGTCGTTTTGCACGGATACGAACTTAGTGTCTTCGTGGGAACCGTTTTCCTGCGGGTAAATATATTCCTCGTGCATTTCCGAAACGGTTTTTTTGTACAGACCGATAAACGCGTAGCTTTTTTTATCGGGATAGCTTTCATTCGGGCCTCTGCCAAGCCAGCGTACATTCTTAAATTCTTCGGGCATGCTGAACCTGAAGCCAAGGCGCGGGACGTACATGTTTTTAAACAGATCCCTGGGCTTATTGCCTATGCCGTGCTCGTTCCATTTAAGCGGCACGAAGCTTAAACTGTATTTAAGTTCTCCCGTGTTAAGCACTATAAATTCCTGCACGGTCTTTACTATGGGCGGGTAAATTTTTGGCGCGTGAGCGCTTTCAACTATTATGGTAATTCTATCTTCCACTTCCTGAGCGCTGAAATTTGTAACCCTCTGCTGAAGCCGGTTAAGGCCGTACGTTTCCCAGGCCTTGGCTATGTTTGCAAAGCCCCTGTCGTTATCCGTGGTAGCCCTGTACATATTTACAGTAAACGGAGCGTTGGTTAAATCAAAGCCTGAGCGGCGTATTTTTTCCAAACCGTTTCTTGAAAAAACGTATTCGCAGCTTCCAGCGCTTACGGTATAAAGCTGCTTGTGCCATGCGGCGTTAAGCGACTTTGCAGGTTCTTTAAATGCGTCTTCTTCAAAGCCTTCGCTTAATTCAAGCTGATCGCGGCAAACGAGGTAATTTTGCTCAGCCCATGAGGTAGCTTTTGCGAGGCGGAACTCAAGATTTAAAAACGAGCCTTTTTTGTATGCGCCTAACGCAAGAGAAACCGTGCGCTTTTTGCCGGCCGGACATTTAACGTTTAACGAGCCTGAAGAATATACTCTGCCTTCGCCTTCGACTGACCAGAAGATATTGAATACGCTTAAATTCGTAAAGTTATACAGATTTTTAAGGCGTATTTTCCCGTTTTTTTCGTCTGTAAGCTCCGCCCTTACTGGACGCACCACGTGGGCGTATTCAAGCATGGCGCTGTGCGGCTTCCGTTCAGGTGAAAAGAAAGCGTCAATACAGAAATTGCCGTCGTTAGGATAATCGCCAAAGTCTCCGCCGTAGGCGAAGTACGGTGTTCCGTCAGATGTTTTTGTAAGAAGCCCGTGATCCACCATCTCCCAGCCGCAGCCGCCCGTAAGACGGTCGTACTTGTATATGGCTTGCCAGTAATCCTCTATGTTGCCGGGCCCCTGCCCCATAGAGTGTATGTATTCGCATATGAAGTAGGGCTTGGAGTTCTTTGATTTGCCCTGCTTTATAACATATTCCACTGAAGGATACATATTGGAATACATATCGGCGGACTCTGCTTCAAAGTCCTGCTCGTAATGTATAAGGCGCGACGTGTCAAGGCTTCTTACAGCTTCCGCCATTTTAACATGGTTTACTCCGTAGCCGGATTCGTTGCCTAAGGACCAGAATATAATGGAGGGGTGGTTAAAATCCCGCTTGACCATGCGCACGCATCTGTCCACCATTTGCTTTTCAAAGCGCGTGTCGCGGGCGATTAGGTTCATATCGTCGATAAAATCAACGCCGTGGCACTCTATGTCCGCTTCGTCTATAACGTAAAGCCCGTAATAATCGCACAAATCGTAAAAGGCGGGATCCGCAGGGTAGTGGCTTAAGCGCACAGTGTTCATGTTGAAGCGCTTCAGAAGCTTTACATCCTTTTCCATAAGATCAACAGGGCTGAAAGCGCCTAAAGCAAAATGCGTGTCGTGGCGGTTTAAGCCCTTAAGTTTTACGGGAACGCCGTTTATTAAAAGCCTGCCTTTATCCGTATCTATGCGGCGAAAGCCGACTTTTACCGCCTGCGCCTGGTTTTTTATGCTTACAAGCAATGTGTATAGACAGGGCGTTTCAGC
Source organism: uncultured Oscillospiraceae bacterium (assembly GCA_964518875.1). Lineage (GTDB taxonomy): Bacteria > Bacillota > Clostridia > Christensenellales > Aristaeellaceae > DTU024. The sequence continues at coordinate 49,662 of CAZFHI010000013.1, forward strand.
AGTCCACTTGGAAACGTCGCTTAGTTTTTTGCTTAAAGAAGCGACGCCGTCTTTAACGCGGACGCTTTCCGTGAATACGTTTTTGTCATCATGGCTAAGCAAGCTAAATTCAACTATGTCGGCGCCCTGTACGTTTACGCTCGCGTTTAGTATGCCGGAAGCGTAATCGTCTGACAAAGTGGCGGATACGTTAATGTTTTCTATTCTTTTTGATGAAAAGCTTAAAAGACTTACGTCTCTGAATATGCCGCTTAAGCGCCATTTATCCTGGTCTTCAATATAGGTTCCGTCCGACCATTTGAATACAAGAACGTCGAGCGTGTTTTCTCCGTCGTTCAAAAACGCGCTTATGTTAAATTCCGCGGTTAAATGCGGGCATTTTGTAAAGCCTGCAAACCGCTTGTTTACATATACGTAAGCGCAGGAATCTATGCCTTCAAAGCGCAGAACGGTTTCCCTGTTTAAAAAGGCTTCGGGCAGATAAAAATTCCTCTGGTACCAGCCCACCTTGTTATCGTCCGGCACATACGGCGGGTCGTAGGGTATGGGGTAGCGTATATTGGTGTACTGCGGAGCGTCAAAGCCCTGCGTCTGCCAGCACCCGGGAACAGCTATGCTGTTGTCAGGCGCGCATTTAAGCAAATCCTCATCTATCGCGTCGCTGCCGTTTAAAAGCTCAAAGCGCCATAGCCCGTTAAGAGACGTAAAATAAGGCGAAAGAGCGGGCAGATTCTTTTTAGCAAGCTTCGCGTCAGGGTACGGAACAGAAAACGTTCTTGGCTCGAGCCTGTTTTTATGAAGGCAGTCGAGATCCTGGTGTAAACAAAATTGCATTAAGCTTCTCCTTTAACTGCTGACAATAAGCATATGATAGCACAACGTGTATAAAAATACCATGTTAACGCTTAACTGGGCTTGAATACTTTATGCCGGAAAGTATTTTTGTTGATTTAAACGCGCTTCTGACGCTGCCTGTACATTTGTCAATGATGTGAGACCGAGTTAAAGATAAAACGACGGTCTGTA